>CANIAL010000017.1 GCA_947465395.1 Alphaproteobacteria bacterium | reverse complement strand
CGAACATGAACGCGTTTTCCGAAACGGGATTAACACGAATCGGATTGATCGCCGTGGTGCTGCCGTCGAGGTGGTTGGTGTCCAGGTTGGCGCGATAACGATAGTCGAAGAACACGTCCAAATCGCGCGAGAGCGAATAGGCTGCGCCCACAATGCCCTGATATATAAAATTGGTGTTGCTGCCCTTTACCAAGGTGATGGAGGTGTTGGGTATAAATATGTTGATGCGGTTATTACCAACCCCGATACCGCCGCCGAGGCTGAACTTCCAGCTCTCTCCGACCGGAATGTCATAGATCAGGTTCAGAATGTCGCTCTCCAGGCTGGTCTTGCCGGCATAGCCGGGCTCGCCGATGCTGTGCGAGGTATAGCCAATTTCGTTTTCCATGCGCATGCCGTTGCGCCAGGAATAACCGAAGGAGCCTGTGATCAGGGCATTGCCCTTGCTGTTGACTACGGTCTTATTGGCGGGGGCAGGGATGGAGAACCCTTTAATGGTAGACAGCTCGTCGTAACCTGCGCCCAAGCCCAGATACCAGCCTTCAGACGCGTTCGCAGGAACCGTGAGCGCCAGTGCCGCAACGCCGGCCATGGCCACCATACGAATTTTCATTTTTCCATCCTCGCTTAAATCACGTGCAGGGAGACACCCCGACAATTCCACACAAAACCGATTTTGGCTTATAACGCCTCTCGGTTTGATTGTCTCGTGCCGATAAGTGTTTTTGAAGCCGATTATTGCCTTTTCTGCTGGCTTTACAGGAACTGTAATTTTTATGTGACAAAGGGTTCGGTTTCGTCCGTTTTACCTTAATCCTGTGCAAATGGGATTTTGGGCCGGTGGCCGGAAAATCCCCCTGCTTTTGATATTATCCTTTTATTTCAGTTATTTAACAGGATTCAGCGGCTCAGGTGGCCGAGCATGCGATCTGTGGCACCGGGCGGGGATGGGCATAGAAACTGTTGGTCATGGGGTAATTGCCCACCAGATAGGCGCTCATGGTGGAGGCATATTTATAGGTGACCTTCGCCAGGATTACGCTGCCGCCAGTGGCGATGAGGGGCATGGTGGATCCGGCGGTCACCGGCATGGTTACTGACTTGACCGGGTCTTTTGGGTCCGCCCGGATTTGGTCGTAAATGAAAGGTAAATAGGCTTTATGCGAAGCCGTCTTGCCCAGCCTGCAAAAAGCGCCTTTTGGGCTTTTTTCACTCTTGCGGCCTGCGCCGCACCGCTGATGGCCGCCGACACCCGCATTTCCTTCCAGGTCGCCACCGGCTCCAGCGCCGGGACCTATTTCCCCGTGGGCGAGGCAATCGCGGGCCTGGTGTCCCATCCCCCCGGCATCGGGCGCTGCGAGGCGCCGGGTGTTTGCGGCCCCATAGGGCTGATCGCGTCGGCCCGCACCAGCCAGGGCAGCTTCGACAATCTGGCCCAGGTGGAAAGCGGCGCGGTGGATTCCGGGCTGGCGCAAAGCGACATCGTGGCCGCCGCCATAAAAGGCGACGGCATTTTCAGGAAAGACGGCCCCCGCAAACATGTGCGGGTGATCGCGTCCCTGTTCGAGGAAGATGTGCATCTGGTCGCCTCCACCCGCTCGCGCATCAAGAGCGTCAGCGACTTGCGCGGCAAGCGTGTCGCGCTGGGCCTGGCCAGTTCCGGCATCGGCTTCACGGCACGCGAGATTTTCGCGGCCTGGGGCGTGGCGGAAAAATCCGTGCGCTTGTCCAACCAGGACACCCAGACCGAAGTGGCGGCGATAAAGGCCGGAACGCTGGACGCTTTCTTCATGGTGGGCGGCGTGCCGGAATCGGCGCTGGGCGAACTTCTCAGCAGCGGCACGGCGCGGCTGGTGGCGCTGGATGGAAAAAACCGCGACAAGCTTGTGAAGGCGGTGCCATCGCTTTTGCCCGCCACCATTCCCGCCGGCGCCTATCCCAATATCGGCGCGGTTGAAACCATCTCCACCCGCGCCGTGTGGATCGTGCGCGACAGCGCATCGGAAACACTGGTGCATGACATGACGCGGGCGCTGTTCAATCCCGCCAACCGCGACCAGTTATCCTTGAGCCATCCCTCCGCGCGCGAGATCAGCCTGGCCGCCGCGTCGCGCAATCCGCCGGCGCCCTTGCATCCGGGCGCGGCGCGTTATTACAAGGAAATGGCAGGCCAGGCGCTTCGATAAAGCGCACTAGCCCTCGCCGCGATCCACTTCCTTCTGCGACGCCTTTTTCCATGTCTGCATGGCGGGTAAGGCCCAGATGCGCTCCGCATATTTCTGCGAGGCCGATGGCAAGGTCACGCCATAGGTCGTGAAGCGCGACACCACCGGCGCATACATGCAGTCGGCGATGGAAAAACGCCCGAACAAAAACTCGCCGCCATGTTTCGCCAGCGCACTTTCCCAGGTCTCGATCACCCGTGCGATGTTGCGTTTTGTATTGTCGCGCAATTCCGGCATCGGCAAACGTCGCACGAAATCCATCGGCATCTGGTCGCGCAGGTCCGGGAAGCCGGAATGCATTTCGGCGGCATAGGCGCGGGCGATGGCGCGTGTCCCCGCATCATCCGGCCACAAACCGGCATCGGGGTGCCGCTCGGCCAGGGTCTCGCAGATGGCCAGACTGTCCCACACCGTCACGCCATCAAATTGCAGCACGGGCACGCGCCCGGCCGGGGAATGTTTCAATATGGCCTCGGTGCTGAGGCCCTGCTGGCGCAGCCTTATCACCTTGATTTGGTAGGGCGCGCCGCATGCCGCCAGCGCCAGCGCGGGGCGCAGGCTCCAGCTCGACCAGTTCTGGGTGCCCACAATCAGGGTATAAGACGTCATGACGGCTCCTTGGCCTGAAACGCGATTTGATTCATAAACACAGCCTGTTTGTGTGGGTAGAGACAATCATGCATCCCAGCTTCACCAAGGCTTCCAAAAGCGCCAGGACCCTGAACGCCATCACCCCGGCGGGCCTGGCGACATGGCACAAGCGCACGCCTTACCTGAAGGCCATCGGCTTTGCCGCCAAGGCTGGCGAACTCGCGCTGGTACCGGGAAAAGGAGGCATTGCCTTCGCCGTGCTGGGCTTGGGAAAAACCAAAGACCCGCTGGCCATCGCCGCCGCCAGCGCCAGATTGCCCGCTGGCGCCTGGAAGCTGGGCGAAGCGCCGGATTTCTGTTCGGGCGAAAACGCGGCTTTGGCCTGGGCGCTCGGCCAGTATGAATTCGCCCGCTACAAGAAGGGCGCGAAGCCAACCGCCAAGCTGGTGCTGCCCAGGGGCTTGGATGGCGCGGAAGCCAGCCGCATCGCGGAGGGCATTATCCTCGCCCGCGATCTCATCAACACGCCCGCCAATGACATGGGTCCCGACGAACTGGCGCGCGCCGCCGCCGACCTGGCCCGCCGCCATGGCGCGAAACTCACGCGCATTTCCGGCGCGGCGCTGGAAAAAAATTATCCGCTGGTCCATGCCGTGGGCAAAGGCTCGGCCCGCGCGCCGGTGATGATCGACATGCGCTGGGGCAATCCCAAGGCCCCGCGCGTGACATTGGTGGGCAAGGGCGTCTGTTTCGACACCGGCGGCTATGATCTGAAAAACGCCAGCGGCATGGCGACCATGAAGAAAGACATGGGCGGCGGCGCAACCGTGCTTGGCATCGCGCACATGATCATGGGCGCGAAGCTGCGGCTGAATTTGCGCGTGCTGATCCCGGCAGTGGAAAATTCCGTCTCCGGCACCGCCTATCGCCCTGGCGACGTCTTCAAAAGCCGCAAGGGCCTGACCGTGGAAATCGGCAACACCGATGCCGAAGGCCGGCTGGTACTGGCCGACGCGCTGGCTGATGCCGACGACGAAAAGCCGGAATTGCTGATGGACATCGCCACCCTGACAGGGGCTGCGCGCGGCGCCACCGGGATGGAATTGCCGCCCTTCTTCACCGATGATGAAAAACTGGCGGCCGATCTGGCCCGTCATGCGAGTGTCACCGGCGACGCGCTGTGGCGGCTGCCACTGTGGCGCGGCTATGAAAACACCATCACTGGCAGCGTGGCAGATCTCACCAACAGTCCCGGCTATAATCTGGCGGGCGCGATTACAGCCGCGCTGTTTCTCAACCGCTTTGTGACCCAAACCAAATGCTGGCTGCACATGGACATTCCCGGCTGGAACGACCGCGCCCGCCCGGGCCGTCCTGTTGGCGGCGACGCCAATGGCGCGCGCAGTGTCTATGCATTGCTGAAGGAACGTTATGGCGCCGGATAAAAGAACCAATGCCTTCCGCGCAGATTTGGCGGCATCGCATCTGAAGGGCCAGGTCGAGGCCGTGCGTTTCGTGGACGGCCAAAAGGCATCCGCGATTGTCGGCCGCGCCTCGCTTCGCCGCGAACCGTCCGGCGATGCGGCGCAGGACACCGAGATTCTGCTTGGCGAAACCGTCACGGTTTATGAGCGCAAATCCGGCTGGGCCTGGTTGCAGGCCGATGCCGACCAGTATGTGGGCTATGTGCGCGAAGAGGCACTGGGCGCGGCGCTCACCACCGATGCGGTAGTGTCGGCGCTGATGACGCCGCTCTTAGCAGCACCGGACGCCAAATCAACCTTGCGCGACATGCTGCCCATGAACGCCAAGGTGAAAGCGGGCGAAACATCCGGCAATTACCGCGCCGTGCCGGGCGGCTTCATCCATGCCCATGCCTTGGCGCCCGTCACAGCCAAGGATTTCGTGACCATCGCGGAACGTTTCCTAGGCGCGCCCTATGTCTGGGGTGGCAAGACGTTTGCCGGGCTGGATTGCTCAGGGCTGGTGCAGACCTCGCTCAATGCCTGCGGCATCGCCTCGCCCCGCGACAGCGACATGATGGAAAAAGCGCTGGGAAAGGCGGTATCGCTGGATCAGCTGCAGCGCGGCGATCTCATATTCTGGCCCGGCCATGTGGGCGTGATGCAGGATGGCGCGCGTCTGTTGCACGCCAATGCCCATTTCATGGAAGTGACGTCCGAGACGCTGGCGGATGTTATTTCGCGCAACGCAAAACCCGTCAGCAGCGCCAAGCGGCTTTAATAGCCTTTTCCCACATCAATCAAATTGGGCAGCGGCTTGCCGCTTTCCGCCCGCGCCACGCAATCCACCACATAATCGCGCGCCGCCATGGGATCGGTGATGCCCGCGATATGCGGCGTGGCGGTGATTTTCGGGTGCTTCCAGATGGGGCTTTCGACGGGCAAGGGTTCAACCTGGAAAACATCCAGCACCGCGCCCGCCAGATGGCCGCTGTCCAGCGCCGCAATCAGGTCATCCTCGATCAGATGCCCGCCCCGCGCCACATTGATCACCACTGCGCCCTTGGGCAGCTTGGCGAACAGCCTGGCATTCAAAATACCACGCGTGGCCGGTGTCAGCGGCAGCACACAGACCAGGTAATCGCTGGCGGCCAGGAACGCGTCCATCTCGCCTTCACCGGCATAGCTCTTCACGTCGGGAATGTCCTTGCGCGTGCGGCTCCAGCCGGAAACGGGAAAGTCGAACGGCAAAAGGCTTGTTGCGACGGACCCGCCAATATCGCCCAGGCCCAGAATGCCGATGCGCGTATCGCGCGAGGCGCGGGCCAGCATGCGCTGTTTCCATTCGCAGCTAGCTTGCGCCGCGTCGAACTCCCGCTGGCCGCGATGGGCGATCAGCACATGCATGGTCACATATTGCGCCATCTCATGCGCCAGGGTGGGATTGACGAAACGGGTCAGCGGCAGGTGCCGGGGAAATTCCGGGTCCACCAGGAATGCATCCACGCCCGCACCCAGCGAAAACACCGCCTGCAAATTCGGAAGCGTTTTCAGGAAGCCCGGCGCGGGCCGGAAGCCGGAGAAATAGGTGATGTCGCCCGGCGCATAGTCATCGCGCCCGTGAATCACGGCTTCATAGCTATCGTGACTGAAACTGTCCTTGCCCAAGGCGTTCCAGCCCGGCGAGAGCAGGAACAGGACCTTTGGCTTTGCCACTTACTTGGCGGGCGCGGCGGCCTTCGGCGCTGTTGCCGGGGCGGCAGCGGGTGCAGCAGCCTTTGCGGGCGCAGCGGCGGCGGGCGCATCCTTTGCGCCGGCGGCAACCGGAACAGCACCAGCGGCAGGCGCGGCGCCATCCTTGGGCGCAGCAGCAGCGGCGGTTTCGGGCGCGGCGGCGGCGACAGGCTGCGGCGCGGGAATGGCGACGGGCGCATCGGACTGGGTGCGAAGATAGGCGATCAGGTTGATGCGTTCATCGGCGCTGCGAATGCCGGCAAAGCTCATCTTGGTGCCGGGCACCATGATGGCGGGCGCCTTGATGTATTTGTAGAGCTGCGCGAACGTCCAGGGATTGTGGCTGGCCATCATGGCGCTGGAATAGGAAAAGCCCGCTTCGGTGGCGCGCGCGCGGCCGATCACGCCCCACATGGCGGGGCCGATCTTGTTGACGCCGCCCTTGTTCAGGTCATGGCATTGTTCGCAGCGCGCAGAGACGGCCTTGCCCGCGGCCACATCGGCCTTGGCCAGCACGGTGCCGAAATCGGGAACCACTTCTTCGGTGGGCGCGGCCTTGCCGGCGGCGGCATCTTCCACCACGCCTTCGACCACATAGCCGGGCTTGGCGGGTTCGGGGACTTCATAGACGGCTTCGCCGATCAGACGGACCACGAAGATGAAGATCACGGTGCCCAGAATGGCGCCAGCAATCTTGTTCCACTCAAAGGAATCCATCAGACCAAGCTCCCAAAAACCGATTGCCCGCTTACGGGCATTGGCACCTTATAGAACCAGGGCCGCCCCCGGCGAAACAGGGGCGACATTACCCGCCCAAGGATGCGGGTCATTGCGGCGAAGCGTCGCATAAATCCCCGGTTCCCGGTGGCCCTACAGGCACTTAGGGGGAATGGGGGGTGCGCGCTGGCCTTGGGCGGCGCGGGGCCGTAAAAACCACGGCCATTTGGACCGATCCCATGAATCCAATCGTGCTGATTCCCGCGCGCATGGCCTCGGCCCGGCTGCCCGGAAAGCCGCTGGCCGACATCGCGGGCCGGGCCATGATTCTGCGCGTGCTGGACCAGGCGCTGGCGGCGGGCATCGGCCCGGTGGCGGTGGCGGCGGGCGATCCCGAAATCTTGGCGGCGGTGACGGCGGCTGGCGGCACGGCCGTCCTCACCGATCCCGGCCTGGCCTCCGGCTCGGACCGCATCTTCGCCGCGCTCCAGATGCTGGACCCGGGTGGAAAGCATGATGCGGTGGTCAATCTTCAGGGCGATCTGCCCGCCCTGGACCCGGCCCAGATTCGCGCCGTGCTGGCGGCGCTGGGGAATGCCGATATCGCCACCCTGGCCGCCCCCATCACCGATCCGGCCGAGCGCGACAATCCCGCCGTGGTCAAGGCCATCGTGGACTGGAAGGGTGATCATGGGCGGGCGCTGGATTTCACCCGCACCGCGCCGCCCCATTCTTCCAATAATGCCGAAATTTTCCATCACGTTGGAATCTATGCTTATACCCGCGCCGCGCTGGCCCGTTTCGTGGCGCTGCCGCCAAGCCCCCGCGAGATCGAACGCAAGCTGGAACAGCTAAGGGCGCTGGACGCGCATATGACCATTGAGGTTGCGCGCGTGGACACGACGCCCCTCAGTGTTGATACTCCCGCCGACCTGGAACGGGCGCGGGCATTTTTCCGGCAAAGAGAAAAATCATGACGGCCAAAGCGATCACCAACGCCAAGCGCATCGCCTTTCAGGGCGCGCCCGGCGCTTACGCCAACCTTGCCGCGCGCGAAGCGGTGGGCAAGGCCGAAGCCGTGGCCCAGCCCAGCTTTGAAGACGCGATCGAAGCGGTGAAGTCCGGCGATTGCGATCTTTGCATCATCCCGGTGGAAAATTCGCTGATGGGGCGCATCGCGGACATTCATCATTTGCTGCCCGATTCCACGTTGCACATCGTGGGCGAGCACTTCCTGCCCATCCATCACCAGCTTCTGGGCGTGAAGGGCTCGACGCTTGAGGGGATCAAAAGCGTTTACAGCCAGGCCCCAGCCCTGGCCCAGGTGCGCAACATCATCCGCAAGCACAAATGGGACGTGCACAACTGGTTCGACACCGCCGGTTCGGCGCGGCACGTGGCCGAATTGAAGGATGTCACCGCCGCCGCCGTTGCGTCTTCGCTGGCGGGCGAATTGTATGGGCTCTCCGTGCTGGCGCGCGACGTGGAAGACGAACATCACAACATGACGCGCTTTCTGATCATGGCGCGCGAGCCGGAAGACGCCCCCAACAAGGGCAAGGTGGTCACCACTTTTGTCTTCCGGGTGAAGAATATTCCCGCCGCGCTCTACAAGGCGATGGGCGGTTTCGCCACCAACAATGTCAACATGACCAAGCTGGAATCCTACCAGTTGGGCGGCTCGTTCAATGCCACCCAGTTCTATGCCGATGTGCAGGGCCATCCCGACGATCCCGCCGTGATGCGGGCGCTGGAAGAGTTGAGCTTCTTCACGGAAAAGCTCACCATCCTTGGTGTTTACCCAGCGCACCCGTTCCGGGAATCTTAGTTACCCCCTCCGGTTTCAGCTTCCGCTCGGCTTCCAAGAGGTCGCCTTCGCCCGCTGAAACCACCTCCCCCTCTAGTCCGCTTCGCGGACGAAGGGGAGGCGGGCCTGCGTTGCCCAGTCTCTGATCAGCCGATGCGCGATGGCGATGGGCGCGGGCAGGCGAATGCCGTCTTCCATTTCGCCCGCCAGGCGTTTGCGGACGTCATCCTTGGCGAGCCAGCGCGCTTCCAGTATTTCCTCGCCATCAACCTTGAAATCGCGTGACACGGCCTGGGCATAACAGCCGATCATCAAGGATGACGGAAAGGGCCAGGGCTGGCTGGCGTGATACTGGATCGCGCCCACCTTGATGCCTGCTTCTTCCGAAAGCTCGCGCCGCACCGCGTCTTCCAGGCTTTCGCCGGCTTCCACGAAACCGGCAAAGGCGGAATAAAGCCCGTCCGGGAAACGCCGGTTGCGGCCTACCAGGCAGGCATCGCCCAGCACCGGCAGCATGATCACCACCGGATCGGTGCGGGGAAAATGTTCGGCGCTGCATTTTGGGCACACGCGGCGATGGCCGATATCGGCAATGTCTGTCGGTGTGCCGCATTGGGCGCAGAAGCGGTGGCGCACATGCCAGTCCAGCAGCGCCTTGGCCTGGCCCAGCATGGCGGCATCGGCGGGCGGCAGGATCAGCGCGGCCGCCCGCATCTCCAGAAATTCACCAAGACCTGCGGGCGGCGTCTCCTCGCTGGAAATATCCAGCGCAAAATGCCCCACGCCATCCAGCACACCCAGCAGGACGCATGGCCCGTCGCCCAGTTCCTCGCATTGTGCAAAGGGCAGGAACCCGGCGCGGCCCGCAACCACCAGCGGGGCCTGCCGCCAGAACGGCACCATGCGGCCATTGGCCAGCAAACCGGCCATGAACGCCGGGTTGGCTCTGCACAGGCTGGCCCGGTCCAGCGGATTGCCGGTAAATGTGAGGGGTTTTTCCACGGGCTTTGATTCGCATTTTTCGGCCCAAAACACTATATCGGGCGCGGAAGTCGGCGGGCGCACCGCTCGCTAACCTGGTCAGGCCGGGAACGGAGCAGCCACAACGAATACGGCGCGGGTCGCCGGCTTCCACCTCTCCGGTCAGGTCCGGAAGGGTGAGGGCGGCCGCCAAGCCGTCCGAACGCCGTAACGAATTTGCTCCGGGTCACCGGGCTCTCACTTTCTCATCTTTCCACAATATCCCGCGCGGCCAGCATTCTTTGAGCGCGCCGAGCAGGTATAGTCGTGCCATGGCCGATGACATGTCCTTTGACCTTGGGGAATCGCCCCAGCCCTATCGTGTGCTGGCGCGCAAATACCGCCCCTCCGATTTTACCGGCCTGATCGGGCAGGAGGCGCTGGTCAAGACGCTGTCCAACGCCTTCGCCAGCGGGCGCATCGCCCATGCCTTCATGCTGACCGGCGTGCGCGGGGTGGGCAAGACCACCACGGCGCGCATCATCGCCCGCGCCCTGAACTGCGTGGGCCCGGATGGCACGCGCACCCAGCCCAGCATCCATCCCTGCGGCGTTTGCGACGCTTGCGTCACCATCGCCGAATCCCGCAACATGGACGTGCTGGAAATTGACGCCGCCTCCAATAATGGCGTGGACGAAGTGCGCCAGATCACGGATGCGGCCCGCTATGCCCCGGCCAGCACGCGCTACAAGATCTATATCCTGGACGAAGTGCATATGCTGTCCAAGGCGGCCTTCAACGCGATTCTGAAAACGCTGGAAGAACCGCCGCCGCATGTGAAGTTCATTTTCGCCACCACCGAAATCCGCAAGGTCCCGGTGACGGTGCTGTCGCGCTGCCAGCGTTTCGACTTGCGCCGCATCGAACCGGCAGAGTTGGCCGTGTGGCTGGGCGAAATCGCCGCCAAGGAAAATGTGAAGATCGAGGAGGGCGCGCTGGCACTGATAGCGCGGGCCTCCGAAGGCTCGGCCCGCGATGCGCTGTCATTGCTCGATCAAGCCATCGCGCATGGAGAAGGTGCCATCACCGCCGAAATGCTGCGCGCCATGCTGGGGCTTGCCGACCGTGGCCGGGTGCTGGATCTGTTCGAGAAGCTGGCGGCGGGCGATATCGCGGCCGCGCTTACAGACCTGGACGGGCTTTATTCGTCCGGCGCCGATCCCTTGGCGGTGATGCAGGACTTATTGGAAATCACGCATTTCCTCACGCGCTTGAAAGTCGCGCCCAACGCGCAAGGCTTTTTCGATGGCGGTTCGGGCGAAGCCAAACGCGCCGCGTCCCTGGCGCTGCGCCTGTCGGTGCCGACGCTGACCCGCAGCTGGCAGTTGCTGCTGAAGGGCCTGTTCGAAGTGCAGAACGCCACGCGGCCAATTCTCGCCTGCGAAATGGCGCTGATCCGGCTTGCCTATGCCGCCGATTTGCCGCCCACCGAAAAACTGGTGCGCGATGTGCTGGACGGTAAATCCGACACGCCGCGCAGCGCGCCTCGCGCACCCGCGCCAACCGGTGCGCCCGTTGCGCCCAATACAATGGGTGGTGGTTCCGCACGGCTGCAACCCGCGCCGCAAATCCAGAATGAAAACGCGCCCGTTTTGCGCGGGCTGGAAGATGTCGCCGCCATGGCGCTGGCCAACCATGCGCCGGTCCTGAAAGTGCATATCGAAAACGACATGCATCTGGTGCGGCTTGAAGCGTCGGGCGAAATGGGGCGGCTGGAATTCCGCCCGTCCCCACGCGCGCCGCGCACCCTGGCTGGCGACCTGCAGCAGAAACTCCAGGCATGGACCGGCATCCGCTGGAGCGTTTCCATCGCCCGCGAAGGCGGCGCGCCCACTTTGGCCGAACAGAAAAAATCCGCCAAGGCGGCGCGCTTTGAAAGCGTGATGCAGGCGCCCATGGTGCGTGCGGTGCTGGACCGGTTCGCGGGCGCCGAAATCGTGGCGGTGCGCGACACCGAGATCGTCGCGCCAGATCCCGACACGCAGGACTGATGGCGTCCGGTTCCGAAATTGAACGCCTTGTGCAGCTCCTGGCCAAATTGCCGGGGCTGGGCCCGCGCTCGGCCCGGCGGGCGGCGCTGGTGCTGCTGAAGAAACGCGATTTGCTGCTGGAGCCGCTGGCCGCCGCCATGCAGGAAGCCGCCGCCGCCACGCGGTCGTGCGAGGTTTGCGGAAACCTTGATACCGCCACGCCCTGCGCCATCTGCCGCGATCCCCGGCGCGATGCCACGCTTTTGTGCGTGGTGGAAGACGTGGCCGATCTGTGGGCGCTGGAACGGGCCGGGGTTTTCCGCGGCCGCTATCATGTGCTGGGCGGGGCGCTGTCGGCGCTGGACGGCGTCACGCCGGAAAAGCTTTCCGTGCCGCAGCTCTTGGAGCGCGTGAAGCATGGCGTGGACGAAGTTATCCTGGCCATGAACGCCACCGTCGAAGGGCAGACCACCGCGCATTATCTGATGGACATGCTGGAAGGGATGAAGGTCACGCGCCTGGCCCATGGCGTGCCGGTGGGCGGCGAGCTGGACTATCTCGACGAAGGCACGCTCTCTGCGGCCTTCAAAGCGAGACGCGCTCTCTAACTCTTTGTCATGGCCCGGCTTGACCGGGCCATCCAGCTTTCTAAAGCTTCAACCGCAAAAAATGTGTCCCCGCGATGGGCGTGTCGTAATAGGGCGCGCAGCTTTCAAAGCCCAGTGCATGATAAAGCCCCAACGCATCCAGCATGGTGGGCAGCGTATCCAGCCGGATTTCGCCATACCCCAGCGCACGCCCTTCCGCGATGATCGCTTCCGCCAGCTTCCGCCCCAGTCCCGTGCCGCGTGCGGCGGGCGCCACATACAGCCGCTTCATTTCGCAGATGCCGTCCGCCGATTTTCGCAGCGCCACGCAGCCCAGCGCCGCATCGCCATCCCGCGCAATCAAAAGCGCGCCGCTGGGCGGGGCATATTTGCCCGGCAGGCCCGCAACTTCGCTCTCGAAATCCTGGTAGGCCAGATCAACGCCGATGCTTTTTGCATAGGCCCGGAACAGCGCCGTCACATCGTCCAGGTCGCCGGGCGCATATGGCGTGATCTTCATTTCGGCGGCAGCGCCTCGGCCGTGGGCGCATCGCCCAGTTCCACCTGCGCGATGCGGTCGGAATGCCGCTCGATCCCCTTCATGGAGGTTTCGATCAGGCCGATATCCTTGTTGGTGGTGTCGAAATGGTCGCGCAATTTGCCCACCCGTTCGCCCAGGCGCTTCACATCCTGCAACAGCGCGCCCACGGCGGCCTGGATGGCATGGGCCTGTTCGCGCATCTTGGCGTCACGCATCAGCCCCTGCAGCGTTCCGATCACCAGCATGAAGACATGCGGGCTGACCACCACCACCTGGTCCTGGCGCGCTTTGCGCAAGGTTTCGGGGAAATTGGCGTGCAGCTCGGCATAAATGGAATCCGACGGCACGAACATGATGGCGGGGGTCTGGACCTCGCCGGGGATCAAATATTTCTCTTTTATGTCCTTCACATGCTTGGCGATGGTGTTGCGAACGAAAAGCATCGCCGCCTTGCGCGTCTCGTCCGTGTCGGCGGCGCGCAAAGCCTCGAACGCTTCCAGCGGGAATTTGGAATCCACCACGATCCGCGCCGCCACATTGGGAATGCGGATGGCGCAATCGGGCCTTGCATTGTTGGACAAGGTCGCCTGGAATTCATACTGGTCCGGGGCCAAATGCTCCGCCACGATGGCTTCCATCTGGTCCTGGCTGATGGCGCCCCGCGCCTGCTTGTCGGAGAAAATCGCCTTCAGCGACACGACATGGCCCGACAATTCGCTGATATTCTTTTGCGCGGCATCAATCACGGTCAGGCGTTCGGTGATGCTGACGAATGTCTCGCCGGTCTTCTTGGCATTGTCGGCCAGGCTTTCGCCCAGCCGCTCTTTCAGCGCTTCCACCTGCGCCACGGTCTGGCGGAACTGTTCGGCGATGGCGCCCTGGCCGCGCACAATGTCGTCAAGCCGGGGGTCTGCCTCGGCCCGCGCCGGTTCCGCGCGGCGGCCAAAGGCGATAATCGCCGCCGCGGCCACCACGCAAATCCCAAGGATTATCAGCCCCAATTCCATGCTTCTTGACCCTAAAGCGGCCCGCCCTTATCTCAAGGGCATGGCCATCCGCCCCATCCTTACCGCGCCCGACCCGCGCCTGAAAGCGGTCTCCGTTGCCGTCGAAAAGGTGGACGGGGAAATCCGCAAGCTGGCCCAGGACATGGCCGATTCCATGTATGCCGCCGACGGCATCGGGTTGGCCGCCATCCAGATCGGGGTGGCCAAGCGGGTGATCGTGATGGATCTGGACCAGAAGACCGAAGAAGGCCGCGCCAAGAAGGACTGGAAGGTTTTCATCAACCCGAAAATCCTCTGGGCCTCGCCCGAAATGGCGACATATGAAGAAGGCTGCCTGTCGGTGCCCGACATCTGGGACGATGTGGACCGGCCCGCCCGCGTCCGCGCCGAATGGCTGGACCTGGACGGCAAGCGTGTCGAGGTCGAGGCAGACGGCATGCTGGCCACGTGTTTGCAGCATGAGATGGATCACCTGGAAGGCATTCTCTTCCTGGATCATCTCTCGCGCCTGAAGCGCAACATGGCCATCAAGAAGCTTGAAAAAGCCAAGAAGCTGAGCGCCTAGGTGACATTGCGGCTCGCCTTCCTGGGCACGCCCGAATTCGGGGTGCCGGTGCTGGCCGAATTGCTGGCCCAGGGCCATGACATCGCCGCTGTCTATTCCCAGCCCGCCCGTCCCAAGGGGCGCGGCATGGCGCTGGAGCCGGGGGCGGTGGAACGCTTCGCCCGCACTGCCGGGCTGGAAGTCCGCAACCCCCTGTCGTTGAAGGATGCCGATGAACAGGCGCGCTTTGCGGCGCTGAACCTGGATGCCGCCATCGTGGTGGCTTACGGCTTGCTGCTGCCCAAAGCGATTTTGGATGCGCCGAAACTGGGCTGTTTCAATTTGCATGGTTCGCTGCTGCCGCGCTGGCGCGGGGCCGCGCCCATCCAGCGTGCCATCATGGCGGGCGATCCCGAGACTGGCGTGATGGTGATGCGCATGGACGAGGGGCTGGATACCGGCCCCGTCCTGATGGCGGAGCGTGTTGCGATCACGCGCCAGACGTCGGGCGAGCTGGCGACGCAGCTTTCGCGCCTGGGCGCCGATCTGATGCTGCGGGCGCTGGCGGCGCTGGAACGCGGCACGGTGACCGAAGCGGTGCAGTCCGATGACGGCGTCTCCTATGCCAAGAAAATCCTCAAAGACGAAGCCCGCATAGACTGGACGAAAAGCGCAGGCGAGATTGACCGGCTGATACGCGGGCTGGCGCCTTCGCCCGGCGCTTTTACCGAGGTCAAAGGCGAGCGCCTGAAAATTCTGTATGCCGAGCCTGTCGCGGGTCAGGGCGCGCCCGGCACGGTGATCAGCGATGATCTGATGGTCGCCGGTGGTGACGGTGCGCTGAAAATCCTCAAGGCCCAGCGCGCGGGCGGCAAGGCGATGGAGGCGGGCGAGTTGCTCAAAGGCTTTGCCCTGCCGCAAGGCACGCAGTTCACATGAACCGCTACCGCATCGTGGTGGAATATGACGGCACGCCCTTTGTGGGCTGGCAGCGCCAGGCCGAAGGCGCATCCGTGCAGGGCGCGCTGGAAGCCGCCATCGAAAAACTCTCCGGCGCCACCGCCACCGTCACCGGCGCGGGCCGCACCGATGCCGGCGTGCATGCCTATGGCCAGGTGGCGCATTTCGATTTGGAAAAGGATTATCCGGGCGAGACCATCCGCGATGCGCTGAACCATTATCTGCGCCCGCAGCCGGTGACGGTGCTGGAAGCGGGTCTGGCGGCGTCGGATTTTCACGCCCGTTTTTCAGCGTCGAAACGGCATTATCTCTACCGCATCCTCAACCGCAAAAGCCCGCCGTCACTGGATGTGGGCCGGGTCTGGCATGTGCCGATCAGGCTGGACGCCGACGCCATGCACCAGGCCGCCCAGCTGCTGGTGGGCAATCATGATTTCACCACGTTTCGCGCTGCCGAATGCCAGTCGGCATCGCCCATAAAAACATTGGACCGGCTGGATGTCAGCCGCCGCGCCGATGAAATCCATATCCAGGCTTCGGCGCGGTCCTTCCTGCATCACCAGATCCGTTCCTTTGCTGGCAGCCTGAAACTGGTGGGCGAGGGAAAATGGCGCGCCCGCGACCTGTCGGATGCGCTGATGGCGCGCAACCGCGCCCGCTGCGGCCCGGTGTCTCCGCCCGATGGCCTGTATCTGACGTCGGTTGATTATTAGGAGCGACGGGCAGGAAAATTGCGGCGGCGACGCGATATCCTGGCAGACGCTGCAATTTTACGTCGCCCGCGCGACCATAAATCAGAGCGGCGGATTTTTAAAATACGCGGTGAGAAGCGCCGCATAAATATCCGCAAGCGTTTGCACTTCGGCCACCGGCACGCATTCTCCGGTCTTGTGCATGGTCGCACCCGCAAGGCCTAGTTCCACAACCGGGCAATGATCCTTGATGAAGCGGGCATCCGACGTGCCGCCGCTGGTGGAAAACACCGGCGCCTGGCCCGTCACCGCCGCCACCGAGTCGCTGACCAGTTGCGTGAACTTCCCCGGCTGGGTGACAAACGCCACGCCGCTGGTCTGGCTGGTGATGGCGATCTTGCAGCCGGATTCGCGCACCACCCTGTCGGCCTGGTCCTGCACCCATGCGACCAAGCTGGCCGGTGTATGGCGGTCATTGAAGCGGATGTTGAAGGCAGCCCGCGCCTCGCCCGGAATGACATTGGTGGTGGCGTTGCCCACATCCATGCTGGTGAAAGCCAGCGTGCTGGGATCGAAATGCTCGGTGCCGCTGTCCAGCTTATGGCCCGCAAGCTGGGTCACCAGCTGCGCCAGCACGGGAATGGGGTTCTTGGCCTTTTGCGGATAACCGACATGGCCCTGTACGCCGGTGACGGTGACACGGAAATTGATGGAGCCGCGCCTCCCGATCTTCAGCGTGTCGCCCGCGCGCGCCTGGGCCGTGGGTTCGCCCACCACGCAATGATCCAGTCTTTCGCCGCGCTCTTTCAGCCAACCCAGCATCTTGATGGTGCCGTTGATGGCGGGGCCTTCCTCGTCGCCGGTGATCAAAAGGCTGATCGAACCATTTGGCGCGCCTTTTTCCAGCACCCGCGAAGCCGCCGCCACGAACGCCGCCACGCCGGTTTTCATGTCGGCGGCGCCGCGCCCATGCAGCACGCCATCTTCGATCACGGCGGCAAACGGGTCCATCGCCCAGCCATCGCCCGGCGGCACCACATCGCTGTGACCGGCAAAGCAGAAATGCGGCGCACCCGTGCCGATGCGGGCATAGAGATTTTCCACCGGCGCGGTGCCGGCTTCTTCAAAGCGCAAACGGTGACAGGTGAACCCCAGCGGTTTCAGCGCCGTTTCCAGCACCGCCAGCGCGCCCGCATCCGCCGGTGTCACCGAGGGACAACGGATCAGCGCCTGCGCCAACTCAATGGGGTCAAGTGCCATCAGTTACGCAGCAATTCATTGATGGAGGTCTTGGCGCGGGTGCCCGCATCCACTTTCTTCACGATCACGGCGCAATAGAGCGACGGGCCATTGGCCTGGGGCAGTGAACCCGACACCACCACGGAATAGGGCGGCACCTTGCCCATGTGAATTTGCCCCGTGGCGCGGTCCACGATCTTGGTGGAGCCTGAAAGATAGACGCCCATCGAAAGAACGCTGCCTTCGCCCACGATGACGCCTTCGGCAACTTCGGCGCGCGCGCCGATGAAGCAATTATCCTCGATGATGGTGGGGGCCGCCTGCAGCGGCTCCAGCACGCCGCCAAGACCGGCGCCGCCCGAGATATGGCAGTTGGCGCCAACCTGCGCGCAGGAGCCGACCGTGGCCCAGGTATCGATCATCGTTCCGTCGCCCACCCGCGCGCCGACATTGACGAAGCTGGGCATCAGGACCACACCCTTGCCGATAAAGGCGCTGCGGCGCACCACCGAACCCGGCACGGCGCGGAAACCGGCGGCGCGGAATCGCGCCTCGTCCCATCCCATAAATTTGGAATCCACCTTGTCCCACCAGGGCGCTTCACCCGGCGCGCCGGAAATCAGCTTCATGTCGTTCAGGCGGAAGGACAGCAGCACGGCTTTCTTCAGCCACTGATGCACGACCCATTCGCCATCTTTTTTTTCCGCCACGCGCAGGGACCCGTCATCCAGCCCGGCCAGCACCGTTTCCACGGCATCGCGGGCTTCACCCTTTGTGGTGGGGCCAAGGCCGTCGCGGGCGTCCCAGGCAGTGTCAATGATGCGGGCCAATTCAGCGGTCATGTCAGGTCTCTATGGTGCTCAGGAAATGGGTCAGATCGCGTGTTTCATGGTCTATATGCGCCCCCGTGGCAACGGGAAATTCCGGCCCCTGGCGCGCCCAGCTGCTGTCGGCGGCCAGCCACACGGTGGTCATGCCCAGGTCATGCGGCGCCACCAGGTTGCGGGCGATATCGTCGAACATGGCCGCGCCCTTTGCCGCCACCCCGGCATGGGCCAGCACGCGTTCGTAAGCCACCGGGTCGGGCTTGGGCGTGAAGCCGATGGTGCGGATGTCCCAGACCTCGTCGAACAGATGCGCCATCTGGAGGCGGCCCAGAATGCGCGCCGCATGGCGGCGGCAGCCATTGGTGAAGACATAGCGCCGCCCGGGCAGTTTCGTGATCGCCGCGCACAAATCCGGGTCGGCCGGCAGATCGTCCAGCGCGATGTCATGCACGAAATCAAGGTACGGCTCCGGGTCTATGCCATGCACCTTGATCAACCCGTTCAATGTGGTGCCATGTTCGCGGTACAATTCCTTTTGCACCGCCCGCGCCGCCACCGGGTCCGTCCCCAAAAGCTTGCCCACGAACAGGGTCATGCGCGCGTCAATCTGGGCGAAGATGCCGTTGTCGGCGCGGTACAGCGTGTTGTCCAGGTCGAAGACCCAGTCCCGCACATGACGGAAATCCGGCTTGGTCGGGCTGGTTTGGGCGGCTTCCATGCCATGAAACATGGCCTTTGAGCGCAATGCGCGCAAGCGCGTTAACCCCCGTTCAACCATGCATATTATGCGCCTGTTAAGCGCCGGGGCGGAAAATGCGGGCATGCAGGAAGCCCCCGGCCTGAACCCCCGCGACGCATTGGATATTCTGGAAATCCGTGCGCGCGACGCGCAAAGCGACCTGGCCCAGCGCACGGACGCGGGCGATGCGGTTCTGCAATATCTGGCCCAGCATGGCGCGCACGCCACCCGCGCCGCCGTGGCCGCCAATCCCGCGGCCCCCGCGCTTGCCAACCGCGTCCTTGCCGATGATGCCGAGGAAGATGTGCGCGCCGAACTGGCGGGCAAGATCGCCCGGCTGATGCCCGGCCTTGCGCTGCGCGAGACCGAGCACATCGTCGCCCTTACCATCGAGACGCTGGAGTGTCTGGCCCGCGATTCCGCCGTGCGCGTGCGCGCGATCCTGGCGGACGAGATCAAGCATCTGGATTGCGTGCCGCCATCTGTCATCCAGACATTGGCGCGCGACCTGGAAGATGCCGTGGCAATGCCCATCCTGGAATATTCGCCGCTCCTGTCCGACAGCGATTTGATAGAGATCATTGCCTGCGGCCAGGTGCGTGCAGTGCTGACGGCCATCGCACGCCGCAGCCCCCTCAGCGAAGACGTCAGCGACGTGCTGGTACAGTCTTTGGACGTGCCCGCCATCGCGGCGCTGCTGGTGAATCCTGACGCGAAACTGCGCGCCGAAACCCTGGACCGCATCATCAAGGAAGCCGAGGAGATTCAAAGCTGGCATGTGCCGCTGGCCCTGCGCGCCGACCTGTCGGCCCGGGCCGTTCGCCGCATCGGCGGTTTCGTGGGTGCGGGCATGCTGGAACGGCTGGCCGACCGCGCCGGTCTTTCCGACAGCACGCGCGCTTTCCTGAACCGCCAGCTTCGCGCGCGGCTGGAACATCGCCAGGATGATGAAGCGATGGCACAGGCCGCCGCCGCCGCCGTGCAACGGGCCGCCACGGAAAACCGCCTCAGCGATGCCTTTGTGGAAGACGCCGCCATGGCGAACAACCGCGAAGCGGTGATCCAGGCGCTGGCGACTTTGGGCAAGGTGCCGGAGCCGACGGTGCGCCGCATCCTGTCAGCGGGCAGCGCAAAGCCGCTGATCGCGCTGGTCTGGCATGCGGGCCTGACCATGCGGGCGGCCTTCCGCATCCAGACATTCGTGATGAAATTGCCGGGGCGCGAATTGCTGCCGGCGCGTGGCGGCGTGGGCTTTCCGCTCAGGCCGGACGAGATGCGCTGGCACCTGAATTACTTCGATATTTCCTGCTGACGCACGGCAGGTGTGCTTTTTTATTTGGGGCGCGTTTGCGACGCGCCCAGGCCGTTCGGCCCGATATGCGCCACGTAACCGGCCAGCTTGGCCGTGTTGGTTCGCACAAAACCCGCCTGCATCACCGGCGCGCAAGCCACGCCCGCGATCTCGAAAGCGCCATTGGCCAGGCAGAATTTCTGCGGGCCTGACACGGTCACGGCGCCGCCCTTCTGCCTTTGCGCGAACAGCCAGACCGCATCCTGTGACAATTCGCTGGTGATGGTGCGGGCGCAGGCGCCGCCGCCCAGTGTCCACCAGCCGCGCGACACCGGCTTGCCGTTTTCCAGGACGCCCGTCGCCACCAGCAACCCGTCTTTTGTGTCGTTGCAGACGGTATAGCCCGCGGGCGCGCCGGTCTTGCGGGCCGCATTTTCCAGCGCGGCGAAAAACTGGGCATTGTCGGCCTTGTCCAGCCCGAATTTCGCCCGCGCACCCGCCAGCGCCTTTGTGGTCAGCTTGTCGGGCTTGGGCGTGAGCGGGCCGGGATCAAAGCCATTGTCTTTCAAGAGGCGCTTCGCGCCCACAAGCTGCGCATCGCTTAATGTGTATTGCGCTTCCTCGTCGAAATTCATGGTCCAGTCGCGTTTCCCCCCCGTATCCAGCGCGGCGAAATTCAGCGCGAACATGTCCGCGCCCGTGCAATAGGGCAGGGTGACTTTTTCGGCCGTGCGGAAATCAGCGTCCTTGACGCAGACGGGAAAATCCCCGCCCCAGGCTTTTTGCTGTCCGGCATGGCCCAGCGACGAGCGCGCATAGACCATGTAGCTCTGCGCCGTCAGCGGCGTTGATATCGCGGTGGCGCAATCACCCGGGATGATGCGCGTCCAGCCTTGCGTGACGCTGCCCGGGCTGGTGACGGCGGACACCGCGCCATACAAAATGTAACTGGTGCGATTGCAAAGCTTCAGCGCCGCCGACGCCGGGCTTGTCGCTAGCGGGGCTGCCAGCACCAATATCAAAAGTACCAGCAAGCCGCGCATGGGTACCATCAACCGGCGGTGATCAATGTTCCGGCGCCATGCTCGGTGAAAAGTTCGAGCAGCAGGACATGGGGTATGCGCCCGTCCAGAATGACGGCGGCATGGACACCGGCTTCCACCGCGTCAATGGCGGTGCGGATCTTGGGGATCATGCCCCCCGATATGGTGCCGTCCGCGATCAGCGCGCGCGCCTGTGAAACGGTAAGACGCGAGATCAGCTTCTTGTCCTGGTCCAGCACGCCTTCCACATCGGTCAGCAGCACCAGGCGCTCGGCTTTCACCGCGCCCGCAACCGCGCCCGCCACCGTGTCGGCATTGATGTTGTAGGTCTCGCCCTTGGGGCCCACGCCGATGGGCGCGATCACCGGGATCAGCTCGGACTTCATGATGGTGTGGACCACTTCCGGGTTTATTTTTTCCGGCTCGCCCACAAAGCCAAGGTCATGCACCGTCTCTTTTCCGGTAACGGGGTCCTTTTTGGTCAGCGCCAATTTGCGCGCCACCACCAGGTTTCCGTCCTTGCCGGAAATGCCCACGGCGCGGCCGCCCGCCGCGTTGATGCTGGTGACAAGCTGCTTGTTGATGGAGCCGGTCAGCACCATCTCCACCACCTCCACCGCATCCTGGTCGGTGACGCGAAGCCCGTCCACGAAGCTGGAATTGATGTTCAGTTTTTTCAGCATGGCCCCGATCTGGGGGCCGCCGCCATGCACCACCACCGGGTCAATGCCGGTCTGCTTCATCAGGACGATGTCCTGGGCGAAGTCATCGGTGCCGGTGCCGGTCATGGCGTTGCCGCCATACTTCACCACGATGGTCTTCTGGTCGTATTTGAGAATATAGGGCAACGCCTCGACCAGCACGCGGCCGGTCTGGCGCCAGCGCGCCAGGGTGCGCAGATTCCGTTCTTCGGTTTCGTCCGCCATTGCCCAAGCTGACCCAAGGAAAACGAGGCCTTATACGTGGGCGCAGCCCCAGCGCCAACCCTTTAAGGGCGCGCAAGACCTGCAATACTGGTCCGCAAGCCTTCCAGACCGGCTCCCTTATGGGAGGAGGTGGCGTGAATCTCGGCCAATGCCGCCGTGTGGCGCTTGGCCTCCGTGATGGCGGTGGAAAGCGCGGTCTCGATCTCATGTTGGTCCAGCTCGTCGGTCTTGGTCAGGACAAGGCCATAGGACACCGCGGCGCGGTCCAGCAATTCCATCACTGCCAGGTCGGTGTCCATGATGCCCCTGCGGCTGTCCACCAGCAGCGCCACCCGGACAAGGCTGGCCCGCCCGCTGAGATAGGAAAAAATCAGATGCTGCCATTCCATGGACAGCGTCTTGGACGCCTTGGCATAGCCGTAACCGGGCAGGTCGGTGAGGACCAGGCGTCCGCCCAGGTTGAAAAAATTGATCTGCTGGGTGCGGCCCGGCGTGTGGCTGACCCGCGCCAAGGTCTTTCGCCCCGTCAGCGCATTGATAAGACTGGACTTGCCGGCATTGGAGCGGCCCACGAAAGCGACCTCGGGCAATCCCTGCGGCGGCAGATTGTCAATCTTCGACGAGCCCCAGAAAAAATCGCACGGTCCCGCGAACAGCTTGCGGCCGTCTTCGTGCGCGGGCGCGCCCATTCTATTCCGCCGGCTTTTTGGGTTTGCGGCGGATATTCGAGATCAGATCCACCTCCACGCCTTCGCGCCGCATGATGAAATATTGCTGCAGCACCGTCAGAAGATTGTTCCAGGTGTAATAGATCACCAATCCGGCAGGAAAAGTCGCGAACATGAAGGTGAAGATCACCGGCATGAAGGCGAACATCTTGGCCTGTATGGGATCGGTGGGCGCGGGGTTCAGCTTGGTCTGCACCCATTGGGTGATGCCCATCAGGATGGGCCAGATGCCGATGGACAGATACGCCGGAATGAAAGCCGGTATGTGATACGGCAGCAGCCCGAACAGGTTCAGGATGGATGTGGGATCGGGCGCGGAAAGATCATGCACCCAGCCATAGAAAGGCGCATGGCGCATTTCGATGGTGACATACAGGACCTTGTAGAGCGAAAAGAAAACCGGGATCTGGATCAAGACGGGCAAACAGCCCGCCACCGGGTTCACTTTCTCGCGCTTGTACAATTCCATCATCGCCTGCTGCTGGCGCTGGGGATCGTCGCCATGGGCTTTCTTGATGCGCTCCATTTCCGGCTGCACCTTCTTCATCTTGCTCATGGAGCGGAACGACGTGTTGGCCAGCGGGAAGAACAGCAGCTTCACCACAACCGTCAGCATCAGGATGGCGATGCCGAAATTGCCGATGAATTTGTAGAAGATGTTCAGCAGCCAGAAGAGCGGCTGGGTGATGAACCAGAACCAGCCCCAATCCACCGCCTTGTGGAACTGGCTGATGCCCTGCTGCTTTTCGTAGCCATTGAGAATGTCCACCACCTTGGCGCCCGCAAACAGGCGGTGGGTGACGGCGGCGCTGGCGCCGGGCCCAATCGTGCGCGGGTTCAGCCGGTAATTGGCCTGGTACGCCTCGGTGCCATTGTTCAGCCGCGAGCCGCGATAGGTGCCGTTATAGGCCTCGCCCTGCGGGGGGATCACGGCCGCCATCCAGTATTTGTCGGTGATGCCCAGCCAGCCGCCGGTGGACGAAAACGTCTTGTCCGGCGTGCCGGGTTCCTTGAAGTCGGCATACTTGCCGTCAATCTCGCTGCCATCGGCCACGCCCACAAAGCCCAGGTGCAGCACATAGGAAGACACTTCGGGCGGCACGCCCTCGCGCGCCACGAAGGCAAAGGGATAAAGCGTGGCGGCGGCGGCGCCATTGTTCACCACATTGTCGGTGACGGTGAAGAGATACTGCGCGTCCACCGAAATGGTGCGGCTGAAGACAAAGCCATGGCCATTGTCCCAGGTCAGCGTCACCGGATGGCCGGGCGACAGGGCATTGTCGCCCTGCTGCTGCCACGGCGTATTGTCATTGGGCATCGCGCTTGCTGCGGCATTGGCGCCAACCCAGCCGAACTGGGCGTAATAGGGATATTCGGTGCTTTTGGGCGCCAGCAAGACAATCTCGGGACTCTTGGGGTCCACGGTGGCGCGGTATTTCTTCAGGCGCAGGTCATCAAGCTTCGCGCCCTTGAGCTGGATGGAGCCATCCAGCATGGGCGTATCAATGGCGACGCGCATGCCGCCCGCTTTCAGCGCCGCTTCGCGCGTCATGCGCGCGCCCGCCGCCGTCACGCCGGGCAATGTCGGCGCAGAGCCGGGGGCCGCCAAGGCAGGCTGCTTTTTTTCCTGCGCCGTCAGGACAGCCTGGTGCGCCTTCTCCGCCTTCATCTGGGGCGTGGCGATGAAATATTGCCAGGCGAACAGCACCAGCGCCGACAGGCCGATGGCCAGGATGAGATTCTTGTTGCCGGTCATGGATTTTCCAGATGCGCGTGATGATGGGGAACGGGATCATGGCCGGACGAACCGCCCAGCCAGGAAATGGGATGGCAGCGCAGCAGGCGCTTCACCGTCAGCAGCAATCCCCGCGCCGGGCCATGGGCAGCGATCGCCTCCAGCGCATATTGCGAACAGGTGGGCGTGAAGCGGCAGGATGGCGGCATCAGCGGCGAGATAAAGGCGCGATAAAAACGTATGGGCGCGGTCAAGATTGCGGCGGCGAACTTGCTCACGCTTTTGCTCCGCTGCGCGCATCCAGCTTGCCGTGCGCGATCCGCATGGCCTCGGCGATATCGCCCAGCAATGCCTGGAAATCCCGCGTCAGGATTCCGGCGCGGGCGACCAGAACATAGTCATGGCCCGCGCGGCCTGAAAGGGGAAGCAGCGCCTGGGCTGCGGCCCGCAAGCGGCGCTTGGCGCGGTTGCGCGCCACGGCATTGCCGATCTTGCGGCTGGCGGTGAAACCGATGCGAAGGGCGCCCGCACGCGCCAGGTCTTCCGGCGTCGGCGTCATTTCCAAGGTGATGGCGCCCGCCACTTTGCGGATGTCGCGGGCGGCGGCCAGGAAGCCGCTGCGCTTGGTGATGCGGTCGAGGGAAAGCCGCGGCGCGGCTGTCACAGCCGGTTAGGCCGAGAGCCGCTTGCGGCCATGGGCACGGCGGCGCGCCAGGACCTTGCGCCCACCGGCGGTGGCCATGCGCGCACGGAAGCCGTGGCGGCGCTTGCGCACGAGTTTGCTGGGCTGATAGGTGCGCTTCATGGCAGGCTCCGGACCGTAAAAAGAGCGCGGTTTCTATGGGTTTGGTCCCACAGTGTCAACCGCGGCCCTGGCCCCAAAGCAACAATATTTCAACAAAAAGCCCCGCTTTTGAGGCGGGGCTTTTCAGGTCTGGAAAGAGGCGCTGTCTAGCGCACGAAAACCCGCACTTCGCTGGCCTGGGCCCCCGGATCGGTGGAAGAGGCCACGTTCAGGCGGGTGGCCGGAACGCCCATGTCGGTCATGGAGCGCATCACGTCCTGGGCATGGCGGCGGGCCGTGGTCTGGGCGATCTGGACCGAGGCGGCATTGCCGTTGGTGGGGGACACGGCCACCACCTGGAAACCCGCATTGGGGCGGGCCTGCAAGGCCTGGTTCAGGGCCGCGTACAGGACCTGCTGATAGTCCACGCCGGGACGGTCAAAGCGGATCACGACCAGCGGCGTTCCGGCGCTGGCAAGCTGGATGCCGCCGGTGGCCGAAGCCGCCGTCAGGCCCGGTGTGCTGCCATAAAGCTCGCCATTCTTGATGCCGTTGGACAGCACGGTAAGACCGCCCCGTTCATTGGCGACATAGGCGGTCTGGCGCTGCACATCGCCGGAAACTTCCGACAAAAGCCGGTCCACCAGCACGATGGTCTGGGCGGTTTCGTCTTCCAGGCGCTGCAACTGGCGATGATCTTCATCAACCGCGCCCGAGACGTTGAAAGTGGCCGCGATCTGGTTGGCCGCGAAATGGGCGGTGGAGGAATCCGTGGCGACATCGTTGCCCAATGCGCTGAGGCCATTGATGTTGGAGGACAGGCTGTCCAGCGAGGCCTGGGCTGAATTCCATTCGCTCACCAGCTCGGGATTGCCCTTGGTGGTGCCGACTTGCAGACGGGTGGTGATATGGGCCTTGGCCTGCTGGTAGGAACCGGCGGCATTGGCGCCATTGGCGCGCAGTTCGGCCAGGCGCTGGGCATTGGTCGCCAGCTTGCCTTCAAGGCCGGAAACCTGGGCGCGCAGGGACTGGATGGTCTGGCTGACGGCGGTGCCGGTGTCGCTGCCCGGATCAATCGCCACCGGCGTGATGGTGGCAACGGGACCCATGGCGCCCGGAAACTGGGCATCGCGGTCCGCGCGGGGCGGGGCCACATTCATGGCGCGGCGGTCGGTTTGGGCGCCCTGGTCGGCAGGCTGGGACGCATCGGACGCAGCCATGTCCGACGGCTCGTCGCCGAACATGTTGTCAATGTCGGAACAGGCGCTGAGCGACAGACCCGCCGTCAGCATCGTCGCCAGGAAAAGGCCCGACTTGAGCCTCATTTTCACTGGGAATCCCCTCATTTCTGCTCTCCGCTGCCCGCGCCGCTGCCCTAGCCAAAAGGCGCGACACACTATCCCCAACCCCTGTGCCGTATGGCGCAAGGACGCGTCCGTTAAGTCTTAACGAGGGGCGGGGGGGCGGACAAGGGCATGGGAGGCGGCTTTTTTCGGATTTTGCACAAATGCCATAGGCACTTGGCCCCAAGCGGGACAAAGCGGGCTTTGGGGCTGGCCTTTTGCGGCCCTGCGCTTGCCTTTGCAAATCCGCCCCAATAGGTTCTGCGCCCTTCATGGAATGCGCCCGTAGCTCAGCTGGATAGAGCACCAGACTACGAATCTGGGGGTCAGCGGTTCGAATCCGTTCGGGCGCGCCATTCCTTCGTAATGCCGCGCCCTCTTTATTTGTTTGTCCTGCTTCGCAGGACGGGCGCGCCATTCCTGTTCTTCGCACAACTTAAGAACCTTTCGGCGGCGAGCCGAGCAATCCCGTTGGACGCTCCAGCGATGCGCGGTCCCAATGCGCCAGATTGGCGGCGGCTTCATAGGTGCTTTGCAGGAAGGCCAGCAAAGCTGCGTCCGGGTCGGGGCTTTGGAAGACTACATCATAAGGCAGCAGGAATTCGCCCAGCGCTGCGTCGAAATAGGCGCCCGGCGGCGAGATTTTCACATCGCCGAAACCGGCAGGCGCGGGATAGGCGTAGCTGTAGAAACACGCGCCCTTGATCTTGTCGGGCCAGAAACCGGCGCTGGACACTTCCTGGCTATAGGCCTCGCGCGCCACCGCATCGGGCAGATGCGGCATGCCGCCGGGATGGGGCGGCGCGGTGCGCCCCGAAAAACGCGTCACCGCCAGATCGAAACTGCCCCAGAAAAAATGGATGGGGCTGCATTTGCCGGTGAAGCGGGTGCGGAAAATCTGCAGCACGCGCTGCGCCTCGACCAATGCGCGCCAGAATTCCCGCGCCACATCGCCGTCATAGGGCCGCACGGTTTCGTCCATGTGGAACGGCACCGCGCCCGGCAATTCGCAGGGCATGGGATCAAGGTCCACCGCGATGCCCATTTCCTCCAGCGCTTGCATCACGGCGCTGAAAAAATCCGCCACGCTTTGCGGCTCCAGCTCCACGGCGCGTTCCTGGCCGTTTGTGTCCCGGATGATCAGGACATCGTCCAGCAGGTTGAATTCCATTTCAAAGGAACAGCCATCTGCCGGGATCAGCCCCGTCGTCAGGCCCGTTGCGCAAACATACAGCGGCACATGCCAGCCATGATTAACCCAGGGCGTCATCATCAGCCGGACCTTGCCCGCGATTTGTGTCCAAAGATGCAGCGCATCGGTGGTGGGCTGCAGCGCTATCCTGGAAAGATCAGGCCAGGCCATCAGGCGTGCCGGTCGAACAATTCATATTCATGGGCGATGGAGGCTTCGATCAGCGCCCGCCACACCGTCTCGGCGATGGCGGGGCTGAGGCCCTTGGCGCCCGCACCGGCGCGCACCTTGGCCACCACATCCTCGATGCGGGCGTGATCGCGGATCTGGCCGCGTTCGGTTTTCAGCACCGCCGCCCGCTCGATATAGCCCTGGCGCCGGGCCAGCAGCGCCACCAATTCGCCATCCAGAAGGTCAATATTCTCCCGCAACTGGGCCATGCTCATGCATTGCTCCGGCGGCGTGATGGCGATGCTCATGGCGACACCTTTATATTGGGCATCGCAATCATGCCCGTTTGGCGCTCGCGGCGAAACGGTTTTTATGGGATATGGCCCCAGGGAAAAAGACATGGCGATGCGGTACAGCGATGCGGCTTCGGCGCTTGACGGCGTCCTGTTCGACGGCATGACCGTGATGGCGGGCGGCTTTGGCATGGCAGGCAGCCCGGAGAAGCTTTTGGCTGCGCTGGTGGCAAGCGGTGTCACGGGTCTCACCCTGATTGCCAATAGCTGCGGCACTGAAACGACCGGCGTGGGGCCGCTGATTGCAAACGGCCAGGTGAAGAAGCTGATCGCTTCTTACGTGGGCGGCAACGCGCAATTCGAAAAACTGTATCACGGTGGCAGGATCGATCTGGAACTCAGCCCGCAAGGCACCTTGGCCGAGCGCATCCGTGCGGGCGGTGCGGGCATTCCGGCTTTCTACACCCCCACCGGCGTCGGCACGGTGGTGGCCGAGGGCAAGCCGGTTGCAGAGTTCGACGGCCGCACTTATTTGCGCGAGACCTGGCTGAAGGCCGACCTGGCGCTGATACGCGCGCACCGGGGCGACACGGCCGGCAATCTTGTCTTTCGAAAGACGGCGCGCAATTTCAATCCCCCGATGGCGACGGCGGGCGCATGCACCATCGCGGAAGTCGAAGAGCTCGTCGAACCCGGCGCGCTGGACGTGGAGATGATCCACACGCCGGGCATCTATGTGGACCGCATCTTCCAGGGCGAAAATTATTCCACGGTGGTTGAAATCCGCACCGTGAGAAACCGCTGATGGCCTGGTCACGCGATCAGATGGCGGCACGGGCGGCGCGCGAATTGCGTCACGGCGATCATGTGACCCTGGGCATCGGCATCCCCACGCTTGTTGCCAACCACATCCCGGCGGGGCTGCATGTCATCCTGCAAAGCGAAAACGGCATGCTGGGGGTGGGGCCGTTCCCCTTTGCGGGCGAGGAAGACGCGGACCTGATCAACGCCAGCAAGCAGACGGTCAGCCAGCTTGCCCATAGCAGCTATTTTTCCAGCGCCGACAGTTTCGCCATGATCCGGGGCGGGCATATAGACATGGCGATATTGGGCGCGATGGAAGTCTCAAGCTCAGGCGATATCGCAAGCTGGTCGGTGCCGGGCGGCACCATCAAGGGCATGGGCGGCGCCATGGACCTGGTGGCAGGAGCGAAAAAACTGATCGCGGTGATGGAGCATGTCGCCAAGGACGGCAGGCCGCGCCTGCTGGATCAATGCCGCTTGCCGCTGACGGGCAGCGGCTGTGTCAGCCTGGTGATCACGGATTTGGGCGTTTTCAGCGTTGGAAAAGAAATGCGGCTGGTCGAATCCGCGCCGGGCGTTTCGATAGAAGAGCTCAGGGCGAAGACCGAGGCGATCTTTCTTACCCAGGAAAACTCAGGCCCATCCTCCCCCATTGGGCGAAGCCCATGATGGGGGAGGTGGCCGTAGCAACGCGAAAACGCCGCACATCCCGAGATGCGCGGCGTTGAGCAAAGTTGCGAAGGTCGGAGGGGGAAATAAAACGGTCAAGTATGAGGCGGGCTGTGCAGGTAGCTCTCCACCAGCGAACCCGCAATCAGCCTCCAGCCGTCTACCAAAACGAAAAAGATCAGCTTGAACGGAAGCGAGATGATCACCGGCGGCAGCATCATCATGCCCATGCTCATCAGGATGGAGGCGACCGCCATGTCAATGATCAGGAACGGCACGAAGATCAAAAATCCGATTTCAAAGGCGCGCTTCAGCTCCGACAGCATGAAGGCGGGCGCAAGCGTGGTCAGGGCCGTGTCTTCCGCCTTGGGGCTGGGCTTGGCATGGCTCATGTCCAGGAACAGTTTCAGATCCGCGTCACGCACATGTGCCAGCATGAATTTCTTCATCGGCACCATGGCGGCGGTAAAGCCCTGCTCGGTGGTGACCGTGTTTTCCATCAGCGGCTTGACGCCCTGGTTATAGGCATCCGTAAGCTTGGGCGTCATCACGAACAGCGTCAGGAACATGGCTAGCGACACCAGCACGCTGTTGGGCGGGCTTTGCTGCAGGCCCAGCGCCGTGCGCAGCAGCGACAGCACCACCACGATACGCACAAAGCTGGTCATCATGATCAGGATGGACGGCGCGATGGAAAGCACCGTGATCAATGCCACGATCTGGACCATGCGGTCGGTGAAAAGCCCGCTGCCGTTCACGTCAATGGAAAGGCCCGACGCATTGGCGGCGGCGTTGGCGGCGACCGGCGCCAAAGCGGCGGCATGGGCAAGACCCGAACCGGCCAGCACAAGACCCAGCGCGGCAAGGACAAGTGTGGAAAGATTTTTCATTCTGCGGCGACCGCCACGGCGCGAAGGGGAATGGCGTTTTCCACCAGGCAGGCGCCATCGGGGCTGGTGTATATAAGGTGTTCGACATTGTCGCGGCGCACGATCAGCAAACGCTGGCGCGGACCCACCAATAAAGTCTCCACCACCGCCAACCGCTTGTCGGCGGCGGCCTTGGTCACACCGGGCACGCCGAATTTGCGCGCGGCGATGCCGGCGGCGCCGATCAGGGCAAGAACCAGCAGCAGCGCGCCGGCATAACGGGCAATTTCAAGAATATCCATGAGCGTGATTAAGAACGGTCAACCTTAATCACGGGTTAAATCGGGGAAGATTTTGCCCGGCAATAATTGCTGCCGTTAAGCCGCGCTTAAGCACACGGGCGTCAGTATGCCCTCGTGTTTCAAGGCTAACAAAAGGTTACCGCCATGAACCTGCCCGAAGTACCGCTGCTCTCGCTTTTGAAAACGCGCATGAGCTGGCTGAACCAGCGCCAGGACGTGCTGTCGCAGAATGTGGCCAATGCCGACACGCCCGGTTTCGTGGCGCGCGACCTCAAGCCGCTGGATTTTTCCAGCATGCTGTCGCACCAGTCCGGCCCACTGGCCACCATGAAGGTCACCGACCCGCGCCACATTTCCATCAATCCGAAAAGCAGCAGCAGCTTTGCCGACTTCGCCACCCATGACGTGGAATCCAATCCCAACGGCAATTCCGTGTCGCTGGAACAGGAAATGATCAAGGTCTCGGACACACAGGCGCAGTTCCAGGCCGCCGCCAATCTCTATGCCAAGGCCATGACGTTGATGAAAACGGCCATCGGTCACTAACAAATACAAGGAGTAAGAAAATGGATTTCTCAACTTCCATGGCCGTCGCCGCTTCCGGCATGCGCGCCCAGTCCGACCGCATGAAGGTGATTGCGGAAAACATCGCCAATGCCAATTCCACCTCGCCCCAGCCGGGCGGCGATCCCTATCGCCGCAAGGTCGCCACCATCAACATCAAGTTCGATCATGAACTGGGCGCCAACCTGGTCAACACCGGCAAGACCATTCCCGACAAGTCGGATTTCCACAGCCAGTATGACCCCGGCAATCCCAATGCGGATGCCCAGGGCTATGTGAAGCTGCCCAACGTGGACCCGCTGGTGGAAATCATGGACATGCGCGAAGCGCAGCGTTCCTACGAAGCAAACCTCACCATCATGGATGCGACGAAACAGATGTTGTCCCGGACGGTGGACCTCTTGAACAAATAATTTGAACCCCCTCCGGTTTCAGCTTTCGCTCGGCTCCCAAATGGTCGCCTTCGCACGCTGAAACCACCTCCCCCTTTTGTGGTGCTTCGCACCAAAGGGGGAGACGGACCTGAGATGAAGAGAAAGAGTTAGGAGACCAGAATGGCCCTTCCCGCTATTGCCGCCGCCGCCTACCAGTCCGTCGCCAATCTTGGCGCCACCGCCGCTTCCGCGCCGGGGGCACAGGCCGCGGGTGGCGGCTTCTCGGATTTCCTGTCCGGCGCCATCAAGGATTCCATTTCCTCGATCCAGGGCGGCGAGAAGGCCGCCATGGCCCAGGCATCGGGCCAGGCCAACATCGTGGACGTGGTCAATTCGGTGAACGCCGCCGAGATCACTTTGGATACGGTGGTGGCGGTGCGCGACAAGGTCGTCGCCGCCTACCAAAGCATCATGAACATGCCCATCTAATCAGGACACATAACTATGGACCCCGCTTCGACAATTGATTTCGCCCGCTCCGCCATCCTGGTGCTGCTGGAAATCATCGCGCCCTGCATGATCACCGCTTTGGTGGTGGGCCTGGTGATCGGCCTGTTGCAGGCCCTGACGCAAATTCAGGAACAGACCCTGGTCTTCGTGCCCAAGATTGTGGCCGTTTTCATCGTGCTGCTGCTTGCCTTGCCCTTTGCGGGCCAGGCCATGAGCGGGTTGATGACAGACATCGCAACAAAAATTGCTGCTTATTAAGTAAGAGCTGGCTGCCGCCACACATGCATATTCATCTTCCTGCACTCTCCGGCATTGTCCTCACCTACCTGCTGGTGTTTTCGCGGGTGGGTGCGATGGTGATGCTGCTGCCCGCTTTGGGTTCGGCCGGTGTTCCGGCGCGGGTGCGGCTTGTGCTGGCGCTGGCGATTTCGCTGGCCCTGACCCCCACCGTGCAAGGCGCCTATCCGGCAGTTGCGCCCACATCCACCATCGCGCTGACCATATTGATCGCGCAGGAAGTCGTGGCGGGCATATTGGTGGGCGGCATGGCGGCCATCATCATGAGCGCGCTGCAGGTGGCGGGCTTTCTCATTTCATCCCAGATCGGGCTCTCCTACGCCCAGACGCTTTATCCCACGCAGAACAGCCAGGGCGCCGTGGTGGGCAATTTCATGAACCTGCTGGGCGTCACCGTCATCTTCGCCACCGACATGCATCACCTGGCCATCGGCGCCATTGCCGGCAGCTATCATTTGCTGCCGCCGGGCGGGCATCTTCCCACGGGCGACATGGCGCAGATGGTGATCGGCCTGGTTTCGGGCGCGTTCGCGCTGGGCTTCCAGCTGGCGGCGCCGTTCCTGGTTTTCGGTTTTGCGGTTTATGCGGCGCTGGGCATCCTGGCGAAGCTGATGCCGCAGCTTCAGGTTTTCTTCGTGGCCGTGCCCATCAACATTCTGTGCGGCTTTGTGATCATGATGGCGCTGCTTGGCTCCATGATGACCATTTTCCTCAACTACTACGCCACCGCCATGTCGGCGTTTCTGTAAATGTCAGACGATACCGACAAGTCGCAGCAGACCGAAGATCCGACAGCCAAAAGGCTGGAGCAGGCCCATGAATCCGGCGACATCGTCAAATCCAGTGAAGTCACCGCTTTTGTGCTGCTGGCGGGCGGCACCTTGGCCATCGCCATGTTCGGCCATTCCACGGCCGTGGGCATCGCCCGTTTCCTGACCCTCTTCATCGAACAGCCCGAACAGATGAGCGTGGACGGCGCGGGGCTGATCTCCATGTCGCGGGGCGTTCTGTTTCACACCGCGCTGATCCTGGCGCCTTTCATGGGCGTGATGCTGGCCGCCAGCCTGGCGGGGCATGTTCTGCAATCGCGCCCTTCCATCACGCTGGACAAGATCAAGCCGGATTTTTCCAAGCTGTCGCTGATCGCAGGCCTGGGCCGCATGTTCGGCCTGGATGGCTGGATGAATTTGATCAAGGGCCTGACCAAGATCGCCGTCGTGGGCATGGCCATCTGGACGCAAGTCTGGCCCGAGCGCGGCAAGCTGGAAGCCATTCTCAGCCAGACGCCGGGCGCGGTGATGGGCGACATGAGCCATCTTCTGTTCAAGGTGCTGATCGCGGCGCTGGCGGCGCTGATGGTGATCGCGGGCCTGGATTATTTCTGGCAGCGCCAGCGTTTCATGCAGCGCAACCGCATGTCGAAGCAGGAGATCAAGGAAGAATACCGCCAGAATGAAGGCGACCCCATCATCAAGGCCAAGGTGCGCCAGATCCGTTCAGACCGCGCCCGCAAGCGCATGATGGCCGCGGTGCCGGGCGCGACGGTGGTGATCATGAACCCCACCCATTACGCGGTGGCGCTGAAATATGAATCCGGCAAGACCGAAGCGCCCATCTGCGTCGCCAAGGGCATCGACGCGCTGGCCTTGCGCATCCGCGATGTGGCCGAGGAAGCGGGCGTGCCGGTGGTGGAGAATGTGGCGCTGGCCCGCGCGCTGCATGCCACGGTGGAAATCGACGAAGCCGTGCCGCCCGAGCACTACAAGGCCGTGGCGCAGGTGATCGGTTACGTCATGCGCCTGACCGGCCAGATACGTCCCAACTGAACGGCGTTGATTCGCTGCGTTAACGAATATGGCAGGGCGCTTCCAAGCCATGTCGCAAACGCTGTAAAAAACCATTGAAAATCAACATATTGCGCCTCGAAAGGATTGGTTAACCTAATCTTGTAGAGTGGCGTTTATGAACGTGGCTCCCTCCCTTCCCGGCATGAATCTGGGCATCCCCTATGGCGCCTGGCGCTGGGCTGCCCTGGCCTTTGCCGCGCTGGCGCTGGCGGCGGCGGGTTTTGCCATTTTCAATCCCGAGGCCGTGGGCTGGGCGGGCTTCACGCTTCTGGGCGGCATCGGTTTGGTCGCGGCGTCGCTGCTCTATGCGGTGTGGCCGCGCGGCGCGATCACCGCGTCTGATGCGAAACGTGTTGCCGAAGCCGCGGCCCGCGCCAACATCGCCTGGGCCATCACCGGTCCCGATGGCGCGGTGGCGGACTGCAATCCGGTCTACCGCCGCATGGCGGGCGCGAAAGACGGCGAGAGCCCGCCGCCGCCCGAATTGGCGCTGGCGGGCGATGTCTCCTCGCCCGTGCTTTATCGCCTCACCCGCGACGCCGCCGAAGGCCGCGCCCGCGAGGAAAGTTTCGTGGTCATGCCGGGGCTTGAGATTGTCGCCGCCGTGCGCCCGCTGGCCGATGGGCAATCGGCCTGGTGGTTCACGCCGCGTCTTGCCGCTTCCGGTTCGGCTTCCAGCCTGGCCGCCAGCATCAATCCCGCGCCTGTTGTGAGCGCCCCCGCGCCTGTCGTCGTGCAAGCGCCCGCCGCCGCACCCGCGCATTCCCAGGCCGAGATCGCCGACCTCTTCCGCGACGCGCCCATGGGCGTGGCTTTTGCCGACGCACATGGCGTCATCGCCGAAGCCAATCCCGCCTTCGCCGCCTTCTTCGGCCAAACCGGCGCGCTCACCGGCCGCGATGTCGCTGGCCTTGCCGACGATGCCGAACGCTCCGCCGTCGCTGACCTCATCGCCCGCAGCACGCGCGGCGAAAGCGGCCGGCGCTCCGTGGAATTACGCGGCGGCGCCGACCGCATGGCCGAACTCTTCGCCAGCCCCATGACGGGCCGCGACGGCAAGGCGGGCGCGGTGCTGTACCTGGTGGATGTCTCCGAACAAAAGGCGCTGGAAACAAAATTCGCCCAGTCGCAAAAGATGCAGGCCGTGGGCCAGCTCGCGGGCGGCGTGGCGCATGACTTCAACAATCTTCTCACCGTCATTATCGGCAACTGCGAATTCCTGTTGATGCGCCACCAGGCGGGCGATCCCTCCTTCAAGGAAATCAACGAGGTTCACCAGAACGCCCTGCGCGCCGCCACATTGGTCGGCCAGCTTCTGGCCTTCAGCCGCAAGCAGACCATGCAGCCCAAGGTGCTGGCGCTGGGCGATGTGGTGGGCGAACTGGCGCAGATGCTGCGCCGCCTCTTGCGCGAAGGCATTGACCTGAAGCTGGAACGCGAACCCGGCCTCTGGCCCGTGCATGCCGACGAAGCGCAGCTTTCCAACGCCATCATCAATCTCGTGGTCAATGCCCGCGACGCCATGCCCGGCGGCGGCGTGGTCGAAATCACCACCGCCAATGAAACCGTGGCCCAGGCCGCGGCGCTTGGCACCGCCATCATGCCGGCGGGCGATTATGTCCGCATCGCCGTCACCGACACCGGCACCGGCATTTCAAAAGAGCATATGGGCAAGATATTCGATCCCTTCTTCACCACAAAGCCGGTGGGCCAGGGCACGGGCCTGGGCCTTGCCACCGTCTATGGCATCGTCAAGCAGACCGGCGGCTTCATCACCGTGGAATCCGAAGTCGGCCGCGGCACCGCCTTTAAAATTTACCTGCCCCGCCACCGGGTCGAACCGGGCGCGGTTGTCGTGCCCGAAGCGGTTGCCGCAATCCCCCGCGATGTCACCGGCCAGGACACGGTGCTCTTGGTGGAAGACGAAGAAGCGGTACGCAGCTTTGCCGCCCGCGCGCTTCGCATGCGCGGCTATAATGTGCTGGAAGCCAGCGGCGGCGAAGAGGCGCTTGAGATCGTGCGCGCCGGGGCCCAGGAAATCCATCTTCTGATCACCGACGTTGTGATGCCCAACATGGATGGCCCCACATTGGTCAGGCATGTGAAGGGCCTGAAGCCCCAGATGCCGGTGATCTTCATGTCCGGCTATGCCGAGGAAGCCTTCCGCCGCAACGACGAAAAGGCCGAAGACCTGCATTTCCTGCCCAAGCCCTTTGGCCTCAAGCAGCTGGCCGCCAAGGTGAAGGAAGTGCTGTCCGGCCATCCCGCGCCCCGCGCTTTGAATTAGGTCTGCGCGCCGCTACACTCGTGCCATGAAAAACCGCATTGCCCTTGTCTGTGTTGCCGCTGGCCTGCTCGCATCCTGTTCGGATGCCGACTGGGACCGCAGCCTGAATTATGTGGGCATCGGTGACGGCAAACCCGCGCCGCAACGTGCTCAACCCGTGCGCCGGGCCGACGCCGCGCCGCAGATGCAGCCAACGCGCCAGGCCGCCGCGCCCGCGCAACTGGCGCCCCAGGCGCCGGCCACCCGCCCGGCCGATCCCTTCTGCCAGGCGGTGGCGACCCAGGATTCGCAAGGCGGCGGCTTTGACCAGGCCACGCAGTCCCGCGTCTACCAGACCAGCTACAATCAATGCGTGGTGATGTTCGTGGGCGGCGGGCGCTAGGCTTTCACGTACACAAAGGCGCTGAGGCCGGACGCCAGGGTCACCTCAACGCGCCGGTAATCCGCCACTTCGTAAGAATCGGCGGCAGCAAGCTCTTCATCACTGATTTCGAATACCGTGCCGGTGACGCTGTCTGTTGGCGCGCCCGGCATCACGATGGGGTGAAAGCGAAGCCCGCTCTTCGCCAGCACATCGGCATCGGTGATTTCCACCATCTCGCTGCGCCAGCCGGGCAGGGCGTCAGCAAAGCCGGTCAGCGTACGCCCGAACTGGGCGCGCTGAACCTGTTCCTGCTGCAAGGTGCCGTAAGAAAAAAGACGGGGCATGAGATCACTCGCCTGTCCGTCATACCCCTCGCTGTCATGGCCCGGCCCGTCTTCCCGTAAAGGGGTCCGGGCCATCCAGCTTTTACGCAAGGCAGTCACCCCGTCGAAGGGTGAAACCGGGACTAACGTCCCTTGGCGATGCGCACCTTGGGGGCGGCAATCACCACCGGCTCCTTGGCCTTGGCGGCCTTCATGGCCTTGGTCATCACCTGGCGCTTCTGGACGGCGGCATTGGACATATCGTCGGGCAGTTTGGGCATCACATCATCCGTATAAGGAGGGCTTCCGTACAAGAAGGCGACCATAAAGGGTCCGGCCCGCTCCTCAAAGCCTGAAATATGGGCCAAAATGGGGACTTAATGGTTCAGGAGCGCCCATGTGCGGCAAGTTTACGGCAATGGCCAGCTGGGCCCAGGTGGTGGCCTTCTCCCAGCCCCTGACCCGCGATGCCGACAGGCTTGTGACCCTGCGGGTGATGGCCGACCTGCAAGTGATCCTGTGGGATCATGTGGCGGGAACCCGCCGCGTGGTTCCCATGCGCTGGGGCTTTCCCGATCCGAAGGATGCGCGCCGCCCGCGCCCCATTCATGCCCGCGCTGAAACCATCGCCGTCACACGCGCCTTTGCCGATGCTTTCCGTGACGGCCAGCGCGGCATCGTTCTGGCGCGCACCTTCAACGAAGCGCCCGAGAATGGCGTGCAGCATGTCATCACGCCCGGCGCGCTTCCCGCCATCGGCCTGGCGTTCCTTTGGCGGCGTTTTGCTGAGCCGCCTTTCGCCTGCGTGATGGTGACGGTCCCTGCCAATCCCTTGCTGGTGGCGCTGCCGACAGACCGCATGCCCGCCATTCTTGATCCCGGTGATTGGGCGCGCTGGCTGGGCGAAGAACCAGCGACCACGCAAGAGGTGCTGGCCTGTCTCAAGACGCAAGCAGGCGTGAATTGGACGATGGAAAGAGAACAGCGCGACAAGCCAACCGTCCGCGATCCGACGGGAATAGTTTGACTTCAGCCGTGGCGGTTATTGGGCGGCTCTTATCAGTCTGCTGGTGCTGGCGGGGATGGGTCGCGCTCAGGCACTAGGTGAAATCGTTGTGCAAGTTAGCGGCGATAAATCGAATTTCTCCGGGGCTGCGAAGCGGCTTGGTGTATACGCAAACCCAAGTTTTACGCCCCCTTCCAAAAACGTCGTCGTAGTCGAAAGACACATAGATGACGGCCCTCCTTCCAACGCCACTAGTAAGTTCGTCGAACTCCGGTTGGGTGAGGGCAGACTCACAGTAGACCGGGCATTCGAAGCTGGTGTCATTTGGCGGAATAACGGAGCGACTTGCCCCGGAAAAAAGCGATGGAATCTTATGGTCGCTCTTAAAAGGAATAGTCTCAAAGAAGACGTTTCCCGACGTTTTGACGTTTTTAGCAGCAGTAGCGCCGGAATTAGTTATGACGATTTTAGCATAGGGGACCTTCCCAACCTCAAAGTCGTTCAGCTCTATGGCCCTTCCCCAAAGATAAGCCCGCAATTGAGCGCGGGTAGTTTGCCCCTGGTCCCATGCCAAGACGCCCAAAAGAAAAGTGGCAAAGGTAAGGGCTATCGTGAAAATGCCAGTAAATGCCTCGCCGTTCCGATTAGCGAAAAAACTTCCGCAGTGGAGAAGCAAGCGAGAGAACGTAGGATTTTCAATGGGGCCTTCGACTATCAGCTGACCATTGCTGGTGTAATTCTCAGTGGTGTTGATCTGCCCCCTTCCAAGTGGTCCAGGGACTATCATATTGGAACCTTGGAGGGAGATTTGGAATGGGACGCAGGCATCAGCCTGAGGAAGTTATTGGCAAGCTGCGGGAGGCGGAGATTGTGCTTTCGCAGGGCGGGTCGGTTGCGG
>CANIAL010000016.1 GCA_947465395.1 Alphaproteobacteria bacterium | reverse complement strand
CGTCGTAGGCGTAGTTCAGCGCGGCCTTTAGCATGGTCAGGACGCGGTTGGCTGAGGAGCGGCGCTTACGTATCGCCTCAGTGTCATCACCCGGCGCGTCTTTCGTATTCTTCTTTGCCGCGTTCGCCTTGGACCGCAGGAGGGCAGGGCGGCTCGTCATACCCGCGTGCCACTTCCTGAGGCGCTCGCTGGTGAGTTCGGCCACCTTGAGGTCCCCAAGGTCGGGCATGATCAGGGCCGCGCCGCGTCGTTCGGTCTCCAGCGTGCGCTTCCCTTGGCTTTGAAGGTACTCGATGTACTTCGCATAAGCCTTCCGGACGGTGAGGGTGCCTTTGGGCACGGACTCGCTGCCGTGGGCTAGCTCCTTCAGCGCCTTGGCCTTCGCCTGCTCGAAGTCCAAGACCGTCGCGCCGTCCGCCTCAACGCCCTTCTCATCGTCTGCCGCGCCCAAGGGGATGATGGCGTACTTGTCCCCGCCCATGTAGCGCCGAAGAAACCAGCGCCCGTGAGGGGCATCGTCGGGACGCGTGTAGCCCAGTGCCGCCTTCCCCGAGACGAGGGATTGGAAGTGGTGCTTCCTACCTCGCTCCAATTTGGACCGCGCGGTAGGACTTTCGAGCCTCTTGTGCGAAATCGACCGTGCCATATAACCTCCCTTTTCTGGACCCGGTTTCGACCAAGAATCGACCAGGAATCGAGCTATCTCGTTCCGTTTCAGGCCGTTTCAGTTCGTTACAAGTCCTTGTTTTGTCAGGTGTTTTTAGTATAAGGCGTTTTGGCTTAGTTTCAAACCGAGCCCCTCTCAAGGCTGAAACAGGGGTTCGATTCCCCTTGGGGGCACCAGTTTGAAAGCGTATTTGCGTTAACGGGAGTTTTCATGCCTCTGCTGCGATTTATCCCGGAAGCCACCCACGTCAATTTCGTGGGCTTGCGCTATTTCGCCTTCGCGGTGGACGGGTTGCTGCTGGTCATCTCCATCATCGCCATCGCCTGGCAGGGTTTCAACCTGGGCATTGATTTCACCGGCGGCGTGCTGATGGAAGTCAAGGCGGCGCAGACGCTGGACATCGGGCCGATGCGCGAGAAAGTGAACACGCTGGGCTTTGGCGAAACACAGTTGCAGTTTTTCGGCGGCGGCGAATGCGACACGCCCGTCAACAGTTGCGTGCTGATCCGCGTCCAGCCCAAGGCCGGCCAGAACGACCAGGCCGTGGCCCAATCCATCAAGGCCAAGCTGGGCGAGGGATACAATTTCCGCCGCACCGATGTGGTGGGACCCAAAGTGTCCGAGGAATTGTTCCGCAATGGCGTCATCGCCACCTTGCTGGCCATCTTGATGATCGCCATTTACGTGGCGGTGCGCTTTGAATGGCAGTACGGCATCGGGGCCGCCATCGCCACCGGCCATGACGTGCTGGTGACGGCGGGATTGTTTGCGGTCTTCCAGCTGGATTTCAGCCTGACCGCCGTGGCGGCGCTTTTGACCCTGGCGGGCTATTCCATCAATGACACGGTGGTGGTGTTCGACCGTATCCGCGAGAACCGGCGCAAGTACAAGCGCATGAAGCTGGCGGATTTGATCAATCTTTCCACCAACCAGATGCTGACGCGAACCATCCTGACTTCGGTGGCCACCAGCGCCTCGTTGCTGCCGCTGTTCCTGTTCGGCGGCCCGGCGCTGTTCGATTTCTCCGCGCCCATCCTGTTCGGAATCGTGGTGGGCACATTCTCGTCCATCTATGTGGCGGCGATGCTGCTGCTCTATCTGCCCGCGCCGGCAGGTTCGGTTGAGGGCAGTTCAGCGGAAGCGACCGCCTAGACGAGCCGGATGGATTTGGTCAGCGGCCAGGAGCGCCGAGCGATGTGGACGCGAATGTCCATGAGCGATGGCGCGACACCGCTGATGGGCAAATCGGCCGGCTAGAGCGGAAACCAGTCGCGCTTTTCGGAATAGACCTGGTAATGCGCATTGACGCCCGCGCGCAGGCCGACGCCGTTGCGGATGGGCGCCAGGGTGACGCCGCCCGAGCGCAGGTAGTTTATGCCCAGCCCGGCCACGAAATAGATGCTGCCTTCCACGCCCGGAAAACGCTGGAACAGGCGGCGGTCTTCTTTCAGATTGTAAACCAGCGTGAAGCTCTTGGAGGCGTTGCCGCCAAAGTCGAAGCCGATGGACGGGCCTTTCCAGTAAACTTCCCTGGCCTCGCGGGTCTTGCGGATCAGAAAGCCCGCGCCATAGCGCAGGCCCACCACGAAGGCGCCCGAGCCTTCATCGCCGGTGATGTACGCATCGGGCTGGCCCAGGTCGCCAAAGACATGCTGCACGCCCTTGGCCATGGTTTCTGTGGTGATGCCGAAAAAGCTGGCGCCGGCGTTGGTGATTTCCTCGGCGGTGTATTGCGCGTCATCGCCGATATCGGCGTTCGCGGCGCGCGGCAGCAACGAACCAGCGCCCGTGGCGATCAGTCCGGCCAAGAACGTCTTGCGATCAAGGAAGGTTTTGCGGTCCATGACATCTCCTGATGCTGTTTTGGCCTGAATTGCAGGCCGAATCAGTTTGGCGGCGCGCGCAAGTGTCGCGCAAAATCCGGCAATTTTACAGCGCCAGCCTTCCGCAACAGGGTGATAATGTGGCGGAAGGAATGCCCATGACCGTGCCAGAGGAAAAACCGGGACTTTCGCGCTGGGGCGCCGGCGCGATTGTGGTGATGCTGGGCTTCCTGGTCTGGGCCGGCTGGTATGCCGTGCAATCCTGGAACGCCATGGCAGGCGTTTCCATCAGCCCGCTGGGCTGGTTCTTTATGATTTTGGCAGTGTTCGTGACCTTCGGCCTGGGCGCGGGGCTTATGCTGCTTGTCTTCTATTCCTCACGCCACGACATGGACCGCTAGACTCTTCCCCGCGCGATAAAGCCGCCATTGGCAAAGCCCGGCTTGCCATAGCGAAATTCGCCGCCGTCCCAAGCCGTGACGATGCCGCCTGCCGCCGCCAATATGGCGTGGCCCGCGGCCGTATCCCATTCCATGGTGCGGCTCGCGCGGGCGTAAAGGTCGGCCTCGCCCGCCGCCAGCAGGCAGAATTTCAAGGACGAGCCAATGGCGGTGACATCGCTTGTCCCCAGTTTTTCCAAATATGCCTGTGTTTGACTGTCGTCATGGCTGCGGCTGCACAGCGCCGCAGGGCCGGATGCGGGCGTGCGCCGCGCTTCGATGCGCCGGGCTGCACCGTCACCCGCCTGTTCGAACGCGCCTGTCCCATCGGCGAAGAACATGCGCCCCAGCGCGGGGGCAAAGACCGCGCCTGCCATGGGCACGCCGTTTTCCACCAGCGCGATATTGACCGTGAACTCGCCATTGCCTTTCAGGAATTCGCGGGTGCCGTCCAGCGGGTCCACCAGGAAGAAGCGGGCCGCCGGTTTTGAATTCGCGCCCGCCGCTTCGGCTTCTTCCGCCACCACCGGCACGCCGGGAAATTCCTTTTCCAGCGCCGCCAGGATCAGCGTCTCGGCCTCGCGGTCCGCCGCCGTCACGGGGGAATGATCGGGCTTGAATTGCGCGGTCTCGCCCCGGCCGTAATGCGCCATCACCGCCCGGCCCGCCACGGCTGCTATCGCCGCCAGCCTTGCCCCGGTTGCAGCCATATTAACAATTCCTTAAGACGCGCTGGGTTCTTTACCATTTGAAAAGGATTGCCCGCCGCAATCCAGCACAGGCTTTCTTCCCCCGCAATGCGAAGCATTGGGCGGGGGAAGGTGTCCGCTAGCCCGCCTGCGGGCGTGGCGGACAGATGGGGGTTTAAAAATGAACGATATCGAGTTTTCGGCTCTTATGGTGAGCCGGGTCTGTCACGATCTTGTCGGGCCTCTGGGCGCGGTGGTCAACGGCCTGGAAGTCCTGGAAGACGAGCGCGACGCGGCCATGCGCGAAGACGCCCTCAAGCTGGTGGCCAGCAGCGCCAACCAGGCCCTGGCTCGCATCCAGTTCATGCGCATCGCCTTCGGCGCCGCAGGTTCTGCCGGCGCCGAGCTTGATCTGGGCGAAATCGGCCGCCTGGTGACGGGGCTGCTGGAAGGCGGCAAAACCACGCTGGATTGGCAGGTGCCAAAGGCTTACTGGCCCAAGGACTGGGCCAAGCTCCTGATGAACGCCACCCTGGTGGGGGCCGATTGCCTGCCGCGCGGCGGCGCCGTCACGGTGACGGCCAGCGCCGATGGCGCGGCGCCCAGCTTCAAGGTGCGGGCCGCGGGCGCCTATGCCCGCGTCTCGGAAGAGGTGGAAAAAGCCCTGCGCGGCGAGCAGCTTTCCGGTCCCGTGGATGCGCGCGGCATCCAGCCCTTCCTGACCCATCGCCTGTCGCGCAGCGTCAATGCCGGGCTGACCCTGACATTCTCCGAGGCCCTGGTGGAATTGACCGCCGGTTAAGGTCTCAAACGCCCTCAAACCGCACGCTGGAAAGCCCCTTTTAACCTTCCGGGACTAGGCTTCACGGCTTCAGTGAGGGTCCGTCCATGAAACATTGCCTTGTCGTTGACGACAGCCGCGTCATCCGTACCGTCGCGCGCCGCATCATGGAAGAAATGGAATTCGTCATCGGCGAAGCCGAAGACGGCATGACGGCCCTGCGCTCCTGCCACGAGAAAATGCCCGACATCATTTTCCTGGACTGGAACCTGCCCAGCATGGCGGGCGTCGAGTTCGTGAAAAGCGTGCGCGGCCAGCCCGGCGGCGGCCATCCCAAGATTCTCTTTTGCACCACCGAGAATGACGCCAATGAAATCGCCCATGCCATGGCGGCGGGCGCCGACAATTACATCATGAAGCCCTTCGACCGGACGGCGCTGCGCGCCAAGCTGGCCGAACTGGGCAACGCCGCCTGAACCCACCATGCGCGCCGATGATTTTTCATATCTGGCGCGGTTGCTACGGCGCCGGGCCGGGCTGATCCTCACGCAGGAAAAAGCGACCCTGGCCATGCGAAGGCTGGAGCCGGTGATGCGCCGCTTCGGCTTTCGCAGCCTGGAGCCGCTGTTCCAGGAATTGCGCCTGGACTGCGAAGGCCTGGCCGATGCGGTGATCGAGGCCATGATGGTCAACGAGACCTGCTTCTTCCGCGACTCGCACCAGTTCACGCGGCTGCAAACCCATGTCCTTCCAAAATTGATGCAGGCGCGCGCCCGCGACAAGCGGCTTCGCATCTGGTCGGCAGCGGCGTCATCGGGCCAGGAAGTCTATTCGCTGGCGATGATGCTGGATGGCCTGGACCTGGCGGCGCGCGGCTGGCAGGTCGACCTGATCGCCACCGATTTGTCGGGCGAGGCGCTGGCCCGCGCGCAAGCGGGCCATTACACCCAGTTTGAATTGCAGCGCGGATTGTCGTTCGAGGACATCGCCCGGCATTTTCGCGCCCAGGAAAGCGGTTTCACCATTTCGCCTCGCCTGAAGGCGATGGTCAAATTCCGCCGCTTCAATCTGCTGGATTCCTATGGCTGGCTTGGCGACCTGGACCTGATCCTGTGCCGCAACGTGCTGTTCTATTTCGATCCGGCCACCCGCACATCGGTTCTGGACCGCATGGCCGAAACCCTGTCGCCGGACGGCGTGCTGCTCTTGGGCGCCACCGAGCGAGTGGCTTCGGACGCTTACCGCGAAATTGAAGCCGGTTTCTGCACGCCGGTCCAACCGCCCTCCCTTCGCGCTGTTGGATAAGGTATGAGTGCCGCCATGCGCGGCATTATCGTCAAACCTGGACTCTTCATCCCCGAAAGCGAGCTGGAGGAAAGCTTCATCCAGTCCTCGGGTCCCGGCGGCCAGAATGTCAACAAGGTCGCCAGCGCCGTGCAGTTGCGCTTTGACGTTGTGCGCAGCCCCAGCCTTGATGTCCCCACGCGTGTTCGTCTCATGAAGCTGGCCGGATCGCGCCTGACCCAGGAGGGCGTGCTTGTCCTGACCGCGCGGCGCTTCCGCGAACAGGAACGCAACCGCGCCGACGCCCGTGCCCGCCTGGCCGAGCTGGTTGAAGAAGCCGCCACCCCGCCCAAGCCCCGCAAACCCACCCGCCCCACCCTGGCCAGCAAGAAGCGTCACACACAGGCCAAGCAGCGCCGCGCCAGCCTGAAGAAAAACCGTAACAAACCCGGCGATGATTGACGCTATGATGCGCGCATGGACCTTGCCATCATGATCGCCTGGCTGCGCGCCCGGCTGTGGCCGTTCGCGGCCGGCATGCTGGCGGCGGCGGCGCTGCTGGCCATCGGCACCGGCGCGCTCTGGGCCGGGCTGGCGCTGGTGCTGGCGACCGCCATCATCACCCGTTTCGTGGTTTTCCAGGAAACCATGCTGCCGCAAACCTCCATGCCGCCGGACGATTTGTCGGTGATCTTGCCGCTGCCGGTGCGGTTGCTGCTGGGCGAATTTCCCGCCCCCGTGATGCTGCTGGATGCGCGCCAGCGCGTGCTGTTCGTCAACGATGCCATGCGCGCCTTTACCGGCCCGGGGTCGGAGCGCAAGCCTGTCAGCGCAGTCCTGCGCAATCCCGAATTGCTGGACGCCATCGCCAGCGCGGCCCGGGGCGAGGCGGCGGCGCCGGTGTCCTTCAGCCAGCCTGTGCCGATGGAGCGGCATTACCAGGCTTACCTGGCGCGGGTGAATGACGCCCCGCCCGTGCTGGCGCTGCTGCTGCATGACCTGACCGCCATCCGCATTGGCGAGCGCATGCGGGCCGATTTCGTGGCCAATGCGTCCCATGAACTGCGCACCCCCCTGGCCGCCGTGACCGGCTTCATTGACACGCTGCGCGGCCATGCCCGCGATGATGAAAAGGCGCGCGAGGAATTCCTGGAAATCATGAGCGTTCAGGTGGGCCGCATGCGCCGCCTGATTGATGATCTCCTGTCTCTCAGCCGCATCGAGCAGAATGAACATGTGCCGCCGGTGGACCGGCTGGCGCTGGCGGATATATTGAAGGAAGCGGCGTCGGGCCTGATGCCGCTGGCGCGCAGCGCAGCCGTCGCCATTGTCGTGGAAGCGGCGCCGGACGCGGGCGCCATCATCGGCGCGCGCGACGAGCTGATCCAGCTTTTCCAGAACCTGATCCAGAACGCCATCAAGTATGGCAAGGAAGGCGGCCATGTCTGGGTCGGCCTTGCTGAGGCGCCGGGTGGGCAATGGGCCGCATCGGTGCGCGATGACGGCGAAGGCATTCCTGCCGATGCGCTGGCGCGGCTGACCGAGCGCTTCTATCGGGTGGATGTGAAGCGCTCGCGCGAGCGGGGCGGCACCGGGCTGGGCCTGGCCATCGTCAAACACATTGTGGGCCGCCATCGGGGAAAGCTGCGGATCGAGAGCCGATTGGGGGAGGGGTCCAGCTTTACGGTACTGTTTCCGCCCGCCGAAAACCCGGCAAAAGAGCCGGAATCCGCCGCTGTCACGCAAGTGTTATAAATTCGTCGCATAGGATTGGCGTGGCCGGTCTATCCCGGCCCCAGAGATCAAAGAACAGATTCAAGCGGCCTGAAACATGACAGAACACACCGTCCGTTCCTTTGCCGAACAGTTGCAGTCGCTTTCCGCGCTGGTGGCGCGCATGGGCGGACTGACGGAAGCGCAGTTCGCCTCCGCCATGGACGCCATCTCACGCCGCGACAGCGTGGCCGCCGAACGTGCAGTGGGCGGCGATGCCGTGATTGACGCCCTGCAACAGGAGATCGAGGAAAAGGCGCTGATGCTTCTGGCGCTGCGCCAGCCCATGGCGGTTGACCTGCGCGACACGCTGGGCGCCATCAAGACGGCGGCCGAGCTGGAACGCATCGGGGATCTTGCCCGCAACATCGCCAAGCGCGCGCTGGTCCTGAACCGCGAGCCGCCGCTGCGCCTGACACAGAGCCTGGCCCGCATGGGCCGCCAGGCCCAGGCCCAGCTCAAGAATGTGCTGGACGCTTATGGCGCCCGCGACGCCACCAAGGCCGAATCGGTCTGGGGCCAGGACGGCGAGATTGACGAAATCTACAACAGCCTGTTCCGGGAACTCCTCACCTACATGATGGAAGACCCCCGCACGATCGGGCTTTGCACCCATCTTTTGTTCGTGGCCAAGAATATCGAACGCTGCGGCGACCATGCCACCAACATCGCCGAAGTGGTGTATCATATGGTCAAGGCGGATCACCTGACGGCCAGCCGGCCCAAGGCGGACACCACCAGCGAGACCAGCATGGCCTATGAGGCGCCGAAGTGAGCAAGCCCGCGATCCTGATCGCCGAGGATGAAAGCGCGCTGGTGACCCTGCTGCGCTATAATCTTGAGCGCGAAGGCTATCGCGTGCTGGAAGCCCAGGATGGCGAGGAAGCCCTGCTGGTGGCCGCTGAAGAAACGCCCGACCTGGTGCTGCTGGACTGGATGCTGCCGCAATTATCAGGCATCGAGGTTTGCCGCCGCCTGCGTGCGCGCCAGGAAACCCGCAACGTCCCCATCATCATGCTGACGGCGCGGGGCGAGGAAAGCGACCGCGTGCGCGGGCTTGATACCGGCGCCGATGATTACCTCACCAAGCCTTTCGCCATGACAGAATTGCTGGCGCGGCTGCGCGCCGTGCTGCGCCGCATCCGCCCGTCCCTGGCCGAAGACGTGGTGAAGGCGGGCGACCTGGAAATGGACCGCGCCACCCACCGGGTGCGCCGCGCCGGAACCGAAGTGCATCTGGGTCCCACCGAGTACAAATTGCTTGAGCATCTGATCCAGCATCCGGGCCGTGTTTTCAGCCGCGAGCAATTATTGGATGCGGTCTGGGGCAGCGATGTCTATGTCGAGGCCCGCACCGTGGACGTGCATGTGGGGCGGCTTCGCAAGGCGCTGAATGTGGAAGGCACGGCCGACCCGATCCGCACCGTGCGCTCCGCCGGCTATTCGCTGGACGAGACGGGCGCCGTCGCCGCAGCGTCCTGACCGCCGGGCTTTGCGCCTGTGAACGCTAATTTCCAAAAGCCTCGCTGCGAACAAAATCAACCTGATTGGTGAAATCGCTTGAGCTTGTTCGTTCTCTCAACACGCCGTTGAAAATATCTTCGCCTTCCAGCCATCGCCGTTCGGCATCCGGTGTATCCAGGACGCGCGTTATGGCTGCACTGAATTCATAAGCCCCGGTTTCCAGTGCGGACCGCGACAGCGCGGCATATAGCGCGGCAGAATACATCGCACGCGTTCCGGCATACATCACGGGCGTCGGTATTGTCTCATTTGTGATATTGCGAAAGGCCCGGGCGCAGGCATTGCTATCGCCGGAGACGGCTTGCCGGCAGGATTTGGGGCGGTTTTCATAAATCGTGCAAAGATTGTCCTGCAGCATGGGGCAGTCATGGGGATGCTGGATTCGAACCTCGAATTCAATTTCCCTGGTCGCCGCATGCACCGCACGGACCCTGTCCATCGCGGCCTGGCCCATCGCCGTTATCAGCTTGGCCAAATACAGCGCTTCGGGTGCTGAAACGCTGACCCAGGCGGTGCAGCAATGAGAGCAGCCTTTTCCGCACGCGATGGGAATGTCCCTGAGGCTGTAAACCGAGCCGTCAACTTTCTGAAGCAGGTACTGGACCGCGACATCAATGTTCCGTGTCGCCTTGGCCTGCTCAAAATGCGCGTGCAGGCGGCGCGCCATGGCAAGGATGTCGCCCGAATCGGTAAAGGCCTTTTTGGGATCAATTCCCTTTTGAAGACAGGCTTCGTCTTCTCTTTCCTGGCGCTGTTCCGGCGACAGGGCTTTCAGGCGCGCGATTTCCGCACGCCTGCGCTTGGCGTCGCCCATAGGGGCTTACCCCGTCATCCGGCCTTTGTCGGTCGTCCGCCGCGCCTGTTGCGGCTGATACGCCTTGCGGGCATGCGCCTCGCAATAGGGCGAACCGGATTTGGGATTGCGGCCGCAGAAATGAAACTCGCTGGCGGCGGGATCGCCGATGGGCCAGCGGCACATGCGGTCGGAAATGGTCAAGACGGTGGCGAAATTGCCGTCCTCAAGCTGCAGCGGATCTTCCTCCACCACCGGGGCGGCGACCACGGGCAAGCGCATGCCGGGCGCCTTGGGGGCCATGGGCATGCGGGGGCGGTCGCTGCGCGACGGGCTGGCCCTGCCGGCCAGGCCCAGGCGGTGAACCTTTCCGATCACGGCGTTGCGGGTGACCCCGCCCAGGGCGCGGGCGATCTGGCTGGCGGAAAGCCCCTCGGTCCAGAGCGTCTTGAGCTGTTCGACCCGGTCGTCGGACCAGTTGAGCTGGTTCATGGAAATGGCTCCCCCTTGGCCCGGTTTCAGCGTCTTTGGGCCACAAGATATCGTAGCGTGGGCACGGGAACGCACAAGCGGCGGGCGCGGCCCACCAGTGCTTGTCCACATGATTCCCGCTCCCCAAGCGCCCCTGCCTTGCCTCCCCGGGGGTAGCAAAAGGGCCATGAACGTCCGATAAGCAGCCCCTTCATTCCATCCACAGACAGGCGATTCCCGTGTTTCCCGTATTGCTTCCCACCTTTGCCCGCACGGACATCGCCTTTGTCCGCGGCGAGGGCGCATGGCTGGTGGCGGAAGACGGGCGGCGCTATCTCGACTTTGGCGCGGGCATCGGGGTCGCCGCATTCGGCCATTCGCACCCCGCCCTGGTGGCGGCGCTGACGCAGCAGGCGGGCAAGCTCTGGCACACCTCGAACCTTTACCGGGTTCCGGGGCAGGAATCGCTGGCCGCCAAGCTGGTGGCGCATAGTTTTGCCGACACGGTGTTCTTCACCAATTCGGGCAGCGAAGCCTGCGAGTGCGCCTTCAAGATGGCGCGGCGCTATCATTTCGTGAACGGTCAGCCGGAACGTTTCCACATCATCACTTTCACCGGCGCCTTTCATGGCCGCACGCTTGGCGGCATCGCGGCGGGCGGCCAGGAAAAATATCTGGAAGGCTTCGGCCCCAAGGTTTCGGGTTTCGACCAGGTGCCGGCGGGCGACCTGGACGCCTTGAAAGCAGCCATCACCGACAAGACCGCGGCATTGATGATCGAACCCATCCAGGGCGAAGGCGGCATCCGCCCGCTTGCGCCGGATTATTTGCGCGCCCTTCGCAAGCTCTGCGACGAAAAGGGCATGCTGCTGATCTTTGACGAAGTGCAGACCGGCATGGGCCGCACCGGCAAGCTTTTCGCCCATGAATGGAGCGGCGTGGAGCCGGACATCATGTGCGTGGCCAAGGGCATTGGCGGCGGCTTTCCGCTGGGGGCGTGCCTGGCCACCGCGGAAGCGGCCAAGGGCATGACCGTCGGCACGCACGGCACCACCTATGGCGGCAATCCGCTGGCCATGGCGGTGGGCAATGCGGCGATGGATCTGTTCCTGGCGCCGGGCTTCCTGGATCAGGTGAACAAGACCGCCAATTATCTGTCGCAGCAACTGGGCGCGCTGGCCGCTGAACACCCGAACGTGATTGAAAGCGTGCGGGGGCAGGGGCTGATGCTGGGCCTGAAGATGAAAGTGCCCAATGGCGATTTCATCAACGCGGCGCGCACGGCGGGCATCTTGGTGCTTCCGGCGGGCGACAATGTGGTGCGCCTGTTGCCGCCCCTGACATTAACGGAGGCCGAGGCGCGCGAAGGCATGGCGCTGTTGTCCAAGGCCGCATCTTCATTTGAAACAAAGGCAGCCGCACAATGAATGCCCCGATAAAATCCAAGCCCCGGCATTTTCTGGACCTGTCCGACCATGACAGCGCCACCCTGGCCGCCATCCTGGCCGACGCGAAGACGCGCAAGGCGGGCCGCAAGGGCCTGTCCAAAGGCGTGTCGGATGCCGACCGCCCGCTGGACGGCAAGGTGCTGGCCATGATCTTCGACAAGCAATCCACCCGCACCCGCATTTCCTTTGACATGGCGATGCGGCAGCTGGGCGGCACCACGCTCATGCTGACCGGCAACGAGATGCAGCTGGCGCGTGAGGAAACCATCGCCGACACGGCCCGCGTGATCTCGCGTTACGTGGACGCCATGATGATCCGGCTGCTGGACCATGAAATGGTGGAAGAGCTGGCCCAGTCCGCCAGCATCCCGGTGATCAACGGCCTGACGAAATGGTCGCATCCCTGCCAGGTGATGGCCGACCTGATGACGTTCGAGGAACATCGCGGCCCCATCAAGGGCGCGGTGGTTGCCTGGAGCGGCGATTCCAACAATGTTCTCACATCGTGGATCCATGCCGCCCGCAAGTTCGACTTCACGCTTCGCATCGCAGCGCCCCGCGAACTTCCGGCCGACGCCGAAGTGCGGGCCTGGTCGGACGCGCTGGCAGGCAAGGGCGGCAATGTCGTGTTCGGCGATGATCCCCGCGCGGCGGCGGACGGCGCGGACTGCATATTGACGGATGCCTGGGTATCCATGGGCGACGACAACGCCACCAAGCGGCAGAACCTCCTCAAGCCCTATCAGGTGAATGAGGCGCTGATGAAGCTGGCCAGGAAAGACGCCATCTTCATGCATTGCCTTCCCGCGCACCGGGGCCAGGAAGTCACCGACGCGGTGATTGACGGCCCGCAATCGGTGGTGTTCGACGAGGCGGAAAACCGCCTCCACGCGCAGAAGGCCATCCTGGCATGGGCGCTGAGCTAGGTTGAATCCCGCGTGACGATGGCCATATTGGGCTGATGTCCACGCCCCCTCCCGCGCCCTATGGCGATTTCGTGCTGCCGTTCGACATTGCCAAGGCTGGCGTCCGCGGGCGGCTGGTGCGGCTGGATGCGTCTTCGGCCCGCGCATTGTCCGCGCACCAACTGCCGGAAGCCGCCGCCCGCGTGGCGGGCGAGACATTGGCGCTTGCCGCCATGCTGGGAACCGCGCTGAAGCTGGATGGACGGCTGACGGTGCAGACCAAGTCGGACGGGCCGCTGGATCTTGTCGCTGCCGACTATTATGGGTCCGAGGCCGTTCAGGCCGAGGAAGTCAAAACCGAGAGCTGGGGGGCTGGCTCTCGAAGAGGCGTGCGCGGTTACGCGCGCGTTGATGAAAAGCGCGCTTCGGAAGCCCCGGATTTCGCGGGCCTGATCGGCAAGGGCTCCATGGCCATCACCATCGAACCCCAGCGCGGCGGCAACACCTATCAGGGCATCGTGGCGCTTGACGGCGCGGGCATCGCGGCTTCCGCTGAAAATTACTTCGCCCAGTCCGAGCAGCTGCCCACCGCCATCCGGCTTGCAGCGGGGCCCTTGTTCGTGGCGGGCGAAAAAGCCCCCCGCTGGCGGGCGGGCGGGCTGATGCTGCAGATGACGCCGGAAGTCGCCAAGCCCGGCGCCGCCCCGGAAGACCGCATCAGCAGCGATGACTGGACGCGGCTGTCACTGCTTCTGAAGACGGTGGACGACCTGGAATTGCTGGACACGGCTCTTGCCCCGGAAACGGTGCTATGGCGGCTGTTCAACGAAGACGAAGTGCGGGTGCAGCCGCCGCTGCCCATCGCCTTCCGCTGCGATTGCGATGCCGCCCGCATCGTGCAGATCCTGAAAGGCTATGGCGAGACGGAGCGCGCCACCCTGGCCGATCCCGATGGCGTCATCCGCGCCACCTGTGAATTCTGCGGCACGGTGCACCAGGTCACGCCCGACGATCTTGCTTAGGCGATCTGGCCTAACGATCTTCCCGGCTGGCGGGATTTCCGATCACGGACAGAAATTCGCGCCGCGTCACATCGTTATCGCGGAACGCGCCCAGCATGGTGGAGGTGACCATGGTGACGCCGGTCTTGTGGATGCCGCGCGTGGTCATGCATTGGTGCGACGCCTCGATCACCACCGCCACGCCTTTCGGCTCCAGCACCCGCTGGATGCACAGCGCGATCTGGGCGTTCATTTTTTCCTGCACTTGCAGGCGGCGGGCAAAGGCTTCCACCACCCGCGCCAGCTTGGAAATGCCCACCACCTTGTTGCTGGGCAGGTAACCGACATGGGCGCGCCCGATGATGGGGGCCAAATGATGCTCGCAATGCGATTCAAAGCGGATGTCCTTCAGCACCACCATGTCGTCATAGCCGCTGACTTCCTGGAATGTGCGGGCGAGGTATTCTTCCGGGTTCTGGTCATAGCCGGAGAACCAGTCCTCGAAAGCGCGCGCCACGCGGGCCGGCGTGTCCGCCAACCCTTCGCGGCTGGGATCATCACCCGCCCAGCGCAAAAGCGTGTGCACCGCCTTTTCCGCTTCGTCGCGGCTGGGCCGGTCCTGCCTGGGCGCGGCGCAGGGATTTGAAAAATCGATTTTCGCGGCCATGGAAATCTCCCGGACAGGCGGCAAATAAACGCTCCCCGCGCATCATTCAACCCGCGCGCCAATGGGGATTTAGTGAATGCGCCTTTTTTCGTAGGGGCTTTCCAGCAAAAAGGCCGGTATCTCCGCCTCGAAATCCTCGCCCGACGCCGCCTTCATCAAATAGCGCCCGCGCATCATGCCCGATGATGTCTCCAGCGGGCAGCCGCTGGTGTACTGGAAGCTTTCGCCGGGCGCGATCACCGGCTGCGCGCCCACAACGCCGGGGCCGCGCACTTCCTGCACCCGGCCCGCGCTGTCGGTGATGTTCCAGTAGCGGGAGATCAACTGCACCGTCTCCGCCCCGCGATTTTCGATTGTCACGGTATAAGCCCAGACATAGCGGCCATCGGCGGGATCGGACTGGTCGTCCAGGTAAGCCGGTTCCACCGCCACATGGATGGCGCGCGTCTGGGCCTGGTAGCTGTTGTCATTCATGGCCGCATTATCGGCGGCGCCGCCGATACGTGCAAGTTAAACCGGATCAACCGTCACATCCGTCTTCACCGAGCTGGCGATGAAGCAGGCATGGTGCGCTTCGTCATGGCAGCGTGTCACCAGGGCCGGATCGGCCTCGCCCGCGAACACGATCTTCGGGCGCAGGATCACCTTGGTCATCCACAATTTGCCACCATTGTTCTCCAGATGCCCCACCGCATCGTCTTCATACGACACCACGCTCAATTTGCGCTTGGTGGCGATGGCCAGGAAACTCAGCATGTGGCAGGACGACAGCGACGCCACGAACATGTCTTCCGGATCGGGCAGGGCGGCATCGCCGCGATAGGCCGCCGCCGCCGACATCGTCACCGTCTCGCGGTTCTTGAAGGTGACTGTGTGGTTGCGCGGATAGGCGTCGTAGGTGAAGGCAGCCCCACCCAGTTCCCATTTCAGCTTGATACTGTGCTCGCTCATGCTTGGTTTCCTTAAATGGCCTTCAGCGCCTGGTCCAAATCTTCGCAAAGATCGTCCGCATCCTCCAGGCCAACCGACAGGCGCAGCAGCCCGGCGGTGACGCCAAGCTCGGCGCGGGCTTCCGCTGTCAGCTTCTGGTGCGTGGTGGTCTCGGGATGGGTGATCAGGCTCTTGGCGTCGCCCAGATTGTTGCAGACATCAATCAGCTTCAGCGCATTGCCCAGGCGGAATGCGCCGGCCTTGCCGCCATCAACCTCGAACGCCACCATGCCGCCGCCATTGTCCATCTGCGCGCGCGCCAATTTCGTCTGGGGATGATCGTCGCGGAACGGGTAGAGCACCTTTTTGATCTTCTTGTGGCTGCCCAGGAAGTCCGCGACCCTGGCCGCATTCTCACCATGCGCCTTCATGCGCAGGTCCAGCGTCTCCAGGCTCTTCAGATGCAGCCAGGCATTGAACGGGCTGATGCTGGGGCCGGTGTTGCGGATGAAGACCTGCAAGTGATTGTCGAAAAAATCCTGGCGGCAGAGAATGACGCCGCCCATGGCGCGGCCCTGGCCGTCAATATACTTGGTGCTGGAATGCACCACGATATGCGCGCCGAATTCCATCGGCCGCTGCAGGGCGGGGCTGGCAAAAGCGTTGTCCACCATCACCAGCGCGCCCGCATCGTCGGCGATTTTCGATACCGCCTTGATGTCCACGATGGACAATGTGGGATTGGACGGCGTTTCCAGGAACAGCATCCGGGTCTCAGGCTTCATCGCCGCCTTCCAGGCCGCGTTGTCGGTGCCGTCCACCAGTGTATATGTGATGCCGAAACGCGGCAGGATCTTCTCCACCACATGCAGGCAGGAGCCGAACATGGCTTTCGCTGCCACCACATGGTCGCCGGTCTTCAGCCCGCTCAGGAACACGGCGCTGACCGCCGCCATGCCGGTGGCGGTCGCCTGGGCCACGCTTGCGCCTTCCAGTGCGGCCATGCGGGTCTCGAACATGGTGACGGTGGGATTGCCGTAACGGCTGTACTGATAGCCTTCGATCTCGCCCGTGAAGCGGCCCTGCGCTTCCTCCGGCGATTCATAGGCATAGCCCGAGGTCATGTAGAGCGCCTCGGAGGTTTCCTGGAACGGACTGCGCATGGTTCCGGCCCGCACGCCCAGAGTGCGCTTCTTCCAGTTGCCGGGTTTCTTGTTGGTCGCCATGTTTTTCGCTGCCTTTGTGCGGCGTTTTTGTGACGCGGTTGCAGGGGCCGGGTCAAGGTCATTAGGCTGGTGCTGGCCTGTTATGCGGTTTTGAAGCGAATGAAGCGCCTTTTGCTGTTGCGCCATGCCAAGGCGGTGCCGGGCGGGGATGACGTGGATGATGAGGCCCGCATGCTGGCCCCGCGTGGCCAGGACGATGCCGCCGCCATGGGGCGTTACCTGCGAAAGTCCGGCGCAGCCCCACGCCCGGTTCTGGTGTCGCCCGCCGCCCGCACGCTTGAGACCGCGTCTCTGGTGCTGCGCGAACTGGACCGGACTGACGATTTCGAGATTGTCGAGGCGCTGTACCTGGCCACGCCCGGCACCATCCTGGCGGCTATCCAGGCCGCACCCAAGAAAGCGGAAGAGGTGATGGTGGTGGGCCACAATCCCGGCCTGGAATCGCTGTTCCTGATTCTCAGCGACAAGAAGCCGGCGGGAATCGCGGGCGAGAAATTTCCCACCTGTGCCCTGGCCGTGCTGGATTTTGCGATTGACGATTGGCGTGATGTCGCGCCCGGCGCAGGGATGCTGGCGCGGTTCCTGCGCCCCTCGGATCTGTAGTGGGTGATCTTTAAATCCGAATGCGCCGCGCCGGCACAGCAAGCGCCTTCCAGCCGAAAGCGATCTCCGTCAGCCCCGTGCCCGCCAGCCGCGTGTCGCGTGCGCCCACCCGCTTGCCGCCCATTGCCTCGTAAAAGAAACAGGCATTGTTCTGGGCATGGCTCCAGATCAGGCAAGAACTGAAGGCGCGGTCTTTCAGGGATGCAAAGGCGCCGTGCAGCAATGCCGCGCCCGCGCCACGGCCCAGGAAGGCCGGGTCCACGTAAAGCGTGTAGATTTCGCCGTCGAAACCCAGGCCGGAATCGCGCGCCGTGCCCAGGCTGGCCAGCCCGACCACGCCTTCCGCGCCATCTTCGGCCAGGATGACGCCGCCGCGGCGGATGGCGCCCGCGAAACGCTGGGCATGCAAGGTGTGCGACATGCCGCCCAGCATGGAATGGGGCAGCAGCGCCGCATAGGTGTCTTGCCACGAGGAAATGTAGATGCGCGCCAGATCAGCGGCGTCACCGGGCCGCGCCTGCCTGATGCTGAGCGCGAGATCGTTCATGGGCCTGAGTCTTGCCGAACAACGCGCCACCGGCAAGCATGAAATTTTTAATTTCTCTCTTGCATCACGTACGGCGCACTCAGGAAAACACAGTCCGTCCTCCCCTTCGTGCGCGCAGCGCGTAGGCGCGAGCCGGAGCGCCAAAAAAGCGCACAAGAGGGGGAGGTGGTTTCAGCGTGCGAACGCGACCAGTTGGGAGCCGAGCGAAAGCTGAAACCGGAGGGGGTCAACCAATAAGAGGCGTGTCTTGGACCCTGGCGAAGAACTTCCCGTTCTGCTCGCCCCCTTGGGTGTAGTGCTTGGCGTTGGTGAAATCGGCGATCTTTGAGAAATTTGCGGCCACGTCATCGGCGCTGGCCTTGTGTCCCAGATTGACGCCGTCCGTCTCCACGATCTGGGCGGCGGCAAAGACGCCGGCGGCGGCGCTGATGATGACGCCATCGGGCGCTTCCTCGGACGCCAGGAAGGCCACGGCAGGCGAGACATATTCCGGCTTCAGCATCTCCAGCACCGCGGGCGGCATCAGATTTTCCGTCATGCGGGTGGCGGCCACCGGGCAGACGGCATTGACGCGGATATTGTCCTTGGCGCCTTCCAGCTTCAGCGAATTCATCAGCCCGATCAGCGACAGCTTGGCCGCACCATAATTGGTCTGGCCGAAATTGCCGTAAAGGCCAGTTGACGACGTGGTGACCACGATGCGGCCATAGCCTTGCGCCTTCATGATGGGCCAGATGGCATGGGCGGGTTTGACCGTGCCCATCAAATGGACATTCATCACCGCCTCGAAATCCTTGATCTCCATCTTGGCGAAGCTCTTGTCGCGCAGGATGCCGGCATTGGCGATCAGGATGTCGATGCGGCCCCATGTGTCCATGGTCTGCTTGACCAGATGCGCCACGCCCGCGTCATCGGTGATGGACGCGCCATTGGCGATGGCCTCGCCGCCGGCCGCCTTGATCTCGGCCACAACGGCTTCGGCGGCGGCGGAATTGCCGCCCGTGCCGTCCAGCGCCCCGCCCAGATCATTGACCACCACTTTCGCGCCGCGCCTGGCCAGCTCCATGGCATGCGCCCGGCCCAGCCCGCCGCCCGCGCCGGTGATGATTGCGACTTTGTTCGTGAACGAAATAGCCATTTGGTTCTCCTGCAGGCGTTTACGATGCCGCCCAGACTTTAAGTTGGCAAGGCGGGCTTCCGGTCAAGCCGCCGTTCCGTGACGCTTTTCAGCCAGCGCGCGGCGGGTGTTTCAATGAACGTCGCCAGCAACGCGCCCCAGGCGATGCAGCCCAGAACCAGCAGCAATGGCTCCAGCCAGAAGCTAAGGCTGCCGAAGGTCGTGCCTAGCATGGGCGTGTCATTGGACGTATAGAGCCGCTGCTCGGCCACCCGGATCCAGAGCAGGAAGAAAGTCTGGCCGATATAGATGGCATAGGACCATTCGCCCAATAGCTGCGGCAGCCGCATTTGCAGCAACCGCGCCAGGATGCCCCGGTCAAAGGCCAGCGCCAGCAGCAGCGCCATCAGCGGCCCCAGCACCCACAGGTCGCGGATATTATGCGCCCAGCCATTGTTGTAGAAACTGTAGAACAGCGCCCCCAGCAACAGGAGCTGGATGACGGAATGGGCCGCCTCCGGCAGTCGGTCGCGGGGCTTCCATTCGCGGTACAACATGCAAAGCCCCACGCCGATGGCAAAATCCGCCATGCCGCGCAGCACGCCGCCGTCAAAGGTGATGTCCAGCCCGTGCCGGAAATAACTGGCCAGCGCCCACAGCGAAACGAAACCGGCGATGATCAGCAACGGCGCGCGCCACACCCGCCCGTTCGACAGCCACAGGAAAAGCGGGAACATCAGGCATAGCGCCCATTCCACGCTGACGAACCAGGCAGCGCCGTTCCAGGTCAGATGCGGCTCGGTATGCCAGGCCTGCACCAGAAACAGGTTCAGCACAAACGCCTTGGCATCAATGAAGCTGTGATAGGGCAGGTCGAAGATGGAAACATAATGCCCTATCGCCGCCAGTTGCCGCGTGACGATGGCAGTGGCCAGGATCGCCAGCAGCATAAAGAGATGCAGGGGATAAAGCCGGATCAGCCGGGATTTCAGGAAATTGCCATAGCCGCCCGCCGTGAAAACCTGCGCCAGGCGCGGGCCATAGGCATAGGTCAGCACGAAACCGGACAGCGCGAAGAAGAATTCCACCCACACATAACCGCGCGCCACCACGTAATCCATGGGCCAGAAATTGCGGTACCCATGGCCTTCGCAGAAATGATACATCACCAGTATCAGCGGCGGGAAGGCGCGCGCGCCCAGCAGGGCGCGGATCTGTCCGGGTTTGTCAGCCATGGAACGCCTTTAGAATCTCCCCGCGCCACCTTAGCGTCATTTCCGTCATCTTGCCCGCCCCTTCTCGGCATGGCTTGATACAGCCATGAAAGTGGAAATTCTTTTCCTGGCGGCAAGTCTTGTCTTGGCAAGCTGCGCCTCGCCGCCCGCGCCGCTGGGCCATGAGAATGTCACGCCGCATTTGGAGGGCGAATTCTTCGTGGCGCGCGATGGCGTGCGGCTGCCCGTCAGCCAGTGGCCTGCAAAAGACGCGCCCCGCGCCATCATCATCGGCCTGCATGGCATGAGCGATTATGCCAACGCCTTCGCCATGCCCGCCAAATTATGGGCGGAACGCGGCATCACCACACTCGCCTATGACCAGCGCGGCTTTGGCCGCGGCCCGCTGCCCGGTTCCTGGGCCGGCGAAACCGTCATGCAGAATGATCTTTATGATTTTGCGGTGGCGGTGCGCGCCCGTTTCCCCGGCACGCCCGTCTATGCGCTGGGCGAAAGCATGGGCGGGGCGGTGCTGCTGACGGCGCTGGCGAAGAACCCGCCGCCGGTGGACGGCGCCATATTGTCCGCGCCCGCCGTCTGGTCACGGGGCGATATGCCGCTGTCCTATCGCGTGGCGCTGTTCCTGGCGGCGCATTTCGCGCCGGGCATGGTGCTGTCCAACAATGCCGCCGGTCGGGTGGTCAGGATCGTGCCCTCCGACAATATCCCCATGCTGATCGCGCTGGGAAAGGACCCCTGGTTCCAGAAACGTACGGGTGCGTACGCGCTGTTCGGGCTGGTCAATCTGATGGATGAAGCGCGGGCGGCGCCGGACGCGCTGTCATCGCCGCCGCCCATCCTGATGCTGACGGGCGAGCAGGACCAGTTGATCCCGAAAGTTCCTACGCAAGCCGTTATTGCGGCGCTGGGTTCCAGGGCCGAGCAGAAGCATTATCAAAAGGGTTACCACATGCTGCTGCGCGACCTGGAAGGCCCCATGGTTGCGAAGGAAGTGGCGGACTGGATTTTATCCAGAACCACCGCAACGAAGCCGTGATCCAGTCGTTATCTCTGGCGGAACCCCGAACCAGAGGACATGAACATGACCGACAAAAATGACATGCGCGACGACAAGAACGCCCCCATCAAGGGCGATGTGAACAGCGATTCCAAGCTGGCGGGTCATGACAATGACAAGAACCCGATCAAGAATCCGTCGTCCGGCATGAAACCGACATCCCCCGACCTTGATGTACCGGCGGGCCAAACGACCAAAATGTAACGTCCACGAAGATGTAATGAAAGCCGCAAGGCTTGCGGGGAGGGCGGAAACGCTCTCCCCGTTTTTACGCCTGGACCAGCGAAACCAGCGCCGCCACATGCTCGGGCGGCGTGGGCTGCATCACCCCATGGCCCAGATTGAAGATGAAGGGGCGGTCTTTCATTGCGGCGATGATGCGCCGCGCTTCATTTTCCATCACGCCGCCGCCCGCCAGCAGCAACTCCGGGTCCAGGTTTCCTTGCAGCGCAATGCGGGCGGGCACGGATGCAATCGCCGCCGCCAGATCGGTCATTTGATCAAGGCCGATGCCGTCCACGCCTGTCGCTGCATAGGCCGCCAGCTTGTCGCCCGCGCCACGCGGAAAACCGATGATGGGAATGTTCGGATGCGCGGCCTTTACCTTGTTGATGATGCGCTGGGTGGGGTCCAGCACGGCGCGCGCGAACAGTTCCGGCGGCACGCTGCCGGCCCAGCTTTCGAAAAGCTGCAGCGCCTCGGCGCCTGCATCGCCTTGCGCGATCAGATAGGCGCTGGTGGCATCCACCAGCATGTCCATCAGCGCACCGAAGAACGCGTCATCGCGGGCCAGGGTGCGGCTGAGTTCATGCCCCGTGCCGCCCTGGCCCTCGATCATGTAGGTCGCCACCGTCCAGGGCGCGCCCGCGAACCCGATCAGGGTCACATTATCGGGCAGGTCTTTGCGCACCAGCCTGATGGTTTCCATCACCGGCGCCAGCTTGCCCGCGTCATAGGAAAGTTTCTTCAGCCCCGCCACATCGCGCACCGGCTCCAGCCGGGGGCCTTCGCCGGTTTCGAACCAGACTTTCTGGCCCAGGGCATGCGGCACCAATAATATGTCCGCGAATAATATGGCCGCATCCATGTGGAAGCGCCGCACCGGCTGCAAGGTAACTTCCGCTGCTTCCGCCGGACTGAGGCAGAATTTGATGAAATCCGGCGCCTGCGAACGCAGCGCGCGATATTCCGGCAGATAACGCCCCGCCTGGCGCATCAGCCAGACCGGCGGCGGCGTCACGGCTTCACCCGCCAGCACGCGCAAAAGCTTTTTTACCACCCGCCATCTCCCATATGGGCGGCAAAACGGTCGCCCGCTTCCTCGCGGATGGAACGGCCCAGCGCAAAGCCCAAATCGTATACGGTCTTGCGCACATCACCCGCCAGCGCAATGGTCTGTTGCCGCCGCCAGCAATGCACGCCGTCGGGGGTCAGGACTTCACCCCGGAACTCCAGCGTGTTTTCCCAGCAAAGTGCCAGCGCGCCGATGGGCGTGCGGCAGGATCCGTCCAGCGCTTCCAGGAAGGCGCGCTCGGCGATGATGGCGGCGTTAAATTCGGAGCGGTTGATGCGGTCCAGCAGTATCGCCGTCTTGTCGTCATCGGCGCGGCAGGTGATGGCCAGCGCGCCTTGCCCCGGCGCAGGCGGAAAGGCGGCGGCATCCATCACGCTGGTGGCGTGATGCGCAAGTCCCAGCCGCTTCATGCCTGCCATCGCCAGGAAGGTTGCGTCCATCGTACCGGCTTGCAGCTTCTTCAACCGTGTTTCCACGCTGCCGCGCAGCGGCACGATTTTCAGGTCGGGCCGGGCATGCAGCGCCTGGGCCTGGCGGCGCAGGCTGGCCGTGCCAATCACCGCGCCTTGCGGCAGGGACATCAAATCCTTCGCCTTGGACGAGATAAATGCATCGCGCGGGTCTTCGCGGGCCGGGATCGCCGCCAGCAGGATGCCGGGCGGCATGCGTGTGGGCAGGTCCTTCAGCGAATGCACGGCGGCGTCAATGCGCCGGTCCAGCAAGGCTTCGTCCAGTTCCTTGGTGAAAAGGCCCTTGCCGCCGTCTTCGGTCAGGCGGCGGTCCAGGATGCGGTCGCCGCTGGTGACGAAAGTCTCAATGGGAAATTGCGCGGGCGTATTGCCGGAAGATTGGGCCAGCATGGCGGCCACAAGCCGCGCCTGTGTCAGCGCCAGCGGCGAACCCCTTGATCCCAATTTCAATGAAGATGGGTTCATGGCCATTCCGCCACCGGGGGCAGGGAGGAGAGAATGCTTTCCACATTGCCGCCCGTCTTCAGGCCGAACATGGTGCCCCGGTCATAAAGAAGATTGAACTCCACATAGCGGCCGCGCCACTTGGCCTGTTGGGCGCGCTCGGCGGCATCCCACGGCGTGTCCCAGTTGCGGCGCACCAGCTGCGGATATACGTCAAGAAAGGCTTCGCCGGCCGCCTTTGCGAAAGCGAAATCCGCATCCCAGTCGCCGCTGTTATGATGGTCATAGAAGATGCCGCCCACGCCGCGCTTCTCGCCGCGATGGGGCAGGCTGAAATACTCATCCGCCCATTTCCGGTATTTGGGGTGCCAGTCCTTGTCGAAGATATCGCAGGCGGTCTTCAGCCGCGCATGGAAATCGCGTGTATCGGGATGATCGTCCCGCCGCGCCGCATCCAGCGTGGGGTTCAGGTCGCTGCCGCCGCCGAACCATGACTGGCTGGTCACGATCATGCGGCTGTTCAGATGCACGGCGGGAATATGCGGGTTGCGCATATGGGCGATCAGGCTGATGCCGCTGGCCCAGAAATTGGGGTCCTTGTCCGCGCCCCGCACCTGGGCCGCGAAATCGGCGGGCAGCGCCCCATAAACAGTCGAGACATGCACGCCAACTTTTTCAAACAGGCGCCCGCGCATCATGCCCATGACGCCGCCGCCCTGATCGGCGCCTTCTTTCAAAGGCCTGCGCCATGGCGTGCGTTCAAACCGCGCCGCGCTGCCAGGATAAAGCGCGGGGGATGCTTCTGCCTCCAGCGACTCAAATGTCGCAATGATGCGGTCCGCCAGCCCTTCAAAGGCGGCGCGGGCGGCATGTTTGCGGTCTTCAAGCGTCTGCATGGCCGTCTTTAATGGGTTTGGGGGGTTCTAGTTTCGTACCGGAATGTTGGCAAGCCGGACTTAATCTACAGCAATGTGGGCCGTCACCTATTGGATTTGGCGGGCGAACGGCTATGGAAGGTCATGGCCAGCGCCCGTCTTTCCGCCCCCGTTGCCGCAGCCCTGCCGGGCGTGGCGCTGACCGCCGCCATCGCCGCCGCCGCCTTTGCGCTGCGCCGGTTGCCGGGGGTGGGGCTGTTCAGCCCCATGATCCTGGCCACCATCATCGGCATCGCGATCCATAATTTCATGGGCACGCCCGCTGCCGCCGCGCCGGGCATCACCTTCAGCCTGCGCCGCGTGCTGCGGCTGGGCATCATCCTGCTGGGCTTCCAGTTGATGCTGTCGCAGGTGGTGGCGGTGGGCATCACGGGACTTGCCATCATTTTGGTGGTGCTGGTCGCCACCTTCTTCTTCACCCGCTGGATGGGCGTGGTCCTGGGCGTGGATGCGAAATTGGCCGAGCTGATCGGCGCGGGCACGGCCATCTGCGGCGCTTCCGCCGTCATCGCCACCAACACGGTGACGCAAGGCAAGGACTCCGATGTCGCCTATGCCGTGGCGTCGGTGACGGTGTTTGGTTCGCTCTCCATGCTTCTGTATCCGCTGCTGCCGGGCGTGCTGCATCTCAGCCCGCAGGCCTTTGGATTGTGGAGCGGCGCCTCCATCCATGAAATCGCCCAAGTGGTGGCCGCCGCGTTCCAGGACGGCGATGTGGCGGGCCAGACCGGCACGGTGGCGAAACTCACCCGCGTCATGATGCTGGCGCCGCTGGTGATCGCGCTGGGTTTCGCGGCATCGCGGAAAGCTGGCGAAAAGCGCGGCAAGGCCCCGCCCATGCCCTGGTTCGTGCTGGGCTTTATCGCGGTCATGCTGCTGAACAGCGTGATTTCCGTTCCCGCCCCGGTGCGGGCCGACATCGTGCTGTTGACCAATTTCCTGCTTTCCATGGCGCTGGCGGCGATGGGGCTGCACACCGATTTCGCCAAGCTGAAACGGGAAGGCCTGCGCCCGCTGGCCCTGGCCGCCTGTTCCTGGGTCTTTATCGCGGGCTTCAGCCTGGCACTGGTCAAGGCGCTGGCCTGATCCCATACTGATGCCCGGCATCATTCCGGGGGGTAATTATGCGGCTCAGGTTTCCAGTCTTGGGTTTGGCGGCGCTGGCCATGGCCGCGCTGCTGCTGCGGCCCGTCCTTACCTCGGCACAAAATACAAACGCGCATGGCGAAATATTGTGGGACACGTTCGGCGTGCCGCATGTCTATGGCAAGGACGAGGCGGGCGTCTTTTACGGCTTCGGCTGGGCGCAGGTGAAAAGCCACGCCAATCTTGTGCTGCGCCTGTATGGCCAGGCGCAGGGGCGCGCCGCGGAATATTGGGGCGCGGAGTATTCCGAGTCTGACCGCTGGGTGATCGGCAATGGCGTCTATGCCCGCGCCAAAACCTGGTACGGCCAGCAGACGCCGCAATTCAAAAAAGACCTGGACGCGTTCGCGGCGGGCATGAACGCATCGGCCCGCGCCAACGCCGCCACCATCGATCCCGAAGTCTTGAAAGTGCTGCCGCTGACGGGCGTGGATGTGATCGCCCATTCCCACCGGCTGATGAATTACATCTATGTGACGTCGCTGGAGAAGATGAAGACGGCGCGGGATTCCGATGTGGGCGGCTCCAACGCCTGGGCGGTGGCCCCGGCGAAATCGCAAAGCGGCAACACCATGTTGCTGGCCAACCCGCACCTGCCCTGGTTGCCCAGCTATTTCACTTACTACGAAGCCTCGCTGGATGGGCCGGGCATACATCTGTATGGCGCGACCCAGATCGGCCTTCCCATTTTGCGTTTCGCATTCGATGACCGGCACGGCTTCACCAACACGGTGAACACGATCCTGGGCGCCAGCATCTACAAGCTGACGCCCGCGCCGGGCGGCTTCCAGGATGGCTACATGTTCGATGGCAAGCAGATGTCGTTCACGCTTTCGCAGGCCAGTTATAAAATCCGCCAGCCCGATGGCAGCCTGAAGACCGAGGCGCTCGTCTTGCGCAGCACCATTCACGGTCCCGTGTTCGAACAGGCCGGTGGCGCGCTGGTGGCGTTGAAGGTGGCCGGTCTGGACCGGCCCGGCGCGCTGAAGGAATATTGGGAGCTTGGCATGGCCAAGACCTATGAACAGGCGCTGGCGGCGTTCCGCCAGGTGCAGGTGCCGACCTTCAACATCGTCTATGCCGACCGGGAAGGGAATATTCTCTATCTCGACAATGGCATCCTGCCCAAGCGCGGCAAGGGCGACTTTGCCTTCTGGAACAGGCTGGTGCCGGGCGACACATCGTCAACCCTGTGGCGCGACGCGGACGTGATGACGTTTGACGAGATTCCGCATGTGGCCAACCCCGCCAGCCATTTCGTGCAGAACACCAATGATCCGCCCTGGACCAGCACCATGCCCCAGGCCATCCATTACAAGGATTATCCGTCCTATATCGCCGTGGAAGGCCCGCTTTCCATGCGCAACGAACAGTCGCTGCATCTGATGGCCGACAGCGGCAAGATTTCCTATGAAGACTTCATCCGCCTCAAGCACACCACCACGGCCCTGCTGGCCGATCGCATGGTGCCGGTGCTGCTGGCGGCGGTGGCGTCGTCCAACGATCCCGACATCCGCCGCGCTTCGGACATTCTGAAAACCTGGGACCATCAATACAATGCCGATAGTCGCGGCGCGCTGCTGTTCGAAACCTGGGTGAAGGAATTCTCCGGCCCCACCATGTCGGACCAGAAGAATTATGCCGTGCGCTGGAACGCGGATGATCCCATCGAAACCCCGCGCGGCATCCGCGATCCGGCGGTGGCGCTCAGCACCCTGAAGGCGGCGGTGGCGCAGACCATCGCGCTGTATGGCGCGGTGGACCGCGCCTATGGCGATGTCTCCCGCTTCCATCTTGGCGACGTCAATCTTCCTGCCAATGGCGGCACCGGCAATCTGGGCCTGTTCCGCACCATCACCTGGGGCCCGATGAAGAATGGCGAGCGCATTCCGCTGGCAGGGGAAACCTGGGTCTCGATGGTGGAGTTTTCAAAACCCATCAAGGCGATGGGCGTGATGTCTTACGGCGATTCCAGCCAGCCCGGGTCGAAGCACAATAATGACCAGCTGTCCTATGTCGCGGCGCGCAAGCTGCGCACCCTGTGGATCACGCGCGCCCAGGTGCAGCAGCATGTCGAGGAAAAAACCGCTTACTAGGAAAAAGCGATCCCCGGCCGCAGCACAAGCTGGAACAGGGCCAGCACGACCAGCAGCGCGATGAACGGCGCCAGCAGTGGCGCTGCCGGTCGCGTCGGCCGGTGCGAGACGGGCGCGAACCCGGCGCAGAGTTGAATCCAGATCACGCCCGACACCATCACGATCACGGGCACCAGCACCACTTCCACGATATCGCGCGGTTCGCGGAACGGCACCAGCAGCACCACCGCCGCCAGCGCAGGGACCGTGACGGCGCGAAAAAAAAATCCCATCCGACCCGGGCCGCTGCCGGTTTCCGCCATGGTCCCCAGCCGCGCAATGGCGCGGTCCGCCAGCCAGACGCCCGCACCCACCATCGCGATCACCGCCACGATGCCGGTGACGCCTTTCGCATTGACGCCGAACCCCAGCCAGCCCATCGCCATGCCCACGTCATTGCCGGGCAGCACGGTGCCGATCAGGACCTGGCTGAGGCCCTGGTACAGGCCCTGGAACGTCATCCAGAACAGGAACAGCTTTGTGCCCATGCCGCGCCGCGTCCCCGCCAGCAGCAGCGCAAACACAATCCCCACCACCAGGTCTGCCACCATGCCGGTACCCTGCAGCAGCGCGATGTTGGGCGCGTCGCCCACCCATTGATGGTTGTTGTGGAAGAGCGTGGCGTGCACGCCCGGCAGCAGCGATTTGGGAATCACCAGCGCCAGTTCCTGCACGAAAAAGACAAGATTGAAGGCCAGGGCCGCGAACAGGGCGGCGCTCACGCTCAGACGCATGCCCATTACCGCCCCCACCCGGTCCATCCGGCGCAGCGATAGAAGTCGCTGCTTCCATGGCCGTCAACTGGTATGGCAACCGATATTGCACTGCGGAAGATGACAGTTTGCGATCAAGCCGCTGTTCATCCCCCCTGTTTCCCGGTGTAGGGTTGGGCAAAGCCGTGGCCTTAAAGCGGCATTTCTCGGGGAGAAAACGCAATGAGCGACCAGACCAAAGAGGCCAAGGAGGCTTTGAGCCGCCGCGCCCTGCTGCGCATGATCGGCAATGCCGCCGGCTCCAGCGCCATGTATGGCGCCATGACCAGCATGGGCCTGGCCCAGGAATCCGGTTTCAAGGGCCCGCCCAAGCTGGGCAAGTCGCGCAGCGGCGACAGCGTGCTGGTGCTGGGCGCGGGCATTGCCGGCATGGTGGCCGCGATGGAATTGCGTGACGCCGGCTACAAGGTCACCGTGCTGGAATACAACAACCGCCCCGGAGGCCGGAACTGGTCGCTCTATGGCGGCGACACCTATACCGAGCTGGGCGGCGCGGTGCAGAAGATCCAGTTCGACAAGGGCCAATATTTCAATCCCGGTCCCTGGCGCCTGCCGCATCATCATTACGGCATCCTGCATTATGTGAACCGGCTGAATGTGGCGGTCGAGCCTTTCACGCAAGTGAATTACAACGCCTTTGTCCATTCCACGGACGCCTATGGCGGCAAGCCCAAGCGTTTCCGCGAAGTGCTGGCCGATTTCCAGGGCCACACCGCCGAGCTTCTGGCGAAATGCACCAAGACAGCTGCGCTGGATGGCACCATTACGAAAGAAGACCGGGAAATGCTGGCCGAGGCCATGCGCGACTGGGGCGCTCTGGACGCCGACATGAAATATGTGAAGGGCCGCGCCTCGTCGCGCAGGCGCGGGCCGGTGCGGGCCGAAGGCGGCGGCATCGACTCGCTGCCCATCTATTCCCAGCCCGACGCCCTTAATCAGGTTTTGAAATCCGGCCTCTGGCGCAACATCGCGGGCGGGCAGGGCTTTGAATCCCAGACGCCCATCTTCCAGCCCAAGGGCGGCATGGGCATGATCGGCAAGGCCTTTGGCGCACAGCTGGGCAACATGATCCAGTACAATGCCAAGGTGATTGATATCCGCCAGGACGAAAAAGGCGTCACGGCGACGTATGTGGACGCGCAAAAGGGCGGCGCACCGCGCAAAGTGAGCGCGCAATGGTGCGTCTGCACCATCCCCGCCACCATCCTCTCCCAGATTCCCATGAATGTGGGGGGCAAGATGAAGACGGCCATCAACCAGCTGTCCTACAGCGCCTCCATCAAGGTCGGCATCCAGATGAAGCGTCGCTTCTGGGAACAGGACGATCACATCTTTGGCGGCATGAGCTACACCAACCAGGCCAACCGCCAGATCGGCTATCCGCAATGGGATTATTTCTCCAAGGGTAAGGGCGTGCTGCTGGCCGCCTATACCTTTGACAAGGAAGCCTATCATGCGGCCTCCAAGGCGCCGGAGCAGCGGATTCAAGATGCGCTGGATGCGGGCGAGAAAATCCATCCCGGCCAGTATAAAAAGAATTACGAATGCGGCGTGGCCGTGGCCTGGCATCGCGTGCCCTGGACGCTGGGTTGCGGCGGGCGCTGGACCGAGGAAGGCCGCGAGGCGCATTACAACAATCTCTGCGCGCTGGACGGACGCATCGTGCTGGCGGGCGAGCATGCCTCGCGCCTGGCGGAATGGCAGGAAGGCTCGGTGACGTCATCGCTGGACGCCATCATCCGCCTGCACAAGCGCGCAATGAGTGCTTAGAAGAACGAGGGGCTAAAGCGTCTTGCCCATCCGCAGGATAGGCACGGCGACGCCGCCCGGTGTCGGCACTTGCAGCAATTCGATGCCGCGATAGCCGCAGGCTTCATACAGCGGCTGGCCGCCCATGGTGGCGCCCAGCTCGACTTGCGTGAAGCCTTCGGCGCGCGCGGCGGCCTCGCACAGTTCCAGTATCCGCCGCCCCACGCCGCGCCGCGCGAAATCCGGGCTGGTGTACATGGCGCGCACGCGCGCGGCTTCCGTCGCCGGGTCCAGCAACCGTGCATCGCGGCCTTGCGTGTGATTTCCGCCGAACAGGGTGGCCCTGCGGCTCCAGCCGCCGCAGCCGGCAATGGCCCCATCCAGCGTGATCACGAAATAGGTGCCGTCCGCGATCAGCTGCGTGTCCAGTCCCATCACGGCGAAAGACGCCTCGACCTGCGCCGCATCCAGGAAGGCGGGCAGCAACTTTCGGATGGCGGCATCCATCAGCGCCGACAGCGCGGGCATGTCGGCCGGGACGGCCAGGCGGTGCTGAAGCTGAGTCATGGCTTCTTCGGTCCTTTTGGCGCCCTGAATCCCCAAAAAAACGGCTGGTGAGGCTCTTTTGGGCCGACTTTCCTCTGGCGCCGGGGCCAATTCTCCCACAGGGTTCCACCCCGAACAAACCCAAGGAGCGCGTAATGCGTCTGTTGACCAAGATTGCCCTGACCACCGCCTTTGCCATCGGCCTTGCCGGTGCCGCCCAGGCCCAGGAAGCCCAGCACATCCAGACCGGCAACGGCCCCATCGCCTCCGCCGTTGTGGTCCCGCCGGGTTACACGACCTATTACATCTCGGGCGCGCTGCCCACGCCGACCACGCCGGCTGCCGATGGCAAGCCCGCCGTGTATGGCGACACCACTGCCCAGACCCGTTCGGTGCTGGACAATCTCAAGACGCAGATGACCAAGCTGGGCCTGACCTTTGGCGATGTCGCCATGGCCCATGTCTTCATGACCCCGGAAGTTGATTTCGCGGCCATGAACAAGGTCTGGCTGACCGAGTTCGGCACCGCCACCCAGCCCAACAAGCCGGCCCGCGCCGCCTTCAAGGTGGTGGCCATGGCCGCCCCCGGCGCCACGCTGGAAATCGAGTTCATTGCGGTGAAGAAATAATCGTTCCCGCAATAAACTGAAAAAGATCAGGGCGGGCTGGCGACAGCCCGCCTTTTTCTTTTCCCCATAGCTGCTATCGTCGCGGGACCAAAGGAAAGGCCCGCCATGCGTCATCGCATCCTTCCCGCCGCACTCCTTGCCACGCTGATGATCCCGGCATCGGTCCAGGCCCAATCGGCCAAGCCCGCCTATTGCAAGACCGAGGGCGAATTCCAGACCCGCATCCACACCTTCCAGCAATGCATCGCGGAAGCCGCGCGCGACTCGGAAGCGGGCGAGGACGACCTCAATGTGGTGGCGGACAAGTCGGTGGAATCCTGTTCCAGCCACAAGGACCCGCTGATCGATTTCATCAGCCTTTGCAGCGGCGACAATGGGGTGGAAGTGATCGCCCGCCAGGGCGATGTTTTCCACCTTTGGGGTGTGGAAGCGGCCGCCGCGTTCCGCGAGGACCGCATGGCCCACCGCCAAAAAGCCACGTAAAGCCCGGCTTTTTTCACATTGCTTGTAATTAAGCCCGGATAGGCTTATGGGATGGCCCAAGACGGCGTTCCGTCAGATGTAGCGCATGCTTGTACTCTCCCAACGCATTGCGCGCCTGGCCGAGACAGCCGACACTCCATTTCTGATTGTTTCCGTCGAAAATAAACGTCCCGCATTCCGCAGGGCGCAATATGTATCAGGAGCAGTCATGGCTATCGGCACAGTTAAGTTTTTCAATACCTCCAAGGGTTTTGGTTTCATCGCCCCCGATGACGGCGGCAAGGACGTGTTCGTGCACGCTTCTGCCGTGGAAGCGGCGGGCATGCGCAGCCTGAACGAAGGTCAGAAGGTGTCGTTCGACATCCTGCCCGACGCCAAGGGCGCCAAGGCCGGCAATCTCAAGGCCGTCTAAGGTTCACGTAAAATAAAGGCGGCGGGGGCTTTAAGGGTCTCCGCCGTTTTTTTTCCGGTAACAGTCAGGAGCATAGATTGAATCTCGATCCGTCATCCGACTCCCACGAAATCCCCGCCGCCCAGGATACGTCCGAGCGCAAGCGCCGCGCCGCCGCCGCGCGCAGCCAGAATTATGACGGGCAGATCCTGCCCGAGCTGATCGCCGTGCTGGCCCAGCATGAACGGGGCCTGCGCCGCTGGTCGGTGATGCGCGCCATCCGCGCCGCCCGCTCCAAGGCCGCCAAGCCCATTCCCCAGAAATTCGAAGAACAGGTGGAACGCACCTTCCGCCGCTTTTCCGCCTGCGCCACCGATGGCGAAAGCCGCGTCTGCACGGAAAACGAAGCCCCCTTTTACCGCCCCGCCGAAACCGCGGGCGAGGTCTGGGCCTTGCACCCGGATCGCGCGGCAAGCGCGCTGGAGCGTTTGAAAACTTACCAATAAAAACTGAATGATAAAAAACCCGGGCTGTTTCCAGCCCGGGTTTTTTCATGCGCTGTCATTCCCGCGAAAGCGGGAATCCAACTTGTTTACGCCAGGTTCTTCAGCGCACCCGCAACGCTGTCCAGCGCCGCTTTAAGCGTGCGGCGCGAGGTGGCGATGTTCATGCGCAGGTGGTTATGCCCGCCCAGGCCAAAGCCCGTGCCCGGCTGCAGATAGACAAAGGCATTCTTGGCCAGATAGTGGCTCACGATATCCTCGTTCTGCTGCTTCTGGGGCTTGCCCGTCATGGGATTGGCCGGCGGGTTCTTGTTGATCTGGTCGGCCATCTTCTGCGCGCCCATCTTGTCGGCCACGCCGGAGATATCCAGCCAGGTCAGGTAGGTGCCTTCCGGCTTGGCGCCCGTCTTGATCAAGGGAATATTGGCCTTGATGTACTGGTTGGCGAAGTCATGGTTGCCGTCAATGTAATCCACGCAGGCATCCATCCATTCCGCGCCGCCGGCATAGGCCGACTGCGCCGCCACCACGCCCAGCGTGTTGAGGTCGGCATGGACGTTGGCCTGGGTGCGCGCGAAAATCTCCGGGTTGGTGGAGAAGTACCAGGCGCATTTCATGCCCGCCAGCGAGAAGGATTTGCTGACCGACTTGAAGGTGATGGTGTTGTCCACCAGCTTCTTGTCGTCCAGCGTCGCCACCGGCACGTATTTGTGGCCCTTGGAGACGAAGTCGCAATGGATTTCGTCCGACAGCACCACGATGTTGTGCTTGAGGCAGAGGCTCACATACTTGGTGAGTTCTTCCTTGGTCCAGGCGCGGCCCACCGGGTTCTGCGGATTGCAAAGGATGGAAACCTTCACATTGGGCGTCATGCGGCGCTCGAAATCTTCCCAGTCAATCTCGAAGCGGCCATTGACCATCTTCATGGGGCTTTCCACGGCCACCGTCTTGGTGCGCGCAACGTCGCCATAGAAGCCGCCATAGATGGGCGTCGCCATCAAGACGCCGCTGCCCGGCGGGGCATAGGCCTGCATGGCGGCGATGATGCCCGAATGCACGCCAGTGTTGACGCCCAGATTCTTGGGCGTGACATTGGTGATGCCATACCGCTTGCGGTTCCATTCGATGATGCCGTCAATGAAGGGATTGGTGCGGCCCGTGTTGAAGGCCAGGTCAATCTCCATCAGATTGTAGCCCCAGTTTTCATGCTCCATGCGCTTGCGCAGGCCGGCCATGATGGCGGGCGCGCATTTGAAGTCCATGTCGGCCACGCCCATGCCGGCGATGATCTTGGTCATGTGCTCGTCGCGGATGGCCATGTCCCAATGCACGGAATTGGTGCCGATGCGGTTATAGGGCGTGTCGAAATCAAATTTGCCGCCCGCCATTGGCGCGGCGGACGCGGCGTCGGCCTGGATGCTGGCCAGGAGCGGGCCCATGGCCAGCACGCTGCCGCCCATGCCGGCATTGCGTAAAAAGGACCGGCGGTCCTGTCCCTGTGATTGATCTTCCAAGAAATCCTCCCGTTGTTTGTTGTGCGCGGTCGCGCGTTTGTTTGCTGCAAGCCCCCTTGCGCGGGGCCAAGTCTCCGCCCGCCCGACCACATGAGTCAATGATTCCGGCTGTTGGAACCGTTCCAGAAGCCAGCGCAAACATGGACGAAAAATGCCCGGCCCGGAACTTTTTGGACTATGTTCGCTGGGGGAGGGCCTGGCATGCCTGATAAAATCAAAGACGATAAAAGTGATTCTGCAAACGTGGCGATCAATCCGCCCGTGGCTTATGTGCTGGCTGTTGCTGCGGCCTTTGCCTTGAACTGGTTTCATCCCTTGGCGTTCCTGCCGCCTGCCTTTCCCGGCATCTGGATTGGCGTGGCGTTGATGGCGGCGGGACTGTTGTTCGCGCGCTGGGCCATCACCAGCCTGCAGCGCGCCCGGACCACCGTCTTTCCCGGCGGCTCCACAAGGGCAATCGTGGACAGCGGCGCTTATGGCGTCAGCCGCAATCCCATTTATCTTGCCGCCATGCTGGGCATGATCGGCCTGGCGCTGGCCTTCGACACGCTGTGGATTTTCATCATGGCGGTGCCGCTTTATTTCGTGATCCGCTTCGGCGTGGTGGGACGCGAGGAAGCCTATCTGGCGCGCAAGTTCGGCGCGCCCTATCTGGAGTACAAATCCCGTGTCCGCCGCTGGCTCTGACCTGATCATCCGCGATTACGCGCCCGCGCTGGCGAGCCATTTCCGCGACATCAATGCGGAATGGATCAACGCCATGTATGTGATGGAAGCGGCCGACCTGGCGGCGCTGGACAATCCCGGGGCCATCCTGGACGGCGGCGGCGCCATACTGTTCGTGGAGGCGGCGGGGTTGGGCATCGTGGGCACGGTTGCCTTGCGCCAGACCGCGCCCGGCATTTTCGAATTGACCAAGATGGGCGTCCTGGAAAAGGCGCGGGGCCGCAAGGCCGGCGAATATCTGCTGCAGGCCGCCATCGCGCGGGCGCATGCGATGGGCGCGGCCACGCTCTATCTTTTGTCCAACACCAAGTCCGCCGCCGCCATCCATTTGTACGAGAAAGCTGGCTTTGTGCATGATGCGGAGATCATGCGCGCCTATGGCGCCCGCTATGAACGCTGCAATGTTGCGATGCGTTATGCGGGAAAAGTCGAAAGACCGTCTTTGGTATAGTGGCAGGCGTCTGCCACTCATGCTAACTTCGGCGCGGGGGCTGGCTGACGCGGATCATGCATTCGCGCGGCGATTTTTGCCAGGTGCAGCGTTTGTCGCGTTCCGGCCATTTCAAAATGAGGGGCATCATGTTGAAGCGCGTTCTTACGACATTTGTTTTGTTGTCCGGCGTCCATGCTGCCGCTGCGGCGGAATCCTGCAGCCTGCCATCCATCGCGGCCACGGTGCCGCTGAAGCCGGTGGCGAACAGCAATCTTCTGACGGCGCCGGTGGAGATCAACGGCAAGCCCAAGGAATTCCTGCTGGCCATCAGCGGCAATCCCACCGAAATCTCGCAAGCCGCGATCAACGATCTGGGCCTGGTCAAGGACGTCAAATATGGCGCGCGCATGGAATACAACATGTCGCTTTTCGGAATGGGCGGCGAGGGCGGCGGCAATTCCTCGGTCGAGAATATGGGCGTGCCGATGACGGATGCCCGCAGCGGCCGCTCGGCCGACCCTGTGGCCCAAGTGGATATCGGCGCCTTCACCATCGGCGGCGCCACCGGCAAGGGCCTCAAATTCGTGATGTCCAAGGACAAGGAGCTGGGCCACTCCAAGCCCTGGGACGGACTGCTCAGCGGCGACTTTTTTCGCAAATATGACGTGGAGCTGGATTTCGGCGACAAACAGATGGTCTATCTGACCGCCGACACCTGCGCCGATCCGAACAAGATGGTGTTCTGGCCACATGGCGCGGTGGCGGTGATGCCCATGTCGGTTCTGGACGGCAAGATGCAGGTTCAGGTCACCATCGGCGACCAGGTGGTCAATGCCGTGATTGACACCACGCTCGACCGCAGCGTGATGCGCCGCGACGTGGCAGAGGAATTGTTCGGTTTCCGCGCCGGCACGCCGGAGATGGTCCAGGTTGCGGACCGCAAGGACGGCCGCGGCAATCCCGTCTATGGCCACACTTTCAAGCAGCTGTCCCTGGAAGGTGTCGTCGCTGCCAATGTGCCGGTGCTGATCCAGTCCAACAGCGACAACAAGGACCTGGACCGTGCGCCCATCCTGGGCAGCCGGGCGCAGTTCACGCCCGAGAAAATCCCGGCGCTTTCACTGGGCATGGATGTCCTCAGCCATCTGCATCTCTATGTGGCCTATGCCCAGGACAAGATTTACGCCACCGCGGCCCGATAGCTCTTTTGTACCATTGCGCGCATAAGGGCCACTTGCCCTTTTGCTGGGCGCCCGCGCAAATGCTTTATTGCGGCAGGACAATGGGACCTCTTCCGGGGCATGCTGAATTTTCTGCGCAAGGTGAAAGACAGGCCGGATGACGCGTCCCGGCCCCGGGCGGAGCTGTCTTCCGAAACCAGCACCACCTGGAAGGTCAGTCCACATCTGCTTTCGGTTATTGATCTGGGCACCGGCAAATTCGTGCGGGTCAATCCCGCCTGGACCAGCACCCTGGGCTGGCGCGAAGCCGAGCTGGCGGGAAAGCCCTTTTACGATTTCCTGCATCCCGATGACATGGACGCTTCGCGCGATGCTTGGGAGAAGGTGCGCCATGGCGATGCGGTTCTGAATTTCGAAAACCGCTACCGCACCAAAAGCGGCGAGACACGCGTCCTGTCCTGGGTGGCGGTGCCGGTGGATGGTTTTCTGTATTCCACCGCCCGCGATGTCACCGCCGAACGGGCGCTGCGCGATAGTGAAGGCCAGTTCCGCACCATGGCCCAGGCCATGCCGCACCATGTCTGGACCGCGCCCGCCAGCGGCATGCTGGATTGGTTCAATGACCGGGTCTACGAATATAGCGGCAAGGCCCGCGGCACACTGGACGGCGCGGGCTGGACATCCATCGTGCATCCGGATGACCTGGCGGATGCCGGTGCGCGCTGGGCGCAGGCCCTTTCCAGCGGCGAGATCTATGAAGCGGAATTCCGCCTGCAGCGCGCCGATGGCGCATATCGCTGGCACATCGCCCGCGCCGTTCCCATCCGCGACGAGGGCGGAAACATCACCCGCTGGATCGGCACCAACACGGACATCGAGGATGAACGCCAGATCCGCCTCAAGCTCAGCGCGGCGCAGGATGAACTCAGCGTGCTGCTCAATTCCGTGGCCAGCGCCTTTTTCAGCGTGGACCGGGACGGCATCACCACATCCGTGAACGCCGCCTTCCTGAAAATCCTGGGCTTTGACGACATGTCGGAAGTGGCGGGCAAGAACCTGCATGACTTGATCCACCATTCCTTTGCCGACGGCACGCCCTATCCGGCGCCGCAATGCCCGGTGGCGCATTGCGCGCGGCGCGCCATCGAATCCTATGTCGCGGACGAGATATTTTTCCGCAAGGATGGCAGCCAGGTGCCGGTGGAATATTGGGTGCGCCCGCTGTACCGCGACGGCGTCCATACTGGCGCCATCTGCAATTTCAACGATATTTCCGAGCGCAAGAATGCAGACGCGCAGCGCGGACTGTTGCTCAGCGAACTCAACCACCGGGTCAAGAACCTGTTTGCGCTGGTGGGCGGCATCGTGTCGCTCAGCGCCCGCGATGTGGAAACGCCCAAGGAACTGGCCACCGTGCTGCAGGGCCGGCTGGGCGCGCTGACCCGCGCGCATGAACTGATCCAGCCGGGCCTGCGCGGCCATGACAAATCCATGGACAGCGCCGACCTGGAAAGCCTGATCGGGCAGATTTTCGCGCCCTATGCCTCGTCGCACACGGAAGGACGGGTGGAAGTCTCCGGCCCGCCCATCGCGCTGTCGGGTTCGGCGGTGACGGGCATGGCGCTGATCTTCCACGAGCTTGCCACCAATGCCGCCAAGTATGGCGCGCTGCATGCGGCGGAAGGCAAGATCGCCGTCACCTGGCGCAAGGATGGCGACATGCTGGCGCTGAACTGGCACGAGACGGGCTGCCCGCCCCGGCCCGAAAAAACGCGCAACCAGGGCTTTGGCAGCGTGCTGCTGCGGCGAAGCGTGGAAAGCCAGTTCGGCGGCACCCTGGATTACCGCTGGAATGATGACGGGCTGGACATCGCCATCACGGCCGCCTTGGCCCGGCTTTAGGCGGCGGCTTCAGGCCGCGCCGCTTTGGGATATAATGGGTGGATGCAGGCATTCGCCAGCTTCCGGGAATTCTATCCCTTCTATCTCAGCGAGCATGCGGTGCGCGCCACGCGGCGGCTGCACTTCGTCGGCTCCAGCCTGTCGCTGCTGTGCCTGGGCGTGCTGGTGGCAACGGGAAACATGTGGTGGCTGGGCGCGGCGCTGCTGGCCGGCTACGGCTTTGCCTGGGTCTCGCATCTTTGGATCGAAAAGAACCGCCCCGCCACCTTCCGTTATCCGCTCTACAGCCTGATGGGCGATTGGCTGATGTTCTGGCAGATGCTGACGGGCAAGATCGCGTTCTGACGCTAGCGCAAATTGCCGGCGATGGCGGCGAATTTCGTGTTCAGCCTGGTGCCGATGGATGTCAGCGCCGTGATGATGACAACGGCGATCAGGGCTGCGATCAGGCCATATTCAATGGCCGTCGCCCCGCTTTCATCGCCCAGGAAGCGCCTTATCAAGTTCATGCGCCGAGCTTGGGCCAACGGCCTTAAGAAGCCTTTAAGTCCGCTTTGTGGAACTTTTGCTTCTTGTGTTCGTTAAGATGTCGTAGCCGCGCTTTGCGCCACCAACCAGCATGTTTGCGCAGCGGCTTTTCCGCGGCGCGCAGAAAAGGATAACCCCATGAACCGCCTTGTCATCGCTGCTGCCACGCTTTGCCTTCTGTCCGGCACGGCCGCCATTGCCCAGAATCGCGACAACCGTTTCGACCACAATCAGCACGACAACCGCCAGAACAATATGCGTGACAACAACAATCACGGCCCGTCCCATCCCAACTGGCGCAAGGGCGGACGCATCGAGCGCAATGACTGGAATCGCGGCCGCCGGGTGGATTATCGCAGCCATCGCCTGCAGGCCCCGCCGCGTGGCTATGAATGGCGCCAGGTGGACAACAATTATGTTCTGGCCGCCGTGACCACGGGCATCATCGCCTCGATCATTCTCGCCAACCAGTAATCCTGCCCATGAATCGAATAGGCGCTCCGGCAACGGGGCGCCTTTTCTTTTGCAGCTTGCAGCGCCGGGGCTGTTTACGGCTTGACCCGGGTCTCGCATTTTCCGGCCCCGAAAACCCGTTCGCCGGTCTTCTTTTTAAGGCTTGGCTGGCCTGAAATGGGCGGTCAGGCGGCCCCAGCTTGACAGGGCAATGGCCGCTCCTTATGCGGTCTTTCCCCAAGGCTTTCAGAGCCTTTCGGGCGCGTAGCTCAGCGGGAGAGCACTCCCTTCACACGGGAGGGGTCACAGGTTCAATCCCTGTCGCGCCCACCATTGTTTTCAATGACTTAGCTGTTTTTCAGCCCTCCGAAATACCTCTAAAAACCATAACCGGATCGTAAACGGATTTACGACGGATCCATTTTAGGATATACACTAGATGTAGTGTTTTAACCGGATGGGATTTTGGACCCTAAAAACGACCTAAAAAGCCCCCGGAAAGCTAAGGCGGACCTAGACAGCCGGACCCTCAAAGATGGGGCGATCTATCTGTTTAAACGGACCGACTACAAGAAGCCGACCTGGTTCTGTCGGATAAAGATCCCCAACGGTCCCGGCTACATATCCTGTAGTACCAAGACGACCGACGAACACTTAGCCTTTGCCTTCGCTAATGAGCTCTACACACAAACGCTTGTCAGAGCGGCTAACGGTAAAGAGATCAACGCCAAGAAAATCTCCCTAGCTCTCACTGAGTTTACCGAAGCCTTAGCCGAATTAGACAAGACGGCTAACAAGCACTCCACCCGAATACAGTTCCTAACTCACGTGAAAGAATTCTTCGGGGCTAAGAGGCTAGACGACGTAACGACGAGCTTACTCATAGATCTCAATGCTTGGATCCGGAAAAGCTCTCGTACCGGTACTTTGTCGCCCAATACGATTAAGCGATACACGACCGACCTAAAACAATTTTTCAACTGGTGTTTGGAGAAGGATTACGTAGACGCCCTACCCCGCTTTCCTAAGGTCAAAGGCGAGAACAATCGTCGTCCGAGTTTCAATGACAAGGACTACAACAAGCTCGTCCGACACTTACGTGAGTTTGTTAAGAGCGATTACCCTTGGGTCGTTAGGGACAGAAGTATGCTCATCAACTACGTGTTGATCCTAGCCAACACAGGAATACGTGTAGGCGAAGCTAGAGGACTAAAGTGGAGAGACTTAAAAGAGATACCACAGGCTGAAGGCAGTAAAGAAGCAGCCGACATAGCTCTGTTCGTTACGGGTAAGACAGGACCAAGAGAAGTTGTAGCGCGTACTCCCGAAGTGAAAGTCTACTTCAAGCGACTGTTGGATTTACGGACTGAAGAGCTAGGACAGAAACCTAGCAATGACGACTATGTGTTTTGTAACCGTGATGGGTCGGCTGTTGGATCTTTCAAGAAGTCATTCGCGGCTTTGATAAAGTCAGCGGGTGTTGAGAAAGACAGCCAAGGCGATAGGCGTACGATCTACTCGCTACGACACACCTACGCCACCTTCCGACTACAAGAAGGCGTCCACCAGTACATCTTGGCTAAGAATATGGGGACCAGCACAGCGATGTTAGAACGCCACTACGGTCACACTAGCAATGTCGCCTCAGCAGCAGAGCTAACGAAGGGTGGGACCTTCAAGAGTGGGAAGAAGGCTAAGACCGTGGATTGGCTTGGGGAGATGTGATGCTTTGTGTTTCATATAGGCGTGATGCCCGTTAGGAATTTAGGTCGTGAGAAAAAATAACTATTTTTCTTTAGCCACTTCGTAAAACCAGACACCAGAAAATATCATTATCAAAACACCAATGTTCGTGAAATCTAGGAACTGATTAAGAATATTGTTGAGACCAATATACTGCGAATGCAGATGTCCAAATAAGCTCAATGGCAATGGTTCCCAAACCCCAGTTCGTAAGTACTGATAGATCTGAATAACTGGGACCGCCGCACCTACTAAAAAAATAAAACTCGCGATTAAAAGCCTTGCGTTGATCCATATTTTTTTAAAGGTCATAAGTATAACTCTTTGAGAGAATTACGATTGTTTGGATATATCACATATACCCTAATGCGTTTGAAGGCTTTTTTCACCACTCCACAACCTTCCTCATAGCCTCAGTATCCACCTCTATGTATCGCTGAGTCATAGCTAGCGAAGAGTGCCTAGCAAGCATCTGAACATCACGAAGCGACCCACCAAAGCGTCCAATGTTCCTGGCGGCTTGGGTGATGAAGGTACGCCGCCCACTATGAGAGCTACAGCCATCAAAGCCTAAAGCCGCATACCAAGAGCTAAACAGGTTCACGATGACCTGAGCGGAAGAAGCTTTAGACCGTTCAGAGCGGAATACCGGGTCGGTAGGTTTCGGGGACGCTGACATAGCCTTTAGAGCGGCTAAGGCGTCTTGGACTTCCCTAGCCATTGGTATGGAGCCACCACTAGAGCCCTTAGAGGCTATGTCGTGGAGGGAGATCACCTCAGCGATACGACCTTCACTCGTCGTAACCATCGCCCACGTAATGCTAGCGACTTCTTTCGCTCTAAGCCCCGCCTTAACCGACAGAAGGAACGCCACACGGTTCCGCTCAGGGTTACGGGTGGAGGCTAGGTGTAGGAGGACCGCTTTGATCTGATTGGGGGAGAGAGCTTTGGCTTGTTTGCCTAGCATAGAGTGGGTTCCATTCATTAGGATTACCCACTCCTGGATACTAAAATAATGAGATGAAATATAGGCTTATCCTATGCTCGGAAAAAAGGATTCGGGCATAAGGAGTTAGCCGAACTCGTTATGAAAGAGGGTTTTCATAATGAGATTGGATCGGTGGTAGGGTGTTGGTGAGAGCGATGGGAGCTAGTTGGCTATGAAGAGTGGATTTACAGCGGCACTACTCGCCATAACGCTCACGCTTGGATGTAGTGGAGTGGCAGAGGCTCAAGCGCCGAACCTCGCACAGGCTAATGCGGTTGATCCCTTTGATGCGGCTGTAGCGGCTTATAACCGTAATGATTACGCGACGGCAGTCTCACTTTTTCGCTCATTAGCAGCGCAGGGTGATGTGATGGCGCAGTACAATCTTGGCTTGATGTACGACAACGGTACGGGCGTAGCGCAGGACTACAAGGAAGCCGTGCGACTGTATGGATTAGCCGCAGCGCAGGGTTTAGCGAAGGCGCAGTCTAATCTTGGCGTTATGTACGCCAACGGTCAGGGCGTAGCTCAGGACTACAAGGAAGCCGTGCGACTGTATGGACTAGCAGCAGCGCAGGGTAATGCGAAGGCACAGTTTAATCTTGGTGTGAAGTACGACAACGGTCAGGGCGTAGCGCAGGACTACAAGGAAGCCGCTCGACTGTATGGACTAGCAGCAGCGCAGGGTAATGCGGGTGCGCAGTCTAATCTTGGCGTGATGTACTCCAACGGTCAGGGCGTAGCGCAGGACTACGTGCGCGCACATATGTGGTATAATTTAGGGGCATCTTCATTGTCAGGCGAAGAAGGAAAAATAGCTACATCCAACCGCGACAACATCGCCAAGATGATGACACCGCAGCAAATCGCTGAAGCCCAAGCAATGGCTCGCAAGTGTCAGGCATCTAACTTCAAAAAGTGTGACTAACCAACAGATGGGACGCCCAATGAAGATCACTTCAGTCGTTATCGCCCTATCTCTTCTTATCCCACTGACGCTTACAGCGAGTGCTGCCTCACATAGAAGCGGCTCTAGGGTTCACTCCGTTAGATCTCACGTGACACGGCGAGGCACTTATGTACCTCGTCACTACCAAACCAATCCCAATCACACCAAGCGTGACAATTTCTCTACCAAGGGCAATGTGAACCCCTATACGGGTAAGGCAGGGACACGATGAACCGTAAAATAGCAGCAGCACTACTGACGATAACGCTCACGCTTGGATGCGGTGGAGTGGCTGAGGCTGCTGAGAAGAACGCTACGATCAGATTAGTTTGTGTCTGGGATTACATCATAAACACAAAAGATTTATCCCGAACTGAAATTTCCGGAGAGAATCTGATTTCAGTTACGGAATTAGGCGGCGGCAAAATATCTTTCTTCGTTGATGGGCTTGGGTCTGAATTTAATGGAAATATTTCTAGCGAGAAGATTGACGGAAAGACTAGTTACACTCTAGGTACCGACACAACTCCAAAATACATAGAGACATACGCTATCAATCGATTCACAGGAGTTGTTGTGCGTTTTTTCAAGATAGAAGGTGCGGATGACAGTTTGCTTCAGTATGGAAAGTGCCACCCCGCCGTAAAGAAGTTTTGACCCTCTTAAAGTTTTCTACCCCTTCACCAACACCACAGTCACAGCCTTCAAGTCTTTACCGATGAAGTTACGTAGCTCACGCGAGACCTTGTCGGCATCGGCTACACTCTCAAGTTCTAAAGCCATCCAAGTAGCGGTAGACACTTTACTCAACATTGTCTTGAGCCCGGCTACTCCCGCTATTGGTTTCTGTAGCGTCTTCATTGGCTGAAATGTAATTCAGGATTCAGAACGATTTGAGACTTGCTAGGTCTCTTAGGCGACTTGAGTTCATACAGAACCTCGCCGGCATCAGTCACCGAATGCTTCTTCAGCACCACTAGCGTAGGAGCTATGATGTTTTCTCTTAGGGCTTTTTTCGTAGCGAACTTGGCGAAAGACTTCATTGCCGAACACTCCAGCCGCCAATAGGACTAGGTGCTCCACTAGCTTCAATGATGTTCTTCAGTCCCTTACGTATCAATTGGGATATTGTCGTATCGTTCATTGAAGCGTAGCTGTCTAATCTGTCTTTAAGCTCAATCGGAATACGAGCCGCTATAAAGGTATTTTCTACAGGGTTGTAATTAGTTTCCATTCAGTCTCCTTGGTTGTTAACGGTTATCGAATTCGTACATTTGTTCTTTAGGGTCACTACGGGTCCCATTTTTATCTATTTATATGAGATGGGATCTTGAGGTTTTACGTAAGCGCTAGCGGAACCTTAAGGTCGCTTTAGTTCCTTTGATCGCTTCGCTCTCAAAGTCTCGCTTCGCTCGAAGTAGCTATAGATTTATCTATCTAAAGGTCATCCGAAGGATTTGGCGGGCTTTAGCCCGTCAGTCATCGTAACCTTAGTAGCTATAGTATTTTGAATAGATGAAAGGGTCGTTTTGAACACACTTCTCCTACTCAAGAGAAGCGTGTTCAGAAGAGATGAAAGTGATCGCCCCTAACACAATCTATAAGAACAACCCAAATGATTACTCACTCAGGTAAGGGCGGTTAGCCTGTCGCCTTTTATGTTCCGCTACGTTCCAACGGGTTTCTCAAAGGCGCTATAGACCGACGACCCTT
>CANIAL010000015.1 GCA_947465395.1 Alphaproteobacteria bacterium | reverse complement strand
GTCGCGCCGCCGCCCACGTCCAGGAAGTTGGCCGGCTCGCTGCCATACAGCTTGATGATGTCCATGGTCGCCATGGCCAGGCCCGCGCCATTGACCATGCAGCCGATCTCCCCATCCAGCTTGATATAGGAAAGGTCATACTTGCCCGCTTCCACTTCGGCGGGGTCTTCCTCGTCCAGGTCGCGCAGCGCCTGGATGTCCTTGTGACGGTACAGCGCGTTGTCGTCAAAGTTCAGCTTGGCATCCAGGCAGATGATGTTGCCATCCTTGGTCACCACCAGCGGATTGATTTCCAGCAGGCTCATGTCCTTGGCGACAATGGCCTCGTACAGGCTTTTGACCACCGCGCCCGCCTGCTTGGCGGTGTCGCCCTTCAGGCCTAGCGCCGATGCGATCTCGTTGCCGATATAGGGCGAATAGCCCGCCACCGGTTCGACCTGGAAGGTCTTGATGCGTTCGGGCGTCTTGTGCGCAACTTCTTCAATGTCCATGCCGCCTTCGGTGGACACGATGAACGCGATGCGGCTGGTTTCGCGGTCCACCAGCGCCGACAGATAAAGTTCGCGTTCAATGGCAGAGCCGTCTTCCACATACAGCCGCTTGACCACGCGGCCGGCCGGGCCGGTCTGGTGCGTGACCAGGGTCATGCCCAGCATGCGGCGGGCTTCTTTCTCTACGTCATCGATGGATTTGACGACCTTGACGCCGCCGCCCTTGCCGCGGCCGCCAGCATGGATCTGGGCCTTCACCACCCAGACTGGGCCGGGCAATGCGCGTGCCGCGGCCACCGCTTCTTCCACGCTGAATGCGGGCTTGCCGTTGGGCACGGGGGCGCCAAAGGCGCGCAGCACCTCTTTGGCCTGATATTCATGGATATTCATGGGGAAAACCTTGGCTGGAAAGGCGTTTTGCGTGGGAGAATGCGCCGCACAATAGCAGCGCAAAAGCCCCGCGCAAGACGGCTAATGGGCCGGTTTTTGGGGACAAAAAGCGATGAAAAATCCGCCCAGAATGGCGATGGCCGCGATGGGCAGATAAAGCCCGCCGGCCCCTCGCGCCAGGATCGGGGCCAGCGCGATCAGCGCCAGGAAGCTGGCGGTCCAGGGCGCAAAGCCGCGCGCCTTTCCCTCGGCCAGCATCAAGCCAAGCGCCGGGGCCAGGATCATCATGTCGTAATCCAGCGCAAAGGGCGTCACCAGAAGTGTGCCGAACAACAGCGCGGCGAATTTATGGCTGGAAGGTCCGCGCCACAGAAGGGCGGTGGCGGCGATGACGGCGATGGCGACCGCAACCTGCACGCCATAGGCCAGTACCAGCGGCGCGTGCCACAGACGCAACGCGGCGAAGATGCTCACCAGTTTTTCATAGCCCACCGCGTTCTGGTCCAGGATGGCGATGCGGGCGAAGTTCGTGGCGCTGAAGAATGCGCGCCAGCTTTCCATCCCGAAAACCGAAATGCTGATGGCGAGCAACGCGGCGACGGTGATGGCCGCGCCCGCAAAAGCCTTCCAGCGCCCGCCTGCCATCAGGGCGAAGGGAACAAGAGGCCCAAGCTGCGGCTTGAAGGACAGAAGCCCGATGGCGAATCCGGCAAGCCATGGCCGTGCCTCTAGCTCCGCCAGCGCCAGCGCGAACAATCCCGCCGCCAGGAATCCAGTCTGGCCATGCAGAAGATTGAGAAAACAGGCCGGGAAAGCGACGGCGCCTAGAAGCCAGGCGCCCGCCGGAATGTTGCTGGCGCGTCGGGTCCGCAGCCTCAACATGGCCCAAAGGTAAAAAGCAAAACTGCCGCCCTGCCACACGATCAGCGCAATGCCATAGGGCAGCATCGCCAGCGGCATCAGCAGCAAAAGAAAAATCGGCGGATAGGCAAAGGCGTAATAGGGCGTGCCCGCGCCGAACAGGCTTTGCTGGAGATAATAAAGCGCCGCCTGGTCATAGGGCGTTGCCAGCGCCAATTTTCCCGCGGCATAGAAACTGGAAAAATCGCTGCCCAGCGGGCGGCCCGAATTGTCCACCCATCCCTGCGCGCTGAAGCCCAAGTAAAGCAGCGCGATGGCGTAACCGGCCAGAAGCGCAAAGGCGCAGAAGCGCAAACGCGCCGCCGTCAGGAAACTCCCATCGCGAATCTGGCCCAGCATCGGCGCATCATAGCGCCAGAAACGCCTCAAAAACGCCAAAGGCGCCCCCGTCACAGGAGCGCCTTTGGTTGGAAGTTCAGCCAAACCGGGCCGAACGGACTGTGATGGAGCCTCCTGTTTTAAAGGGTGGACGACAGGAAGGCTCTCTTAGTAACCGGATCCCTGGCCAACGCCGCCGGTCAGGGTCATGCCGCGCAGGGTCAAAGTCTGGCGCGACTTGGCCTGGGCGATCTTCCATTCGGCCGACTGGCTGGAGGAAGACTGCGACGAGGACGACTGAGACGACTGCGACGAGCTGTTCGACGACACTTTCTGCTCCACGCACACCTTGGTGACATAGGAGAAGAACATGTCGGCCGTGCCCCATTTGCGAAGGTTGGTGCGCTCGGTGCAATCCACCACCTTCACGGCGGGGGCGCATTTCAGCATGCCATCCTTGTAGTGGCGCAGGGCTTCGCCGGCGCCGCATGTCAGGACGCTGGCATTCTTGAGCGAGGTGGACATGCCCTGTTCGGACTGGACAACCGAGCCCAGCATGACCTTGAGGGTCGAACCCGGCAGGCAGCGTGACACTTCGCCTTCATAGCCATTCTTGATCCAGGTATCGCCCGTCATGTGCGAGGCGGGGAATTCGTGCCCGTCCGCAGAGACGCAGATCGCATGGATGGCCTTGACCACGGTGCTTTCGGTGCACTGCTGGCCGACAAAGCTGGCCGAACCCTGGGCGATGGACTGACCCGAAGCCTGGCCCGAAGCCTGGCCGCTGGCCTGACCCGAAGCCTGGCCCGAAGCCGAACCCTGGGCCGAACCAGAAGCCGAACCTTGGGCATAACCCTTGGTCGCGCAGCCCGGACCGCCGCAGCCATAGCCATAGCCCTGGCGGAAGGTGTCGGCATAGCCCGAACCATAACCCTGACCATTGCCCTGGCCATAACCGGTGCCGTTGCCGTAACCGCCGCCCTGGCCGGCGCCGTAGCCGTAACCGACCCGCCCTGCGAAAGCACAATCTCCGCCTCCCGCAGCTTGCCAATAACTTCCTCAGGCTGATGCCTGCGTCCCATTCCAAATCTCCCTCCAAGGTTCCAATATGATAGTCCCTGGACCACTTGGAAGGGGGCAGATCAGAGCCTTCAAGGGGCTGTGTTTAAGGACCGGGCGTTTCGGGCTGGCGCGTAGGATCCTGGCGCTGGTGCTGCGGGTCCTGATGCACGGGATTGCCCACCGGGTCACCATGCAGGATGTCCCGGCTGATGCTGAGATCCCGGCGCTGCTGTTCCAGATACGGCACTTCGTATCGTTCAATCTGGCCGCGATAATTGTTGAAGGCCAGCTCGTCCTCCGCCGTGCGCTTGTCGCAGCGCGCTACCGGCAGATGCGCCTGTTCCTGGCACCACAAATCGAAATTCATCGTCTTGACGTCATAATTCTTGCCCGTCTGCGCGGACAGCGGCAGGGGCATGCTTAACGCCAGCAAGGCAGCGGCACACAGGATGCGGGAGCGGGTCATCTTGTTCATAACGTAAACCTAGCTCCTAAGTTGCCGATTTAACAAATCCACGAAACCTCAGGCCCGCCTCCCCCTGCGCGCGCCTCTTGGGTTTTGGCGCTTCGCGCCACGGGCGCGCTGGCGGGGGAGGTGGTTTCAGCGTGCGAAGCCGACCATTTGGGAGGCGAGCGAAAGCTGAAACCGGAGGGGGTAAAACTAAGGCAAAAGGTCAACGACCGCGCGGCGGTTTCTGGCTTCCTTGACGCCGTCTTCCGTCGCCACGGCAAGATCGCTTTCACCCACGCCGGAAACCTGGATGGCGGCACGGCGCGCGCCCAAATCCACCAGCGCTTCCATCACCACATTGGCGCGGTGCACGGAAAGCTTCTGGTTATAGGCGGCATCGCCCGATGTGTCGGTATGGCCCACCACGGTGATGCGCGACTGGCCGCCGGCGCGGGCGGTGTTGATGACATTGGTGATGACCGTCAGGTCTTCGGCCGTCAGCGTCCAGGAATCAAAATCAAACAGGACGGTGTAGTTGGCAGGCGCCTGCGCCACGGGCGCAGGCAGCGGCGGCGGTGTGAAAGTTTGCGCAGGCGGCGTGAACTGCGCCACCGGGCGGCGCGCGCCTTCCAGGGCGGCCAGCGGATTGTTCAATGCGGCGCGGCAGGCGCGGGCTTCTTCTTCCAGGCCCGGCATCTTGGAATCGATCATCCAGCAATCGAAATCGGCCTGGGCGCGGGCCGCCACATCGGGCTGCGCCTCCCGGCCGGTTTCCAGGGCGCGGATCAGGCGGGCGCGCATGGACTGGGCTTGGAAGTCGCCGCCCGCGGGTTCGGGGGCGATTTCCTCACCCTGTCCGGCACGGTCGGCCTTGACGGTGAAAAGCTGTGCCGCCGGGTTGGCGGTCGGGCTGTCGAAGATGCCGAAAAGACTGTCCAGATAGCCTTCATCCTGGGCGCTGGCGCCGGGGACCTGGGCGGCCTGTTCGGCCAGGGCGGCGTAATTGCGGGACAGGGCTTGGGTAAAGGGCGACCCTGCACCGGTGTCCTCGCCCAGCATGGCGCAGGCCGAAAGCCCGGCCCCCAATATAAAGAGGGCGGTGATCTGGCTAAGGCGGCGCGAAGCGGGCAGGGCGGCGGGCATGGCAGAACTCCGGCTGGCGGCCCGGGCCCCAGCCCTTCACCGCTATTTTCGTGGGAAACAGGCCGCACCATAGCCCGGATAGTTCCAGAACGGGAGGGGTTGGTAACTTCCTGTTGACGCCAATTGGGTACAAAAGCAGCCAGATTCCAACTGGGGACCGGGGCCAAGGCGCCGGCGCTGGCTTTATATGCAACAGGCCGACCCGATCATTGCGCGCTCCGCCGCCGAGCGCCGCCGCTTCCTGCGCGTGGCCGTAGAACTGCCGGGCCGCATCTTCACGCCCGTGGACGGGAACGAGGCGCGCTGCACCGTGCGCGACCTGTCGCCGGGCGGGGCCGCCATTGCCTGTGAAATGTCGCCGCCCATCGGCACCAATATCGTGCTTTACGTGGACGGATTTGGCCGCTTTGAAGGCCTTGTTTCCCGCAACGACCGTTCCAGCTTTGGCGTCTTGTTCAGTTGTACCGCTGTGAAACGCGAACGCACGGCCGAACAGCTTACATTGTTCCTCAACAAGACCCTGGTGGACGAGAATGCGCTGCGCCGCCATGAGCGCACCAGCCACAAGGGCTTTGCCAAATTCACCCGCGCCGATGGCCAGATTGTCACCTGCGAGGTGATGGACATTTCCTCGGGCGGCGTTTCGCTCAAGACCGACACCAAGCCGTCCATCGGCGAATTCGTGCTGATCGCCCAGATGGCCGGACGCGTCGCCCGCCATCACGACCAGGGCGTTGGCATCGAATTCGTGGGGATGGAAAAGCAGGCCACCCAGCACGAGCATCACGCCAGATTAAATTTGGTTCGTTGAACCCCTCCGGCCTCCGCAACTTTGCTCAGCGCCGCGCATCGAAAGATGCGCGGCGTTTCGCGTTGCTGCGGCCACCTCCCCTTCCTGCGTGCTTGCGCACGCGAAGGGGAGGGTGGTCTGAGTGTTCATAAAGAAAGATACGAGCGCCGCATCCCGCGGCGCGACCCTTAGCGCACACGTGTTTCCTTCCCCCGTCAGCGTAGCGAACGACGGGGGAAGGTGTCGCAGCGAGGTGTTTGCCACTTGGCAAACCCGAGCTGTGACGGATGGGGGTTAGATATCAGCCAGCTTGTGCACCTGGCTGTTGGCGAGCGTGAGCTTGGCGATCGACAGATCGCCCGACGTTTCCAGGGCCGCCAGGAAACTGACGGTCCGCTCCAGCGCCGGCTTGTTCTTCTCCGCCCAGTCCGACAGCGCCGCCATGGCGGCATCCTTGCTCGCGCTCTTGGGCAGTCCTGACAAAAGCGACTGGCTCAGCACGCGCTGGGCCGCGAACAGATCATCCACCAGGCGGCGGATGGCCAGCCGGTCCCAATGCTCGCCCGCGCTGATGCGTGCCGCCAGCTGGCGCAGACGGTCCAGGCCCAGAAGCGCGGCGATGCCGGCAAACAGCGCCAGCGCCCAGAAGAAATCGCCCGCCATGCTGGGCCCGCCGCCCAGCGCCAGATGGGCTGCCCCCATCAGCATCAATCCCGCCGCCGCCGGAACGGCGCTGCGAAGAAGGAAAATCAGGTTGGCATTTTGCGAGGCTTCGCCATGCAGCGCCGCCAGTCTTTCCAGCGCCGCGTGCGGGATGGGTGCCAAGGCGGGCGCCAACACAGGCCTGGTTTCGCTGGAGGCTTGCGCCTCGCGGGCAGACCGAAACTCCCTGTCGCCGGTGACCGCCACCATGCCCCCAATCGCCCCGAAAATACTGCGATTCGCGGCTTATTGACAGGCGATCAGGTCTTAAGCGGGCTGTTCCACCGACAGGAGCTTGCCCAGCGCAAAGGCGATGGCGCGGCTGGAGGCCCGGCCCGCCAGGCCGTTGGCTGGCACAAAGCTCACCAGCAAGGTCCGCCCCGAAAGGCGGATGGTGGGCTTGCTGCCTTCGATGATGCGCACCGTGTCGATGCGGCGGGTGACGGCATTGCGCCCGGCATTGGTGGACAGCAGTTTTTCCAGCCCCGCTTCGGTGTTGATCAAGGTGTCAAAGGCCAGGGCATGGGCGCTGTCATCGCCCGACAGTATGGCCGGGTCCATGGTGAAGCGGGGCGTGTAACGGGCGATATAGGCCAGGTGCCTGGTCTCGTCCGCCAGGGCTTCGTTGAGCTGCGCCACGGTCACCGCGGCGGGGGGCATGGCGGGCAGATCACCCACCCGTGTCGCCGGCATGCCGCCCGGCGCGTCATGGGTATAAAGCGTGATGCCGCCCCATACCGACACCTTAAGCGCGGTGGCGCCGCTGTCATATTTCAGCACCCGCCCGCCCAGGCCCGCCCGGTCGGCATACAGCACATAGCATTCACGCCCCGGCCCCAGCCGCATCAGGTATTTGTCGCCATAGGCGCCCAGGATGAAATCCTGGTCCCCGGCATTGTATTCGCCGGGCTGCACATCGCTGAGTCGTTCGGCGGAAAGGCGCGCGGACATGGAACTGTCTGTCTGCGCCAGCGCCTGCGGCACGGCGACAGCTTGCGACAGGGCAAGCAGCAGGCAGACAGGGATGGCCTCACGCAACGTCACGGTCTTCTCACTGCCCCGGCTGATGCTGGCCTTGCTGGCCTTGGCTTTCAGCCTTTCCCTCCATGCACATCATGCACCGCGAATCAGGCGATTTTAAGCCGGTATGCGGTTTTGCGGCGGCAAAAGCGCTATCTTTTGTTGTCGATTTTGACTAAATCCGGCCCAGCCGAAACCTGCCAAAAAGGCGCGCCCGTGACCCAGCACCCCGACAGCTTCAAGTCCCGCAAAATCCTGAAAGTGGGAGCCAAGTCTTACGTCTATTTCTCGCTCCCGGCGGCGGAGAAGAACGGGCTGAAGGGGATTTCAAAGCTGCCCTATTCGATGAAGGTGCTGCTGGAAAACCTGCTGCGCCATGAAGACGGACGCACCGTCACCAAGTCCGACATCCAGGCCATTGCCGGCTGGCTGAAGAACAAGAGCAGCGACCGCGAAATCGCCTTCCGCCCCGCGCGCGTCTTGATGCAGGACCTGACCGGCGTGCCCGCGGTGGTGGATCTGGCCGCCATGCGCGATGCCATGAAGAATCTGGGCGGCAACCCGGAAAAGATCAATCCGCTGGCGGAAGTGGATCTGGTGATCGACCACAGCGTGATGATCGACAATTTCGGCCAGAAGGATTCCTTCAAGAAGAATGTCGAAGTCGAATATCAGCGCAACCAGGAACGCTACCAGTTCCTGCGCTGGGGCCAGCAGGCCTTCGCGAATTTCCGCGTGGTGCCGCCCGGCACCGGCATCTGCCACCAGGTCAATCTGGAGTACCTGGCCGAAACGGTATGGGTGCGGAAGCAGAAAGACGAAAAGACAAAAAAGACCGTGGAAATGGCCTTTCCCGACACGGTGGTCGGCACCGACAGCCACACCACCATGATCAATGGCCTGGCTGTTCTGGGCTGGGGCGTGGGCGGGATCGAGGCGGAAGCGGCCATGCTGGGTCAGCCCATCTCCATGCTGATCCCCGAAATCATCGGCTTCAAGCTGACGGGCAAATTGCGCGAAGGCGTCACCGCCACCGATCTTGTGCTGACCGTCACGCAGATGCTGCGAAAGAAGGGCGTGGTGGGCAAGTTCGTGGAATATTACGGCCCGGGCCTGGATGAATTGTCGCTGGAAGACCGCGCCACGCTTGCCAACATGGCCCCCGAATATGGCGCCACCTGCGGCTTCTTCCCGGTGGATGCAGAAACCGTGCGCTTTTTGAAGAACACCGCCCGCAAGGCGCCCCGCGTGGCGCTGGTGGAAAAATACGCCAAGGCGCAGGGCCTGTTCCGCACCCCCAAGAGCGCCGATCCGGTCTTCACCGACACGCTGTCCCTGGACATGAACACGGTGGAGCCGTCCATGGCCGGCCCCATGCGCCCGCAGGACCGCGTGGCCCTGTCGGACATCGCCACCAATTTCGCGCAAAGCCTCATGACCACCTTCAAGAAGGAAGACGACGCCAACAAGCGCGCCCGCCTGGAAGGCAGCGAACATTCCATCGGCCATGGCGATGTGGTGATCGCCGCCATCACCTCCTGCACCAACACCTCCAACCCCAATGTAATGATCGGGGCGGGGCTTGTGGCGCAGAAGGCCGTGGCGCGCGGGTTGAAGACGCGTCCCTGGGTGAAGACTTCGCTGGCGCCCGGCTCGCAGGTTGTCACGGATTATCTGAAGAAGGCGGGCCTCGATAAGGCGCTCGACAAATTGGGCTTCACGCTTGCCGGTTATGGCTGCACCACCTGCATCGGCAATTCCGGCCCGCTGCCGGACAATGTCGCCAAGGCGGTGACCGATGCCGATCTGGTGGCCGCAGCCGTGATTTCCGGCAACCGCAATTTCGAAGGCCGGGTGCATCCGCAGGTGCGCGCCAACTACCTGGCCTCGCCCATGCTGGTGGTGGCCTATGCGCTGGCCGGTTCGGTCAATCTGGACCTGACCAAGGAACCGGTGGGCTATGACAAGAACAATGAGCCGGTCTATCTGAAGGACATCTGGCCCTCCCCGAAGGAAATCTCCGCCACCATCAGGAAGGCCGTGACGGCCGCCAGCTTCAAGAAGCGTTATGGCGATGTCTTCAAGGGCGATGCCAACTGGCGCAAGGTCAAGCTGATCAAGGGCCAGACCTATCAGTGGGACATGGCTTCCACCTATGTGAAGAACCCGCCCTATTTCGACGGCATGGGCATCAAGCCCAAGCCCGTGCGGCCCATTTCCGATGCCCGCGTGCTCGCCCTGTTCGGCGATTCCATCACCACCGACCACATTTCACCGGCCGGCAACATCAAGCCCAGCGCGCCGGGCGGGCTTTATCTGTCGGAACGCCAGATCGCGCAGAAGGATTTCAATTCCTATGGCTCGCGCCGCGGCAACCATGAAGTGATGGAGCGCGGCACCTTCGCCAATATCCGCATCAGGAACGAGATGATGGACGGCAAGGAGGGCGGCAACACCATTTATTATGACGATGTGAATGGTGCGGGCCAGGCCATGTCCATCTTTGACGCGGCGCAGGCGTACAAAAAGGCGGGCCGCGACACCATCGTGATCGGCGGCAAGGAATATGGCACCGGCTCGTCCCGCGACTGGGCCGCCAAGGGCCCCAAGCTCCTGGGCGTGCGCGCCGTCATCACCGAAAGCTTTGAGCGCATTCACCGCTCGAACCTGATCGGCATGGGCGTTGCGCCCTTCTGCTTCGAGCCGGGCAAGTCCCGCAAGGATTACGGCTTCACCGGCCGCGAGGTGGTGGATATTCCCGGCCTGGACGGCAAGCTGACGCCGCGCATGAAGGTGAACGCCACCATCCGTTACCCCGATGGCAAGACTGCGGTCCTGCCTATCGTGCTGATGATCCTGACGGCGGACGAAGTCGCCTATTTCAACAATGGCGGCATCCTGCCTTACGTGCTGCGCAATTTGCTGGCGGCCTGACGCTTGACCGTGTCGCCTGCCAATTGGTGCGGGCTGGCGCTGATGGTGGGCGCCATCGGTGCCTGGGTCCAGGCGCGCGATCTCACGGGTTTTGTGCGGCTGCATATGCGCTTTGCCGCGGCCCTGTTCGCGGCGCCCGCTATTGCCATGATGGCGATGCCCGGCTTCCCGCAGCTTGCGCTGGCCTCCATGCTGATGGCGGTGAGCCTTGCCGCCGCCGCGCTCGGCCTTGGCAGTTTTGCCCGCCTGTCGCGGCCGATACCACAGACCATCGCCGCCATTGCTTTGGTAGTGGCGCTGGGCTGCGGCCTTGCTTCCACCATCACGGGCGAGGCGATCTATTCCCTAATCCCGGTGATGTTCGCGGTGGCATGCATCGCGCCTTTTTCATTCTGGCCGATGCTGCCTCTGGTGCTGCTGGGAAGCTTCATGCTGCTGGACGGCGGGCTGGCGCTGCTGGACAGCGGCGTCAATGCGGCCGCGCTTTTTTTCGCCGCATCGCTTCTGGCACTGACGCGCGGCTTGGTACGGCTAAAACCTGCGATCACATAGCAAGGCGACACCCTGCGGTTCGTCTTCGTAAGGCGTCGCCACCAGCTTGCGCTCGTGATCCGGCAGCACCTGGCCCAGAAGCTGCGCCACGAAAGCCGAAGTGAGACGCTGGGCGTGCCGGAATGGCACATGCGCTGCGCTGGCCGGGGCGTCCATTTTGTCTTGAATTTGCGGGCCTGCCGGCTCCCAGGGCGGGGTGTCGTCGCGGGAGCCGGTTCCCAAGCCACTGGCATTGCAGGCTTTTTCAAGCAGGCGCGGACCCACCGCCGCATGGCGCGCGGCGCTTGTCCAGCCAGAAGATGTGGGACCGATGGGCCTCATAAGGGGCGAGCAACGCAAACCCGGTGCCGCGAAAGCGCGCCGCGATTACCGCTTTTTTAAGCCGGGCTTGCCATAGTTGCGCCCGGGGGCCGGAGAAACCGGCAAGAAGGTGGTCGTGCAAACAGCATCCTTGCAGAAAGAGCCGCTCGCCGCGCTGGACGCTGCGCACGAGACCGTGCGCCTGCGCCTGGCCGCGCAAGGCAGCGGCGTAGTGCTGCTGGAGTGGAATGTGCTGGAAGACCAGATCGCCTTTGATGGCGCGCTGGAGATCCTGCCCTTCCGCAAGGAACGCAGCCACGCCCAGACCTTCCTGGACAGCGTCACGCGCGAAAACCGCGACATGCTGGGCGCGCTGATCGAAAGCCGCTCGCCCTATGCCTCGCAATTCGAGATCAACCTGGAAATCGCCTCGGCGCTGGGCGCGGTGGGTTATACCTTTGTCGGTACGCGCGTGCCCGGCGCCGACGGCAAGACCGAACGGCTGATCGGCGCGCTGCGCGACACCACCGAAAAGCAGCGCGAACTGCAGCGCCTCACTTATCTCGCCAACCGCGACGAACTCACTGGCCATCTCAACCGCAATTCGCTGCCCGCCGAGCTGGCGCTGGCCATCGAGCATGCCAAGTCGGAAAGCCGCCACTGCGCCTTCCTGGTCGCCTCCATTGACCGGCTGGCCATGATCAATGACGGCTTTGGTTTTGACGCGGGCGATGAAGTGATCGTGGGCGTGGGCGAACGCCTGGCAAAATCGCTGCGCGCCAGCGACGTGATCGGCCGCACGGCGGGCAACAAGTTCGGCGTGCTGCTGCGCAACTGCAAGGAAGCGGAAATCGAGGTCGTGGCCGGGCGCCTGCGCGCCGCGGTGCGCGATGCGCTGATTGAAACGCGTTATGGCATCGTCTCGGCAACCTCATCTGTCGGCGCGGTGTGGCTGCCCGAAGGCGCCGAATCCAGCCAGGAAGCCATGCTGCGCGCCGAACAGGCACTGGAAAAGGCCCGGGTTTCGGGCCGTGACGGCTTTGCGGTGTACGAGGAATCGCCCCAGCGCGAAGGCGCGCGCCTGCGCCTGATGAGCGTGGCGGACGAAACCATGACGGCGCTGCGCGATGGCCGCCTGGCGCTGGCCTATCAGCCCATCATTGCGGCCGGATCGCGCCAGACCAGCCATTACGAATGCCTGCTGCGCCTGATCAAGGAAGACGGCCAGGTGATGAATGCGGGCTATTTCGTGCCTGCCGCCGAACAGATGGGCATCGTGCATCTGGTGGACCGTTTCGCGCTGGAAACCGCCATCGCCCAACTTCGCGCTCATCCGGGCATCACGCTGGCGGTGAATGTCTCCGGCACGGCGGGCAGCGACGGCGCCTGGCTGCAAAGCTTCGTGGATTATGTCGCCGCCAATGGCGATGTGGCGAACCGGTTGCTGGTGGAATTGACCGAAACCGCGGCGCTGGAGCATTTCGAGGAGAATGCCCGTTTTGTCACCCGCCTGCACGAACTGGGCGCGCGGGTGGCGATTGACGATTTCGGCGCGGGCTATACGTCCTTCCGCAACCTGCAGCGCCTGAAGGTGGATACGGTCAAGATTGACGGCTTCTATATCGAAAACCTGAAGGCCAATCCGGAAAACCAGGTCTTTGTTCGCACGCTGGTGGGCCTGGCCCAGAATCTGGACATGAAGACCGTGGCCGAATGGGTCAGTTCGGACGAAGACGCTGCCTTGCTGGAAAGCATGGGCGTGGATTATTTCCAGGGCTTCCATTTCGGCAGCCCGGTGCTCGACCCAAGCTGGGCCAAGTAGTTTTTTTTGGTCGCGCGGCCTGTCGGCTGTGCCGGGCCGTCGCTCCGCCGCTACTTCTTCCCGGCCAGTTCGGCCAGCTGGCGGCGCATCGCTTCCATTTCTTCCTTCAGATCTGCGATATCCTCGCCTCCGGCGGGGGATTTGCGTTCCTCTTCGCGGCCCCGGCCCGGCGCAAAGGGCGTGAACATGGCCATGGCCTTTTCAAACATGGCCAGGTTCTGGCGGGTGAGGTTTTCCACCATCTGGTTGCCGCCGCCCATGGCCTCGGCAATGCGGTCGCGCATGGCGCCCTGGTTCTTGGTGAAGCTGTCCATGCTCATGTCCAGGTAACCCGGCACGAAGGCCTGAAGGCTGTCGCCGTAAAAGCGGATGAGCTGGCGCAGGAATTTGATGGGCAGGAGATTCTGGCCCTTGGCCTCTTCCTCGAAAATGATCTGGGTCAGCACGCTGCGGGTGATGTCCTCGCCGGTGCGGGCGTCCTGCACCTCGAACTCGGTACCTTCCTTCACCATCGCCGCCAGATGGTCGAGCGTGACATAGGATGATGTCTGGGTGTTGTAGAGGCGGCGGTTGGCGTATTTCTTGATCACCACCGGACCGTCATCGCCCTTTGTCTTGTCCGACACGATACGCCTCACCCCTGAACGCGGCCCAAAGACCCGAAGCCGGCAGCAAACATCCGGGAAAGCCCCCTGTCCAGCGAATTTTTGCAGGTGCAGCATGAAAAAGTGCGGCTGCTCACGGCCTAACGTCTTGGGGGATCAAGGCGATTCATTGTCGTTTACCGCGCCTCGCATTCGCGGCATTTTGCGCAAAGTGGCAAACACAGACCAGCCTTCCCCATCTGGTGCAATGCGCCCGGAAGGGGCGGCATCCCGCCGCCCGTCTTCTGTTCAAGAGGGCGCGCGGGAAAGATGCGAAGGCAGGAGGGGGTTGGACTTGGACCAGATCGCGATTGTGGCGGGTGCGCGCACGCCGGTGGGCGCCTTCAATGGCGCCTTTGCAAACCTTCCCGCGCATGAACTGGGGCGCATTGCGCTTGCCGCCGCCATCGCGCGGGCGGGCATTTCGCCCGATGAAATTTCCGAAGTGATACTTGGCCAGGTGCTGACGGCGGCACAGGGCCAGAACCCGGCGCGCCAGGCGTCCATCGCGGCGGGCATTCCCATCGCGGCGCCGGCCTGGGGCATCAACATGGTCTGCGGCTCTGGGCTTCGCGCCGTGGCGCTGGCGGCGCAGGCGATTGCAAACGGGGATTCCAAAATCGTGGCGGCGGGCGGCCAGGAATCCATGAGCCAGTCCACCCACGCCGCTTACCTGCGCGCCGGGCAGAAGATGGGCGATATCGCGTTCATAGACACCATGATCCGGGACGGGCTGTGGGATGCTTTCAACGGCTATCACATGGGCACCACGGCCGAGAATGTGGCCCGCCAGTGGCAGATCACCCGCGAGCAACAGGACCGCTTGGCGGTGGGATCGCAGAACAGGGCGGAAGCGGCGCGCAAGGCCGGGCGCTTTGCGGACGAGATCGCGCCGGTGACGGTGAAAAGCCGCAAGGGCGAGACGGTGGTTGCCCATGACGAATATATCCGCGACGGCGCGACCTATGAGGCGCTGGCGGGATTGAAACCCGCTTTCGTCAAGGACGGCACCGTCACGGCGGGCAATGCCAGCGGCATTAATGACGGTGCGGCGGTTTTGATCCTGATGAGCCTGAAGGAAGCGGCGCAGCGCGGGCTGACCCCGCTGGCCCGCATCGCAAGCTGGGCGCAGGCGGGCGTGGACCCCAAGGTGATGGGCTCGGGTCCCATCCCGGCTTCCCAGGCGGCGCTGAAAAAGGCGGGCTGGAAACCGGCGGACCTGGATCTGATCGAGGCCAATGAAGCCTTTGCTGCCCAAGCCTGCGCGGTGAACCAGGAAATGGGCTGGGACACGGACAAGGTCAATGTGAATGGCGGCGCCATCGCCATCGGCCATCCCATCGGCGCATCTGGCGCGCGGGTGCTGGTCACCTTGCTGCATGAAATGAAAAAGCGCGATGCCAAAAAGGGTCTTACCACTTTGTGCATCGGCGGCGGCATGGGCATAGCCATGTGCGTCGAACGTTAGTGAGACGCGCCGAAATATAGTGTGTGGAACGCTAGGAGATCATGATGGCCAAGAACCCACAAAGGGTAGCGGTGGTGACGGGCGGGACGCGGGGCATCGGCGAAGCCATTTCGCTGGCCCTGAAAGACGCGGGCTATACGGTGGCCGCCGTCTATGCGGGCAATGACGAGCGGGCCAGGTCATTCACCGCCGCCAGTGGCATCACCACCTTCAAATGGGATGTCTCGTCCTTTGACGATTGCAAAACGGGCATGGAGAAGATCGCCGCCCAACTGGGTCCCGTGGACATCATCGTCAACAATGCCGGCATCACCCGCGACGCCACCATGAAGAAGATGAACCGCAGCGGCTGGGACGAGGTGCTGGACACCAACCTGGGCGGCTGTTTCAACATGTGCAAGGCGGCCTGGGACGGCATGCTGGAACGCGGCTTTGGCCGCATCGTCAATATCGGCTCCATCAACGGCCAGGCGGGCCAATATGGCCAGGTCAATTACGCCGCCGCCAAATCCGGCATCCATGGCTTCACCAAGGCGCTGTCCCAGGAAGGCGCGGCCAAGGGCATCACCGTCAACGCCATCGCGCCTGGCTATATCGACACCGACATGGTGGCGGCGGTGCCGCCCGATGTGCTGGAAAAGATCGTGGCCCGCATCCCGGTCAAGCGGCTGGGCAAGGCCAACGAAATCGCGCGGGGCGTGCTTTTCCTGGTCGCGGACGACGCAGGCTTCATCACTGGCTCGACCATTTCCATCAATGGCGGACAACACATGTATTGACCCCCTCCGGCCTTCGCATCTTTCCGCCGCCCTCTTAAACAGAAGATGGGCGGCGGGATGCTACGGCCACCTCCCCCGCCAGCGCGCTGACGCGCGCGCAGGGGAGGCGGGCCTGCGTTTTCGACAAGCAGCCGCCAAATCGCTAAAAGCCCATCATGATTTCGTCCCTCACCGCAGAAAATATCGCCGTCACGCGCGGGCAGCGGCTGCTGTTCGGTGATCTCAGCTTTCGTTTGCAATCAGGCCGGGCGCTGGTGGTGGAAGGCGTCAATGGCGTCGGCAAGACATCGCTGCTGAAACTTATCGCGGGCTTCCTGGAGCTGGCGCAGGGCCGCATCGCGCTGGCATCGGCCACGCGCGAAATCAGCGATGGCGAGGAACGCGGCCGCCATGTCGCCTTCCTGGGTCACCAGGACGCGCTGAAGCCGCAAATGACGGCGGAAGAACAACTGACATTCTTCGCGCGGCTCTATGGCCAGAATGGCGATATCGCCGGCGCGCTGGCGCAGGTGGGCCTGGCGCGGCAGGCAGGGCTTTCCTGCCGCTATCTTTCGGCGGGCCAGAAAAAACGCCTGGGCCTGGCGCGGCTGCTGCTGTCGGGACGTTCCTTATGGCTGCTGGACGAACCCCTGGCGGCGCTGGATACCGATGGCCGCGCCCTGGCGCTCGACCTGATGCGCTTTCATTGCGCGAATGGCGGCATGGTGATCGCCGCGACCCATGACCCGCTGCCGCTGGGCGGCGAGAGTTTGAAACTATGAGCGGAGCTTTTTTTACCTTGCTGTTGCGCGACCTGCGCCTGGCCGCCCGCTCCGGCGGCAGCGCCGCATTGGCGCTGGCCTTTTTCGCATTGGTGGCGACCTTGGTGCCGCTGGGTGTTGGCGCGGATCTGAAACTTCTGGCGCGGGTGGCGGCAGGCGTGTTGTGGGTGGCGGCCGTGCTGGCGGCGCTGCTGTCGCTGGACCGCCTGTTCCAGGGCGATTTCGATGATGGCAGCTTGGAAGTGATCGCGCTGTCGCCCTTGTCGCTGGAAAGCGTGGCGGCAGCGAAGCTTTTGGCCCACTGGCTTTCTACCGGCCTGCCGCTGACCTTGCTGTCGCCCGTGCTGGCGCTGCTGTTCAACCTGTCGCCCGTGGGCACCTGGGCGCTGTTCCTGTCGCTGCTGGTCGGCACGCCCGCCGTCAGCGCCGTGGGCGCGGTGGGGGCCAGCCTGACGCTGTCCCTGAAACGGGGCGGGCTGATCCTGCCCCTGATCATCCTGCCGCTGCTGGCGCCCGTGGTGATTTTTGGCGCCGGCGCCGTGCAGGGCGCGCTGGACGGGCTTTCCAATGGCGCTTTCGGCTTCCTGGCGGCGTTTTCACTGGCCGCCGTGCTCCTGTCCCCCTTTGTCGCAGCTGCCTGTGTGCGCTTAAATCTGGCGGGTTAGCCGCGCCAAATAGGATATGTTTCCCGCATGTTCCGCTATGCCAATCCCGCCGTCTTCATGCGCCTGTCCTCGGTGCTGCTGCCCATCTTTGCGGTCATCGCAATTGTGGCGCTGGCGGTCGGTCTTGTCATGGGTCTGCGCGTGCCGCCCGATTACCAGCAGGGCATGACGGTGCTGATCATGTTCGTGCATGTCCCCGCCGCCATCGTGGCCGAGATCGCCTATGGCGCCATCGCCGCCGCTTCTCTTGTTTCGCTGGTCTGGCGCCATCCGCTGGCGGACACGGCGGCGCGCGCAGCCGCACCGCTGGGCGCGGTCTTCACGGGACTGGGGCTTGTCACGGGCATGCTGTGGGGCCGTCCCATGTGGGGCGCCTATTGGGTGTGGGATGCGCGGCTGACCAGTTTTCTGCTGCTGGAATTCCTGTTCCTGGGTTACATCGCGCTGTGGAATGCGATCGAGGATGAAACCCGCGCCGCGCGCGCCTGCGCGATTTTGGCGCTGGTGGGCGCGGTCAATCTTCCCATCATCAAGTTTTCGGTGGACTGGTGGAATACGCTCCACCAGGGCGAAAGCATCCTGTCCGGCAAGCTGGCGCCCGTCTATCTGTGGCCGCTGCTGATCATGGCCGCCGGATACATGGCCCTGTTCGCGGCCCTGTGGCTGCTGCGCATCCAGACGGAAATCCTGAACCGTCGCGCCCGCAACCTGATGCAGGGGCCGTGATGATGGATTTGGGACCGTACAGCGACTTCATCTGGCCCGCCTATGCAATCTCGGCGCTGGCGCTGCTGGTGACCATCGCGCAAAGCCTGGCGGCCTGGCGCGCCGCCCGGAAGAAAATCGCGGCGCTCAGCAAATGAAACGCCTCCTCTATCTTCTGCCCGTGGCCGGGTTTTTCGTGCTGGCCTATTTCCTGTTCCATAGCCTGTTCGGGCCGCCGCCGGACCAGTTGCCATCCGCGCTGATTGATCGCCCAGCGCCGCAGATCGGCCTTGGCCCCATGGACGACAAGACCCCCGCCTTCAGCCGCGCCGACTTGGCATCGGGCCATGTCACGGTGGTCAATTTCTTCGCCAGCTGGTGCGTGCCCTGCCGGATGGAGGCGCCGCAATTCATGGCCCTGGCCGCCATGCCGGGCATCACCGTCTATGGCGTGGACTATCAGGAGAAAAAGCCGGGCGCGGGCCGCGCCTTCCTGGACCAGATGGGCAATCCCTTCAGCCGCATCGTGGCCGACACGCGCGGCCGGGTGGCGATTGACTGGGGCGTTTATGGCGTGCCCGAGACATATGTGGTGGATGGCAAGGGCATTGTGCGCTTCAAGCTGGTGGGCGGATTGACGCCCTCGGCCCTGAAAAACCAGCTATTGCCCGCGATCGCCCAAGCCCGCGAAAAAGCCCGCTGAAAGGATTTGCTAACCCTGTTCTGGCAGGGTCAGCCCATGCAGATCAGTTCCCACACTGTGCTTCTGGCCGCCCAGCAATCCGCAGCAGCTCCGAAAGCGTCTTCTGTTTCGGGCGTCGCCAGCTTCGCCGCGGCGTTGAAGGAGCTTCCGGCGTCCGAACCCACGCGTGAGGTGCAAACATCCGCACCCGCCCGGCCCACGCGGCCCGGCGCCATGCTGGATATCAAAGTCTGAAAAATCAGATGCGCTTGCCCATGCGGCGCTGAGCCTTGGCGGCCTTGGCGACGCCGTTGGCCATATAGGCTTCGGCCGCGCCCGCGATCTGGGACAGATGCTTGACGAATTTCTGGCGCTCCGGCGCGGGCAGGGCATCCAGCAGGGCGCGTTCCGCCCGGTCGGCGGCATTGCGGGCCGAGCGCAGGGCCTTGCGGCCCGAGGGGGAGATGGCCACCGCATTGGCGCGCTGGTCTTCCTCGGTCCGCTCCCGGGACAGAAGGCCCTTTTCCAGCATCCGGCGCACCATTTCGGCCAGGGTGGAACGGTCTATGCCCGTGATCTCGACCAGGGTGGTCTGGCTGGCGCCGTCATTATGCTCCAGCGCGCACAGAAGCGTGAATTGCTGCTTGGTCAATTCCTTGGCGCCGGCTTCGCGCGCGTAAAGGTCGCCGTAAAATTGCTGGCAACGCCGGATCAGGTGCGAGGGCGCTTCGGACAGTTCAAAGCCTCCGTTCGCCTTGCGCTGACCCTTCAACATCCGCCACCCCAAAAATGCCGACACATTATTTTCGATTTTATTGCCCGTTCGCAGCGTATGCCGCCGGAAGGGACCGCCACTAAACAGCAATGCGTGGCGGTGCGCCAGCCTTAAAGATGCAGAAAATGAAAACTTGTCTTCGCGTGTTCCGCATGCAGCAGGTGCGGCAGAATTTTTTATTTGCCGCAAAGAGATGCGCGAACTGCACACTCCGGACAAAAAAGTCCAAGACTGCGGTCCTGTGAAACGCCTCTCATGACACTATGAATGGTATGCGGCGGGCCTGCGCCCATATCTGTTGCGCCCGCTGCTTCTTCCGTGGACAGATGTTGTAGCGTTTTGCGCCAGCAGCGCGCTTAAGGCCCGGCCACAGGCGGGGGTTCGACATGGTGCTTCATCAGGAAGCGGGTCTGGGCCAGCGCGAACAAAAAGATCAGCGGCAGAATGCCCCACACCTTGAAAGAGACCCATGTGTCGGTTGGAAAGTTGCGCCACACCGCCTCGTTCAGCACCGCCAGGGCCAGGAAGAACAGCCCCCAGCGCCAGGTGAGCTGCCGCCAGCCAGTTTCCGTCAGGTCAAAGGCCTGCGCGAAAACATATTTTATGAAAAGGCGATTGAATGAGAGGCCGGTGATCAAGGTGGCGCCAAAAAAAGCATAAAGCACCGTGGGCTTCATCTTGATGAACATGTCGTTCTTCAGATAAAGCGTCAGCCCGCCGAAAATCAGCACCAGGACGGCGGTGAAAACCGGCATGGGCGAGATTTTCCGCTCCAGCCAGTACCCCACAGCCAGCGCCACCAGGATCGCGGCCATGAAAAGGGCGGTGGCGCCAAAAATGCCAAGGAATTTGAAGCCCGCAAAGAAGACCAGCAGCGGCCCCAGGTCCAACAGGAGACGGCGGATTTGCGGATTCATGTGATGCCCACCAATGCGTTCGCAAAAGCCCTGGCCTGGAACACTTCCAGGTCATCTTCGCCTTCGCCCACGCCTATGTAATGCACGGGCAGGGCGAATGTCCCGGCCAGCGCCACCAGGATGCCGCCCCTGGCGGTGCCGTCCAGCTTGGTCATCACCAGCCCTGTCAGGGGAACGGAGGCGGAAAAGGCCTCCACCTGCGAGATGGCATTCTGCCCGGTGGTGGCATCCAGCACCAGCAGCACGGCATGGGGCGCATCCGCATCCAGCTTCTTCAGGACGCGGGCGATCTTCTCCAGTTCCGCCATCAGGCCGGTCTTGTTCTGCAACCGGCCCGCCGTGTCGATCAGGAGCACGTCAATGTCCTTGGCGCGGGCGGCTTCCAGCGCCTCGAAGGCAAGCCCTGCCGCATCGCTACCGGGTCCGCGAGCGATGATCTCGGCGCCCGCGCGCTTTGCCCAGACTGTCAGTTGTTCAATGGCGGCGGCGCGGAATGTGTCGCCCGCGGCCAGCATGACTTTCTTGCCATCGCGGGTGAGATTGCGGGCCAGCTTGCCGATGGTTGTGGTCTTGCCAGTGCCGTTGACGCCGGCCACCAGCACCACGAAAGGCTTTGGCGCATTTTCCGGCAGCAGTGGTTTTTCGATCCTGGAAAGGTCGCTGGCGATTTCGTCTGCCAATATGGCGCGCAGATCGGCTTCGCTGATCTCGGCGTCATAGCGGTTCTTCGCCACCAGACCCGCCAGGCGTTTTGCCGGACCCGTGCCCATGTCGGCACGGATCAGGGCTTCTTCCAGCGCCGCCACGGTCTGGGCATCCAGTTTTTTCCTGGTGAAGATGCCACCCAGATTATTGGCAAGTCCGGCGGTGGAGCGCGCCAGCCCGGCGCGCAATTTTTCCATGAAGCTGGTCATGACATTATTTCGGAAGATTGAGCCATCAATCGGCTGCCCGCCACGCCGGTAATGGCCATGGGAATGATCGAACCGGTGGAAATCTCGGTGGAAAATTCCACCTGGGTGAAGCAGGGCGTGCGGCCAAGGCCCTTCTGCTCCACCAGCACGGATTGCGTGCCGCCGACCAATGAGGCCAGCCGTGCCGCCAATGCGGCTTTGCCTTTTTCGCGCAACAAGGCGGCGCGGGCGCGGGCGATGCCGCCGCCAAGCTGCTTCATGCGGGCAGCGGGTGTGCCCGGACGCGGGCTGAAGGGGAAGACATGCAGCACCGACAGGCCCGCGTCATCCACCAGCGCCATCGTGTTCTGGAACATGGCGTCGCTTTCGGTGGGAAAGCCGGTGATCAGGTCCGCGCCAAAGGCGGCATGGGGGCGCACGCGCCGCACATCTTCGCAAAAACGGATCGTGTCGGCGCGGTTATGGCGGCGCTTCATGCGTTTCAGGATCATGTCGTCGCCCGATTGCGCGGAAAGATGGAAATGCGGCATCAGCCGCTCTTCTTCCGCGACGACACGCATCAGGGCCTCGTCCGCCTCGATGGAATCCAGTGACGACAGGCGCAGCCTTTTCAATTCCGGCACCAGCTTGAGGATTTTTCCCACCAGGGCGCCCAAGGAGGGTGTTCCCGGCAGGTCTGTCCCGTATGACGTCAGGTCCACGCCGGTCAGCACCACTTCGCCATAACCGGCTTCAGCCAATTTCCGCGCTTCGCTCACCACCAGACCCATCGGGACGGAGCGGGAATTGCCCCTTCCATAAGGGATCACGCAAAAGGTGCAGCGATGGTCGCAGCCATTCTGAACCTCAAGAAAGGCGCGGGGCTGGCCGCCGAAATCGGTGCCGTCGCCCACCAGCATTTGGGGCGCGGTCTGGCGCACCGCCATGATGTCATTGACGCGAACCTTTGCCGTCCCGATCCCGAAATCGGCATAAGACACGGCTTCCAGCTTTTCGCGGTTGCCCAGCACGCGTTCGACTTCGGGCATGGCGGCGTAATCATCCGGGGCGATCTGGGCGGCGCAGCCGGTGACGATGATGCGGCGGCCCGGATTCTCGCGCTTCAGGCGGCGGATGGCCTGGCGCGACTGGCGCACGGCTTCGGCGGTGACGGCGCAGGTGTTCACCACCACGGCATCGCGCAATTGCGCCTCGCCCGCGCGCGCCTTGATGGCCTCGCCCTCATAGGCGTTGAGGCGGCAGCCGAAATTGACCACCTCCAGGCTCATTTCAAAGCGTCCAGGTCAACCTGGCCTTCGAACACGGTAACGCCGGGGCCGGTCATCAGCACATGGCCATCGGCCTCGCGCCATTCCAGGCCCAGCTTGCCGCCATCCAGGGTCATTTCCACCTTGCGGGCGCTCAGCCCCTTCCTCACCGCCGCCACCAGGCTGGCGCAGGCGCCGGAGCCGCAGGCCAGCGTCACGCCCACGCCCCGCTCCCACACCCGCATGCGCATATGTTCGCGGTCTTGAATCTGCACGAACTCCACATTCACCTTGGTGGGAAACAGCGGGTGCGTTTCGATGCGCGGCCCCAGCACGGTGACCGGCGCGCGCAGGGCGTCCTCCACGAACAGCACGCAATGGGGATTGCCCATGCGCACGGCGCTGGCGGTGATATTGCTGCCTTCCAGGGGCAGGGGGAAGCTGACCGTGTCTTTCGCTTCCGCCATGGGGATCTGGCCCCATTCGGTTTCCGGCACGCCCATGTCCACCGTCACTAGGCCATTGCCGGCGTCGGCACAGTTCAGCATCCCGCCCTTGCTCTCCAGCCGCACACGGGCCAGGCCCCGTTCGTCCATCAACAATCGCGCCACGCAGCGCGTGGCATTGCCGCAGGTTTCGATCTCCCCCCCATCGGCATTGAAAAAACGCAGGCCCGCATCGGCGGCGGCGGTGCCAGGCGTGATCAGCACAACCGTGTCGCAGCCGATCCCGAAATTCCGGTCGGCCAGGCGCTTGGCGATGGCGGCATTGACGGGCACGGCGCGCGAACGTGCGTCCAGCACCACGAAATCATTGCCCAGGCCCTGCATTTTGCGGAAAGGGGTCATGGCTGGCCTTATAGTTGCCCGGGCGCGCTTTTGCCATTGGCTATTGCGGCGATAGACTGCGCCATCCTGACCCTGGAGCCGCCATGCGCGCGCGAATTGTCCTTGCCAGTCTTTTCCTCTTCCTCACGCCCGGAGCCGCCATGCCGCAAGATGCTGATCCCTATGCCTGGCTGGAAGACGTGCATGGGGCAAAGCCGCTGGCCTGGGTGGCCGACCAGAATGTGAAATCGCGCGGGGTGCTCAAGGCCGATCCCCGCTATCAGCGGAATTACGATTCCGTGCTGTCGGTGCTGGATGCGGCAGACCGCATTCCCTTTGGCAGCCTGGATCACGGCATGGTCTATAATTTCTGGCAGGACGCCAGGAACCCAAAGGGTATCTGGCGGCGCACGTCGCTGGCCGATTATGCGGACGCGGCCCCGCACTGGCAGGTCTTGCTGGATGTGGATGCGCTGGCCGCCAGCGAAAAGGAAAACTGGGTCTTTGCGGGCGCGGAATGTGCGCCAGGCCAGTTGCGCTGCCTGATCCGCCTGTCACGCGGCGGCGGCGATGCGGAGGTGATCCGTGAATATGATTTGAAAGCCATGGCGTTGGCGAAGGATGGTTTTTCGCTGCCGGAAGCCAAGGCAGACGCCAGCTATCTGGACGATAACACGGTGCTGTTTTCCACCGCGGCAGATGGCGCCACCAGTTCCGGCTATGCCCGCATCGTCAAGCAATGGAAGCGCGGCACACCGGTTGCCGCCGCACCCATTGTTTATGAAGGCGATACCGGCGATGTCGGCACCTCCGCCGTCACCTTCCACGATGCCCATGAAAACACGGGCGTCATCGTGCGATCCGTCAGCTTTTTCGAGGCGGATTATTTCAAGGTGGAGAATGGCAAGGCGCGGAAACTGCCGCTGCCCCGCACCGCCGATCTCAAGACAATGCTGGATGGCGCCCTGATTGCGGTGCTGCGCCAGGATTTCACCGCCGATGGCGTGACGTTCAAGAAAGGCGCGCTGGTGGCATTCCGCGACGGCGCGCCCCCGCAGGTGATCACCCAGCCCGGCCCCCGCGCCAGCGTTGAGAGCGTCTCCGCCGGCCGCGACAAACTGTATGTCGTGATCACCGACAATGTGGTGGGGGCAGTTCATGCGTTCACAACGAACGGGAAAAATTGGAGCGATACGGTTTTGAAACTGCCGGGGCAGGGCGCGGCGGAAATCGTGGCCGCCGATGACTATGGCCCCGATGCCATGTTCCGCTTTGAAAATTACCTGACGCCCACCACGCTTTATTGGGACAAGGGCGACAACATGCCGAAGGCGATAAAATCGCTGCCCGCGCGCTTTGATGCCGGCGGGCTTGTCACCGAACAGTTTGAAGCCCTATCGAAAGACGGCACCAGGGTGCCCTATTTCGTGACCCGGCCCAAGAACTTGACCGGCCCCGCGCCCACCATCCTGTACGGCTATGGCGGCTTCGAGATTTCGCTGACGCCTTCTTACTCAGCCAATTTCGGGCGGCTGTGGCTGTCCCATGGCGGCATTTATGTGGTGGCGAATATCCGCGGCGGCGGCGAGTTCGGTCCAGGTTGGCATGACGCCGCCCTGAAGCTGAACCGCCAGCGTGCCTTTGATGATTTCGCGGCGGTGGCCGAAGACCTGGCCCGGCGCAAGCTGACCACACCAAAACAATTGGGCATCATGGGCGGCAGCAATGGCGGGTTGCTGGTGTCCACCGTGATGGTGCAGCGGCCGGAATTGCTGGGCGCGGTGGTCTGCCAGGTGCCGCTGATTGACATGATCGCCTTCACCCATATCGGGGCGGGCGCAAGCTGGATCGGGGAATATGGCGACCCCGCCATTCCCGAAGAACGTGCCGCAATTCTCAAATACTCGCCCTACCAGAATGTGCAGAAGGGCAAGACCTATCCGCCCGTCTTTTTCGTCACCGCCACCAGCGACGACCGGGTGACGCCGGTCCATGCCCGCAAGATGGCGGCGCGCATGGAAGAGCGGGGGCATGACGTGCTGTTCTATGAAAACACCGATGGCGGCCATGCTGCCGCCGCCGACCACAAACAGGCCGCCGAGATGTGGGGGCTCAGTTTTGTCTATCTGGCGGAGAAGCTCGGGCTTACGGGCTAGACGCCAAAATGATAGAAGAGTCGCGGGGCTGAAATCAAAACGGGGCGCGTAATGATCAGGAAACTGGCGGCGGAATTTTTCGGCACTTTCTGGCTGGTGTTTGGCGGCTGCGGCAGCGCGGTGCTGGCAGCGGGCTATCCCGTTCTTGGCATCGGCTTTGCGGGCGTGGCGCTGGCCTTCGGATTGACCGTGCTGACCATGGCCTATGCCGTGGGCGGCATTTCGGGCGGGCATTTCAATCCCGCCGTGTCGCTGGGCCTTGCACTGGCCGGGCGTTTCCAATGGCGCGAATTGCTGCCCTATTGGGTGGTGCAGGTGGTGGGCGGCACGGCCGCCGCCGCGGTGCTTTACGGGATCGCGTCCGGCGCGCCCAATTTCGCGGCGGGCGGCTTTGCATCCAACGGCTATGGCGACCTCTCGCCCGGCCATTACAGCATGGCCGCCGCACTGCTGGCCGAGATCGTGCTGACAGCGGGCTTCCTGATCGTGATCCTGGGGTCCACCTCCCGCGCTGCGCCCGCCGGTTTTGCGCCGCTGGCCATCGGCCTGGCGCTGACCCTGATCCACCTTGTGTCCATTCCGGTGACCAACACCTCGGTCAATCCGGCGCGCTCCACGGCCGTGGCCTTCTTCGCCCAGACGGGCGCACTCAACCAGCTCTGGCTGTTCTGGGTGGCGCCCTTGGTGGGCGGCGCGATTGGCGCCCTGATCTGGAAGCATTTGCTGGCGCCCGGCGAATCCACCGGCCAGATCGGCCGCGAGGACTAGGCCATAATCTGGCTGAAAAGGCAGGATTTGGCCTGAAACCGGCGTATGCAGCGATCTGCCGGGCCGTTGCATTTGGCCTTGGCAAACCGCTCCCCACAGCCTAAAAACCCGCCTCTTCCGGAGAGCTTCAGCCCTCCGGTCCCCCGCCCAGCGCGGGGGATCGCCCCCAGGCAGCGCAGGTGCGCCCCCTGGGGCAAAACTGCTTTGGGTTTGCCCCAGTCAGGGCGCGCCCAAAAACTAAGTGCGCCCCCTGGGGCCGTATCGCTTTGTATTGGGACTGTGAATGTTTGACTCGCTTCAAACCCGCCTCGGCGGCGTATTCGACAAGCTTCGCGGGCGCGGCGCGCTCTCGGAAGCCGATGTCGATGCCGCGCTGGCCGAAGTGCGCACCGCTTTGATCGAGGCGGATGTGGCGCTGCCGGTGGTGAAGGACTTTATCGAGAAGGTGCGCCCGCGCGCCATTGGCGAGAATGTCATCCGCTCGGTTCAGCCCGGCCAGCAGGTCATCAAGATCGTCCATGACGTGCTGGTGGAAACACTGGGCAGCGACAATGCCGCGCTCAATCTGGGCTCGCCGCCCGCCCCCATCCTGATGGTGGGGTTGCAGGGCTCGGGCAAGACCACGTCGTCGGCCAAGCTGGGGCTTCTTCTCCAGACCAAGGAAAAAAAGCGCGTGCTGATGGCTTCGCTGGACGTGAACCGTCCCGCCGCCATGGAGCAGCTGCGCGTGCTGGGCGAACAGGCGGGCATCGCCACGCTTCCTATTGTTGCGGGGCAGGAGCCGGTCGGCATCGCCAAGCGCGCGCTCGCCTCGGCCAAGGTCGGCGGCTATGACGTCTTGATTTTGGACACGGCGGGCCGCCAGTCCATTGACGAAGAACTGATGGCCGAGATCGCCGCCATCAAGGCCGCCACCAATCCGCATGAAACCTTGTTGGTTGCCGATGCCCTGACCGGCCAGGACGCCGTCACCATCGCCGACAATTTCAACCGCCGCACGCCCCTGACCGGCATCATCATGACGCGGGTGGACGGCGATGCCCGCGGCGGCGCCGCCTTGTCCATGCGGGCCGTGACGGGCGCGCCCATCAAGTTCATCGGCGTTGGCGAAAAGCTGGAGGCGCTGGAAGTCTTCCATCCCGCCCGCATCGCGGCGCGCATCCTGGACATGGGCGATGTGGTCAGCCTGGTCGAAAAGGCCAGCGAAGGCTTCGACAAGGCGGAGGCCGACAAGCTGGCCGCCAAGATGAAGAAGGGCCAGTTCGACATGAACGACCTGTCTTCGCAGTTGGCGCAGATGAAAAAGCTGGGCGGCATGAAGGGCGTGCTGGCCATGCTGCCGGGCGTGGGCAAGGTGAAAAGCCAGCTCGATGCGGCGGGCCTGGATGACCGCATTCTCACGCGCCAGGAAGCGATCATTTCCTCCATGACCCGCGCCGAGCGCGGCGATCCCGATGTCATCAACGGCTCGCGCAGGAAGCGCATCGCGGCGGGAGCTGGTGTGGATGTCAGCGAGGTCAACAAGCTTCTCAAGATGCACCGCCAGATGGCGGACATGATGAAGAAAATGGGCAAGGGCGGCCGCATGCCGCAAATGCCCGGTAACATGGGCGGAATGCCCGGTGGACTACCGCCCGGAATGTTTCCGGGTCGGCGATAGGTTTTTTGAAAAAAAGGAAAATACAATGGCTCTTAAGATCAGGCTTGCGCGCGGCGGCACCAAGAAGCGCCCGCACTACAACATCGTCATCGCCGACAGCCGCAATCCGCGCGATGGCCGTTTCATCGAAAAGATCGGCTTCTACAATCCGCTGCTGCCGTCGGACCATGCCGACCGCCTGAAGCTGGATTTGGACCAGGCCAAGGCCTGGATCGCCAAGGGCGCCACCGCCACCGACCGCGTGCACAAATTCCTGGCCAATGCCGGCCTGGTGAAGGCGCGCATCCATAACAATCCGCAAAAGGCCCAGCCCAAGAAGAAGGCGCAGGAACGCGCCGCTGCCCACGCCAAGGCCGCGGAAGCCGCTGCCGCCGCGCCGGCTGCCGAAGAAGCCCCCGCGGCCTAATTGGCGACGGACATTCTTCTGGCCGCCGTGATGGGCGCCCATGGCCTGAAGGGCGAGGTGAAGGTGAAAATCTTCACCGCCGCGCCCGAGGCCTTGCGCGCCTATGGCCCGCTGCATGACGCGGCGGGCAAGAGCTTTGCGATCACCGCCCTCCGCTCGGCAAAACCGGGCGAGGCGGTGATTTCATTTTCAGGTGTCAGCAGCCGCGAGGATGCCGAGGCGCTGAAAGGCACCGAGCTTTTCATCGCCCGCGAAAAACTTCCCGACGCCGATGAGGAAGAATTCTACCATGCCGACCTGATCGGCCTGGAAGCGCGGGACGCTGACGGCCGCGTGCTGGGCAAGGTTTCCGGCATTCACAATTTTGGCGCCGGTGATGTGATCGAGATCATGCGCGCAGATGGCGACACGGTGCTCCTGGCCTTCACGCGCGAGACGGTGCCGCATATCGAAATCGCCAAGGGCCATATTCTTGTCGCGGTGCCCGAGGAAGACGAAGCGGATGGGGCGCATCCCAATGTCGAATAGCTGGGCTGCGACCGTCCTGACGCTCTTCCCGGAAATGTTTCCCGGCCCCTTAGGCATATCCCTGCCGGGCAAGGCGCTGTCCAATGGCCTCTGGTCGCTGGAGGTGCGCGATATCCGCGACCATGGCATCGGCAAGCACGGCCAGGTAGATGACACGCCATCGGGCGGCGGGCCGGGCATGGTGATGCGGGCCGATGTGGCGGCGGCCGCCATTGATGCGGTGGCGCGCAATGATCGCCCCTTGATCTATCTCTCCCCGCGCGGTGCGCCGCTGACACAGGCCCGGGTGCGGGCGCTGGCGGCGGGTCCGGGCGCGGTCCTGCTCTGTGGCCGTTTCGAAGGCCTGGACCAGCGGGTGATCGAGGCCCGTAATATCGAGGAAATCTCCCTTGGCGATTTCGTGCTGGCGGGGGGCGAAATCGCGGCCATGGCCCTGATGGAAGCCGCCGTCCGGCTCCTGCCCGGCGTGCTGGGCGACCATGCTTCCACTAGGGAAGAAAGCTTTGCGGCGGGGCTTCTGGAATACCCCCATTTCACCCGCCCCCAGACATTCGAGGGGCGGGAGGTCCCGGCTGTCCTAACCAACGGTAATCACAGGGAAATTTCTAAATGGCGGCTGGAACAGGCGCAAAGCCTGACCCAGGCCCGCCGCCCCGATCTTTGGGGCCTCTATGAAAAGCACCTGTCCCCCTTTGAAAAGAAGGGGCCCTAGGCTATACGGCCCGGCTCAACGCACAGAAAAGCCTTACGGAGATTGACCCATGAACCTTTTGCAGACGCTGGAAGCCGAACAGATGGCGACCCTGCGCGCCAAGGCTTTGCCCGATTTCCGTCCCGGCGACACGCTGAAGGTCGCCGTCAAGGTGGTGGACGTCACCTTTGACGAGAAGACCAAGCAGAACAAGACTCGCGAGCGCCTGCAGGCCTTTGAAGGCGTCTGCATTGCCCGCCAGGGCGCCGGCCTCAACGAGGCTTTCACCGTGCGCAAGATTTCCTATGGCGAAGGCGTGGAACGCGTTTTCCCGATCTATTCGCCGCTGGTGGATTCGGTGACCGTGGTTCGCAAGGGCAAGGCCCGCCGGGCCAAGCTCTATTACCTGCGCGGCCGCACCGGCAAATCCGCCCGCATCACCGAACGCGTGGATGCGGTGTCCGACGACGCCGCATAAGGCGCGAAAAGCCCCGGAAAACGGGGCTTTTGCACATGTTCCCATCTTATCATGCAAAAAAGCTCCGTTTTTCGGGGATTTTTTGATGTTTGATGGCTTGCTCAGCCGCGAAATGCCGTAAAATCAAGCCTCAACCGTGATTCGAGAAAAGGGGATTTCCCATGGCAACTGCCGCAGTAAAAGTCGAAACCATTTCCACCCGCCAGCTCGCCGCCCAGCTGGCTGAAAAGCATGAAATCTCCCAGAAGAGCGCCAACGCGATGCTGGAAGATACGATCGCGCTGATCACCAAGCATCTGAAGAAGGGCGCCCGCATCCGTCTCAACGGATTGGGCATCCTGGTTGTGCGCAAGCGCGGTCCGCGCATGGGCCGCAACCCCGCCACTGGCGAAGCCATCAAGATCAAGGCTTCCAAGAAGGTGGCCTTCCGCGCTTCCAAGGAATTGAAGGAAGCCCTCTAAGGTTTTCCTTCACTTGAAGACAAGCAAAAGGCCGGGCGGAAACGTCCGGCCTTTTTCTTTGGTTGACTCGCAGTGACGCGGTCCTAGGCTTTGGCCATGAGTTTCGTGACGCGCCTGACCAATCTGGAAATCGCAGTTGTCCCGCCCTGGATACAGGCGCTGGGGCTTTTCATCCTGATCGTGGCGGCGGGCTTCCTGGTGCAGCGCAGCCTGCTGCGCCTTTTGACATCCTTGGTGGGCCGCGCTTCGCCCTTTGGCCGCAAGGTGTTCGAGCGCAGCGCGCCCTTGTTGCGCTATGGCATCGTGCTGGTGGCGCTGGCCGTGGCGCTGCCGCTGTTGCCGCTGTCGCACCGCGTCTCCGACATGGCCGACCGCATCCTGCTGGCCGCTTTCATCGTTCTGATGGGCTGGCTGGCGCTGGTGGCCGCCAATATCCTGATTGACGGCTATGAAAGCGGCTTCCGCATGGATGTCGCCGACAATCTGGAAGCGCGCAAGGTCTTCACCCAGATGCGCATCTTCCGCCGCGCCATCAACATCCTGGTCGGCACCATCACGCTTGGTTTTGCGCTGATGAGCTTTGAAGGCGTGCGCCAGTTCGGCGTCTCGCTTTTCGCTTCTGCCGGGGTGGCGGGCATCGTAGCGGGCCTGGCGGCGCGTCCCATGCTGGAGAATCTGATCGCGGGCGTGCAGCTGGCGTTGACCCAGCCCTTGCGGCTGGAAGATGCCGTGGTGATCGACAAGGAATGGGGCTGGGTGGAGGAGATCAATTCCACCTATATCGTGGTGCGTCTGTGGGACCAGCGCCGCCAGATCGTGCCGCTGTCTTATTTGTTCCAGACACCCTTCACCAACTGGACGCGGTCGTCATCGTCGCTCACCGGCACGGTGATGCTGTATCTGGATTACACCATGCCGATGGAAGCCCTGCGCGCCAAGGTAACGGAACTGGCAAAGGCATCGCCGCTCTGGGACGGCAGGGTGGCCAGCGTGCAGGTCACCGAGAGCAAGGAACAGGTGATGGAAGTGCGCGTGCTGGTCAGCGCCTCCAACGCCTCGCGCTGCTGGGATCTGCGCTGCGAAGTGCGCGAAAAGCTGATCAATTTCATCCGGGAAGAGCATCCCCTTTCCCTGCCGCATGTGCGCCGACACGACGTGAAGGCGGGAAGTCCCGAGCAGGCCGCCGAAAACGCCGGATAGCGGGGATTATTGCTTTGCGGCGGGGTTTGCCGCCTTGCTCCAGCGCCCCGCCCGGGCTAGGAAGCGCCCGGATTTTTCCCATTACGCAAGGCACAAAGGAACGAAGTTATGGCGCGCAAGAAAATCGCCCTTATCGGCGGCGGACAAATCGGCGGCACCCTGGCCCATCTGGCCGCGGCCAAGGAATTGGGCGATGTGGTGATTTTCGACATCGCCGAAGGCCTGCCCCAGGGCAAGGCGCTGGACCTCAGCCAGTCGGCCCCGGTGGACGGCTTCAACGCCAGGCTCAAGGGCACCAATGATTATGCCGACATTGCGGGCGCAGACGTGGTGATCGTCACCGCTGGCGTGCCGCGCAAGCCCGGCATGAGCCGCGACGACCTCCTGGGCATCAATCTGAAAGTCATGGCCTCGGTGGGCGCGGGCATCAAGGCGCATGCGCCGGGCGCCTTTGTGGTCTGCATCACCAACCCGCTGGATGCCATGGTCTGGGCGCTGCAGAAATTCTCCGGCGTGCCGCACGAAAAGATCGTGGGCATGGCGGGCGTGCTGGACAGCGCCCGTTTCCGCCACTTCCTGGCCGAGGAAATGAATGTCTCGGTGGAAGATGTCTCTGCTTTCGTGCTGGGCGGCCATGGCGACACCATGGTGCCGATGCCGCGCTTTTCCACCGTGGCCGGCATTGCGCTGCCCGAACTGGTGAAGATGGGCTGGATCAAACAGGAACGCCTGGACCAGATCATCACCCGCACCGCCAATGGCGGCGCCGAAATCGTGGGCCTGCTGAAGACGGGGTCCGCCTATTACGCCCCCGCCACCTCGGCCATTCAGATGGCGGAAAGCTATCTCAAGGACCAGAAGCGCGTGCTGCCCTGCGCCGTGCATGTCAACGGCGCCTACGGCATCAAGGACCTGTATGTGGGCCTGCCGGTGGTAATCGGCGAAAAGGGCGTGGAGCGGATCGTGGAGCTGGAGCTGACGGCGGAAGAAAAAGCCGCCCTGGGCAAATCCGCTGACTCCGTGCGCGGGTTGATCGAGGCCTGCAAGACCCTTGAAACGTCACTCGCCTGAGCGCGCCTATTTAAAGCCATAGGATACGAGCAGCCCGGCGCCCATATCGGGGGCGCCGGCGCTCAATCCCACCGTGCCATAGCCGGTAAGCGTGATGCCGCCTTCGCGCACCCAGCTCAGCGACGCCGCCAGTTCATGGGCCGGCGGCACCAGGGGCGAATCCGAACTGTCGAAATCATAAGAGGCGATGGCCACGAAATTCTTGCTCAGCTCGTAACTACTGCCCACCGAGACGGATGTGGTGTCGTTGAGCGTGTAGCCAACCGGCTGTCCCGGCACCAAATACCCCACGGTCAGGAACGGCCCCCATTTTCCCCATTGGCGCGAGACATCCACGCTCATGCCGTAATCGGCTTCGCCGGTGGAAAGCCGCCTGCGGGCCGAGGCGATGGGCGCCTTGGTGACGCCGGTCAGCCGCACTTCGTAGTCACCCAGCAGCGTCGCCGGGATGGTGTAGGACAGCGCCAGGTTGAGATCGCCAAAGCCGGTGCGGGTATCGGGCGGCAGGGCGGTGCGCCGGTTGATGACGATGGGATTGCCCGAAGCGTCAAAGGTCACCAGCCCGCGTCCCGATATCCGCATATAGGGGATGGAGGCGCTGAGTTTGAAGTCGCCGCTGGCCACGCTGAGGTTGGTCAGGCCCAGCGTGACATCGGTGTTCCTGGCGGTGCCGTAATTGCCGTTGGAATAGCCCATTCCGAAATTGGCCGTGTATTTCAGGTCCTGGCCGAAAATATCCGGGTCTGCTGCAAATGCGGGCGCGCCCGCCAAAAGCATTGCGGCCTGTATCAGGAAAATGATCTTTGCCTGTGCCATCTGTCTTCTCACTTGCGTTGACGCGCGCGCAATGCGTCGCGCGCTCGTTCGGTGGGGGAGGTGCCGGTGAAGTTCTGCAAATGAATGACTTGCGTGTTATCGCCCGCCACCAGGGTGAATTTCACGTCGCTAAAGTCAGGCTTGCTGAGGAAAGGCCGCGCATCGCGCGAGAAGCCGAACGGCTCCAGCGGAATGCCCAGCCAGGTCGTGTCCATCTTGTCGTTGGAATTGATGTCCTGGAACGTCTCGATGGCATAGGTGCCCGGCGCGATGCCGTGCAGGGTGATGACGGTCTCGAACCCGCTGACGGGGACGTCGGCGGACGCCAGGGGCACGGATTTGTCGTCGGGATAGCGTGCCGCGTCATAGACGCCAAGCCGCAGGATGCCGCCCTCGGGCCGCAGGTCCTGCACATGGATGGTGAGGGTTGCTGTCGGATCGGCTGCAAAGCCGGGAGCGGGCAGCATGGCGGCCGCCGCAATGAAAAGGCTCGATACGCGGGACCATTTCATTGACGGCCAAGGCCCGTAAAAGCACGGTCACTATTGCATGGCTCCCTTGCGGCGGCTACTGGCCCGCGGCAGCTGTTGTTTTGGGCCTTGCCATGTTAGCTGGGCGATAATGCGCGACATTCCTACCGTTGGCGGGCCGACCATCTACCGGCCCCATGACCTCAGGCTGTTCGTGGCCTCGCGCTTTGTCTCCACCCTGGCGGTGCAGATGCAGTCGGTGGCCATCGGCTGGCAGATCTATGAGATGCAGCGCACGCCCTTGTCGCTGGGACTGGTGGGGCTGTGCCAGTTCCTGCCCATGTTCCTTCTGACCTTGCCGGCGGGCGACATCACCGACCGTTTCAACCAGCGCCTGGTCTATGCCCTGGCGGCGGGATTGCAGGCCCTGTGCGCGGGCCTGTTCCTGGTTTTGAGCCTGCTGGTGCCGTACACCGCCTGGCCCTTTTACGTGGTGCTGGTCCTGTTCGGCGCGGCGCGGGGTTTTTCCGGGCCGTCCGGGTCGTCGCTGCTGCCATTCCTGGTGGTGCAGGAGAAACTGCCCCGCGCCATTTCCATCAATTCATCGGCCTTCACCGCCGCCATCATTGCAGGCCCCGCGCTGGGCGGATTCCTGTACGCGCTGGGTCCGGTGGCGGTCTATGCGCTGTGCATTGCGGGCTTCGCCGTCGCGGCCCTGATCGTCTCGCGCCTGGGCGGGCGGCGGCATACGCCCGAAGCCACGCTTGCCACCCGCTTCGAGCGCGTGGCCGAAGGCGTGCGTTTCGTGCGCCACCGCCCGGTGGTGATGGGCGCGATATCTCTTGATCTTTTCGCCGTCTTGCTGGGCGGGGCCACCGCGCTGCTGCCCGTCTATGCCCGCGACATATTGCATGTGGGGCCGGTGGGGCTGGGCTTCCTGCGCAGCGCACCCGCGGTGGGCGCTTTCCTGGTGGCCTTCTATCTCACCCAGCGCCAGATCACCCGGCATGTGGGCGCCACCATGTTCGCCGCGGTGGCCATTTTCGGCATTGCCACCATCGTTTTCGGGCTTTCCACCTGGTTTCCCCTGTCACTGGCGGCCTTGTTCACGCTGGGCGCGTCCGACATGGTCAGCGTCAATATCCGCTCATCCCTGATCCAGCTCGCCACGCCGGACGCCATGCGCGGGCGCGTCTCGGCCGTCTCGATGCTATTCATCGGCGCATCGAATGAACTGGGCGAATTTGAATCCGGCACCACGGCCGCGCTTCTGGGCGCGGTGCCGGCAGTGGTGCTGGGCGGGATCGGCACGCTGGGCGTGGTGGCGATTTGGATGCGGCTGTTTCCGCCCTTGCGGAAGGTGGACCGCCTCTCCGAAGTCAGCGTCGCGAACTAGAAATTATACGCGACATGAATCGCGCCGCCATCCGTGTCGGCGCTGGCGGCATAGGCAAGGCCGCGCTCGCGATAGCGGCTGGTGAAAATCTTGCTGAAGCTAAACGCAAGCCCTGCGCTTGCCGCCACATCGTACCAATGATGCTTCCGGGCATCGATGCGGCTATAGCCCACGAAAGCGGCGGCGGCATAGGCGGGCAGACCATATTCCCAGCCATAGCGGTCCCACAGATATTGCGCGGGCGCGAAGGCCAGCGCCGAGGTGTCGGACGGGAAGGATTTGTAGTCGCTCTTGTCGGGCCGCCGTTCGCGCACGATGCTTTTCAGGCCATAGGCAGTGCCGACGGTGGCAAGCCCCACCACGGTCAGTTGCGCCAGTCCCGTGCGGTCGTCCTTGTACAGGCTGATGCCGCCCGCGATCAGGGGCAGGGCGATGGCGATGTCGGTGCCCGCCGCTTCCAGCCCGTCGGCGCGGGCCACGCCACCCGAAAGCAGCAGCAGCGCAAGAATGAAAGCGGGCGTTTTTGTCATGCCTTCTTTTAATGGCTCGGGCCCGGTCCGCAAATGCGCCCAGGGTACAAGAGCGAAAATTTTCAGGGTTTCCAAAGGCCCGGGCTTTGGACAGGATGCGGTTCGGGCATGGGGGCACGGGGCATGGTCTTTGCGGCATTGAAGGGCTGGACGCCGGTCCAGCGGCATGTGGTGGCGGCCAGTTACCTGGGCTGGACCCTGGATGCGTTCGACTATCTCCTGATCACCTTCGTGGCCAAGGATATCGCCGCCGAATTCGGCGTCAGCGCCAAGGCCATCGGGCTGGCGGCGCTGCTGACATTGGGCCTGCGCCCGCTGGGTGCTTTCATCTTTGGCCGCCTGGCCGACCGTTTTGGCCGCCGCCCCATATTGATGCTGGATGTGCTGCTCTATTCCGGGCTGGCTTTCGCGTCAGCCTTCGCGCCCAACATCACCGTCTTCCTGATTTTGCGCTGCCTGTTCGGTATTGCCATGGGCGGGGAATGGGGCATCGGCGCATCGCTGACCATGGAACATGTAAAGCCGGAATCGCGCGGCTTCGTCTCCGGGCTTTTGCAGACGGGCTATCCCACCGGATCGCTGATCGCAGCGGTGGCGTCCGGTTTGCTGGTGCCGCATTTCGGCTGGCGCGCCCTGGTGATGGCCAGCGCCATTCCCGCACTGCTGGTGCTTTATATCCGCCGCACGGTGCCGGAATCGCCCGCCTGGACCGAAGGCCAGAAGAGCGGCGCCCGGAAAGAAGCGGGCAAGACCATGGCGGTGATCCGTGCACATTGGAAGGTGGCGATCTTCGCCGTGATCCTGATGTCGGGCTTCAATCTTCTCAGCCATGGCACCCAGGATTTCTATCCGAACTTCCTGCGCATCCAGCACGGCTTTTCGGCCGGCATGACAGGCGTCCTGGGAACGGTGGCGGCCTTCGGCGCCATTTTGGGCGGGCTGATCGCCGGCACGCTCTCCCAGCGTTTCGGGCGGCGGCGCACCATCAGCATATCGGCGCTTTGCATGATCCCGGTGATCCCCTTCTGGGTATTCCTGTTCGACCAGCCGCTCTATCTGGCGCTGTCGGTCTTTGTGCTGCAATTCTGCGTGCAGGGGGCCTGGGGCGTGGTGCCGGCGCATCTGAACGAATTATCGCCGCCCCATGCGCGCGGCACCTTCCCCGGCTTTGTCTACCAGTTGGGCAACCTGGCGGCGGCCGGCATCGGCCTGCTGCAGGCATCCTTGGTGGAGGACTGGCACTGGACCTATGCCCAGGCGCTGGCGGCGGACGCGTTGTTCGCCTGTGTGCTGGTGGGCATCCTGATCAATTTCGGCCCCGAGGCGCGGCATGTGGACATGCGCGAAATGGCCAGACTTCATTGATTTATTTGCCCCCCTCCGGTTTCAGCTTCCGCTCGGCTCGCGAAAAGCTCGCTCTCGCACGCTGAAACCACCTCCCCCTCTTGTCCGCTTCGCGGACGAAGGGGAGGCGGGGCTGTGTTTCCGTAGAGTTGTAAGGGCAAATACGTAGATGGCGGCGGCACGGTTAAAACGACTTTAACCCCTGTTTTTACAGCTTTTCCTGCGCCCCGCATCGGCGCATGTGGAATCAATTTCCAATATGAAACAGCTTCGGGAAAACCCTTACGGGCTTTTCCTCGATATTTTTCGTGACCCCATCGGCGCAATTTCATCCCGCAAGTTGATGCGGGATACGACAATGATTATTCGCGGGATGATGGCGCTGGGTCTGGTCTGGTTGTGCATGGGTCACAATCTGACCCAGAACACCAAGGGCGAGCACGATGCCCGCCAGGCCGTTCTGACCCGCCTGGCCGATATGCGCCAGGATCTGCACCAGGCCCGTGCCGAGCATCCCGTTGATGTCGCCGCCGTCAGCCGCGACGCCGCCGTGCAAGTCGCCGGTTTCGCCGCCGATCACCTGGCCAGCGCCATGCGCAATGCCATCGCCACCCCGGCCCAGGCTGCCGAAAAGAACTAAATTTTGAAAAGCTAGGCTTTGATGTAGACGTCGACTCTATCGGCAGGACCGGAGTCATCGGCGCCGCCCATGGCGCGCACATCAATGCGCTCCGCCGCCACGCCATCGTCAATCAGCACTTGCCGGATCGCCAAGGCGCGCTTGAGTGAAAGACGCCGCGCATCGGACCCCTTGTCGCCGCGCCGCCCGCCAAAGGCCTGGACCTGGATGCGGGCCGTGGGCGTGTTCATGTCGGCGCTGAGATCGCCGGCCAGGAACTTGATGGCGCCCAGCGCCGCTTCGGCGGGGTCGGAGGAATCGGGCGCGAACAGGATGACGCTGCGCTTGATCAGGCCCGCGACATTGGCGCCGCTGGCGGCGGCAGGGGCGGTCACCGTGCTGGGCGGCGGCGTGTTGCGGGCCGTCTGCACCGGATTGCTGGGCAGGGGCCTGGTGGGTGTGAGATTGCCAAGATCAAGACCGGCCGCGCCCTGCGGGGACAAGGCTGCCAAATTGGCCTGGGCCTGGACAGGGGCTTGCGTTGGCGCGGGCTTCGGCGCCGCCGCCACTTTTGGCGCAGGCTTGGAAGCAGGCGGGGGCTGGGGCGCGGCAGCCACACGCGGCTCTGCAGGAACAGCGGCTTCGGCGCGGGGTGTGGTTCGGGCCACCGCAACGCGCGTGCGCCCGGATGGCATGTGCAGGGCCACCGGGCCGCGATCACGGATGGTTTCGCCGGGCTGGAGCAGGGGGCGGATGCTGCGCATATATTGTCCGCCCGGATAGAGCAGCGCGGTCCCGCCGCCTGCCGCCTGGGGGTTCACCTGAAGCTCGCGGTTGTTGGCCACGACTTGCGCGGCGGCGGGCTGGGCGGCAGCCAAAGCCGCGCACAGGCTTGCCCCGGCCAAAAAACCAGCCCTGAATGAAACGCCCGACATGCGGTCCCCACCGAATTATCCGCGCAGCCTAGCGGCAATCTAACGCTTTGCAACCATTACTGGTTTGCCGCCGCCGCCCCTTTGAGAAGCTTGAGCATTTGCGGGTGCAGGACCTCGTTGGCGGCGGCGATATGGCCCGCCTCCAGGGCGGCGGTGCGCCCGTCCAGGTCGCTGACCATGCCGCCTGCCTCGCGCACCAGAAGGATGCCGCCCGCCACGTCCCAGGGCGAAAGCCCATGCTCCCAGAAACCGTCGAAACGTCCCGCGGCCACATAGGCCAGGTCCAGCGAGGCGGCGCCGAAGCGGCGCACCCCGGCGGTGGCGGCCATCATGATCTTCAGCTCGGCCTGGGTGCGGGCATGGCCATCCTTGCCCATGAAGGGCAGTCCCGTGGCGATCACCGCCTCGCCCATATTCTTGCGGGCCGCCACGCGCAGGCGCTTGTTGTTGAGATAGGCGCCATGGCCTTTTTCCGCCGTGAAGAGATCATCGGTGACGGGATTGAAGACCACCGCCGACACCAACTGCCCCTCGCGCTCCAGCCCGATGGAGATGGCGAAGTGCGGAATGCCGTGCATGAAGTTGGTGGTGCCGTCTATGGGATCAATGATGAAGCGATGCGTGCGGTCCTTGCCCTCGATGGCGCCGGTTTCCTCGGCCAGGAAGCCATAGCCGGGCCGCACCCGGGTCAGCTCTTCCACCAATATCTGCTCGGTGCGCTTGTCGGCGCTGGTGACGAAATCGGCGGGACCCTTCTGGCTGATCTGCAGGTTTTCCAGTTCACCGAAATCACGGATCAGCGGACGGCCCGCTTTCCTGGCGGCTGCGACCATCACGTTCAGGGCCGGTGACAGATACGCCATTAATCTGCGCGGCGCAGATAGGCGCCGTCCTCTGTGTTGACGACAACCCGGGTGCCGGCTTCGACGAAAGGCGGCACCTGAATCTTCAGGCCGTTTTCCAATGTCGCGCTCTTGAAGGATGGCGCTGCCGTACCGCCCTTCATCACCGGGTCGGCTTCGGTGACCAGCAAGGTCACCTGCGCGGGCAACTGGATGGAGAGCGGGCGGCCTTCATGCAGCTTCAGCATCACCTTCATGCCGTCGGACAGGAACGCGGCCTGGTCGCCCACGAAATCGGTGGCCAATTCGATCTGTTCGTAATTCTCCATGTCCATGAAGGTCAGCATGTCGCCGCTGACGAACAGGAACTGGAAATCCTTCTTGTCCAGGTGGATTTCCTCCACCATCTCGGACGAGCGGAAGCGTTCGTTGAGCTTGCTGCCGGTTTCGATATTCTTGAGTTCGACCTGGTTGTAGGCGCCGCCCTTGCCGGGCTTCACCGCCTGCGACTTCACCGCGATCCAGAGCTGGCCCTGATGCTCGATCATGGCGCCGGGGCGGACTTCATTGCCGGCAATCTTGGACATAAGAGTTTACGCCTCCGGGCGCGGATAAGACGGTTCGCAGGTTCAAAGAGCAGCGGCTAAATAGCAGCTAGAACAGTGTATTGAAAGCGGTCACAGCCGCTTTGGGGCCGTCTTTATGGTCCCAGACGCCCGCAGAAACCGCCAGGAAATCCGCGCCCGCCGTCACCAGCGCGGGCGCGTTCTCCAAGGTAATGCCGCCAATGGCCACCACGGGAACCGTCATGGTGTCGGCCCACCATTTCAGCAATTCGATATCGGCGTGGCTCTTGGGCGTCTTGGTGGCGGTGGGAAAGAATGCGCCAAAGGCCACGTAATCCGCGCCTGCCTCGCCCGCTTCCATGGCCAGATGGCGGCTGTCATGACAGGTGACGCCGACAATGCCCTTTGGCAGCGCGGCGCGGGCCTGCGCAAAGCTGGCGTCTTCCTGGCCCACATGCACGCCGTCACAGGAATGCTTCGCCGCCAAATCGGGTCGGTCATTCAGGATAAAGGCCACGCCCGCCGCCTGCACCATGGGGCGCAAGACGTCACAGGCGCGCGCAATCTCGTCATCGCTGACATCTTTCAGGCGAAGCTGGAAACTGGCGACATCGCCGCCAGACAGCGCCTGCGCCAGCGCATCGCCGAACTGCGGCGTGAAGGTCGGCGGCGAAATCAGGTAAAGACGGCAGTTGCTCAAGATGCGTTTTTCTCGGCAGCGCTATCCCACTTACCCAAAGCGGCCAAGCCATTCATGCGGGCGCGGTGGGTGAAGGCGGCCTGCGCCTTGGCGACATTGTCCACCTTACCCGCCCAGGCGGCTTGCGGTGCTGCCTGCAGCGCGCGGCCATAAGAGAATGTCAGCGCCCAGGGCAAGCCGCCGATCTTGTTCATGGCGTCCAGATGCGCGGTGGCGTCCAAATCCGACTGGCCGCCGGACAAAAACGCGATGCCCGGCACGGCGGCGGGGACACAACGCTTCAGGACGGTGACGGTGCGCTGGGCCACCTCTTCCACGCTGTTCTGCTGCACGCATTTCATGCCCGGCACGATCATGTTGGGCTTCAGGATGATGCCTTCCAGCTTCACGCCGGCATAATAAAGTTCCTGGAAGACTTCCTTCAAAATCCATTCGGTCACGCCTTCGCAAGCCTCGATGGTATGGGCGCCGTCCATCAGCAATTCCGGCTCCACGATGGGCACGATGCCGTTTTCCTGCGCCAGCGCGGCATAGCGGGCCAGGGCATGGGCATTGGCGTGGATGGCGTCATGGCTGGGATTGCCTTCCGCGATCTCGTACACGCCGCGCCACTTGGCAAAGCGCGCGCCAAGCTTGTGATATTCCTGGTAACGCTCGCGCAACCCATCCAGCCCCTCGGTGATGGTTTCATTGGGCGCGCCCGCCAGCTTCTTGGCGCCCGCATCCACCTTGATGCCCGGAATCGAATCCGCGTCCTGGATCAGCTTCACCAGCGTCGTGCCGTCCCGGGCTTTCTGGCGGATGGTTTCGTCATACAGGATCACGCCGGAGATATGCTGCTTCATCACCGGGGTGCGGAACATCATTTCGCGGTAATCGCGGCGATTGTCTTCCGTGTTCTCCACGCCGATCTTGTCGAAACGCTTCTTGATGGTGCCGGTGGATTCATCCGCTGCCAGGATGCCCTTGCCGGGCGCGACCATCTTTTTGGCGATGGCGTTCAGTTCGATGAGGTTCATTGTCTTTTTCCCGCTTCTTTCAGGGCCTCGACGCCGGGCAATGCTTTTCCTTCCAGCCATTCCAGGAAGGCGCCGCCCGCCGACGAAACATAGGTGAAATCCTTTTCCACGCCGGCATGGGCCAGCGCGGCGACCGTGTCGCCGCCGCCCGCCACCGACAGCAATTTGCCCGCCCGCGTTGCCGCAGCCACCGCGCGCGCCGCCGCCACCGTGCCGGCATCAAAGGGCGCGGTTTCAAACGCGCCCATGGGGCCGTTCCAGACCAAGGTGCGCGCCCCAGCCAGCTTGGCCGTCAGGGCGGCGATGGTGGCCGGGCCCACATCCAGTGCCATTTCATCGGCGCCGATATTGGTGACCCCGGTCACGCGCGACGCCGCGCCCGCCTTGAACTCTTTTGCCACCACCACATCGGCGGGCAGCAGCAATTCCACGCCGCGTTCCTTGGCCATGCGCACCACCTTGCGCGCGGTTTCCAGGTGATCGGCCTCGTGCAGCGACTTGCCGACCGGGATTCCTTGCGCCGCCAGAAACGTGTTGGCCATGGCGCCGCCAATGGCCAGCACCTGCACCTTGCCCGCCAGGTTTTCCAAGACCGCGATCTTGGTGGAAACCTTGTTGCCGCCCACCACCGCCATCAGGGGCCGCGCCGGATTGCCCAGCGCCTTTTCCAGGTGCGTCAATTCCAGCATCATGGAGCGGCCCGCCACCGACGGCAGCAGCGCCGCGATGCCCGATATGGTGGCGTCGGCCCGGTGCGCCGCGGAAAAAGCGTCATTGACGAAGATGTCGCCCAGCGCCGCCACGGCCCGCGCAAAATCGGCGTCGTTATTTTCCTCGCCCGCATGGAAGCGGGTGTTTTCCAGCAGCAGCACCTGGCCGTCTTTCAGCGCCGCCACGGCTGCTTCCGCCACCGGTCCGGCGCAATCATCGGCGAACGCCACGGGGCGGCCAATGGCGCGCGCCAGCGGCTCCACCAGCGGCTTCAGAGACTTTGACGGCACCACCTTGCCCTTGGGCCGGTCGAAATGGCTGAGGATGATGACCCGCGCGTTCCTGTCCGCCAGCTCGCGGATGGTGGGGACCTGGCGCTCGATCCGGGTCATGTCGGTGATGCGGCCATCCTGCACCGGCACGTTCAGATCCACGCGCAACAGCACGCGCTTGCCGCCCACGTCGCAATCGTCGAGCGTGGGCAGTCGCATCAGATCAGCTTGCCCATCGCAAGCGTGGTGTCGATCATGCGGTTGGAGAAGCCCCATTCATTGTCGTACCAGGCCAGCACGGTGACGAAATCGCCGCCGGTGACTTTTGTCTGGTCCAGGCAGAAGGAGGCCGAGGCCGGGCAATGGTTGAAATCCACCGACACCAGTCTGTCGCTGATGATGTCGATGACGCCCTTGTAGGGACCGGCGGCGGCGGCCTGCATGGCGGCGTTGATTTCCTCCACCGTGGTGGCGCGGCCGGCATGGAATTTCAGGTCCACCAGCGAGACATTGGGCGTGGGCACGCGGATGGAAAGACCGTCCAGGCGGCCTTTCAGTTCCGGCAGAACTTTTTCCACCGCCTTGGTGGCGCCGGTGGTGGTGGGGATCATGGAAAGCGCCGCGGCGCGGGCGCGGTACAGATCCTTGTGCATCTGGTCCAGCACCGGCTGGTCGTTGGTGTAGGAATGGACGGTGGTCATCACGCCTTTTTGAATCCCAACCGCGTCATGCAGCACCTTGGCCATGGGGGCCAGGCAGTTGGTGGTGCAGGAGGCGTTGGAGACGATCAGGTGCTTCTTGGTGAGCTGCTGGTGATTGACGCCATAGACCACGGTGATGTCGGCGTCCTCGCCCGGCGCGGAGATGAGAACGCGCTTGGCGCCCGCCTTCAGATGCAGCCCGGCCTTGTCGCGGGCGGTGAAGATGCCCGTGGATTCAATGGCGATGTCCACGCCCAGGTCACCATGGGGAAGCTGGGCCGGGTCCTTGATGCAGGTGACTTTGATCTTGTGGCCGGCGGCGGTCATGATGTCGCCATCCACCGTGACGCTGCCGGGGAAGCGGCCATGCACGCTGTCATAGCGCAGCAGATGCGCATTGGTTTCCACCGGGCCCAGATCGTTGACGGCCACGATCTCGATATCGCGGCGGCCGCTTTCCACGATGGCGCGCAGCACCAGCCGCCCGATGCGGCCAAAGCCGTTGATTGCAACGCGAAGCGCCATTGGTAACTCCCTTTACGCCTTCAAGGCCCGCTTGGCCGCATCCACGACAGCCTCGGGCGTGATGTTGAAATGCCTGTAGACATCCTTGGCCGGACCGGACGCGCCAAAGGAATGCATGCCCACGAATTCTCCATTGCCGATATAGCGGTCCCAGCCCTGCCGCGCCGCCGCCTCTATGCCGATCTTGACGGTGCCGGGACCAAGTGTCTTCTCACGATATTGTTCGCTTTGTTCCTCGAACAAGGCCCAGCAGGGCATGGAGACTATGCGTGCCGCGATGCCCTCTTTGGCCAGCAAATCCCGGGCTGCCATGGCCAGGCCGACTTCCGAGCCGGTGGCCAGAAGGGTGACTTTCGCCGCCGCATCGCCCACCAGCTCATAGGCGCCCTTGGCTGACAGGTTTTCGGTCGTGTGGGTGGTGCGCGCCGTCGGCACATCCTGGCGCGAAAAAGCCAACAGGCTGGGGCGGCGCGCATTCTCCATGGCGATCTGCCAGCACTCGGCGGTTTCCACGCCGTCGGCGGGCCGCATGGTGAGAAGGTTTGGGATGGCGCGCAGCGCGGCCAGCTGTTCGACCGGCTGGTGGGTGGGGCCGTCTTCGCCCACGCCGATGGAATCATGGGTCATCACGAAACCGACGCGAATGCCCATCAGCGCCGCCAGGCGGATGGACGGGCGGCAATAATCCGCGAACACCATGAAGGTGCCGCCGTAAGGAATGACGCCCCCATGCAGCGCCATGCCGTTCATGGCCGCGGCCATGCCATGCTCGCGGATGCCGTAATGGACATAGCGGCCGGAAAAATCATCCGGCGTAATGGCGTTGATGTTGCTGGTCTTGGTGTTGTTGGACGGCGTCAGGTCGGCCGAGCCGCCAATTGTGCCGCTCAGCACGCCATTGATGACTTCCAGCGCCTTTTCGGAATGCTTGCGGGTGGCGGCGGCGGGTTTCTCGGCGCTGACTTTTTCCTTCAGCGCGTTCAGGCCCGATGCCAGCGCGGCGGGAAGTGCACCGCCGATCTGGGTGTCGAATTCCTTGGCCTTGGTATTCGCGGCTTTGCGCTTGTCCCAGGCTTCGCGTTGCGGTTTGCCGCGGGCACCAATGGCGCGCCACTGCGCCGCCAGGTCATCGGGCACCACAAACGGCGGATAATCCCAGCCCAGTTCCTTGCGTGCGCCCGCCACAATCTCCGCGCCCGGCGCATCGCTATGGGCCTTTTGCGTGCCCTGGCGGCCCGGCAGGCCGAAACCGATAATGGTGCGGGTGGCGATCAAGACCGGCTTGTCGCTGTTCTGTGCCGCCGCCAGCGCGCGGTACACATCCGCCGCGTCATGGCCGTCGCAATGATCGGTCGCCCAGCCCGCCGCCTTGAAGCGCGCGATGGTGTCGGTGGAGGTGGAAAGAGACGTGGCGCCGTCAATGGTGATGGAATTGTCGTCCCACAACACGATCAGCTTGCCCAGCTTCAGGTGACCTGCCAGCGAAATGGCCTCGTGGGAAATGCCTTCTTCCAGGTCGCCGTCCGACGCGATGACATAGGTCTTGTGATCCACCAGATCGCTGCCGAAGCGCGCGGACAGATGCTTTTCCGCCATGGCCATGCCCACCGCATTGGCGATGCCCTGGCCCAGGGGGCCGGTGGTGGTTTCAATGCCCGGCGCATGGCCATATTCGGGATGCCCCGCGCAGGGGCTTCCCACTTTGCGGAAGGCCTTGATGTCGTCCAAGGAAATGCCGGGCGTGCCCGTCAGGTGCAGCAGCGAATAGAGCAGCATCGAGCCATGACCTGCCGACAGCACGAAGCGGTCGCGGTCCGCCCAATCGGGATGGGCAGCGTCGAATTTCAGGAAGCGCGAATACAGAACCGTGGCCGCATCGGCCATGCCCATGGGCAGGCCGGGATGGCCGGACTTGGCCGCCTCCACCGCATCCATGGACAGCGCCCGGATGACATTGGCCAGGCGGCGGATTTCGGCCTGTTCCGGCGGGGCTTTTGTGTCGGTCATAAGGCAGTTTCCCGGGGGGTGGGCAGGCCATAACGAGGGGGGCAAGCACCCGTCAAGAGGCCCCAAATAAGAGCGCGTTGCAAATGCGTTGACCCCTTTTCCCGCCGGGGCTTATGGTCACAAGGGTTGTGGGGCATGGAGATGGGATGAGCCGGCTGGAATTGGCCAGGACGCGCCTGGAAACAGCATTGGAATCCTTGGAAAAAGCCGCCCAACAGGCGTCGGAAAGCCCCCGCATGGCCGACGTCCAGGCCGCCCCCGACCCCCGCCTGGGGGTCCTGGAGGCCGAGCGCCAGACCCTTTTGGCCCGGGCCGCCGAACTTGAGGATGAATTGGCCGCCCTTTCCAGCGTCAGCCAGGAAGTCGAAGGACGGCTGGACGGGGCCATCGGTGAAATCCGCGCGGCTTTAGCAAGGTAACTCCAAATGCCGCTAGTCAACGTCATGGTGAATGGCCGCGCCTACACCATCGCCTGCGATGATGGCGAGGAAGAGCATCTGCGCGGGCTGGCCGCCATCGTGGACACCAAGGCGCGTGAAGTGCTGGGTTCGGTGGGCCAGGTGGGCGACACAAGGCTGCTGTTGATGGCGGCGCTTCTGATCGCCGACGAGCATCATGCGTTAAGCGCAAAACTGGCGGAAAGCGGCGATGCCGCCGGAACCTTGCGCAAGGAACAATCCGACATCAGCGAAAAGGCGGAAAAGGCGGAAGCTTTGGCCGCCGATGCGCTGGAAGCCGCCGCCCGCAGGGTCGAGGACATTGCTGTTCGCCTGGGGCACGCCTAAGTTGGGATTGGACGGATACTGCCTCGTGCGTCAGGAAGCGATGCCTAGGGGCCTTAATGTACTCATCGGGAGCTGTCTCTGGTCTGGACCCTGGTCCTAGCTATATGGCGCCCACCTGCAAAGCAGGCCCATGAGGATCCAATACCAACGGCGTTGGCGGTTCCGTCCACTTGCCCCCCATGAATAATGACATGACCAAAATGGCAGTGCGAAATGCGGCCCGCGCGATGCGGGCTTCGCTGGCGCATGGCGATATCGCATCAACGCTGGCGGGGTCCGCCGCGTCGTTGAACATCGCGCCGGGCAGCATTGTTGGCGGCTATCACGCCATCCAGGACGAAGCCGATCCGGCGCAATTACTTCAGGCGTTGGCGAAGGCGGGCGCCATCATCGCCTATCCCCGCATGGCGCAGAAAAACGCGGCGCTGGATTTTCATTTGATGGCGGATGGCGAGGCGCTAAGGCCCGGCTTCCTCAACATCCATGAACCGCAGGCGCATTGGCAGAAGGTGATCCCCGATATGCTGCTGGTGCCGCTCCTGGCATTCGATGCACGCGGGCACCGGTTGGGATATGGCGGCGGCTATTATGACCGCACATTGGCGCTGCTGCCCCAGGCCCGCGCCATCGGCATTGCCTATGCGGGCCAGGAGGTTTCCTCGCTTCCGGCCGAGGCGCATGATAGGACGCTGGCCGCTATTCTCACCGAGCGCGGACTGCGGCTTTTTCCATGAAGATACTTTTTCTGGGCGACATTATCGGCAAGCCGGGGCGTGACGCGGTGGCGGCGCATCTGCCGCGCCTGCGGTCCCTGCTGTCGCCCGATCTTGTCATCGCCAATGGCGAGAATGCCGCGCATGGCTTTGGCATCACCCGTTCCATCGCCGAGGAATATTTCGGCATGGGCATTGATGTCATCACCACCGGCAATCACTGGGCCGACCAGAAAGAAATCCTGACGGTGATCGAGACGGAAGACCGCATCCTGCGGCCCCAGAATTATCCCCCCGGCACGCCCGGGCGCGGCGCCAATCTTTATCAAACCCCTGCCGGCAACGTGCTGGTGGTGAACGTCATGGGCCGGGTCTTCATGGACCCGCTGGACGATCCTTTTGCAGCCGTGGAAGCGCAGATCGCGGCCTGTCCCTTGGGCGAAGGGGCGGACGCCATCGTGGTGGACATCCATGCCGAAACCACGTCCGAGAAAATGGCCATGGCCCATTTCCTGGATGGCCGCGCCAGCCTGGTGGTGGGCACGCATACCCATGTCCCCACGGCCGACGCCCAGATATTGCCAGGCGGCACCGCCTTCCAGGCCGATGCGGGGGCCTGCGCCGATTATGATTCCGTGATCGGCATGGACAAGGCCGAGCCGGTGCAGCGTTTCCTGCGCAAGATGTCGGGCGCGCGCTTTTCCCCTGCCACGGGTCCGGCCACGGTCTGCGGCGTCTATGTGGAAACGGGCAAGGATGGCCTGGCCACGCGGATCGAGCCTGTCCGCATCGGCGGGCGGCTGATGCAGGCACTCCCGGCGTCCTAGGCCTCCAGCAGCTTTTGTACTGCCCGGTTCAGCCGGTTCCAGTTGTCCGTCAGCTCGAACAGGCGGCGCAGCCCCCGCGCCGTGATGGTGTAATAGATGCGGGGGCGGCCTTTCTCGACCGCCCGGCGGGTCTTCAGGGCGCCGTCCTTTTCCAGGGCGTGCAGCAGCGGATAGGCCACCCCTTCGGCCAGCGCCAGGCCGGTTTCGCGGGGAAACGCGGCCACGATTTCATAGCCATACATTTCCTGGTCCTGCAGCAATTTCAGGATCAGGAGCTCCGGCAGGCTGGTCTTGAAGGCGCGATTCTCGTTTTCTGCCAATGATTTACCAATATACATAGATTCAATAAGTATTATACCTATAAAATCTTTGTATAAAGCGCAAGCCTATCGCTGAAACCGCTTCAATGCCCGGCGGCCCAGGACCACGAAGGTCACCAGCACCACACCCTGCACCAGTCCGAAAATCGGCCCGGCCGTGATGGGCTGGGGCTGCACCTTGAGGAAGGCCTGCACCACCAGCACAAAGACATTCAGGTAGAGCGAGACCATCGCCCCCACCACGTAAACGGCGCGCCACCGCCCAGCCAATTTGGCGCCGTAAAGCCCGACCAGGGTGGGGATCAGCACCAGCAGCCCGACCACCCCGGTCAGTTGGGCGGGGGTGGGCT
>CANIAL010000014.1 GCA_947465395.1 Alphaproteobacteria bacterium | reverse complement strand
TCCATCGACGAGAAAGGATCAAGCGACAGACCATCGAACATCGACGCTTGCAACACCGCAACCACGCCGCTTAACATCAACCCCAAGACGAGGCCGATGCTCCACTAAGCCAGCCCATCTGCTGCGCCAAATGATCTGACGACGGACAGCCCGCGAAGACCATGGACAGCATCAGGATGAAGCCCAGGATCACCACCATGCCCAGGCTGACCAGCCGCCCCCGCATCAGTTCATAGAAAAAAGGCTCGTTGCGCGGCGCTTTCCAGATCACGTTCAGGGAATCTTCCATCTCCGTGAACACGCCGGACGCGATCACCACCAGCGTGATAAGCCCGATGATGCTGCCCAGCACGGTGTGGCTGTCGCCATTGACGTGAATGATGGCAAGCTGGACCAGGTCTGCGCCCTGCGGGCTCATCACCTGGCGCAGCTGGTGGCGCACCGCCTGGCTGGCCGCCGCCTGGCCCAGGCCCGCACCCGCGATGGTGGTGGCGATGAACAGCACCGGCGCGATGGCGGTGACGGCATAAAAGGAAATCGCCGCCCCGCGCGTCAAGGCATGGTCGTCCATGAAGGCCGCAAAGCCCTGCCTGACCAGCCGCCACAGATGCCAACGCCGCACGCAAAAATTCCTTGATTCCCCGCTTTCACAACGTCCCAAAGCTGCCAGCGTTTCGCAACTTTTGAAGCCCAATGGCGCTTCGGGCGTTTGCATGGGTGGGACCGCGTCTGGGGACGCGCTATCCCCTTACAGACGCAGGATAAAGACATTATGTCGCCATTTTTGGCCGAAAGCAGGAATCGCATCCTGGCCGATTTCCGGGATTTCAAGTGGAGCTGGCGCGGGGCGCTGCGCTGGACCGCCATCACGCTGGGTGCCTTCATCGTGGCGGCGCTGGTCATACTCTATTTCCTGGACTGGAACGAGATGCGTGGGCCGGTGGCGCGCTATGCGTCTTTCCGGCTGGGGCGCGAAGTGCGGATTGATGGCGACCTGAAAGTGGACCTGTTCCGCTGGCAGCCGCATGTCTCCGTCGCGGGGCTGCGCGTGGCGGACCCGGCCTGGGCGCATCATCCCCAAGGCGCGTCTGTGAAACAGGCCGATGTTGAATTCCGCCTGGTCCCGGCCATCTTCGGCAACTGGACCTTGCCGCTTCTCAGCATGGACGGGCTGGATGTGCTGGTGGTGCGCGATCCCCAGGGGCGCACCAACTGGGACGGCGACGGCACCAGCACCTTCAGGATTCCGCCCATCCAGCGTTTCTTGATCAGGAACGGCCATGTCCAGATTGACGACATGATACGCAAGCTGAAATTCAGCGGCACCGTCTCGTCCAGCGAAGACATCAATGCCGGCAGCAACGCCTTCACCCTGGCGGGCGACGGCACCTTGAACGGCAACAAATTCGTGGCCGATGCGCATGGCGGCGCGCTGATCCATGTGGACCAGTCCAGGCCCTATGCCTTTACCGCCGATGTGAAGGCGGGCGACACCCATGCCGTGGTCGATGGATCCGTGACGCATCCCTTTGCGCTGGATGAATACAAGGCCAGGATCAATCTCACCGGCAAGGATCTGGCCGATGTCTATTTCCTGACCGGCTTGGCGTTGCCCGGCACGCCGCCCTACCAGGTTGACGTCAATCTTTCCCGCAAAGGCGCTGTCTATACCCTGGCCGATCTGCGCGGAACGTTCGGGCGTTCCGACCTGTCCGGCAACCTGACCGTCAATATTTCAGGCGAGAAGCCGGACATGCGCGGGCGCATTGCCTCGCGCACTTTATACTTTGACGATATGGGCGCGCTGTTCGGCGGCGGCGCCAGCATGGCGCAAAGCCCCTGGCTGCTTCCCGACACGGTCCTGCACACCGAGCGCCTGCGCCAGATGGATGCCGAAGTGGATTACACGGCAGGCAATGTCGCCAGCCGCGACATTCCCCTGCGCGGGCTTTCCACCCATATCAGCCTGAAGAACGCCGTGCTGGAATTGAAGCCGCTGTCGTTCGGCTTCACGCAAGGCAAGCTGACGGGCGGCATTTCCGTTGACGGGCGCAAAGATGTTCCCACCGCCGCCATGGATGTGCGGGTCAGCGACCTTCATGTCGAAACCTTCATCAAGTCTGCCGACAAGCCCGTATCGGGCATCGTGGAAGCGCGCGCCAAGCTGTCCGGCACGGGCAAGTCGGTGCATGCGGCGGCGGCGGCCGCCAATGGGCAGGTGACAGCGGTGATGCCGTCCGGCCAGATACGCCATTCCCTGGCCGAATGGATGGGCGTGAATGTGATCAGCGCGCTGGGGCTTTCGCTGGCGGGCGACAATTCCAACACCGAGGTGCGCTGCGCCGTGGTGCATTTCGACGTGGCGAAGGGCCAGATGGCGGCGCGCCAGTTCGTCTTCGACACCGCGCCGGTGCGGGTGGACGGGCAGGGCAGCATCAACCTGCAGGACGAGACGCTGAACCTGAGCCTGAACGGCAATCCCAAATCCTTCCAGATCCTGCGCCTGCATGCGCCCATCCGCATGTCGGGCAAGCTGGCCTCGCCCAATCTTGACGTGGACGTAAAGCCCGCCATCCTGCAGACCGCCATCGGCGCAGGGCTTGGCCTGGTGGCCGGACCCGCGGCGCTGCTGGCCTTTATTGATCCGGGCCTGGCAAAAGACGCCAACTGCACGGGGATTCTCACCACTGCCCAGTCCCAGGGCGCCCCGGTCAAGGGCGCGGCCGTCCAGGCCAGCAAGGCCCGGGATGTTGCTAGGCAAGCCGAGAAACGCTGATTTTTTGCCGATGGGCTTGCGGTTTGGCCGAAGTTCCCCATCTTTGGTGCGGACACTGCAAAAGGGGTTTTTGATGACGTCCAAGTTTTTACCCAAGATGTTTGCTGCGCTGGGCCTGGCCCTGGTGCTGGCCGGATGCGGCGTCAATTCCATTCCCACCAAGGACGAAACCGTCAAGGCGCGCTTTGGCGATGTGCAGGCGGCCTACCAGCGCCGCGCTGACCTGATCCCCAACCTGGTCGCCACCGTGCAGGGTTATGCCGTTCAGGAAAAATCCGTTCTGACCGAAGTGACCCAGGCGCGCGCCAGCGCCACGCGTGTCACGGTGGATGCCTCCACCATCACCGACCCGGCCGCGTTCCAGCGTTTCCAGCAGGCGCAGAACCAGTTGTCGGGCGTGCTGGGACGGCTGATGGCGATTAGCGAAAATTATCCCGACTTGAAATCCAACCAGAACTTCCTGGCGCTGCAGTCGCAGCTGGAAGGCACCGAGAACCGCATCGAGATCGCGCGCCGCGACTACAACGCCGCCGTGCAGGATTATAACACCGAGCTGCGCACCTTCCCGGGCGTGGTCTGGGCCAGCACATTGTACAAGGCGCAGAAGCCGGCACAGCAATTCGCCGCCACGCCCGCCGCACAGGCAGCGCCGGTGGTGAATTTCAACACGGCTGCGCCTGCTGCACCCGCCGCACAGCCTGCATCGCCATAAGCGATGCGGCTGCTTGCGGGCCTGCTCGCACTATTTTGCCTGATCGCACCCGTTTCGGCGGCGCCATCTTTCCCGGCGCTGACCGGGCGGGTGGTGGATGACGCGCATATATTAAGCGCGGCCAATGTCAGCGACATCACCGCCAGGCTGGCGGCGCTGGAAGCCAAGACTTCGCGCCAGCTTTTGGTGGTGACGGTGCCGTCGCTGGGCGGGTACGAGATTTCCGATTACGGCTACCAGCTGGGCCGCAAATGGGGCATCGGCCAGGCCAAGCTCAACAATGGCGCGCTTTTCATCATCGCGCCCACCGAGCATCGCGCGCGGATCGAAGTGGGGTACGGGCTGGAGCCGATCCTGACCGACGCTTTTTCCAGCATCATCTTGCAGACTGCCGTGCTGCCGCGTTTCCGGACCGGCGATTTTGACGGCGGCGTGGCGGGCGGCGTCAACGCGCTGGTGCAGCAGCTTTCGCTGGATACTTCCACGGCAGAGGCCCGCGCAGCTGCCGCCGCCGCGCAGCAGGGCAAAAGCCAGGACGGCGGATCGCTTGGCGCACTGATCGCCATTATCTTTATCGCCTTTGCGCTGCTGCGCGTCTTTGGCGGCTGGGGCCTTTTGCCGTTGCTGTTCATGGGCGGCGGAGGGCGCGGCGGCGGTTATGGCGGCGGCAGCGATTTTGGCGGCGGCGGTTTCGGCGGCGGGGGCGGGTCCTTCGGCGGCGGCGGCTCTTCTGGGAGCTGGTGATGATCACAACCGCCGACCAGCAGCGCATTTCCGCCGCCATCGCGGCGGCTGAAAGCAAGACCCAAGGCGAAATCTTCTGCGTGCTGACGCATGAAGTCTCGCGCTACCGCGAAGTGCCGCTGGCCTGGGCGGCGATTGCGGCGCTGGCAGCCCCGCCCGTGCTGGTGCTGGCGGGCCTGCACCGCCTGGCGCTGGGCAGCATTTTCACAAGCTGGACCGATGACAGCGCCCGCGCCATGGAAGGCCTGATCCTGCGCGCCCTGTCCACCTACAGCTTGGTGCAGGCCGGACTGTTCGTGTCGGTGGCGCTGATCGTGGCGTTGCCGGGTATCCGCCGCTTCATGACGCCGGGATTCTTGAAGGCGCATCGCGTGCGGCGCATGGCGCGGCATCATTTCGCTGCCGCAGGCGCCCGGCTGTCGCACAGCGAGCCGCATATCCTGATCTATGCCTCCCTGCGCGACCGGCGGGTGGAGCTGGTGGCCCATGACGCCATCCACAAGCTGGTGGGCGAGGGGCCGTGGAACGCGGCCGTGGCCGCGGTTTCCGATGGCATGAAAAGCGGCAAGCCCGCCAACGGCTTCGTGGAAGCCATCAACATCTGCGGCGCGGCTTTGGCCACGCATTTCCCGCCAGATGGGCCATCGAAAAATCGCTTCTCGAACGATATACTTCTTACCTGACCCCCTCCGGTTTCAGCTTCCGCTCGGCTCCCAACTGGTCGCCTTCGCTCGCTGAAACCACCTCCCCCTCTTGTGCGCTTCGCGCACGAAGGGGAGGCGGGCCTGTGCAAAGGAAGTGGCGATGGCGTTATCACATTGGTTGGCCTTCGTACTTGCGGCCAACATTTTGCTGGCGCTGCCCGGTCCCACGGTTCTCTTGGTCGTCTCTTACGCGCTGGGTCACGGCAAACGCCCGGCCGCCGCGGTTGTCGCGGGCGTGGCGCTGGGCGATTTCACCGCCATGACCTGCTCCATGCTGGGGCTGGGCGCGATTTTGGCGGCGTCGGCCTTTTTCTTCACGGGGCTGCGCTGGCTGGGCGGGGCCTATCTGATCTATCTGGGCATCAAGCTGTGGCGCGCGCCGCTGGATGCGCCCGACATGCCCGCGCCCATGCTGTCGCTGAAGCGCATCTTCGCCCATGCCTATGCGGTGACGGCGCTGAACCCCAAAAGCATCGTCTTTTTCATTGCCTTTGTGCCTCAGTTCCTGGACCTGCACCGGCCTTTGCTGCCGCAGATGGTGATCCTGGAAGCCACTTTCGTTGTCCTGGCCGCCATCAATGCGGCGCTCTATGGCGGACTGGCGGCGATGGCGCGTGAAAAACTGAAAAGCATTGCCGTGCGCCGGGCCGTAAACCGCACCGGCGGCGGGCTTTTGGTGGGCGCGGGCGCCGCCGCCCTGGGCTGGCAGAGTTCCTGACGGAACAATGCCGTGTTTCAGCCGTTTGGTTCCTTGAGACAGATTTCAGGGACCAGGCACATGATCATCGAAAAAGAATCAGGCAGCGGCAGCGTGGTGCTGGCCTTCCTTTTGGGCGGCGTGATGATCGCCGTGGCCGTTGTCGGTTTCCTGATGTGGGATAACTACAAGAGCGGCGGCCAGCATGCGTCCGCCCCCATCAATGTCACGGTGAAGAAGTAAGTTTCAGCACTGACGCGCGGCGCTGCTACGCTGACGCTCGCGCCGCTTGTCATTTCAGATCATTCGCAGCGCGAATGATCTGAAATGGTGCCGACTACAGGACTCGAACCTGTGACCCCCTGATTACAAATCAGGTGCTCTACCAACTGAGCTAAGTCGGCCTTTTTCTTCCCATAACCCTGCCGCCATCCCGGCGCAAGCTAGCGCGGGGCCGTATATGTATAAGTGTAGGTCCAGCGCATGGTCTGGCCCGGGGCCAGGTTTATGGCGATATAGGGCTCCACCGCCATGATGCTGCGGACCGAGAAATAATTGACCTTCACCAGCGGATGGTCGGCAGCGACGCGGATGGCGGCGCCGGTCCGCACATTTTCCACCCTGATGTCGTAGTCCGAAACCGCGCTGCCAAATCCCGTGAAGCTGGTCGAGACGCGCTCGCTGTCCTTCAAGGCGCGCGCATGCGTGAAGCGCTTGCCGTCCATTTTTGCAAGAGCTGCATCGGGCGCGGGATTGGCCGTGGCGGCAAAGGGAAACGTCACCGCCACATCTTCATTTCCGGGCGACAGCCTGGCGAAATTGTGGTCATAGACGGTGGTGGCGAAGGGCGCGGTGCTGCGGTTGGTCAGTTCATGTTCAATCCGCATCAGGTTGCCCGCCAGCACCAATGTCTTCACATACAGATACTGGCCGGGGATATCCTGGGTAAAGGTGACGCTGGTCTTGTCCGACCTGAAGCTGCGCTTGCCCGCATCGGCGATGTCATAGATGCGGTAATGGTCATACGGCGCGTCGTCCGGTTTTTTCAGGACGCCCACGCCGATCTTGACGAATGTTCCGCCCGCCTTCGCCGCATCGAAGCCGATGGGCGCGAATTCCTCCACCGGGCCGCTGACGGCGCTGTCGGGCCCGCCCACGATCCCTTCCGGCGTGAACATGAAGTCATGCACTTCCACCGAGACCCGGTCGAACCAGGGGCCATAGAAATCATGCCCGCCCATCGTAAGGCTGCCTACCACCCCGGCCTGGTCGAAACGGGTGCCGCGGTAAAAGCCCTTTTGCGCGTCCACGCAATAGATCTTGGCGGTCAAGATACCATTGCCGATGGTGACGGAGGGCGCGTCCAGCGGCACCGGGTCGGTCTGCCGGGGCATGGGCTGGACCGGCTGTGCCGCCGCGCTTCCCGCCGCCAAACTCACCGCCAAAATCATTCCCCAGCCGCCCTTTTTCATCGCCCTTCCCCCTGCCGCCGCCCCCCTGTAAGAGGGGTGCTTCGCAGCATACAGCAAATTGGCCATGAACCGCGTCCTCATCACCTCGGCCCTGCCTTACATCAACGGCGTCAAGCATTTGGGCAACCTGGTCGGCTCCATGCTGCCGGCGGATATTTTCGCGCGCTATTCCCGCGCCCGGGGCCGCGAGACGCTGTTCATCTGCGCCACCGACGAGCACGGCACCCCCGCCGAACTGGCGGCGCTGGAGGCGGGCCAGGATGTCGCCACCTATTGCGCCGAGCAGCATGAGATTCAAAAGGCGCTGGGCGAACGCTATGGCCTGTCATGGGATTATTTTGGCCGCTCCTCCAGCATCCAGAACCGCGAGATCACCCAGCATTTCGCCCGCCAGCTTTGGAAGAACGGCCACCTGGAAGTCCGCACCACCCGCCAAGTTTATTCCAATGCGGAAAAACGCTTCCTGCCCGACCGCTATGTCATCGGCACTTGTCCGCATTGCGGTTACGAGCGCGCGCGCGGCGACCAGTGCGAGAATTGCACCCGGGTGCTGGACCCCACCGATTTGATCAATCCGCGCTCCGCCGTTTCCAATTCCCCGGATATCGAAATCCGCGACAGCGCGCATCTGTTCTTGAAGCAGTCGCTGTTCGTGGAACAGCTTCGCACCTGGATAGACAGCCATGACAAGGAATGGCCGGCGCTGGCGCTTTCCATCGCCCGCAAATGGCTGGACGAAGGCCTGAAGGATCGCGGCATCACCCGCGACCTGGAGTGGGGCGTGCCGGTGCCCGACGACATCGCGGACGGCCAGCTAAAAGGAAAAGTTTTCTACGTCTGGTTCGACGCGCCCATCGAATATATCGCCGCCACCAAGGAATGGGCGGATGCCAATGGCAAGGGCAATATATGGAAGTCCTGGTGGCACGATGCGAACGACGTGACCTATTGGGAATTCATGGGCAAGGACAATGTGCCTTTCCACACGGTGGGCTTTCCCGTCACCATCATGGGCTCGGGCGAACCCTGGAAGCTGGTGGACCGCATCAAGGGCTTCAACTGGATGAATTATGACGGGGGAAAATTCTCGACCTCCGGCAAGCGCGGCGTCTTCATGGACACGGCGCTGGAATTGCTGCCCGCCGATGCCTGGCGCTATTATCTGATCGCCAATGCGCCCGAAAGCGCCGACAGCAATTTCACCTGGGACCATTTTGCTGGCGTGCTGAACAAGGACCTGGCCGATGTGCTGGGCAATTTCGTCAACCGGGTGACGAAATTCTGCATCGCGCGCTTTGACGGCAAGGTGCCGGGCGAGGGCGTCTATGGCGAAGACGAAAACACGCTGATCGCAGAAATGGACCGCCGCGTGGCGCAATATGCAGAGTTCATGGAACAGGCCGAATTCCGCAAGGCGCTTGGCGAACTGCGCGCCATCTGGGTGACGGGGAATGAATACATGACACGCGCCGCGCCATGGACGCATATCAAGACCGACCGCGACAAGGCTGCTGTGGGCGTGCGCATGGGCCTGAACCTGATCCATGTCTTTTCGCATCTGTGCTGGCCGGTGATGCCGTCCATGGCGCGGGTGATGCACCTGGCCATCCAGCCCATCGCCGATAACGCGGAAGTCTTGCCATGGCCGGATTACCCGATGGCCAAGGCGCTGGATGAACTGGAAGCTGGCCAGCCCATCACGGCGCCGGATGTGCTGTTCGCCAAGATCGCGGATGAACAGATTGCCGAATGGAAAGCGCGCTTCGGCTAGGGCTTGAGCAACTCCCAGCCATCGCGGCCCAAGGCTTCCAGCGGTGCGAAACGGGCCTTGTAATCCATCTTGTCCGAGCCCTGCACCCAATAACCCAGATAGACATAAGGCAGCCCGCGCGCCTTTGCGGCGGCGATGTGATCCAGGATCATGGCGGTGCCCAGGCTGCGCGCCTCCTCGCCGGGATGGAAAAAACTGTAGACCATGGAGAGGCCATCCTTCAGCACATCGCTGAGCGCACAGGCCAGCAGCGGCCCGGCCGTGCCGTCGTCATTGCTCTTGCGGTATTCCACGATATGGGTGCGGACCGGCGTTTCCTCCACCATGGCCACGTAATCGAACAGGCCCATGTCGCTCATGCCGCCGCCGGAATGACGCGAGTCCAGATACGTTCGCAAAAGCGCGAATTGCTCGCGGCTGGCTTCGGCGGGAACGGAATTGGAAACCAGGTCGGCGTTGCGCCGCGCGATGCGCCGCTGGCTGCGGCTGGGAACGAATTCATCGGCCAGGATACGCACCGAGACGCAAGCCGTGCAGCCTTCGCAGGCGGGACGATAGGCGATGGACTGGCTGCGGCGGAAACCGGAATGGGTCAGCGCCTCGGATAGCGGCTGCGCCAGGGGGCCGGTGAGGCGGGCGAAGACCTTGCGTTCGATCCGGTCCGGCAGATAGGGACAGGGTCCCCCGGGCGTGAGGAAGAACTGCGGAACGCGGCTGTTGCGCTGGTCGGTCACGGCGCGATTATGGCCGGACTGCTCTTAACGCTCAACACGCTTTTTACAGCGGCCTTCCGGGCGGCGTCGGCGGGGCTTCCCGCAACAACACGATGGACAGGCGCCGGTTGGCCGAGGCGGCGGGATTTTCCGGCAACAGGGGCTCCGAACCCGCCTTGCCCGCCACTTCGTAAATGCGATCCGACGACAGCCCGCCCGACTGCAACAATCCGCGGGCCGCATTGGCGCGCGCCGCCGACAATTCCCAGTTTCCGCCAGCGCCGCCGTCAGCAGATGTATGCCCGCTGATGGAAACCCGGTTGGGCAAGGTGTCTATGATGCCGCCGACAGCGGCCAGCAATTTTTTCGCGTAAGGCATCGGCTCGTTGGTGCCCTGCTGGAACATGGGGCGGCCATCCTGGTCCACCAGTTGAATTCGCAGGCCCTGCGGCGTCTGGTCCAGCATCACCTGGTGCGAAAGATTGGCCAGGTCCGGATTGTTCTGCATGGCCTGGCGGATCGCTTCGGCGGCATGCGCAAAGTCGCTGTCCTGCGCGGCGTTGGTGTCGGCGCTGTGCGCCGCATCCGCGCCCATGCCGCCTTGCGTCTGGCCGTTCGCCAGCGACTTGACGGGCGAGGAAGGCGAGGGCGGGCTTTGGCGCTGCATCACCGATTGCGCGCCGCCGGCATGGGCTGACTCTTCGCCCAGCACCTTGCCGCCCAACACGCCGCCGGAACCGGACACGGTCTGGGCGATGGACTGGGGCGCGAAATAATCGGCGATGCCGCGTTTCTGTTCGGGGGTGGTGGTGTTGATCAGCCACATCAAAAGGAAGAAGGCCATCATCGCGGTCACGAAGTCCGCATAGGCCACTTTCCAGGCGCCGCCATGATGGCCGCCATGCCCGCCCTTCTTGATGCGCTTGATAATGACCGCGTGATCGCCGGCCATGGCCCCAAATCCCTTTTACCCGTGGCTGGCGCGGTCATTGCCGCCGCGCCTTTGCCGTTAAACAGGGTCGGATCATGCCTCACCCCCTCTTAACCGAGTATGAAGCAGGGCGTGTTTAGGGTTATCTATGACCATGGATTCCCGTGCTTTCCGCGATGCTTTGGGCTGTTTTCCCACCGGGGTGGCGGTGGTCACGGCCGCGTCCCCGGATGCGGCCCATTACGGCATCACGGTCAATTCCTTCACCTCCGTCTCGCTGGAGCCGCCCTTGCTGCTCTGGTGCATGGACCGCCGCTCCCAGCGCCATGATGTCTTTGCGGGTGCTTCGGGCTTTACCGTTTCCATTCTTGGTACGGAGCATCGGGAGGTTTCCTCGCGCCTTTCGCGCCCCGGCGAACACTCGCTGGATGGAATCGCATTGTTGCCGACAGAGCTGGGGCCGCCCGCTTTGGCCGATTCGCTGGCGGTTTTTGAATGCGCCCGCGAAAACATCACGCCGGGCGGGGATCACACCATCATTTTGGGACGGGTCTTGCGATTCTTCTGTCCTTCCAGCAGCGCGCCGCTGGTCTATTACCGTGGCAAATACAGCGCGCTGGACCAGAAGAACTGATCCACAGGCTTTGTAATCGCGGATTTCCCGTGGTTTCCGGTGCTGTCACGCGTCCGTCACACAACCGTCACCCTGCTGTAGCCGCCCCCTGCGAAAGACGCCGCGCGCGGATAAGCGCGCAGCAAACAGCAAGGGACATTTCGAATGGCTTTGGGGAAAAGGGCGTACTGGCTGGCGGGTGCAGCGGCCATCGCGATGACAAGCGGCGCACAGGCTGCCGTCAGCAACAGCACCGACATGGGCGCCACCACCGTCGCGGCGCAGCCCAGCGGCAATTTGCAGTTGGCCCAGGCCGACATGCCGCGCTCAACCTCGACTTCCATGGGCGACCTGGAAAACCGCATCCGCGCGCTGGAAGACCAGCAGGACCGCGTCCAGAATGATCGCACGCGCCTGTCCACCCTGGAACAGAGCTATGCCTCCGCGGCCTGGACCTTCGACAATGGCCGCCCGGTTTTCTCCAGTGGCGATGGCCGCTTCACCATGGCGGTGCGCATGCGCTTCCAGACCGACTTTGCGGGATATAACCAGAATCAATCCGACGTCCATGGCACCGGCTTTTCCGGCCCGACCGACCTGTCCACCGGCGTGGCGATGCGCCGCGCTTACTTTGGCGTGGAAGGCAAGGTCTATAATGATTTTGCCTATGAATTCCGCCTGAACGCAGGCGGCTCCGACGGCGGCAGCTTCGGCGCGGCGGGCGTGCCCACCGGCGGCGAAGGCGATCCGCTGCTGAACAAGGCCGTGGTCAGCTATACCGGCTTTCCCAACATGCACATCAATGTCGGCGTGATCGAGCCGGCTTTCATGTTCGAAGGCACGACGTCCTCCGCTTCGCTGATGTTCATCGAACGCCCGGAAATCGACAATATTGCTGCTGACAGCTTTGGCGCGGGCGATAGCCGCCGCGGCGCGGAAGTTGGCTGGGCCAAGAGCGACGCGCTCTGGGTCGGCGACAATCTGGCCGCCACCTTCACTTTCTCTGGCGGCAAGACCGGGTCTGCCCAGAACCACGGCACCAATTCGGGCCTGGCCCTGCCGGGCAATGGCGACGAGAACAGCCAGATCCTGGGCCGTGTTTCCCAGCGCCTGTGGACCAACGGCCTCAGCAACATCTCGGTTGGCGTCAGCGGCGCGCAGATTCTCTATAGCGGCTCCAACGGCAATCCCAATGGCGGCAGCCAGACGGTGCGTTTCCGCGACCGGCCGCAGGTGCGCGTGGACGGCGCCCGCCTGATTGATACCGGCGCCATCAACGCCAAGACCGCCAACATGTTCGCGGTGGATATGGGCGGCAACTACGAGAACTTCTTCCTGGGCGGCGAATATGCCCAGTTCGAAGTGGACCGCCAGTGCGCGGGCCTTCCGGCCGCTGCCTGCCCCACCGCTACCAACGTGATTGACCATCCGCATTTTTCCGGCTGGTACCTGGAAGGCTCCTGGATCATCACGGGCGAGACCAAGGCCTACACGACGTCGGCCCTCAACAATGAAGCCGGCGGCTTCCAGGCCCCGGTGGCGTCGCGGCCCTTCTCCTTCTCCGGCGACAGCTGGGGCGCCTGGGAACTGGTGGCGCGTTACTCCGACACCAACCTGAACTGGCGCAAGGGCCAGCTTGCCACCACCACGCAGCTTGCCGGCATCAATGGCGGCGACGAGCGGGTTTTGGCCATCGGCCTGAACTGGTACCTGAACCGCAACGTCCGCGTGATGCTGCAGGACAATATCGTCACGGTGCACAAGGGCACGGCCGCGCTTCCGGGCCGTGACAGCCAGGACCTCAATGTCCTCGCCGTCCGCCTGCAATTCGCCAACTAACATTTTAAAAGAAAAGAGGACGACATGAACAAGACCTTCAAGACACTGGTAGGCGCCGCTGTCATCGCCGCCATGGCGGTGACCGGCGCGCTGGCCGCCGACATTACCGGCGCCGGTTCCACCTTTGTGTTCCCGGTGGTTGCCAAATGGGCCGCGGCCTACAAGGGCGTCTCCGGCAATGGCGTGAACTACCAGTCCATCGGTTCGGGCGGCGGCATCGCCCAGATCCGCGCCAAGACCGTCACCTTCGGCGCCACCGACAAGCCGCTGACTTCCAAGGAACTGGCTTCGGCCGGCCTGACGCAGTTCCCGGTCGTGATCGGCGGCATCGTGCCGGTGGTCAATGTCGCGGGCATCGCGCCAGGCCAGCTCACCCTGGACGGCAACACGCTGTCCGCCATCTTCCAGGGCAAGATCGCCCGCTGGGATGACGCGGCCATCAAGAAGTTGAACCCCGGCGTCAATTTGCCGGGCCGCGCCATCGTGGTGGTGCATCGTTCGGACGGTTCGGGCACCACCTTCCAGTTCTCCACCTATCTCAGCCGCGTCAACGCGGACTGGAAGAACAATGTCGGTGCCGACACGGCGATTGACTGGCCCGTGGGCATCGGTGCCAAGGGCAATGAAGGCGTCGCCGGCAATGTGGCCCAGATCCAGGGTACCATCGGCTATGTCGAATATGCCTATGCCAAGCAGAACCACCTGTCGCATGTGAAGATGGTCAACCAGGCCGGCCAGACCGTTGAGCCGACTGTGGAAGCCTTCCGCGCCGCGGCCGCCAGCGCCGACTGGGCCAATGCCGCCAAGTCGGACTTCTATGTGCTCTTCCTCAACAACCCGGGTGCTGCGGCCTGGCCCATCACGGCCACCACCTTCGTGCTGGTCTACAAGAACCCGGGCGATACGGCCGCGACGGCCGAAGCCTTGAAGTTCTTCAAATACGGCCTGGAAAAGGGCGACCAGCTTGCCCTTGGCCTGGACTATGTGCCCATGCCCCCCAATGCCGTGCAGGCCATCGAGGCCAGCTGGAAGAACATCCAGGGTTCGGGAATGTAAGCCTCATCCCCGGCCTTCGGGCCGGGCATGACACCCATGCGTAAACGGGCAACCGGAGGCAAAACCGCCTCCGGTTGTTTCGTTTTTGGCGGTATGGCTGGATTTTTGACGGGCCGGTTGGGCAGGGCCGGGCTGTGGGCGGCCACCCGATACCCATTGCAGGATATAATAACGCTGCTTAGTTTCCAGGCGAAGCAGCGCCTGCCAACTTTACCGACCAAAAATCATGAAGAGCTTCGACAACGACCTGCAATTCCAGCTGCACGACCTGGCCCGGGTGCTGCGTACCCGCTTTGACCGCTGGGCGCGCACCTATGGCCTGACGCGGGCGCAGGGCGTCATCCTGGTGCGGCTGCACCATCAGCCTGGCCTTTCCCAGAATGAAATGGCGGCGCTATGCGAAGTCGAACCCATCACGGTGGGCCGTCTTGTGGACCGGCTGGAGGCACGCGGGCTTCTGGAGCGCCGCCCCGATCCCGGCGACCGGCGCATCAACCGGCTGCATCTGCTTGCCGCCGCCCAGCCGATACTGGCGCTGATAGACGATTACCGCGCCGAACTGGGCGAACAGATTCTGGGCGATGTGCCAGCGGAAAAGCGCGCCATCGTTCTGGAAGTCCTGCAACACATGAAAACCAAGATCACCATGGAGGCTGCCGGCACCCCGCTGGCCGCCGCCGGAGAATAGTCGGAGAACAAGATGTCGGCACCCAGCAGCGTATCCTTTGAAGCCACGGCGCCTGCGCGCCAGGGCGTATTTTCCGACAAGGCGCGGTTGCGCAAGGTCCTGATGATCGGCGGCGTCGCCATCGCCCTGGCGGTGGCGGCCTATTTCTATCTCACCGGCGGGCGCTATGTCGGCACCGACGATGCCTATATCCATGCCAACAAGCTGATGGTCTCCACCGACGTGTCGGGGCTGGTGGCCGAAGTGGATGTGCATGAAGGCCAGACAGTGACCAAGGGCCAGGTGCTGTTCTCCTTGCAGAAGGAGCCGTTCCAGACGGCGCTGTTGACGGCGCAGGCCGCCCAGGCCCAGGCCGTGCAAGACGCTGAATCCACCCGCGCTTCGTACCAGGCCGCCGTTGGCCAGATGAACGCCCAGCGCGCGCAGGTTCGCCTGAACCAGCTCACCTTTGACCGCTATGCGGCCCTGGCGAAAGCCAACGCCATTGCGCCCGCCACGGTGGACCAGGCGCGCGGTGCACTGCAAAGCTCGCAGGCTACCTTGCTCTCGCTGCAGTCCATGGCCTCCACGGCATTGGCCAAGCTGAATGGCAATCCCAATTTGCCCGCCGAACAGACGCCCGCTTACCTGAAAGCCAAGGCCGCCGCCGACGAAGCGCAGCGCCAGCTGGATCATTCCGTGGTGCGTGCGCCGTTTGACGGCGTGGTCAGTGCGGTGGATTCGCTCCAGCCCGGCACATTGGTGATCTCCGCCATGTCGGCCTTCACCACCACCAGCGCGGTGGGCCTGATCGCCACCAAGAATATGTGGATCGGCGCCGCCATGAAGGAAACCGACCTGACGCATGTGCGCACCGGCGCGCCGGTGGAAATCACCGTGGACACCTATCCCGGCCATGTCTGGCACGGCCATGTGGATGCGGTGGGGCAGGGCAGCGACAGCACCTTCTCCGCCTTGCCGTCCGAAAATGGCAGCGGCAACTGGGTGAAGGTGGGCCAGCGTTTCCCGGTCCGCATCGCCATTGATGAAAAGCCGGGCGATCCGCAGTTGCGTTCGGGCATGAGCGCGGTGATCAGCATTGACACCGGCCATCGCCGCCTGTGGCGGATGATGAACGGCCAATAGTTTCATGACCGCCCCGCACCAGCCCGATCACGCCTATGACAGCCCGCTGGCGCTATGGGCGGTGGTGATTGGCTCCATGGCCGGCGTGCTGATGCAGGCGCTGGACACCACCATCGCCAATGTGGCGCTTCCCTATATGAAGGGGAGTATGGCGGCATCGCCTGACCAGATTACCTGGGTGCTGACGTCCTACATCATCGCCGCGGCGATCATGACCGCACCGGTGGGCTGGATCGCGGCGCGTTTCGGCAAGAAGCGTTTCCTGATCACGTGTCTGGCCGGTTTCACCATCACCTCCATGATGTGCGGCGCCGCCCAGTCGCTCAATCAAATGGTGATGTTCCGCATCCTGCAGGGCTGTTTTGGCGCGGCGCTGTTGCCGCTGTCACAGGCCGTGATGCTGGACCTGTTCCCGCCGCACAAGCGCGGCAACGCCATGGCCATCTGGGGCATGGGCGTGATGCTGGGGCCGATTTTGGGCCCGACCGTGGGCGGCTTTCTCACCGACGCCTATGATTGGCGTTGGATTTTCTACATCAACGTGCCGTTCGGCATCGCGGCGGTGGCCGCCATCTCCATCTTCTTCAAGGATTCGGCCAAGGACCATTCGCTGAAATTCGATTTCTTCGGCTTTGGCGCGCTGGCCATCGCGCTGGCGGCGATCCAGTTGATGCTGGACCGCGGCACCACCAAGGGCTGGTTCAGCTCATCCGAAATCATCATCGAGGCCTTTATCGGCGCGGTGGGCGTCTATCTGTTCCTGGTGCACATGTTCACCACCAAGAAGCCGCTGATCCCGCTGGGCGTGTTCCGGGACCGCAATTTCTCCGGCTCGCTGATCCTGATGTTCGTCTTGGGTGCGGTGTTGCTGGCGTCATCCGCGCTGCTGTCGCCATACCTGCAAAATCTCGCTGGTTATACCGTGGCCGAGACGGGCCTTTTGATGGTGCCGCGCGGCCTTGGCACCATGTCCGCCATGATGTTCGCAGGGAGACTGACCATGAAGATGGACCCGCGCATCTTGATGACGGGCGGGGCAACGCTGTTGATCGGCACCATCTGGCTGATGGCCTATTGGACGCCGTCCATCAGCGTCTGGACCATTTCCTGGGTGACCTTCATCCAGGGCGTGGGCCTGGGACTGGTCTTTGTTCCGATGAACCTGGTGGCCTTCGCAACTTTGCCGGCGCATTTCCGCACCGACGGCGCCAGCCTGACCAATCTGTGGCGCAATATCGGCAGCGCCGTGGGCGTGTCGGTGACCTCCACCATCCTGGCCAACAGCATCCAGACCATTCATTCGCAGCTGGCCGGTTTCGCCTCGCCCTTCAACCGCGCCTTTGGCGTCAACGCCTCGTCCATGTTCATGAACCCGCTGATCCCCTTTGGCATGAGCAGCATCAATGGCGCGATCAACTACCGCGCCCAGGTGCAGGCCTATGCCAACAATTTCATCTTCATGTTCTATATCAGCCTGCCCATCTTCCTGGTGATCTGGATGATGAAGCGGCCGTCCTTCGCGCCCGGCGCACCGCCGCCCAAGGTTGAGATTTCCGAATGAAGCTGGCTTTTATCGGTTTGGGCGTGATGGGCTTTCCCATGGCAGGCCACCTGCAAAAGGCCGGGCATGCGGTGACGGTTTATAATCGGGGTCCCGCGCGCGCCGAGAAATGGCGCGGCGAATACAAGGGTGCATCCGCCGCGACGCCCGCCGAGGCCGCTGCCGGTGCCGAAATTGTTTTTTGCTGCGTGGGCCGGGATGCCGATCTGCGCGAGGTCACCTTGGGCGCGAACGGCGCTTTCGCCGCAATGAAAAAAGGCGCGCTGTTCGTGGACCACACCACGGCGTCCGCCGGCATCGCCCGCGAATTGGCGGCAGCGGCCACGAAAGCCGGTTTTGATTTCCTGGACGCCCCCGTGTCAGGCGGCGAGGCGGGCGCCGTCAATGGCAAGCTCACCATCATGTGCGGCGGCAGCGAGGCCGCATACGCCAGGGCCGAGCCGGTGATGGCGGCCTATGCCAAGCAGATGAAGCGCCTGGGCGATGCCGGGGCAGGCCAGCTCGCCAAGATGGTCAACCAGATATGCATCGCGGGCGTGTTGCAGGGCCTGTCGGAAGGTCTCAGTTTCGCGCGCGCCTCGGGCCTGGATATCGAGGCCCTGGTGGAAGTGATTTCCAAGGGTGCGGCGCAAAGCTGGCAGATGGAAAACCGCCACAAGACCATGGCGGCGGGAAAATATGATCACGGTTTCGCCGTGGAATGGATGCGAAAAGACCTTGGCATCTGCCTGGACGAGGCGCGCCGCAATGGCGCCAGCCTGCCCATGGCGGCGCTGGTGGACCAGTTCTATGCCGAAGTGGAAGCCATGGGCGGCAAGCGCTGGGATACCTCCAGCCTGCTGGCGCGCCAGGAAGCCTCGCGGGGCAAGAAATCATGAGCAGCGATGTGGCCGCACCCGCAAAGCGCGGGGCCGAGAAGCCGTATCACCATGGCGATCTTCGCAACGGCCTGCTGGAAGCCGCGCGTACCATCCTGGAAGAACAGTCGCTGGAGGCGCTGACCTTGCGCGCCGTGGCGCGAAAGGCCGGCGTCAGCCATGCCGCGCCCTACCGCCATTTTCCCAACCATGAATCACTTCTGGTCGAATTGGGCGTGGAAGGTTTTGGCGAGCTGAAGCGCGACTTGAGCGAAGCCGCCCGCGCGCCGGGATCGGAATCCGACCGCATCGCCAATATCGGCGCCGCCTATATGCGCTTCGTGGTGCGCCGCCCGGCGCTGGCGCGGTTGATGTTCGGGGCGCAACTGCCGCACCGCGACCGTTTCGCTGAACTGGGCGCGGCCGCCGACAGTGTCGGCACGGAAATCGGCGATGCCCTGTCCGACCCCAATCTTGGCCTGGCGGTGTGGTCGGCGGTGCATGGGCTGGCCATGCTGGTGCTGGAAAACGTGATTGACCTGGGCCAGCGCCGCGCGGGCCTGCATGTGTTGCCCAGCCGCGCAGAGATTCTTTTGAGAAGCCTCTTTTCAACCAAGCGCGACTAACACCGGCTTTCTTCCCCCGCATGGCGAAGCCATTGGGCGGGGGAAGATGTCCGCTAGCCCGCTTGCGGGCGTGGCGGACAGATGGGGGCTATTTTAAAAGCTTCGCGGCTTCCAAGGCGAAATACGTCAGTATCCCGCTCGCGCCTGCGCGCTTGAACGCCGTCAGGCTTTCCATGATGGCGCGGTCGCGCTCCAGCCAACCGCGCTCCATTGCTGCCACCAGCATCGCGTATTCGCCAGACACTTGATACGCGAAGGTGGGAACGCCGAACTGCGCCTTTACCCTTTGCACGATGTCCAGGTACGGCATGCCGGGCTTGACCATCACCATGTCCGCGCCTTCGGCAAGATCCAGCGCCACCTCACGCATGGCTTCATCGCCATTGGCCGGGTCCATCTGGTAGCTGCGCTTGTCGCCGGTCAGAGCCTTTGCCGAACCAATCGCATCCCGGAATGGGCCGTAGAAAGCGGAAGCATATTTGGCGGCATAGGCCATGATCAGCACATTGTGATGGCCGGCTTCCTCCAGTGCGGCACGGATGGCGCCCACGCGGCCATCCATCATGTCGGACGGCGCGATGATGTCGCAGCCCGCTTGCGCCTGCACCAGTGCCTGGTGCACCAGGACCTTCAGCGTGTCGTCATTATGGACGTCGCCGTCTTTCAGGACGCCGTCATGGCCATGACTGGTATAGGGGTCCAGCGCCACGTCGCACATCACGCCGATATCGGGCACCGCCTGCTTGATGGCGCGCACCGTGCGGCAGACCAGATTCTGCGGATTGACCGCTTCGCTGCCGGTTTCATTCTTTGCCGAAGCCGGGGTCTGGGGAAACAGCGCGATGGCGGGAATGCCCAAGGATGCCGCTTCGCGGGCCGCTTCCACGGCCATATCAAGCGATAGCCGGTCCACGCCGGGCATGGAGGCCACGGCTTCGCGCTTCTTCTCGCCTTCGATGATAAAGAGCGGCCAGATCAGGTCGCTGGCCGACAGCCGCGTTTCCGCGATCATGCTGCGGGTCCAGGCGTGCCTGCGAAGCCTTCTCATGCGGAGCGCGGGATAGGAGCCGGTCATGGGGTTTCTCTTGCCAATTTGGAGCTGTTCGCGCAAGCGTGGGGCATGGAAACCGAGGTCCATCTCATCACCGAAACACAGGGTTCGCTTGGGCTTGTGACGCTGAACCGCCCCCGCGCCCTCAACGCCCTGACGCGGGGCATGTGCCTGGGGCTGGAAAAGGCGCTGGCGGCATGGGCGTCGGACGACCGCATCAAGACGGTGGCGATCCGGGGCGCGGGCGAACGCGCCTTCTGCGCCGGGGGCGACATCCGCGCCATGGCGGAGTCTGCTTCCGCCGGAACATCCGCCGCCGCCGGATTCCTGGCCGATGAATACCGCACCAATGCCGCCATCGGCGCTTTTCCCAAACCCTATGTCGCGCTGTGGCGGGGCATCGTGATGGGCGGGGGCGCGGGCGTGTCGGTGCATGGCAGCCACCGCCTGGCAGATGCCAGCCTGACTTTCGCCATGCCGGAAACCGCCATCGGTTTCATTCCCGATGTGGGGGCGAGTTATTTCCTGTCCCGCTGTCCCGGCATGACGGGGCTATATCTTGGCCTGACCGGCGCGCGCATCGGGGCAGGGGATGCGCTTTACCTGGGCCTGGCCACCGCGGCCTTTTCGGCGGAACGCCATGGCGCGCTGCTGGAGAAATTCGCGGCAGGCGAAGACGCCGCTTCCGCCATCGCCGCATTGCAGGATGCGCCGCCACACGCGCCCATCGCGGAACGCCAGCGCGAGATTGACACGCTGTTCTCCGCCCCCAGCGTGGAAATGATACTGGAACGGCTGGACCGTGATGGCGGGACATTCGCCGGCGAATGCGCCGCCGCCATCCGCGCAAGTTCACCCCTGTCCGCCAGGCTGGCCTTCGCTGCTTTTCACCATGGCCGTACATTGTCACGGAACGAGTGTCTCAAAATGGAATACCGCATCGGCGCGCGCGCCGTGATGGCGCCGGATTTCCGCGAAGGCGTGCGCACGCAGCTTGTGGACAAGGGCGCGACGCCACGCTGGAATCCGCCCCAGTTTGCCGGCATTTCCGACGATATGGTGGCGGCGCATTTCGCCAGCCTGGGGCCACGCGAACTTGTGTTGGATTGAACGCGTCGCTTTTACCTTTTGTTTCCCATGACCATAACTCGCGCCGGAAAGCCTTTACAGGTTGCGACAAAAGCCGTGCATTTTACGCCGCCTTAAGCAGTGCCAATCTAGTGTTGATGAAAATAAGGGTGGGCTCCGCAAAACGCGGGGATAAAACAAATGACGGCAATGGCCAAACCGCTGGCAGCGGAGGCGCTTGAAGGCGCTTCTTCTGTTCGCAAGCATTACCTGGAGACGCTCAACGTGGTTGAGCGGCTGCACCGGCAACTTCTTGACGTGATCAAGGACGAGCTGGACCGCCGCGACGAGCGCGAGATCAATTCTGTCCAGGCCCTGTTGCTGTTCAATGTGGGCGACCAGGAACTCACCGCCGGCGAATTGCGCACACGGGGCCATTATCTGGGCTCCAACGTTTCCTACAATCTCAAAAAGCTGGTCGAGGCGGGCTATATCCACCACCAGCGTTCCGAGGCCGACCGCCGTTCCGTGCTGGTGCGCCTGACCAAGAAGGGCGAAGCCGTGCGCGACATGCTGCGCGAATTGTTCGACCACCATCTGAACTCGCTGGAGGCGGTGGGCAACGTCAGCGTCACCGACATGGACGTCCTCAACGTCACCCTGAAGCGCCTGGAGCGCTTCTGGATAGACCAGGTCCGTTTCCGGCTCTGATTTCGGGTCGCATTTTCCGAAGAGAAAATGCTCCGGGGGCCGACTCGCCGTATGCTGGGCGCAATGCCCAGGCTCATCGTCCGCCATGTCCGTTTCTATGCCGCCATCCTGTCCGGGCTGGCGGCTTTTGGCATTGCGCGCGTGCTGGATGCGCCCGCGCCCGCCTTGATTGGCGGCGATATCTTCTTTCTGGTCTTTCTTGTCCTGTGCCTTTTGCTGGCGCGCGAAACGCCGAAACAGCTGGCCAAACGTGCTGCCGCCCAGGATGACGGCATCGTGGTGGTGGTTCTGGTCACACAGGGCGTGATCGGCTTTTTCTGCGAGGCGGTTTTCGTGGCCCTGGCGCATGACCATGCGCTGACGGCGCCGCTCTTGCTGGCAGGCATCGGCGCGCCCCTGGGCTGGTGCGTGCTTCACTGCGCCATGGCCTTTCACTATGCCAATTTGCATTATTTCGATGATCCCAAATCGCCGGGCTTTGACCTGGAGTTTCCCGGCAAAGGGGAGCCCGGCCCCTGGGACTTTCTCTATTTCTCGTTCGTGATTGGCATGACGGCGCAAGTCAGCGATGTGCAGGTCCGCACCACGGTGATGCGCCGCGCCGTGCTGGGCCATGGGCTGGTGTCGTTTTTCTTCAACACCGTCTTCATCGCCATGGCGGTGAACGCGGCGGTGGCCATGGCGGGGTAATGCCCGCCAGATGCGAACGCGTTGCAACTGGGCAAGCCGCCGTCTGAAAAAACCGGAAATAACAGGCTTAACCGGTCCCATCCTGTGACAAATTGCATGGAATCAGCGGCTTGGGATCGGTTATGGTCACCCCAAGCCGGCCTTAAAGAGACCAAGCCTGATGGCGTTCGCCTATTCCTCCAGCCTCAAGGCAGCCCTGGCCGCGATCCGGCGCGAAGGGCGCTATCGCATCTTTGCCGACATCATGCGCCAGCGCGGCCTGTTCCCGCGCGCCGAACACCGCACGAATGCTGACAATGGCAAAGGCCAGCCCATCACGGTCTGGTGCAGCAACGATTATCTCAACATGGGCCAGCACCCCGCCGTGCTGGCGGCGATGCACGAGGCGCTGGACACGGTGGGCGCCGGTTCCGGCGGCACCCGCAACATCGCCGGCACCACGCATTATCATGTGGCCCTGGAGGCCGAGCTGGCCGAGCTGCATGGCAAGGAAGCGGCCCTGCTGTTCACGTCCGGCTTTGTCTCCAACGACACCACGCTTGCGACGCTCGCCAAGATACTGCCCGGCCTGATCATCTTCTCGGACGAGATGAACCATGCCTCCATGATCGAAGGCATCCGCCATGGCGGCACCGCCAAGTATGTTTTCCGCCACAATGACATGGCGCATCTGGAAGAATTGCTGGCGGCCGCCAACCCGGCTTCGCCCAAGCTGATCGCGTTCGAAAGCGTCTATTCCATGGACGGGGATTTTTCCCCCACCAACACCATCTGCGACCTGGCCGAGAAATACGGCGCGCTCACATACATCGACGAAGTGCATGGCGTGGGCCTGTACGGGCCGCGTGGGGCAGGGGTTGCGGCGCGCGACGGCTCCATGGCGCGCATCGACATCGTGGAAGGCACCCTGGCCAAGGCCTTTGGCGTGATGGGCGGCTATATCGCCGCCAGCGCCGAGATGGTGGATTGCATCCGTTCCTTCGCGCCGGGCTTCATCTTCACCACCTCGCTGGCGCCGACCATCGCGGCGGGCACCCTGGCCGCCGTGCGCCACCTGAAGGAAAGCGATGCGGAGCGCGAGCGCCTGCATGATCGTGCGGCGCGGCTGAAGCGCCGCCTGGCGGAAGCGGGCCTGCCGGTGATGGACAGCCCCAGCCATATCGTGCCGCTGTTCGTGGGCGATCCCACCATCTGCAAGGCGGTGACGGACGAACTTCTCACCCAGCACGGCATCTATGTGCAGCCCATCAATTATCCCACCGTGCCCCGCGGCACCGAGCGGCTGCGCCTGACGCCGTCGCCCGCCCATACCGACGCCATGATCGAGGCGCTGATTGACGCCCTCAACATCGTCTGGGACGCGCACAAGCTGGCCCGCGCCGCGTGAGTAGCCCGGGCAAGGGCGAAATCTATATCGAATTCGTGGTGCAGGGGTCCGTGGTCAAGGTCACGGCCATTGACGCCAACACCGGCACCGAGGCCAGCATTGTCGGCCCCGCCAATGCCGCGCAAGTCGCATTGGCCGATGCGGCGCGGCGCAAGCTGGCCTATGTGATGGCGAAGAAGAAGGCCTAGGCCTTCTTTTTGCCGCCCGGTTTGCCCAACCCGATCTCTTTCGCAAAGGCGCTGCGCTTGGCGGCATAGTTGGGCGCCGTCATGGGATAGTCGGCGGGCAGGTTCCACTTGGCGCGATAGGCTTCGGGCGTGAGATTATATTGCGCGCGCAGATAGCGCTTCAGCATTTTCAGTTTCTTGCCGTCTTCCAGGCAGACAATGTAATCGGGCGTCACCGATTTTTTCACGGACACGGCGGGCGCGCGGGTGGGTGCGGCCTCGCTGCTCATGCCGCCAAGCGTGGCATGCACGCTGCGGATCACGGCGGGCAGGTCATCGGCGGCGACAGCGTTCTTGCTGACATAGGCCGAGACGATCTCGGTCACCATTTTCAGGATGTCGTCTTCGGGATTTTTCTCGTCGCGCATGTCTATGCTGGAACTCGTGAATCTGTACTTCGACATTACAGTATAGAGCGCAGCTTTGCTATACACCCCGCAGAAACCGGCCCAAAGCCCGGCTTTTTTGGTCATTTCGGCTGATTTCCGCCTGCCGCTAGATTTGGTGGCGGGGACGGGGTAAATCGCCAAGCCGTGCCCGCGCCATCAAGATGGCGCATGGGTCGGCGGGGCGGCAAAAACAATAATACAGGTGGGAATAATGTCGGCAGTTGCGGATTCGATGGCGGTGGATCGTAGAGGTTTTTTTGAAAAAACCCTGGGCGAGACCGACCCCGAAATCGCAGCCTCCATCGCCGACGAGCTGCGCCGCCAGCAGGAAAAGATCGAGCTGATCGCGTCGGAGAACATCGTCTCGGCCGCGGTGCTGGAGGCGCAAGGCTCCATCCTCACCAACAAGTATGCCGAAGGCTACCCGGGCAAACGCTATTATGGCGGCTGCGAATATGTGGATGTGATCGAGACCATCGCCATCGAGCGCGCCAAGAAACTGTTCGGCGCGGGTTTCGCCAACGTGCAGCCCAATTCCGGCAGCCAGATGAACCAGGCCGTGTTCCTGGCGCTGCTGCAGCCGGGCGATGTCTTCATGGGTCTTGATCTTGCCTCGGGCGGTCACCTGACGCATGGCTCGCCCGTCAACATGAGCGGCAAATGGTTCAAGCCGGTGCCGTATGGCGTGCGCCGCGAAGACGGCCTCCTGGACATGGACGAAATCGCGCGGCTGGCGCGCGAGCACAAGCCCAAGCTGATCATCGCGGGCGGCACCGCCTATAGCCGCATCTGGGATTTCAAGCGCTTCCGCGAAATCGCCGATGAAGTGGGCGCGTATCTGATGGTGGACATGGCCCATTTCGCCGGCCTGGTGGCGGGCGGGGCACATCCCAATCCGGTGCCGCATGCCCATGTGGTGACATCCACCACGCATAAATCGCTGCGCGGCCCGCGCGGCGGGTTGATCCTGTGGAATGACGATGACTTCACCAAGAAATTCAACATGGCGATCTTCCCCGGCCTTCAGGGCGGTCCCCTGATGCATGCCGTGGCGGCAAAAGCCGTGGCGTTCGGCGAAGCGCTGCGCCCCGAGTTCAAAACTTACGCGAAGAACATCGTGGAGAATGCCCGGGCACTGGCCGCCGAACTGAAGGCGCAGGGTTTGGACATAGTTTCCGGCGGCACCGACAATCATCTGATGCTGGTGGACCTCCGCCCCAAGAAAGCCACCGGCAAGTTCGCCGAAAAGGCATTGGACCGCGCCTTCATCACCACCAACAAGAATGCCATTCCGTTTGACCCGGAAAAGCCATTCGTCACGTCTGGCATCCGGCTTGGAACACCCGCGGGCACCACGCGTGGCTTCGGCCCGGACGAATTCCGCGCCATCGGCAAGCTGATCGCCGAAGTGGTGGACGGCATGGCGGGCAAGAACCACGAAGATGGCAACCCGGATGTCGAAGCCAGCGTGCGCCAGCGCGTGGGCGATCTCTGCCGCCGCTTTCCCATCTATTCATAGGGGTTACCGATGCGCTGCCCATTTTGCGGACATGACGACAGCCAGGTGAAGGACAGTCGCCCGTCGGAGGATAATTCCGCCATCCGCCGCCGCCGCCATTGCCCGGAATGCGGCGGGCGCTTCACCACCTTCGAGCGCGTGCAGTTGCGCGAGCTGATCGTGGTCAAGAAAAACGGCCGCCGCGAAAGCTTCGACCGGGACAAGCTGGAGCGGTCCATCACCCATGCGCTTCGCAAGCGCCCGGTTGAGCGCGAGCGGGTGGACAGGATGATCACCGGCATTGTCCGCCGCCTGGAATCCATGGGCGAGAATGAAATCCCCGCCAACATGATCGGCGAGCTGGTCATGCAGGCCCTGGCCGCCCTGGACAAGGTGGCCTATGTGCGGTTTGCCTCGGTCTATCGCAATTTCCGCGAGACGCGGGACTTCGAGGCGTTGATCGGTGAGCTTGAAGGTGAAGACAAGCCTTCATGACCATTTTGATGGTTGAATCCCATTACCACGCCAACATCACCGACATGCTGGTGGATGGGGCCACGGCCGCGCTTGATAAGGGCGGCATGGAATTCGAACGCGTCAGCGTTCCCGGTGCGCTGGAAATTCCCGCCGCCATCGCGCTGGCGGCGCGGGCGCAGCGTTTTGACGGTTTCATCGCGCTGGGCACCGTGATCCAAAGCGGCACCATGCATTTTGAAATCATCACCCGCGAAAGCGCGCATGGCTTGATGCGGTTGTCCGCCGATCATGCGCTGTGCATCGGCAATGGCATCATCGCGGCGGTCAGCGAGGACGAAGCCCAGCGCATGGCCGACGTTACCATGGGTGATGCCGGCGGCGACGCGGCGCGGGCCTGCCTGGCGCTGATATCCTGGCGTGAGCGGCTGGGCCTGATGCGGGCGCCACAATGAGTGCGGACAGGCAAGCGCGCCGCGCCGCAAGGCTGGCTGCCGTGCAGGCGCTCTACCAGATGGAGCTGGCGGGCGCAGGCGCCAATGAAGTGATCGAGGAATTTGTCGAGCATCGCTTTCCCGGCGACGAACCCACCGACGCGGAGTATTTCACCGCCATTGTCGAAGGCGTGCCGCCGCACCAGGGCGAGATCGACAAGTCTGTCGCCGGCTGCCTGTCATCGGACTGGAAGCTGGAACGGGTGGATTCCATCCTGCGCGCCATTTTGCGCGCTGCCGCCTTTGAACTTGTGGCGCGGCGCGATGTTCCCGCCAAGGTGGTGATTGATGAATATGTCGGCATCGCCCACGACTTTTTCGAAGGCGGCGAGCCGGGTTTCGTGAATGCCGCCCTGGACCGCCTGGCGCGGCTGAAGCGCGCAACAGAGTTCGGCCTGCCAACTCCCGAAGGGGAGTTGGATTTTTAATGGTCGCACGGGCGACGGCTTCGCTTGCGCTCGCCTGCCCGATGCTCCGGCCCGAAGGCGAACTCGATTTCTAGACCGCGCGCTTTCTGCTAGGGTCCGGCGATGGACGAGTTCAGCATTATCGCGGAGTTTTTCGCGCCATTGGCGAGCGATCCTGCCGCCTTCGGGCTGAAGGATGATGCCGCCGCCATTCCCGCGCGGCCCGGCTTTGACACCGTCATCACTACCGATACCATCACGCAAGGCACCGATTTCTTCGCGCATGATCCGCCCGCCATGGTGGCGCAAAAGGCGCTGCGGGTGAATTTGTCGGACCTGGCGGCCAAGGGCGCGGTGCCTGCCTTTTATTTTCTCAATCTTGTGCTGCCGCATGGCGTGACGCGCGACTGGCTGAAATCCTTCACGGATGGCTTGGCCCGCGACCAGCATCAATTCGGCATTTCGCTGCTGGGCGGTGACACTTCGGCGGGCGACCTAGCCGCCGTCAGTGTCACCGCGCTGGGTTATGTCCCAACCGGAACCATGCTGCGGCGGAACGGGGCCAAGGCTGGCGACAGTGTCTATGTCACGGGCACTATCGGTGACAGCGCGGGCGGCCTTGCCATCTTCAAGCGCGAAAACCATGCCTTGAACGAAGCCCAGCGCGATCATCTTATCGCCCGATATCGCATTCCCGATCCGCCGGTGGCGTTTGGCGCGGGTTTGCGCGGGCTGGCGTCGGCCTCGGTGGATGTCTCGGACGGCCTGATCGCAGACCTGGGCCATTTGGCAGCGCAAGTCGCCATCACGGTGGACGTGGAAAAAGTGCCGCGCTCGGATGCCCTGCGTGCTTTCTGGGGCGATGAACCCGCCGCCATCATCCGCGCCATCACGGCGGGCGATGACTACCAGATCGCCTTCACCGCCCAGCCACAGGATGAATCAAGGATCGTGGCGGCGGCGAAAGCGGCGGGCATATCCGTCACCGCCATCGGCACTGTGGGCGCGGGGCAGGGCGTCACCGTCACGCATCGCGGCCAAATACTCGCCATTCCCAAGGCGGGCTACAGGCATTTCTAGAAACGATCGCATGCCGTTCTCCCCCTCTGCGCGCCAGCGCATGGGAGGGGGAGGTGGCGTAGCAGCGCGAAGGCGCGAGAGCGCCGAGCAAAGCTGCGAAGCCGGAGGGGGTTAAGAGATTAGTAACCACGTTTTGTGAAGGTTGCCCATGCGTATTCGCAGCCTCGCCACGATCCTTCTGATGTCCGCCACGCCCGCTTTTGCGGCGGAGCATGCGGCTGAAAAACCGGCGGCGCACGGCGAAAAGGAATCCGGCGCGCCCGGCACCAACGTGGACATGCCTTTTTTGATGGCGCCCATGCTGGATGCCAAGGGCGACCTTGCCGGTTACGCCTATCTGTCCAGCCGCGTCACCGCCACGTCGCCCGCCGCCACGGCAAAAGTGCGCGAGAAGATCGCCTTCATCCAGGATGAGTTCCTGCGCGACGTGAACCGCACGCGCATCACAAAGCCCGACGATCCGGCCACCCTGGACATGCCCGGCATCCAGGCGCGGCTCTTGGCCGACGCCAAAAGGGTCATGGGCGCGGGCGCGATTGCCTCCCTGACCCTGGTCCAGGCCCAGATCGCGCCGCTGCGCCCCCAGGAGACCCAGGCCCAGCGGCCTCCCCAGACGCCGCCGCCGGAACCCGAACCTGCGAAAGCGCAAGCCAGCCCTGCACATGCAGAAAAAGCGCCGGATTTGGACAAAAAAGCCGCGCCCACCCCCAAAAAATAGCACCCGCGACGGTTGCCCGACTCGCGCGCTTTTGGCAGTGTCCGCTCACCCTTGAAGCGGCTTCGGCCGGCCATTGGGATCGGCGTCACCGCCCATCCAGATTGGCGACGCCGGCCAAACTTTTAGTCCAGACAGGGGGACCTCATATGAATAACGACTTGCTGATCATTCTTGGTTGCGGCGTGCTTGCGCTGCTTTACGGCGCATGGACCGTGCGCTCGGTGCTTTCCATGAGCGCGGGCAATGCACGGATGCAGGAAATCGCCGCCGCCATCCAGGAAGGCGCGAATGCCTACCTCAACCGACAATATGCCACCATCGCCATGGTCGGCGTGGTGATCTTTGCTCTCGCCGCCTGGTTCCTGGGCTGGCAGGTGGGCGTTGGCTACCTGATCGGCGCGGCGCTTTCGGGCGCGGCCGGTTATGTGGGCATGTTCGTGTCGGTGCGCGCCAATGTGCGCACGGCCGAAGCCTCGCGCTCCGGCCTGGCCGCTGGCCTGTCGGTGGCGTTCCGCTCCGGCGCCGTCACCGGCATGCTGGTGGTGGGCTTGGGCCTCTTGGCCGTCGCCGGCTACTATGCCTTCCTGACCATGGGTCTTGGCCTTGATATCGCCGATCCCGTGCAAAGCCGCATCATCGTGGACTCGCTTGTGGGCCTGGGCTTCGGCGCTTCGCTGATCTCCATCTTTGCGCGTCTTGGCGGCGGCATCTTCACCAAGGGCGCCGATGTCGGCGGCGATATGGTGGGCAAGGTCGAAGCGGGCATTCCCGAAGATGATCCGCGCAACCCCGCCACCATCGCCGACAATGTGGGCGACAATGTCGGCGACTGCGCCGGCATGGCGGCGGACCTGTTCGAAACCTTCGCGGTGACCACGGTTGCCACCATGGTCTTGGCTTCCATCTATTTCATGGGCGCCGACAAGGCCAATTTGATGCTTTACCCGCTGGCCATCGCCGGCATGAGCATCATCACCTCCATCATCGGCACCTTCTTCGTGCGCCTGGGTTCGTCCAACAACATCATGGGCGCTCTCTACAAGGGTGTCATCGCCACCGTCATCCTGTCGCTGATCGGGCTGTATCCGCTGACCGAAAAGATGATCGGCATGACCCATGAACTGACCAGCGGCGGCATCACCTATACCGGCATGACGCTGTTCTGGTGCGGTATCGTTGGCCTGGCCGTCACCGGCGCGCTGATCTGGATCACGGAATACTACACGGGCACCAATTTCCGTCCCGTGCAGTCCATCGCCAAATCCTCCGTGACCGGCCATGGCACCAACGTGATCCAGGGCCTGGCGGTTTCCATGGAATCCACTGCCATGCCCGCGATCGTGATCTGCGTGGGCATCGTGGTGACCTACATGATGGCCGGACTTTTTGGCATTGCGATTGCGGTCTCCACGATGTTGTCGCTGTGCGGCATGGTCGTGGCGCTGGACGCATTCGGCCCCGTCACCGACAATGCCGGCGGCATTGCCGAAATGGCGGGCCTGGAAGGCGATGTCCGCAAGACGACCGACGCGCTGGACGCGGTGGGCAACACCACCAAGGCCGTCACCAAGGGCTATGCCATTGGTTCGGCCGGTCTGGGCGCGCTGGTCCTGTTCGCGGCCTATACCCAGGACCTGCAGCACTTCGCTGCCGAGGGCAAAGGCTTCTTCGCGGGCGTGACGCTTCCCACCTTCAGCCTGGCTGATCCGTGGGTCGTGGTCGGGCTCTTCTTTGGCGGTATGCTGCCCTTCCTGTTCGGCGGCATCGCCATGACGGCGGTGGGCCGTGCGGCCGGCGCTGTCGTGGAAGAAGTGCGCAAGCAGTTCCGCGAAATGCCGGGCATCATGCAGGGCACGCAAAAGCCCAACTATGCCCGCGCCGTGGACTTGCTGACCAAGGCGGCCATCAAGGAAATGGTGATCCCCTCCATGCTGCCGGTCTTCTCGCCGGTGGTGTTGTTCGTGGTGGTGATGGAAATTGCCGGCAAGACCCAGGCCTTCAATGCCGTCGGCGCCATGCTGATGGGCGTGATCGTCACGGGCCTGTTCGTGGCCATCTCCATGACCTCGGGCGGCGGCGCCTGGGACAATGCCAAGAAGTACATCGAAGATGGCCATCATGGCGGCAAGGGTTCGGAAGCCCACAAGGCCGCGGTGACGGGCGACACGGTCGGCGATCCCTACAAGGACACGGCTGGCCCCGCCATCAATCCGATGATCAAGATCACGAACATCGTGGCGTTGCTTCTTCTGGCCACGCTGGCTCATCTCTAACCCCCTCCGGTTTCAGCTTCCGCTCGGCTCCCAAAAGGTCGCCTTCGCTCGCTGAAACCGCCTCCCCCTTCCATGCGCTTCGCGCAAAGGGGGAGGCGGGTCTGGGTTTTCGAAAATAAGAAAGGCGCGGGTTCAACCCCGCGCCTTTCTTCTTTTCTGGAGCGCCGCATTTCGCGGCGCGCCCCTCAACGCACACAGGCTTCCTTCCCCCTTCGTGCGAAGCACAGGAAGGGGGAAGGTGTCGCAACGAAGTGTCCGCTACTTGGCGGACCTGAGCTGTGACGGATGGGGGTAATCAAATAGGACCGGTGGCCTGACGAAAAGAGTTACGGAAGCCCACCACCACCGCCACCGGTCGGCCCGCCGCCGCCGCCAGGGTTCTTCTGATCCATGGGTGTCGCCTGGGCGCCGGGCTGGGCGTTCAGGAGCTGCTGCAGGAAGGTCAGCTCGCGGCCGCGCGCGGGCGTCTCATTGGTCTCGAAGGAGATCACATGACCGTCCTTCAATGTGTAATGGCGGATGGCGGTGACCTTGCCGTCCTTGTCGAAGCTCACGGCCAGGATGGTGCGGTTGAGCACGGTGGGCGCGAAGAAGGCCACCTGCTTTTCCAGGCTGGAGACATAATACCAGGTGTCCGAGCCGAAGGTGGCGGTCATGGAGGCAAAGCCAAGCTGTGTCTGCACGCTGGTCTTGGTGTCGGTGCCGACTTTCAGGCCGCGCTCGATCACCGGATCGGACAAATAGCCGCGCTGGTCAATCGAGGGCGTGCAGGCGATAAGCCCGGTGATAAGACCCGATGCGATCCCAGGAAGGAAAAGTCGGGGTAAGAAACCGTTTTTCATCACACGAATGCCCTTTGCGCCCCGCCCGGAATGATGTGCTAACCTTGCCCGGCGGCGGTTGCAAGAGCCGGATATTCATGGGGATTTTAAGGGCATGGCAATGGGCGGCGCACGCCGGGACATGGCGGCAAGGCTGGAAGCGCAGATCGTGACACGCGCCCGCGCGCCGGTGTTTTTTGCCAGGCTGGGTGTTCCCGACACCATGGATGGGCGCTTTGACATGATGGCGCTGCATAGCTGGCTGGTGCTGGAGCGCCTCAAGAAAACCGGCATGGACGACACCGCCCAGGCCCTGACCGACACGCTCTTCACCAGCTTTGACGAGGCGCTGCGCGAGCAGGGCACCGGCGACATGGGGATGAGCCGCAAGATCAAGGCCATGGCGGAAGCCTTTTTCGGCCGCCTCAAGGCCTATGCCGAAGCAGGCGATGAAGAGGCGCTGGCCGCGGCCATCGCCCGCAATGTCTGGCGGGGGCGGGAGACGGACACAAACGCCCGCATTCTTGCGTCCTATGTGACGGGCGCGCGCGCCGCGCTGGCGGCGTCCCGTGCGGAAGACGGCAACCTTGATTTTGGGACTCTGCCAACATGAGCGATGTTCCCTCCCACATCTATCATCTGGGCCGGCTGGGCGTGGCGGGCGACCGCGTTGTGATCGATGCCAGCGAAGATGAACGCGCCGCCATCGCGAAACTGGCAAGCCTGGCGCGCCTGCCGCGTTTTTCCGGCACGGTGGATTTGAAGAAACTCAGCGCCACGCGTTACCGGCTGGACTACACATTGAACGCCGATCCGGTGCAGGCCTGTGTCGTCACCCTGACCGATGTCCCCGCCATAGTCGAAAAAAGCTTCACGCGGGAACTGCATTTCAGCGCCGTCTCGTCCCGGGCAAAAGCGGAAATCGGCGATGAAATCATCATCTCGCCAGAGGAAGACGGCCAGCCGGAGGAGATCGACAGCCTGCAATTCGACCTGGCCGGCCCCCTGCTGGAAGAGTTCCTGCTGGCCCTGGACCCCTATCCCAGGGCGCCCGGGGTGGTCTTTCAGCCTCCGCAAGACCCCCTGGACGCCCCGGAAAACCCCTTTGCCGCCCTTAAAGGGTTGAAATCCCGGCAATAACGCCATTCCTCGCCAACATCGGCTTGAAGTTCGCCCGGCTTTTCTGCTACCTCCGGCCCCTGTTTGGCCTTCAGGGCAGCCCCGGATTTGGGGCGCCGGGCCGGGCTTTTAGGAGTTTTCCGCCATGGCGGTCCCGAAACGAAAAACCTCGCCTTCGCGCCGCAACATGCGCCGCTCGCACCATGCGCTGGTCGTGCCCGCACATGCGGATTGCCCCAAGTGTGGCGAGGCGAAGCGGCCCCATCACATTTGCGGCGCCTGCGGTCATTATGCGGACCGTGAAGTCGTCAAGGCGAAGAGCTAAATCCATATAGCTTGCGTCAGGAAGGGGCGGCGTTGGCCCGCGAACTGGTCGTTTCGGTTGATGCGATGGGGGGCGATGCCGGTCCCGGCATTGTCGTAACCGCTTTGCTGCGCGTGGTGCAGCGCCACCCGAACGTGAATTTCATTCTTTCCGGCGACGAAGCCGTGCTGAACGAATTGCTGGCCCGCAATTCGCGCCTGAAGGGGCGCGTGAGTGTGCGCCATGCCCCGGACCGCGTTGCCATGGAAGACAAGCCCAGCCATGTGCTGCGCCGGGGCCGCAACACCTCCATGTGGCATGCCATTGACGCCGTGAAGGCGGGCGATGCGGAAGTGGCCGTCTCTGCCGGCAACACCGGCGCCTTGATGGCCATGTCCATGTTCCAGCTTGGCATCATTGACGGCATTTCGCGTCCGGCCATCGCCAGCATCTGGCCCACCATGCGCGGCCAGTCCGTGGTGCTGGATTGCGGCGCGAACGTCAGCGCCACCGGCGAACAGCTGGTGGATTTCGCGGTGATGGGCGAAGCCTTCGCGCATATCATTCTTGGACTGGAACGCCCCAGCGTAGGCCTTCTCAATGTCGGCACCGAGGAGCAAAAGGGCAATGACGGGGTCAAGGAAGCCGCCGCAATATTGCGCGCCACGTCGCTGCCCATGGCGTTCCACGGCTTCATCGAAGGCAATGACATCGCCGAAGGCACGGTGGACGTTGTGGTGACGGATGGCTTTACCGGCAACATCGCGCTGAAAACCGCCGAAGGCACCGCCAAGTTGGTCGGCCAGTTCCTGCGCCGCTCTTTAAAGCGCACCTGGATGGGGCAGTTGGGCGCTTTCATCGCCTCGGGCGCGCTGGGCGCGCTCCGCCGCAAGCTCGACCCCCGCGCCGCCAATGGCGGCATCTTCTTAGGGTTGAAGGGCGTGGTGGTGAAAAGCCATGGCGGCACGGACGCCATTGGATTCGCCTCGGCCCTCGACATGGCCATCGCCATGGCCAAGGCCGACATCAATTCACGCATCACCGCCGACCGCGCCCATATCACCAAGGGCCAGATCCAGGCCGTGGCGCCATGATCCGGACGCTTGTGCTGGGCTCTGGCGCGTTTCTGCCCAAGACCATCCTGACCAATGCCGATCTCGCCAAACGGGTGGACACATCCGATGAATGGATCCGCGAGCGCACCGGCATCACCGAGCGGCGCGTGGTGGCGGAAGGCGAGCGCACATCCGATCTTGCCACCGCAGCCGCGCGCGCGGCGCTGGAGCATGCCAAGGTCTCGGTTGACGACATCGATATGGTGATCGTCGCCACCACCACGCCGGACGAAACCTTTCCCGCCACCGCCACCCGCGTCCAGGCCAAGCTGGGCATGACGCGCGGCGCGGCGTTCGATGTGCAGGCAGTGTGTTCCGGCTTCATCTTTGGGCTGTCGGTGGCCGACAATTTCATCCGCGGCGGCCAGGCCCGCACAATCCTTTTGATCGGCGCCGAAAGCATGAGCCGCATCCTGGACTGGACCGACCGCACCACCTGCGTGCTGTTCGGTGACGGCGCGGGGGCGGTGGTTCTGCAGGCGGGCGAGGGCAAGGGCGATAATTCGGATCACGGCGTTCTGAACACCCGCATCTTTTCCGACGGACGCATGCACGATCTGCTCTATGTGGATGGCGGGCCGTCCGCCACCCAGACCACCGGCGTCTTGAAGATGCAGGGCAAGGAAGTCTTCCGCCATGCCGTCACCAACATCGCCGAAGCCATATCCGCATCTGCCGACGCCGCCGGGGTGGCCGTGGCCGATATTGACTGGTTCGTGCCCCACCAGGCCAACCAGCGCATCCTGGACGGCACCGCTCGCAAGCTGAACATTGACCCGGCCAAGGTGATCTCCACCGTGGCCGTGCATGGCAACACCTCCGCCGCCTCGGTCCCCCTGGCGCTGGAAACGGCGGTCAGGGACGGGCGCATCAAGCGGGGCGACCTGATCCTGCTGGAGGCCATGGGCGGCGGCTTCACCTGGGGCGCCTCCCTGATCCGGTGGTAGGACTTTAGCCTTTCCGCCTATCTCATTGATCTTGACGGTAAATCGCGGCGGCCCTAGGCTTATCCCTAGGGGCTTACGAGTCGGGGAAACATGTCCAGAGAGACACTTACACGCGCCGACCTTACCGAGGCTGTGTTCCAGGCCGTTGGCCTGTCGCGCACCGATTCCGCCCAGATGGTCGAAGACATGCTGGAAGAAGTCTGCGGCGCGCTGGCCAAGGGCGAAGCCGTCAAGCTGTCCTCCTTCGGCACCTTTGCCGTGCGCCAGAAATCCCAGCGCATGGGCCGCAATCCCAAGACCGGCGATGAAGTGCCGATCGCGCCCCGCCGGGTGCTGGTCTTCCGCCCCAGCCATGTCCTGAAAGCCGTCATCAACGGCCAGACGCCCGAAGAGGGCGAAGACTAGTGGCGGCGCCCGCTTACGCCCCGGAGAAATCGCCGGACGCTTTCCGCACCATCAGCGAAGTCGCCACCTTGCTGGACATGCCGCAGCATGTGCTGCGCTTCTGGGAAAGCCGCTTCAGCCAGATCAAGCCCGTGAAACGCGCCGGCGGCCGTCGCTATTACCGGCCCGAGGACTTGGATTTGCTCACCGGCATCCGCACGCTTCTGTATGGCGAAGGCCTCACCATTCGCGGCGTGCAGAAGGTGCTCAAGGAACGGGGCCAGCGCCATGTGGCGAATATTGGCCGGGGTGGCGCGCCGGTTGCGCCGCCCGAGCCTGTCGTGGAAAAAATCGTCTATATCGAAAAGCCGAAAAAGCCCCGGCCCACGCATTTGCGCGCCGTGCCGCAGCCCATGAGCCTGCCTTTCTTCGACGAGCCGGAAGCAAAACAAGAAACCGCGCCGGCGCTCGAGGCCAGTGTTGAGATCGAAAAGCGTCTTCAGATTGAAGAACGCGCAAGGCTGATGGCGCTTTTGAGCGAATTGACCACCTTGAAGCAGCGTCTCCGCGTAACGCGCAAAGCCGCCTGAGAGGTTTTTGCGGTCTCCACAAGTGCCAGACAGGTTCGAAAAAAGGCTGAATTTCGCCATTTTCGCCTGTTGTGGCGGCGGGGACTGCCCGCTATGGTCCGCGCCCTTGAACCGGTTTCGGAGCGTGGCGCAGCCTGGTAGCGCATTTGCCTGGGGGGCAAAGGGTCGCAGGTTCAAATCCTGTCGCTCCGACCATTCATTTCTTTCCCCCTCTGCCTTTCGCAACTTTGCTCCGGCGCTCAGGCGTGACCGCCTTCGCGTCCTCGCGTTGCTACAGGCATCTCCCCCGCCAGCGGCTTTGCCGCGCGGGGGAGGGCGGGTCTGAGTTTTCGCAAGGTTCTTCTTTTTCTGAACACACAGACCCGCCTCCCCCTTTGCGCGAAGCGCATGGAAGGGGGAGGTGGCCGCAGCAACGCGAAGGCATGGCGTTCCCGCGAAAGCGGGAGCCATGCCGAGCAAAGTTGCGGAGGCCGGAGGGGGTAAAAGTTAGACCTTAATATCCACGTGCGCGTGGAGATCGTCATTGGCCGGCGTGAGTGTGGCGTTCGGCGTGTTATCCGCTGGATGCGCGGCGAGAAACGCGGCATGGGCTTCCAGTTCCGCCGCGCCCAGCAGGAGCTTGTTGGCGTAGGCCGAATTGGCGACCAGCGCCGCCGTGCGCCGGAGCGCCGCCGCCTGCCGCAAAAGTTCCCGCAAATTTCGGGCTGCATATCCCATGCAAAGGATACGCGCGAGGTGAGCAGGGGTTCGCGTCGCCGTGCAGCGACGGTAAACAGCGGCTTAACAGCGCCGCCGCAATTGAATGCGCGCTTCAACCGATGATATCGGCGGCGTCCTTGTGGCGCTTGAACCAGGCCACGGCATAGGAACAGCGCGGCACGATGCGCGCATCATTGGTGCGCGCAAAGGCCACGATATCTTCCATCAGCCGCGATGCCGCGCCGGTGCCGCGCAGGGCGGGATCCGCCTCGACATGCGTCACCACATACCGTCCGTCATGGGCGCGGTAATCGGCAAAGGCCAGAAGCCCGTTCTCGGTCCGCTCGAACCGGCTCTGGACTTCATTGTTGGTCATCGGGATTTCGGCTCGCGGTACATCCAGGGCAGAGCCAGCCCGATGGGCACGATCCACAAGGTGCCGGACAGCGCATAGAAAACCAGGCTCACATACCAGGCCGCATGCGGCAAATAATGCACGGCCAGGGCCGAGATCACCAGGGCATACGCCACTAGCCAGGCCAGCATGCAGATGGTGCCGATGAGTTTCTTGATGCGGGGCGTCATGGCGGGACCATCGCCCGAAAATGCCGCGTGCTGCAAGACTGGACCCGGCAGCGTTCCACGGGGTAATGAAGCCCATGCGCAAAGCGGTGGGATTATGGCTTCTGTCCATTGCCGGGGTGATCCTGGCCATGGTGACTATTGGCGGGCTGACGCGCCTGACCGGGTCGGGGCTTTCCATCACCGAATGGAAGCCCATCATGGGCGCGCTGCCGCCGCTGTCCGACGCCGCCTGGGCCGACGCCTTCGCCAAGTACCAGCGCATCCCGCAATACATCATCGAAAATCGCGGCATGACGCTGGACGGCTTCAAGGATATTTTCTGGTGGGAATGGACGCATCGCTTCCTGGGCCGGGCGCTGGGCGTGCTGTTCGCGGTGCCGTTCCTGTTCTTCGCCTGGAAGGGCGCCATCAGGAAATCCGACTGGCCGCGCATGGCATTGCTGTTCGTGCTGGGCGGCTTCCAGGGCTTCCTGGGCTGGTGGATGGTGCAAAGCGGGCTGGAGACGCGTGTTTCCGTCAGCCAGTACCGGCTGGCCATTCACCTGGGCGCGGCGCTGATCCTGCTGATCGCGATATTGTGGGTGGCGCTGGAATATCTGCGCGACCTGAAGGCGCCGCCGCGTGACACAAGGCGGGCTTTCGGTTTCGTCGCCATGGTCTATGTGCAGATGCTGCTGGGGGCGCTGGTGGCGGGGCTGCATGCGGGGCTGCTCTACAATACCTGGCCCGACATGGATGGGCGCGTATTTCCGGAAGGCGCTTTCTCGGCTTCGCCCTGGTGGATCAATTTCTTTGAAAATCCCGGCCTGGCGCAATTCGACCATCGCATGCTGGCCTATGCCACCTTCGCCTTCGCCTTCTGGGTTTTTGCCAATGGCGTGCGGCTGAAGGGCTGGGCCAGGAAATCCGCCAAGATTTTGGCCGCCATCACAACTTTTCAGGTGGGGCTGGGCATCGTCACATTGCTGATGCAGGCCCCCGAAGGCATGGCCGCCTTCCACCAGATCACCGCCGCGCTGCTTTTGTGCGTGGCGGTCTGGCATGCATACGAATTGCGCTACTCCAAAGCCTGAACCAGATCGGCAATGATGTCGGCGCTGTCCTCGATGCCGATGGACAGGCGCACCACATCCGGTCCCGCGCCCGCCTTGATCCGGCCTTCGTCGGAAAGCTGGCGATGGGTGGTGGAGGCCGGGTGGATGATCAGGCTGCGCGTGTCGCCCACATTGGCCAGGTGGCTGAACAGGCGCACGCTGTTGACCAGCTTCACACCAGCCTCATAGCCGCCCTTGACGCCAAAGGTGAAAACGCTGCCCGCGCCCTTGGGGCAATATTTCTGGTGCATGGCATAGGACGCATTGTCTTCCAGCCCGGCATAATTCACCCAGGCCACTTTCGGATTGGCCTTCAGCCAGCGCGCCACCACCAGCGCATTGTCGCAATGCTTCTGCATCCGCAACGGCAAGGTTTCGGTGCCGGTCAAAACCAGGAACGCGTTCATGGGCGACAAAGACGGGCCCAGATCGCGCAACCCCAGCACGCGGGTGGCGACGGCGAACGCCATGTCGCCGAACGTCTCCCACATCTTCATGCCGTGATAGGACGGGCAGGGTTCGGAGAGGGTGGGGAATTTCCCGCTGCCCCAGTCGAACGTGCCGCCATCCACGATCACCCCGGCCATGGAGTTGCCATGTCCGCCCAGGAATTTTGTGGCGGAATGGATCACGATGTCCGCGCCCCATTCCAGCGGCCGGATCAGGTATGGCGAGGCCAGCGTGTTGTCCACGATCAGCGGCACGCCCGCGTCATGGGCGATCTTCGCCAGCGGTTCCAGGTCGGTGATGATGCCGCCGGGGTTGGCGATGCTTTCGCAATACAGCGCCTTGGTCTTGTCGGTGATGGCGCGCTTGAAACTGTCGGGGTCGGTGGTGTCGGCCCATCTGGTGTGCCAGTCGAACTTGGCGAAGCCCTGGGAGAATTGGTTGACCGAGCCGCCATAAAGTTGGCGCGCCGCCACGATCTCGGCGCCCGGCTGCATCAGGGTGTGGAATGTCAGAAGCTGCGCCGCATGGCCCGACGCGCAGGCCAGGCCCGCGCGGCCATTCTCCAGCGCCGCCACCCGCTCCTCCAGCACCGCCGTGGTGGGGTTCATGATGCGGGTATAGATGTTGCCAAAGACCTGCAGGTTGAAGAGCGCGGCGGCATGGTCCGCATCCTCGAACGCGTAAGCCGTGGTCTGGTAGATGGGCGTCGCCCGCGCACCGGTGGCGGGATCGGGCTGGGCGCCGGCATGGACGCTGAGGGTGCTGAATCCGTAATCGGCCATTATTTTATACCTTCTTTGGCGCAGTCGTGGTTTTGGCAATATTTCGCATTCGCGGCCTGGCGCAACTTGATGATGGCGCCGGTTTCCGCCGACAGCACGCCGTCCATGGCGTCGGGATTTTTCTGCGCCGCATCGCCCAGCAAGTGTATATTGGCGTTGAAGGCTTTCAGCGCTGCGCTTTCATCCCGGGACAGGAACGAGTCGCCGGCGCCGGGCCAGACGATCTGGCCCAGGGCATTGCGGTATTTGTCCGCCAGCGCCTGGCCCATGGCGCTGTCGAAAAACTGCAACTGCGCCGCCATCACCGGGACGGGATAGATGACCGCATACAGTGCCGCCATCTTGGCGTCTGTTTCCGCGATCAAGTCCCGGTTTTCGGTCATGGCGTCCGCAAAGGCGGCGCGATAATCATTGGGCGAAGCGGCCTTGCCCGCCTGGCCTTCGCCATACAGGCGCAATATCACCGCCACCCCGCCATTATAGGCCAGGAGGCGCGTGGACATCAGAACGGTCGCGGCGTTGGGCTTTGGCGCTTGCGCATGAACGGGCGTCACCAGCAACAACAGCGTCAATGTGAATGCCTTATGCCGCATGGGAAATCTTCAGCGCGTCTTCCGTGCGCCGCACCCATTGCGCCACATGCGAGGGCAGGGTGAAGCCGCCTTCATGGGCAAAGCGCGTATAGGCCACCAGCCCGATATCGGCCAGGCTGAGGTGCGTGCCGACAAAATGTGTCCGCGTCGCCAGATGGCCGTCCATCACCGCCAGCACTTTTTCGCCGCGTGGCAACAGGCCGGGATCAATCTCGCTGTCCGGCTTTTTCAGATAGGTCTTGTGGAAGCGGCGCACCGCGATCACAGTTTCATGGCTGTACTGTTCCCAGAACAGCCATTGCATCATCTGGGCGCGTTCAAAGGCATCGGCGGGGATCAGCTCGCTGCCGTCCGCCAGATACAGCATGATGGCGTTGGACTGGGCCAAGGCGCGGCCATCTTTCATGATCACCGGCACCTGTCCCGCAGGGTTCATCGCCAGAAATTCCGCCGTGCGCGTCTCACCTTTCAACACGCTGGTTTCGATCCAGCGATACGGAATGTGCAGCCGGTCGCAGACGATCTTCACCTTCAGGCAGTTGCCGGAAATGGAATCGCCGTAGATCGTGAGTTCAGACATTTCGCAAACTTCCGCCCTTGCCAAACAGCGCGGGCTTGCGGTTGTCAATCACGCGCCGGTTGACGCCCATCCAGCCCAGCTCGCCAGAAAAGCGGCCATGCTCGATCTTGGGGCAACGGTCCATGATCACGGTCAGGCCGGCATCTTCCGCCAGCTTCGCCGCTTCTTCGTTCACCACGCCCAGCTGCATCCAGATCACGCTCAGGCCGAAACGTTCCTTTTCCGCCAATGCTTCGCGCACGATCTGGGGCACGTATTGCGCCTCGCGGAAGATGTCCACCATGTCCACCGGTCCGGGAACATCCTTCAGCGCCGCGTACACGGTCTGGCCCAGTATCTGTTTGCCCGCCATGCCCGGATTGACGGGGATGACTTTGTATCCCTTGTTCAGCAGATACATCATGGCGAAATAGGATGGGCGGATTTCATTGCCGCTGGCGCCCACCATCGCGATGGTCTTCACCTTGCGAAGAATATTTTTGATCAGCGCGTCGGGATATTGCATCTTTATTGTGGCCAGTTGGGATCGCGCTTTTCGATAAAGGCGCAGACGCCTTCATTGGCTTCCGCCGCCAGCATGTTTTCGGTCATCACCTTGGCGGTGTAATCATAAGCCGCTTCCAGGCTCATTTCCCGCTGGCGATAAAAGGCCGCCTTGCCGGTCTTGATGGTGCCATGCGGCTTGCCTGCGATCTTCTGCGCCAGCGCCATGGTCGCCGCCTGCAATTCCGCCAGCGGCACGATGCGATTGACCAGGCCCAGGCGGTGCGCCGCTTCCGCCTTGATGGGCTCGCCCGTCAGCAGCATTTCCATGGCGGGCTTGGCGCCAATGGCCCGCGACAGCGCCACCATGGGCGTCGAACAGAAAAGCCCGATGTCCACGCCGGGGGTGGCGAAACCGGCATGGTCCGACGCCATCACCAGGTCGCAGCTTGCCACCAGCTGGCAACCCGCCGCGGTGGCCAGCCCCGCCACCTCCGCGATCACGGGCTTGGGGCAATGAACAATTTTCAGCATCAGGGCCGAGCATTGAGCGAACAGCCCGGCATAGGCGGCGCGGCCCTTGTCGCCATCGGCGCGGTGACCCTGCAATTCCTTCAAATCATGGCCCGCCGAAAAGACCGGCCCTTCGGCGGCGATCACGATCACCCGCACCGCGCGGTCGGCGGCGGCCGCATCCAGCGCGGCGCCCAGCTCGCCCATCAGGGCCGAACTCAGCGCATTGCGCGCACGCGCCCGGTTCAGCACCAGGCGCAGGACCGCGCCGTCACGGCTGGAAAGGAGCAGGGAATCCGCGTTCATGGGGCAAGCCTAGTGCCACGGCCCGCCATTTACATCAGGGTTTCGCGGCTGCGCCTGCCATGCCGAAAAAGCGGGGCAATCGCCTTTTGGTTGCGGTATCCAGATACCGCACACGAAAAACGCCCGATTTTGCTAGGTTTCACTTGACCGCGCAGGCATGGGTCCGTATAGGCACGCGTCCAACACGCGGAAATCGCCTATGAAAACCTATTCGGCACGCGCCTCCGAGATCGAAAAGAAGTGGATCGTCATTGACGCCCAGGGCCTGGTCGTGGGGCGTCTTGCCTCCATCATCGCCATGCGGCTGCGCGGCAAGCACAAGCCCACCTACACGCCCCATCTGGATTGCGGCGACAATGTCATTGTCATCAACGCCGCCAAGGTGGTGCTGACCGGCCAGAAGCTGAAGAAGAAAATCTATTACCACCACACCGGCTATATCGGCGGCATCAAGGAACGCACGGCGGGCGCCATCATGGCGGGCAAGTTCCCCGAGCGCATTCTTGAAAAGGCTGTTGAACGCATGGTGCCGCGTGGCCCGCTGGGCCGCCGCCAGATGTCCAATTTGCGCGTTTATGCCGGCGCCAGCCACCCGCACGAAGCCCAGCAGGCCGAAGTGCTGGACGTGGGCGCGATGAACCCCAAGAACACCCAGTACAAGATCCAACCCAAAAAGACGGCGGCCTGACCATGGCGGACGACAACAAATTCGGCGAACTGAAATCCACGCTGATCAAGGCCAAGGTGGCCGGCGCCGATGACGACGCCAAGCCCGACAACAAGCGCGATTCAAAAGGCCGCGCCTATGCCACCGGCCGCCGCAAGGAATCGGTGGCCCGTGTCTGGATCAAGCCCGGTTCGGGCAAGATCACGGTCAATGGCCGCGATGAAAAAGTCTATTTCGCCCGTCCGGTGCTGCGCATGATCCTGCGCCAGCCCCTGATCGCCACCAACCGCGATGGCCAGTTCGATGTCATCGTCACCGTCAATGGCGGCGGGTTGTCGGGCCAGGCCGGCGCCGTGCGCCACGGCATTTCCCGCGCCTTGGTGAACTACGAACCCGATCTGCGCGCGGCCCTGAAGCCGGGCGGTTTTCTTACCCGCGACCCGCGCGCGGTGGAACGCAAGAAGTATGGCAGGCCGAAGGCGCGCCGTTCCTTCCAGTTCTCCAAGCGCTAAGGCTCGGAAATACCCTCACAAAAACGGCGGTCCGATCACATCGGGCCGCCGTATTTGTTTGTGGTATAGTGGTGATCCGGGCTGTCCGAGATGTTGGCGTTCCAACCATCAGGGGGAGATTTCCATGTCATTCCGTCTTGCCGCCGGCGCGCTTGCGCTTATGGCCGCTTCCGCGCCCGCATTGGCCCAGACCGACCGCGCCACCGACATCACCAACGAACAGATTCAAAAAGTGCTGAAGGAATATCCCAATTCCACCGACCACACCTTGAAGGTGGTGGACCTTGGCGCCTACCAGGTTTCGGTGGCGGTGGTGAAACGCGGCGCCACCCGCGATCCCAATGCGCCGCCGCCCGCGCGCCCTGCTCCTGCCGCGGGCGCGCCCGCGCCGGTACCGTGCGGCGTCACCGCCATGCCCGCCGGATCAAAGCCCGCGGCTCCCGGCGGCATCAGCCATGATTTCACGGATGAGACCTATATCGTGATTTCCGGCTCCGGCACGCTGGTCACGGGCGGCGAAGTGTTGAATGGCCGCCGCTCCGGTCCCGACAGCGAAGTCACGAAAATCCTCAACGGCCCGTCATGCTCGGGCGCCATCGTGGGCAATTACGTGGCGCGGGTGATGAATGTGGGCGACATCTCGTTCATCCCGGCCGGCCTGGCGCATGGCTGGACCAATATCGGCACCGAAGTGACATATCTCAGCGTGCGCCCGGACCCAAAAAGGGTCCTGGAACACGGTTATGTTCACCCTGCCATTAAATGACCCCCATCTGTGCGGCACGCGGCCCCTTGGCGCGAAGCGCCAAAAACAAGAGGGCCCGCTACCGCACATCTTCCCCCTCCAGCGGCTTCGCCGCGAGGGGGAAGAAAGCCGGGGTTCGCTTCAGGCTCTTTGAGCTTCTGGCATCTGATGAGACGTTAGCCAGTTCTGTATTTCTTCTTGCGTGGTTTTGGCTGTCTCTTTCAGCTCCGCCAGCAGGCGCGCGGCTTCTTGCGTCTGCTGGTCCCGGCATGCCGCTTCCAGCTTGCGCGCAAGCTGCGACAGGCGCGCAACGCCGATATTGCCCGCAGCCCCCACAATGGCATGCGCCTGCGCGCCGACATCATCCAGGTCGCTGTCCTTCATGGCGGCGATATGGGCCAGCGTGTCGGCAAGGAACAGCGACAGGAAATCGCGTACCATCTCCAGCGACAGGCTGTCGGTCAGCCCGGAAAGCGTTTCCAGGTCCAAGAGCGGCGCCTGTTTGCCCGCGGGCTTTTTCTTCTTCACCGGCTTGGCCGCGCTCCCTGCGATCATCGCCAGCTTGGCGAACAGCAATTCGGGCTGCACGGGTTTTGGAATGTAATCATCCATCCCCGCCGCCAGATACTCCTGTTTCGCGCCCAGCATGGCGTTGGCGGTCATGGCGATGATGGGCGTCTTGTTGCGGGGCGCGGGCAGGGCGCGTATTTCGCGCGTCGCCCCGACCCCATCCAGGTCCGGCATCTGGATGTCCATCAGCACCACGTCGAAATACTCATGGCGCAGCGCATCCACCGCTTCATGGCCATTCTCGGCCACCTTCACCGTATGGCCTGCCTTGGTAAGCAGCGTCGCGGCGAATTTCTGGTTGATCTTGTTGTCCTCGGCCAGAAGGATGCGCAGCTTGATATGGCTGTCGCGCTGCACGGCATTTGACACCGGCGCTTCGCCCGCCTGCGGGCGGCGGCTGTGGATGCGCATCAGGCAATCCAGCATTTCATGCTGGCGCACGGGCTTGTCCAGCTTGGCGTCCAGCAGCGCCACCGTCTCTTTCGCCACGCCATGCGTGCCGGCCGACGACACCATCACCAGCTTGGTTTCATGCAGCATGGGATGTTCGCGGATGCGCTTGGCCAGCTCCGCGCCGGCAATGCCGGGCATCATCTGGTCCAGGAAGACGATGTCGAAGGGCTTGCCGCGATACCAGGCGCGCTCCAGCTCCGCCATGGCGGCAAAGCCGTCGCCCACCGTGTCGGTGGTGACGCCAAAGGCGCCCAGCTGGCGTGACAAAATCTCAAGATTCATTTCCACGTCATCCACCACCAGCACCTTCAGGCTGGCCAGGTGGCCGGGCAATGTCGCCATGTCAGGCAGGCGGGCGTTCGACCGCGCCATGCCCAGCTCGAACCAGAAGGTTGACCCCGCGCCGACGCGGCTGGTGACGCCGATCTCGCCGCCCATCAATTCCACCAGCTGGCGGCAGATGGCCAGGCCAAGTCCCGTGCCGCCATAGCGCCTTGTGATGGAACTGTCGGCCTGGCTGAATTTCTGGAACAGCCGCTCGCAGGTTTTTTCCGGGATGCCGATGCCGCTGTCCTTCACCTCGAAGCGTAAGTGCGCCAGCCCGGTTTCGGGATCATCCACGCGGGACACTTCCACCTGCACGCTGACGCCGCCTTTTTCCGTGAACTTGATGGCGTTGGAAATCAGGTTGAGCAGGATCTGGCGCAGCCGCGCCGGGTCGCCGCGATAGACGCCGCGCGCTTCCAGCGCCACGAAGGACCCCAGGTCAATGGCTTTTTCCCGCGCCTTGCCCGCCATCACGGCGATGGCGCTTTCCACCGTTCCCACCAGATCGAAATCAATGTCTTCCAGATCGAACTTGCCCGCTTCCAGCTTTGATATGTCGAGCACGTCATTGACGATGCCCAGAAGCGCCTCACCCGACTCCCGCACCGTCTCGGCATATTTGCGCTGTTCCGGGTTCAGCGTCGTGTCCAGCAGCAGGCCGGTCATGCCCAGCACGCCATTCATGGGCGTGCGGATTTCATGGCTCATATTTGCCAGGAATTCCGACTTGGCGCGGCTGCCCGCATCGGCCTGTTCCTTGGCCGCGATCAATTCGCGCGCCATCACTTCGCGCCGCGCAATCTGGCGCCACAGCAGAAGCGCCGCGCCGCCGCAGATCAGCGAGATCAATGTCACCAGCAGCGCCTCGAACAGGGCCGTGCGCCGCCAGTCGGCAAAGGCCATGCCTTCGCTCATGCTGGCCACCACCTCGATGCCGGCGGCCGGGCGTTCCACGATGGCTGTGACCTCGCCATTCTTCTCGGTGAATTCCGGCTTGTCGGGAACGCCGGATTCCAGGCTGCTGCGGTCGGCGGACGGCGTGCCGTCCTTCTTGATGGTCAGGTCAATGCCGTTGGTATCCAGCGCGCCGCGAAACTTGGCCAGGTTGGCCTCGCCCGCCTTGGGGTTGCCGATATCGCCCGCATGGGACTTGCCGTCGCCGGTGGCGGACACAGCATCATCAGAAAGGGGAACGGGGATGCCCATTTCCATCAGGGTGCTGGCATGCTCGCCATAGGCGGCGGCCACGTCGGACAGGTGCTCCTGCACATGGTGCAGCGCCACGCTGCGTTCGGACAATGTCAGCCAGGCGAACAATCCCCACAGCCCCAGCAACCCGGCCAGGCCAACACCCAGCACGCTGTGGCTGAGGCGGGAAGAACCGGCGATGCGGAAAATGTCACGGGAGCGATGGGGCATGGGAGGCTCGCGTCTTGGGGGGACGCATGCCTTACCCCGTTTTCAACTAAGGACCTGTTAAGCAGAGTTCCCGAACGGTTAACAGGCGGTGAGCAGTTTCAACCTTTGCTGCCGCCCGGATGGCAATACGGCGGGGATCGCTCCCCGCCGTGTCGCTGATATTTTTGCGAATTGCATGTTTTTGCGAATTACTTGCCCGCGCGGGCCGCCATGACGGCTTTGCAGCCGGCCGACAGCTTGGACATGTTGGCTTCCATGCAGGCCCGGCGATCGGGACCCTTCTTGTCGGCGCAGAACTTGGCCGCATCTTCGCGGCAGGCAGCGCCGCGGCCACCGGCGGCGGGCGCATCCTGGGCCAGGACCAGGCTGGACGAAGCGGCCACAAGCGCGGCCGCCATCATGATGGTTGAAAGCTTCATCGGACATTTCCTCTTCGAGCGGCGCTGCCGGTTGATTCCGGGATGCCCCCGCGTGAGTTTAAGGCCTTCCAGCGCGGCCCGGGTAGCCCTGCGTCTTGCGCAAAGCCGCCGCGCCCTTTATCGCCAACGGGATAGCGTATGACATGGCATAAATGTAATGGACGGTTGGCCAATGAGCGCGAAGATTTTCATTGACGGGGCGGTGGGCACCACGGGTCTTGAGATCCGCGAGCGCCTTGCCGCGCGCAAGGACCTGACCCTCATCACCCTCAGCGACGACAAGCGCAAGGATGAAGCGGCGCGCAAATCCGCTCTCAACGAAGCCGATGTGGTGATCCTGTGCCTGCCGGACGACGCGGCGCGCCAGGCCGTGTCGCTGATCGATAATCCGAACACGCGGGTGATTGACGCCTCCACCGCACACCGGGTGGCGGATGGCTGGGCCTATGGCTTGCCGGAACTGGAAACAGGCGCGCGCGAAAAAATCGCCGCGTCGAAACGCGTGGGCAATCCCGGCTGCTGGGCCACCGGTTTTCTGCTTTTGGCACGGCCGCTGGTGCGGGCGGGCATCGTGCCGCCGGATTTTCCGCTCAGCGTGCATGGCGTGTCGGGCTATTCCGGCGGCGGCAAGAGCATGATCGAGGAGTTCGAGAAAAAGGATTCCCCCGTTTACGTGGAAACCGTGCAGCGCAGTTACGCGCTGGGCCTGGGCCACAAACATATTCCCGAGATGCAGGCGCATGCCGGCCTGAAACATCCGCCGATTTTTTCCCCTGCCGTGGCGCGCTTCTATCGCGGCATGCTGGTGGAAGTGCCGCTGCCGCTCTGGGCGCTGGGCAAGGCGAAGCCGCGCGATCTTCATGCGGCGCTGGCCGATGCCTATAAAGGCGCCAGGCTGATCGAAGTGGCCGGGCTGGCGGAAGCCGCCGCCATGAAAAGTCTTGATGCGGAAATGCTGGCGGGCAGCAATGCCGCCAAGCTGTTCGTCTTTGGCAACGAAGCCGCAGGCCAGGCGCGGCTGGCGGCCGTGTTCGACAATCTGGGCAAGGGCGCGGGCGGGGCGGCGGTGCAGAATCTCAACCTGATGCTGGGCGTGGCGGAGACGACAGGACTTTAATGTGCTAGGAATCCGCATGGCGCGGATGGGCACGGCATTGATACTGGCGGTCGTTTGCGCGGCGGGTTTTGTCGCGTGGATTTCCTGGCCCAAGCCAAAACCACGCGCCTATGCTGGCCTGGAATTCGCCGCCATGACACCGGCGGCCACGGCCCGCACGCCCATGCTGGAGCAGGGCGGCGCACTCATCCAGAATGTGGACAAGGACAGCCCGGCGGCGCGCGCGGGCATCCTCACCGGCGAAGTTGTGGCGGCGCTGGACGGCAAGCCCGTGGCATCGGCGGCGGGCGCGGCGCGCAAATTGCGCGATGCCGCGCCGGGAAGCCGCATGACACTGACGCTTTACAACATCATTCGCGGCGACATCCGCCCGCACCAGAAGACTTTGGTGTTCGACGCCGCGCCGCCCACCCTGCCGAAAAAATACACGGTTCTGCCGCCGCGCCTGCTGGCGAAGAAACAGTTCGGGCAAGGCGCCTGGGTGGCGGGGTCCGCCTATGCGCGGCGCATCAGCCATGGCGCCAGCGTGCGGCCCATGGCGCTGCCGCTGCTGGCGCAGGGCCAATGCAGCGCCGTGGCGCCCGACGAATGGCAAGTGGTGGAATCGGGCGCACGCCTGTTCCATGCGGCGTCCGCAGAGGGCGACATGCATGCCGTCTTCAAGCAGGTGGAATTGAACCCCGGCACCACGCCCGCCGGGTTCGTTGCCAGCCTGCTGCATGATATTTTCCGCGCCCCGGTGACGGCGGCGCAGCCGCAGGCACGGCCTTTGGGCTTCACCGCCATCAGCTTCGGCAATGACAAGGACGTCACCGGGCTGGCCCTGTGGCGGATGGACGGAAAGCTGTTGTCGGTCTGGATCGCGGCTGTTCCGGCCAGCGAAGCGGGCAGCGCCCTGCCGCTGACCAGCGCGGTGATGCTTTCCATGTCATGCAGCGGCCCCACATTTCCACGCGATCCGGCGCTGCTGCCCGCCCGCATTTCAGCGCGCTGCGCGGACGGAAAATGCGGCCCCAGCGATTTTGCCGCCAGTTATCTCAGCCGTTTTCGCCTGGGATATGTCCATGCCGCGAATGGCGATGTCTTCCTGGTCAACACCCGCCAGGATTTCTGGGCCAATGGCGATGCGGGGCCGGGCTATTACCGCCAGATCGGCGGCATGGCGGAAAAACTGACGCCGGGCCGGACAAACTAGCTCGCCTTGACCCGCACATAATCGCCGGGCGCATCGCCCAGCATTTTCAGCTTGCCATCGCCCGGCTTGCGGGCGGCGATCTTCGGCCCTGACAATTTCGACAGCCATTTGTCCCAGTCCGTCCACCAGGACCCGGGATGCTCGGTGGCGTTTTTCTTCCACGCCTCGACGTCGGGCGCATCGGCGTCATTGGTCCAATACTGATACTTGCCCGCGGCGGGCGGATTGATCACGCCCGCGATATGGCCCGACCCCGCCATCACGAAACGCACCGGGCCCTGGAACAATTTCGCGCCCTTGAACACAGAGGCAGCCGGCGCGATGTGGTCCTCCCGCGCCGCCTGAAGGTAAACCGGCACCTTGATCCTGGTGAGGTCCAGCGTGACATCGCCCATCTTCATCTTGCCCAGGGCCAGCGCATTGTCGCGGTAGCATTGGCGCAAGTAAGCCAGGTGCAGTTTCTTGGGCATGCGGGTGGTGTCGGAATTCCAGTGCAGCAGGTCAAAGGGCAGTGGCGTCTTGCCCAGCAGGTAATTGTTGATCACGAAGGACCAGATCAAGTCATTGGCGCGCAGCATGTTGAAGGCGCCCGCCATTTTCGAACCCTTCAGCACGCCGCCGGATTCGTCCATCTGCTTTTCCATGGCGGCAAGCTGCGGCTCGTCCACGAAGACCAGCAATTCGCCCGCTTGCGAAAAATCGGTCTGCGCCGCCCAGAAGGTGGCGGAATGGATGCGCGCATCTTTCTTGGCCGCCATGTAGGCCAGTGTCGCGGCCAGCAAGGTGCCCCCGATGCAATAGCCCACGCAGTTGGGATCGGCGACCCCGGTGGCATCCTTCACCGCATCCAGCGCCGCGAAGATGCCGTCGCGCATATAGTCCTCGAAGCCCATCTGCGCCAGGCTCTCATCCGGGTTCGCCCATGAGACGACAAACACAGTATAGCCCTGCGCCGTCAGCCAGCGGATGAAGCTGTTCTCGGGCCGCAGATCCATGATGTAGTATTTGTTGATCCAGGGCGGGAAGATCAGCAGCGGCCGCTGGTAAACCTGTTCCGTCACCGGATCGAACTGCAAAAGCTCGATCAGCCGGTTGCGGAACACAACCTTGCCCGGGGCGGTGGCGATATTCTCGCCAACCGTAAAGCCATCGGCGGTCTGGCGGATGCCCTTGCCGCGTTCCACATCGTCCAGGAGATTATCCAGCCCCTTGACCAAATTCTCGCCATTGCTGGCAAGCGTGGCGCGCATCACTTCGGGGTTGGTGAGGACGAAATTGCTGGGTGCTGCCGCATCCAGCATCTGGCGCGTATAGAACGAAACGCGGGCGCGCTCATCCTCGGGAATATTCTCCAGCTTGCTCACCATCTTCGCGGTGGCCTGCGCCGCCAGCAGATAGCTTTGCTGGATGAAGGCGAAGACGGCATTGCGCTGCCAGTCCGGATCGCGGAAGCGCCGGTCACCCTGTTCGGGTGCGATGACGGCTTGCGCTTCGCCGCCCAGCATGCGGGTGGCGGTCTTCTGCCAAAGCCCGCCCCAGTCTTTCCAAAGCTGCATCTGCGCCGCCATGGCGGTGGCCGGATCGCGGGCCACGGCTTTTGCCAGCGAGGCCATGGCGCCCGAAATGTTGAGCGGATCCAGCGGCCCCTTGAAGCCGGTTTCACTGGCGCGCTTCGCCGCGCCGCCCAAAAGCTTGGCGCCGCGGAAACCGGCTTCCATCAAATTGCGGGCCAGCGCCGCGCCATCCACCCCGGCCAGGCTTTGCGCGTTCAGGGGCGGAGGAAGCGGCTTTTCGGCATTCGGCGGCGCCTTGGGCGCGGGTTCTGGTGCCAATTTGGTGGCGCGCTTGCGGGCTGTCGTGGCGGTTTTCGGGGTCATGCGGGAGTGTGACATTGGCTGATTATATCAACAATTCACGGATTTAGGGGACAGTCCTGCTTGGAACAGAGGGCTGGGCGCGGTATAGAAAATGGGCTGGGAAGGCTCGCTTGCGCGGGCGCGATCCGGCCTGTTTGGACCACGGATTCGGGAATATGACCATGATGAGCGCGCGCATGAGAAATAGCGTGAGAGGCATCAGCCTAGCGCTGGGCCTGGCCCTTTGCGCCAGCGCCTGTTCCACCATCGCGGACCTGGACCCCACCGGCCTGATCGGCGGCGATTCGCCTGCCCCTGCCGACAACGCGTTCCCCGACGATGGCACCATCGCGCCGCCCCAGGCCAGCGACGCGGACCTTGGCACCACCCCCGACCTGGCCAGCCTGCCGGCCCGCCCGGCCCAGTCCGCCACCCCCGGCCAACAGGCCCAGACCGCCCAATCCCTGGCCAGCGACGGCGCCCAGGCCCGTTACAGCGCCGAACAGTTGCGCGGCGGCACCGAGGCTTCGGCCCCGCCGCCCGGCG
>CANIAL010000013.1 GCA_947465395.1 Alphaproteobacteria bacterium | reverse complement strand
TGGGGCGGGGGGAAGGAAGGGGGCGGGAAAAAGACAAATCCGGTAATGCTGGTCAGGGCCGTGAAGGCCAGGAACACCGCCGCCACGGTCGGGGACTGGCCGCCTCGCAGCATCTGGCGGACCAGCCAGAAACCGCTGCCGATGGCGACCAGCGTGATCAGCACATGGGCCAGGATCAGGGGCAAGGAGAACATGGGCACCTCCAAATCGCGTTTTGAAAAATGGGATTCAATATGGCCCAGCATGCGCCGGCCGCCCAAGGCGTTCAATCACGGCCAGACAATCGACAGGGCTTGAAAAAGGCCCGCTCCGGCGGCTAATGAGCCGGCGCAAAGGGTGAGACATGGCCGGTCACAGTCAGTTCAAGAACATCATGTTCCGCAAGGGCAAGCAGGACAAGGAGCGCTCCAAGCTCTTTGCCAAGCTGGGCCGGGAAATCACCGTGGCCTCCAAGCTGGGCCTGCCCGACCCCAAGCTGAACCCGCGCCTGCGCACCGCCATCATCGCGGCCAAGCAGGAGTCCATGCCCAAGGACAATATCGAGCGCGCCATCAAGAAGGGCCAGGGCGGCGATGCCGAAAGCTATGACGAGATCCGCTATGAAGGCCGTGGCCCCGGCGGCACCGCCATCATCGTGGAAGCCCTGACCGACAACCGCAACCGCACCACCGCCGATGTGCGCTCCACCTTTTCCAAATATGGCGGCAGCATGGGCGAGAGCGGCGCGGTCAGCTTCATGTTCGACCATATCGGCGTGATCTCGTATCCGCCCGAAAAGGGCAGCGAGGACGCCATGCTGGAAGCCGCCCTGGAAGCGGGAGCCGAGGAATGCGTCACCACGGCGGAAGGCCATGAATTCCTCACAGGCCTGGACTCGTTCTTGTCGGTGCGCGAGGCGCTGGAAGCCAAATTGGGCGCGCCCGCATCGGCGGGCATCACCTGGCGGCCCAAGAACAATGTCGCGGTGCCGGACGAGGCGGGCGAGACCCTGATCAAGATGATCGAGGTCCTGGACGACCATGACGATGTGCAAAACGTCTATGGCAATTACCAGCTCTCCGACGCCCTGATGACCAAGCTTTCGGGTTGAGGCGTCAGGCCCCTATACTGGGGCATGGGTGAAGCGTCTCCTCTGATCGGCATTCTGGTTATCGGCCTGGGCCTGGCCTTTGTGCTGGGCACCATCGCGCAGCGTTTCAAGCTGCCGCCCCTGATCGGTTACCTGCTGGCGGGCGTGGCGGTGGGGCCATTCACGCCGGGCTTCGTGGCCGATACCGGGCTCACGCTGCAACTGGCCGATATCGGCGTCATTCTTCTGATGTTCGGGGTGGGGCTGCATTTCTCGCCCAAGGATCTCTTGGCGGTCAAAGCCATCGCCATTCCCGGCGCCATGCTTCAGATGCTGGTGATCACGGGGCTGGGTGTTGCGGCGGGTTACGGTTTCGGCTGGCCGCTGGCGCAGGGGCTGGTCTTCGGGCTTTGCCTGTCGGTTGCCTCCACCGTGGTGGTGATGCGCGCGCTGCAGGACCGCCGCCTGATGGAGACCGAGCGCGGCCACATCGCCATGGGCTGGCTGGTGGTGCAGGATCTGCTCACCGTGCTGGTGCTGGTGGTACTGCCGCCGCTGGCGGGCCTGCTGAAAGGTGAGGCCGTCAATATCGCCGATCTGTCGGCATCGCTGGGTCTTACATTTGCCAAGCTGGCGGTGTTTGCCGGGTTGATGCTGGTGATCGGGCGGCGGGTTATTCCCGCCATCCTGCATTACATCGCCCATACCGGCAGCCGCGAACTCTTTCGCCTGGCGGTGCTGTCGGTGGCGCTGGGCGTGGCCTTCGTGGCCGCCGCCCTGTTCGGCGTTTCCATCGCGCTGGGCGCATTCTTCGCGGGCATGATCCTGGCCGGATCGCCGCTCAGCCAGCGGGCGGCCGAAGAATCCCTGCCGCTGCGCGATGCCTTTGCCGTGCTGTTCTTTGTCTCGGTGGGCATGCTGTTCGATCCGCATGTGCTGGTGCGCCAGCCCGTGGCGCTGGCGGTCACGGTGCTGATCGTGCTGGGCGGCGGCGTGGCGGCGTATCTGCTGATGCGGTTCCTGGGCGTGGGCGCGCGCAACGCCCGCATCGCCCTCAGCCTGGCGCAGATCGGCGAATTCTCGTTCATCCTGGCCGACCTTGGCACGGGGCTGGGCGTGCTGCCGCCCGGCGCGCGCGGCCTGATCCTGGGCGCGTCCATCCTGTCCATCCTGATCAACCCGCTGCTGTTCGCTTTTGTCACCCGCAAGGCAGCGCCGAAAGCTGCGGCGCCCGAACCCGCGCCGCTGACGCCCACCCTGCTGAACCATCACGCGGTGCTGGTGGGCTATGGCCGGGTGGGCGAACGCATCGCCCAGTCCTTGCGCGGCGGCGGCGTGGAGCTGCTGGTGGTGGAGGAAGGCGTTGGCATGGGCGAAAAGCTGGCGGCCCATGGCCATCATCACATCATCGGCAATGCGGTGCAGGAACCCGTGCTGCGCGCCGCCAACATCGCGGGGGCGCGGCTTCTCTATGTGGCGATCCCGGAGAATTTCGAGGCGGGCCAGATCGTGCAGCAGGCGCGCAGGGCCAACCCGGACCTGGTCATCGTGGCCCGCGCACATTTCGATGCCGGGGTGGGGCACCTGATGGGGCTGGGCGCAAACCGGGTGGTGATGGGCGAAGAGGAAATCGCCAATGCCATGCTGCATTTCGCGCCGGAATAATGGGCTTTAGGGCGGGCGGATGACCTAGCCAGTCCCCGAACATAAAGGGTACAAACGCCCCATGGCGATCACGATTCGCATATTGGGGCTTGATCCGGGCCTGGCCCGGATGGGCTGGGGCGTGATCGCGCTGGAGGGCAACCGCCTCACCCATATCGCGCACGGGGTGATCGCCACCCGCACCGCCGATGGGCTGGGCTTGCGCCTGATGACACTGCACCGCGAGATTGCACTGGTGATCGCAGAACGCGCACCCACCGCCATCGCCGTGGAACAGGCCTTCGTGGCCAAGGACCCTTCCGCCGCCCTGAAGCTGGGCCATGCCCGCGCCGTGGCGATGCTGGCGGCGGCGCAAGCGGGACTGGAGATCGCGGAATATTCCCCCAACCATATCAAGAAGTCTGTGGTGGGCGCAGGACATGCCGGCAAGGAACAGGTGATGTTCATGGTGCGCCGCTTGCTGCCCCAATGCGGCGTGACGCAGGCCGATGCCGCCGATGCGCTGGCCGCCGCCATCGCCCATGCGCATCTGTCCGGTACGCGCGCCCGCGTGATGGAATCCGCCCGATGATCGGAAAATTGGCCGGCATCGTGGACAGCGTCAGCGAGGACGCGTTGATCCTGGACGTGAACGGCGTCGGTTACCTGGTGCAATGTTCGGTGGCGACATTGGCGCGGTTGGCGCCGGGCGCGCCCGCCAGCCTGATGATCGAGATGAAAGTCAGCGACGACGCCATCCGGCTTTATGGTTTTGCCAGCGCGGAGGAACGCGAATGGTTTCGCCTGTTGCAAAGCGTGCAGGGCGTGGGCGCGAAGGTGGCGCTGGCGCTTCTCTCCACCCTCAGCAGCGCGGACTTGCAGCGCGCGCTGGCGCTGGGCGACAAGGCCATGATTGGCCGCGCGCCCGGTGTCGGCCCCAAGCTGGCTTTGCGCATCACCACCGAACTGAAAGACAAGGCGCCCGCCATGATGGCCGCCGGCGCCATGTTGCGCGGAGAAATGATGCACGCACCGCGCGGTCCCGCCGCCGATGCGCTGGCGGCGCTCACAAAACTTGGCTATTCCGACGGCCAGGCGGCGGAGGCCGTTGCCCGCGCCACCAATGATCTGGGCGACAATGCCGAAACCGGCGCGCTGATCCGCGAAGCCCTGCGAGGGCTGGCGCAAGGAACCCGATGATGCCTGAGAGATTGGTCACTCCCCAACGCGATGCCGAGGATGCGCTGGAAGCCGGACTGCGCCCGAAAATCCTGGCCGATTTCACCGGCCAGGCGCAGGCGCGCGAGAATCTTTCCGTCTTCATCGAAGCGGCCAAGGCGCGGGGTGAGGCGCTGGACCATGTGCTGTTTTCCGGCCCGCCGGGCTTAGGAAAAACGACCCTGGCGCAGATCGTGGCGCGCGAGCTTGGCGTCAATTTCCGTTCCACCTCTGGCCCCGTGCTGGCCAAGGCGGGCGACCTTGCCGCCATCCTGACCAACCTGGAGCCGCGCGACGTTCTCTTCATTGACGAGATTCACCGCCTCAGCCCGGCGGTGGAGGAAATTCTCTATCCCGCCATGGAGGATTTCGAACTGGATCTTGTGATCGGGGAGGGGCCATCGGCGCGTTCCGTGAAAATCGCGCTGGCGCCGTTCACGCTTGTGGGCGCCACCACCCGCTCCGGCCTGATCACCACGCCGCTGCGCGACCGTTTCGGGATTCCGCTGCGGCTGAATTTCTATACCACCGACGAGCTTTGCCGCATCGTGGCGCGGGGCGCGAAGGTGCTGGGCTTTGATTTGACCGAGGAAGGCGCGCGGGAAATCGCCGCCCGTTCGCGCGGTACGCCCCGCATTGCCGGGCGGCTTCTGAAACGCGTGCGCGATTTTGCATCGGTGGGGAAACACAAGACGGTGGATGCGAAAATCGCCGATGCCGCGCTCACCCGCCTGGAAGTGGACGGCAAGGGGCTGGACGGTTTCGACAAGCGGTATCTCACCCTTATCGCGGAAAGTTTTTCCGGCGGCCCGGTGGGGATCGAGACCATCGCCGCCGCGCTTGGCGAAGCGCGCGACGCCATCGAGGAAATCGTGGAGCCGTTCCTGATGCAGCAGGGCTTTGTGCAGCGCACGCCGCGCGGGCGCATCCTGACCAGCGCCGCCTATGGTCACCTGGGCCTGGGCGCGCCGCCGCAAAGCGCCGTGCAGGCGGCGCTGTTTTCGGGCGACGACGTATGACGGGTTTGCACAAGGGCATTGCGGGTCTCGGCCATTTCGATGGCAAGACGCATCTGTTGCCGCTGCGCGTCTATTACGAAGACACTGACCTGTCGGGCATGGTCTATCACGCCAACTACCTGCGCTACATGGAACGGGCGCGCACTGAGTTCTTCCGCTCCGCCGGTGTCAGCCGCATGGCGGACCTGGAGTCGCCCGAACCCACCGCCTGGACGCTGACCCATGCCGATGTCCGCTTCCACCGCCCGGCGCGGCTGGACGATGCCCTGACCGTGCTGACGACGCTCACGGCCATATCCGGCGTGCGCATCAACGCCCATCAGCGCGTGATGTGCGCCGATGCGCTGCTGGTCGAAGCACGGATCGAAGCCTGCATTGTCACGTTAACGGGACGCCCGCGCCGCCTGCCGGAAGAGGTGGCCCGCGCACTGGCCCCTTTTCTTTTGGATTCCGGGGCTTGATACTGAATCGGGTGCTTCGCGTGATGCGCCTCATTTGGGCCAATATTCAGGGCAATTTTACCGTCGCGGCGGTCCCAACAAGGTTCCTTGCATGAGATTGAAACGGGCCATCGCCTTTATCTTTTTTGTCACATTGGTCATGGGCGCGCTGCCTGCCGCTGCGCAGCGCGGTCCCATCGCCGCCCCCACGCCGGGCGGCGCCGAAAGTCAGCAGGTCCTGGGCCCCGATGCGGCCCCCACCGCCAATGTGGATGTGGGCGGCCTCTCTTCCCTAAATGGGGCTGCCCCAAATGGTTTCATGGGCATGGGCGATGGCGGCGGCTTTTCCATCGTCACGTCCTTCATGCGCGCCGACCTGGTGGTGAAGGCGGTGATGGTGCTGCTGCTGCTGGCCTCGCTCTGGTCCTGGGCCATCATTGTCAACAAGTGGGTGGCGCTCTCCACGCTTCGCCGCCGCGCCACCAAGTTTGAAAAAATCTTCTGGTCGGGCCAGTCGCTGGACGAGCTATACCAGCAATTCGCGGCTCGCAATGATCATCCCATGTCGGCCGTCTTCATCGCCGCCTTGCGCGAATGGCGGCGCGCCTTTGAAAATGGCAGCCCCCGCGAAAGCCAGATGCCGGGCGCGAAGGACCGCATCGAGAAGGCCATGAACGTCACCATCCTGCGCGAGACGGACGGCATGGAACGCCAGCTTGGCTTCCTGGCCACCACCGGCTCCATCGCGCCCTTCATCGGCCTGTTCGGCACGGTCTGGGGCATCATGAACAGTTTCAGCGCCATCGCCGCGCGCCATGACACGACATTGGCGGTGGTGGCGCCGGGCATTGCCGAGGCGCTGTTCGCAACCGCGCTGGGATTGTTCGCGGCCATCCCGGCGGTGATTTTCTACAACCGCTTCGTCAATGACATTGCCCGCTACACCAACCGGCTGGACGCTTTCGCAGAGGAATTCTCGGCCATCCTCTCCCGCCAGCTTGAGGAAAAGTCCCGCTGATGGCGGCAACCCTGCAACATTCGACAGGACGCGGGCGCAGGCAGCGCCGCAGGGCCATGTCGGAAATCAATGTCACGCCCATGGTGGACGTGATGCTGGTGCTCTTGATCGTCTTCATGGTCACCGCGCCGCTTTTGACGGTGGGCGTGCCGGTGGACCTGCCCAAGACCCGTGCGCCCGCGCTGGGCCAGGACAAAGAACCGCTATCGGTCACCGTGGCCAAGGACGGAAAAGTCTATTTGCAGAAGCAGGTCGTGGACCCGGAAACGCTGGTGGCGAAATTGCAGGCCATTTCCCAGAACGGCTATGACCAGCGCATCTTCGTGCGCGGCGACAAGACAGTCGATTATGGCCGGGTGATGCAGGTGATGGGCATGCTGGCCGCTGCGGGCTTCACCCATATCGGGTTGGTGACAGATGTCGTCAAACCCGACAAACAATAAGAGCGCCATGTTGCGTATGCCGCGCCCCACCACGGCGCGGCAGCCCCGCATCGGCTTGCTGGTTTCCATCGGCCTGCATGCGGGGCTGGTGGCGGCCACCTTCTTCACCTGGTCGCGCCTGATCGAAATGCCCAACAACAGCCACACCGTGCCGGTGGAACTGGTCACCATCGCGGACGAGACAAACGTGGCGGCCATGGCCCCGCCCGAACCCGACAAGCCCGAGCCGGACAAGCTGGTGCAGCCCGACACGCAAATGACGCCGCCGGCCTTGCCCGATTTCACGGAAGTCCAGCCGCCCGATCCCGTGGCGCCTGACATCACCATTAAAGAGCCGCCAAAGCCCAAGCCCGAGACGCAAAAATCAAAGACCCAGGATTTCGCGGCCCTGCTCAACAAGCTCACCGCCGCGCCCAAGCCCGCGCCCAATGCCAAGAAGGGCGCGCAGGCCATTACGGGAATCGGCAACGCCAATGCCATGACCGCTGATCTGGCCGACGCCCTGAAAAGTCAGATCTATCGCTGCTGGAATCCGCCGGTGGGCGCGCCCAATGCCAGCGACCTGGTGGTGGATTTCCATCTGGCGCTCAATCCCGATGGAACCGTGTCCGGCCGCCCGCAATTATCATCCCAGTCGGCCATGGCGGCGAACGGCAATGCCTATACCCGCGCCGCATCGGAAGCGGCGATGCGGGCGATCTATCAATGCCAGCCCTACCGGCTGCCTGCCAGCCGCTATGGCCAGTGGCGCGATATCGACCCGCTCAGATTTGACCCGCGGGACATGATGGGCCAATGAAGATTCGGATTTCGGAGATGGCGATGAAAAATTTGTCCGTTGCTGTTCTGGTTCTCGCGGCGCTGTTCGTTTTTCCGGTAACGGGTCCGGCCCTTGCTGCCCTGCAGGTGGATGTCACGCAAGGCAACGCCCAGCCGCTTCCCATCGCCATTCCCGATTTCGTGGCCAGCGATCCCGGCCAGGCCGCCATGGGCGCGCAGATCGCCGGTGTTGTCCGCGCCGACCTGGATCGCTCCGGGCTTTTCAAATCCATTGATCCACGCGCGTTCGTGGAACGCATCACCAACATCAATGTGGCGCCCACCTTCGCCAGCTGGCGCGCCATCAACGCGCAAGGCCTGGCGGCGGGGCAGGTGGAAGTCCTGTCCACCGGGCAAATCCGCGTGTCCTTCCGGCTGTGGGATGTCTTTGGCGAAAGCCAGATGGACGGGCGCATCCTGACCACCCAGCCCAATGACTGGCGGCGCATCGCCCACCAGATTTCCGACTTCATCTATGAGCGGGTGACGGGCGAGAAGGGTTATTTCGACACCCGCATCGTCTTTATTTCGGAATCCGGCCCGGCATTGAAGCGGGTCAAGCGCCTGGCGGTGATGGACGAGGACGGGGCCAATCCCATTTTCCTGACCCGGGGCGAATACATGGTGCTGACGCCGCGCTTCAATCCCACGGCGCAGATGATCGCCTACATGTCCTACATAGACACCAAGCCGCGCGTTTATCTGTTCGACCTGGAAACCGGCAAGCAGGAAATGCTGGGCAATTTCCCCAACATGACCTTCTCGCCGCGCTTCTCGCCCGATGGCAACAAGGTGGCGATCACGCTTGAGAATGGCGGCAATTCCGACATCTATGTGATGGATCTGCGCTCGCACCAGATGACGCGGCTGACCTCCGACCCTGCCATTGATACGGCGCCCAGCTTTTCACCCGATGGAAGGCAGATCGCCTTTGAATCGGACCGGGGCGGCTCCAAGCAGGTTTACCTGATGAATGCCGATGGCTCGGGCCAGCACCGCGTCAGCTTCGGCGCGGGTGAGAATGGCACGCCGGTCTGGAGCCCACGCGGCGATTTGATCGCCTTCACCAAGCAGCATGGTTCGCATTTCACCGTGGGCGTGATGCGTTTCGACGGATCGGGCGAGCGCATGCTGACCAACGCCTATCATGACGAAGGCCCCACCTGGGCGCCCAATGGCCGCGTCCTGATGTTCAACCGCGAGGCGCAGAATGGGCGCGGTTCGCAGATATGGTCGGTGGATGTGACGGGCCGCAACGAGCGCCGAGTGATGACGCCCGGCGATGCCTCCGATCCGGCCTGGTCGCCGCTCCTGAAATAGGTTTTGTTACCGGCAGTAACATGTAGGACAAAATAGTCCTGTTACCCAAAATTCGCTTGCCCCGGCTGGCCCGCGCATGGGCAAATGTGGGGGCAAGCCCATTCGTGCATCGCAGATTTTGAAAAGCATCCGCCGCATTGATTTTTATGCCAAATTTTTGGCTCTTTTTCTGGACTAGTACGTTTTGCTTGTTGTGCAGCCATAGTCGGCGGCGGCCGCCGCCTCATTCGGGAGACCCATTTGCCATGAACAGAATTTCCAGCTCGGTGAAATTCACCGTCCTCGCCGCCGCGCTCCTGATGAGCGCCTGCACCACCAAGCCCCAGGCCACCAACACCGCCCCGCCTCCGGCCTCGCCGCCGCCGATGGCCGCTGCCCCCCAGACCTCCAGCATCATTCCGGGCAGCGAGCAGGACTTCAAAGTCAATGTGGGCGACACGGTCCATTTCGCGCTCAACCAGTTCAACATCGAGGACGCAGATCGCGGCACACTGCAGAAGCAGGCCGCCTGGCTGGCGAAATATCCCGCCGTGCGCCTGACTCTGGAAGGCGATTGCGATGAACGCGGCACCCGCGAATTCAACCTGGCCCTTGGCGCGCGCCGTGCCAACGCCATCAAGGAATTCCTGGTTGCCCAGGGCGTGGCCACCGGCCGCCTGGAAACCGTGTCCTATGGCAAGGAACGCCCGGTCTGCACGGAATCCAACGAAGGCTGCTGGGCGCAGAATCGCCGCGGCGTTTCCACCGTCACCGGCGGCGCCACGTCTTGATCGGCGCTTGACGCAATCAACTTGACGACCTGAAAATGGGGCGCGGGATGATGTCCCGCGCCCTTTTGTTTCCGAGGTTTGCATGAAACAGCGCCTGATGTTCTTCACACTGGGATTGTGCCTGACGGGCGCATTGCTGATGCCCGCAGCCCTGCCCGCCAGCGCGCAACTTTTCGGCGAAAGCGACAAGGACAAGGCGGCGCGCCTGCAGCGCGAAGACGACCAGGAAGCTGCCATCAGCCAGTTGTCGGGCCGCACCCAGCAGCTTGAGGATAAAGTGCGTAGCCTCACCGACAGCCTCAGCCGCGCCACCGGCGCCAATGAAGATCTGCGGCATGAATTGCAGACGACCAACCAGAAGATGGACCGGCAGGAAAAGGATTTCGCCTACCGGTTATGCATGATCTCGGCCCAGCAGCTTGGGGCGGATGCGGATTCCGGCTTGAACTGCGCCGCGGTTGGCGCGCCCACAAATGCCGGGGCCACAAACTTCTCCAGCGGCGGCGGCATCGCGCCCGGCGCACCATTGCCCCCGCTTGGCGGCGGCAACAATGACGGCATCCAGCCGGGCGGTTTTTCCAATGCGCCGCAGGCGGGCGCACCATCGCAGCTTGGCCGTCCGCCCGGCACGCTGGGCACCTTGCCGGCGGGCAATGCGCGCCCGATGAACAATGGCGGTGCTTCGCAATTCGACAGCGCGATGAATATGCTGGCGCGGGCGCAATACAATGAAGCCAAGGCGGGCTTTCGCGCCTATGCCGATGCCAACCCGGAAGATGCCGACCTTTCGGCCCAGGCGATTTACTGGGTGGGCGACATAAGCTACGTGCAGCGCGATTACCCGAACGCGGCGCGCGCCTTCGCCGAGCAGATCAAGAAATATCCGCAAAGCACGCGTGGGCCGGATTCCATGCTCAAGCTGGGCCAGTCGCTGCTGGCGATGGGTCAAAACAAGGAAGGCTGCACCACCCTTGGCGCGCTCAAGAGCAAATATCCCAAAGCCTCGGCGTCCACCCTCGCTGCGGCAAGCACGGCGCGCAAAACCGCCTGCCGCTGATATCGCATCGGTTTTCTCTGATGTGATGGACCGGCTGGTGGCGGCGGGTGCTTCATGGCCCGGTGCGGCGGCCCTGTCGGGCGGCGGCGATTCCCTTTGCCTGATGCATCTGCTGGCGGACTGGGCGGCGAAGCGCAAATTGCCCGCGCCCATCGTCCTGACCGTGGATCACGGATTGCGCCCCGGATCGGACAAGGATGCAAGAAAAGCCGTGGCACTGGCGCGCAAGCGCGGCCTGAAAGCGCAGCTTTTGACGCGCAAGGGAAAAATCCCAAATGGCGACATCGAGGCCGCAGCGCGCGAGGCCCGCTACACCTTGATGGGTAACTGGCTGGCCAAGAATAAAATCGCCGCGCTGTATGTCGGGCACAGCCGCGATGACCAGGCCGAAACATTCCTGCTGCGGCTGGCGCGGGGCAGCGGTCTTGATGGGCTTTGCGCCATGCGCGAGACGGCACCCTGGCCGATTGAAGGTTTCGCTGCGTTGACGGTGGTGCGCCCCATGCTGGGCCTCACCCGCTCCGATCTGCGCGCCCATCTGAAAGCGCGCGGTCACATTTGGGCCGAAGACCCCATGAATGCCGATCCGCGTTTTGCCCGCGCCCGCATCCGAAAACTCTTGCCCGCGCTGGAAGATGCCGGCTTGTCCGCTGGCCGCATCGCGTCCGCTGCCGCGCATCTGGCCCGCGCCCGCGCCGCGCTGGAGCTGGCCAGCGATGCCGTGCTGGCCGGTGTCGCCGCCGCTGAAAAGGGACGCGTCTTCGTGGATGCCGCAGCCCTGGTCGCTGCCCCTCGCGAGATCGGGCTGCGGGTCCTGGCGCGGCTGCTGATGGGCGTGTCGGGCCGGGCCTATCGCCCCCGCTTCGAGGCGCTGGAGCGGCTCTATGATGCCATCCAAACCGGCAAGCCCGCCGCCACCTTGCATGGCTGCGCGCTGGCCCCGGCCCCCCGGCGTCTCCAGCGTTTTGGCCCCAAGACCCTGGTTTTGGTGCGGGAAAGTTCCCGCAAAAAGGCCTGAATCCGGGCTTCACCATCCCAATGGCCCGGCGTTGCGCCAAATCGCCAAATTTCTTAACATTTTGCTGGCTGGTAACAGGCTAGAAACGCCCTATCTAAAGAGCGGCTGCCCCGGCAGGATGACCCCCAGCCCCATGCGTATCGTGGGGCGGGTTTTGGCGAAAAGGACACTTCGTGAACAATCTGCGCAATTTGGGCCTGTGGATCCTGATCGCGGTCCTGCTGGTCTTCCTGTTCAACCTGTTCCAGGGCACGGGCACGCACACCAATGCGGCGCCCATCAGCTACACCAAATTCACCGAACAGGTGACCAACAACCAGGTGCGCAAGGCGACGTTCCAGGGCGACCAGGTGCGCGGCGAGCTGATTACCGGCGCGCCCTTCTCCAGCACCGTGCCCGCCAATGATTCCAGCCTGTGGCCGCTCTTGAAGGCGCACAATGTGGATACCGCCGTGTCGCCCGCCGATGAAGGTGGTTTCAATTTGATGAGCATCCTCATCAACTGGTTCCCCATGCTGCTGTTGATCGGCGTCTGGGTCTTCTTCCTGCGCCAGATGCAGTCGGGCGGCGGCAAGGCCATGGGCTTTGGCAAATCGCGCGCCAAGATGCTGACCGAGCGCCAGGGCAGGGTCACGTTTGAAGACGTGGCCGGCGTGGACGAAGCCAAGGATGATCTGAAGGAAATCGTGGACTTCCTGCGCGACCCGCAGAAATTCCAGCGCCTGGGCGGCCGCATCCCCAAGGGCGTGCTGCTGGTCGGCCCGCCGGGCACCGGCAAGACCTTGCTGGCGCGCGCCATCGCGGGCGAAGCCAATGTGCCCTTCTTCACGATCTCGGGTTCCGACTTTGTGGAAATGTTCGTTGGCGTGGGCGCGTCACGCGTGCGCGACATGTTCGAACAGGCCAAGAAGAATGCACCCTGCATCGTCTTCATTGACGAAATTGATGCAGTGGGCCGCCATCGCGGCGCCGGCCTGGGCGGCGGCAATGACGAACGCGAACAGACCCTCAACCAGCTGCTGGTGGAGATGGACGGTTTCGAGGCCAATGAGTCTGTCATCCTGATTGCCGCCACCAACCGTCCCGACGTGCTGGACCCGGCGCTGCTGCGTCCCGGCCGCTTTGACCGCCATGTGGTCGTGCCCAATCCCGATCTGGCTGGCCGTGAAAAGATTTTGCGCGTGCATCTGCGCAAGGTCCCGCTGGCCCCCGATGTGGACCCGCGCGTGATCGCGCGCGGCACGCCCGGTTTCAGTGGCGCCGACCTTGCCAACCTGGTCAACGAAGGCGCGCTGCTGGCGGCCCGCCGCGGCAAGCGCGTCGTGATGATGAGCGAACTGGAAGACGCCAAGGACAAGGTGATGATGGGCGCCGAGCGCCGCTCCATGGCCATGAGCGACGAGGAAAAGAAGCTGACGGCGTTCCATGAAGCTGGTCACGCCATCGTGGCGATTTCCGTGGAAGGCTCAGACCCCATCCACAAGGCCACCATCATTCCGCGCGGCCGCGCGCTGGGCATGGTGATGCGCCTGCCGGAACGGGACGCTCTTTCTTTGACGCGCCAGAAATTGCTGGCCGATCTGGCCGTGGCTTTTGGCGGCCGCATCGCCGAGGAACTGGTGTTCGGCCATGAAAAGGTCACCACCGGCGCCCAGAGCGACATTGAACAGGCCACCCGTATGGCCCGTGCCATGGTCACCCGCTTCGGCATGTCCGACAAGCTGGGTCCCATCGCCTATGCCGAGAACCAGGAAGAAGTCTTCCTGGGCCATTCGGTTTCGCGCACCCAGAACATCTCCGAAGCCACGGCCCAGACCATCGACGCGGAAATCCACCGCATCGTGGACGAGACCTATGCCAGGGCGAAGGACATCCTCACCACCCGCCAGGCGGATCTGAATTTGCTGGCGCGCGGCCTCTTGGAATATGAAACCCTGACGGGCGATGAAATCCTGGGGCTTCTCAAAGGCATCGCGCCGGTGCGCACGCCGTATGAAGAACCCACCCTGCCGCGCGGCGAAGGCACGTCTGTGCCCGTGGCTGGAAAACCCCGCGCTCCTTCAGGCCCCGGCCCCATCATTTCGCCGGAACCTCAGCCTCGGTAACAGTTGTCATTCCCGCGCCCCGCCGCGCAAAGCGCGGCAAGGAAATAAATGGGAATCCAGCTTCTGTGATAAAAGGGCGGTCGCAAGACCGCCCTTTTCTTTTCGAGCGTCCATATGAAAATCCTCGGCATCCTCAATCTCACCACCGACAGTTTCACCGACGGCGGCAAATATCTGGCGCGCGATGCCGCCATGCTGCATGCCAACAACCTCCTGGCCGATGGCGCCGACATATTGGACATAGGCGCGGCATCCTCGCATCCCGATGCCGCCTCCGTGCCGGTGGAAACCGAAATCGCACGCCTGGCATCGGTGGTGACGGCGCTGCACGATCTGGGCGCATCGCTTTCCATAGACAGTTTCTCCACGCCGGTGCAGCGCTGGGCCCTGGAGCAGGGCGTGGATTATCTCAACGACATTCACGGCTTTGCCGATCCCGCGCTTTATCCCGAGCTGGCGCACGCCAACTGCAAGCTGATCGTGATGCATGCGGTGCAGGACGCGGGCAGGGCCACCCGTATGGATGTGCCGCCGGACGCCATCATGGACCGCATTTTGAAGTTCTTTGAAACGCGTCTCACCCAGCTGGTGCAGGCAGGCATCGCCCAGGAGCGCCTGATCCTGGACCCCGGTATGGGCTTCTTCCTGGGAACTGATCCCCAGGCCTCTCTTACCGTGCTGGGCAATCTTCCCCAGCTGGCCGAGGCCTTCGGCTTGCCCATCCTGGTCTCGGTTTCGCGCAAGTCTTTCCTGTCGGCCCTGTCCCGGGCGGGTGAGGACCCCAGCCTGGCGGCAGAGATGTTCGCGGCCGCCCAGGGGGCTGGCTACATCCGCACCCATGACCCCGGCGCCCTCGTGAAGGGGCTGGAATTGCTCAATAATCTGGACGCGGATTAAGGGTTTCGTGCTATCAAACCGTGGTAAACTGCTTCCAGGGTCCGGGGACTGAACGATGCGCAAATTTTTCGGCACCGACGGCATACGCGGCCGCACCAACGGCCCTGGCCTGACGCCGGAAATCGCCATGAAGGCGGGAATGGCGGCGGGCCGCATATTCACTCGCGGCGATCATCGCCACCGGGTGGTGATCGGCAAGGATACGCGCCTTTCCGGCTACATGATCGAAAATGCGCTGGTTGCGGGCTTCACCGCCGTGGGCATGGACGTGTTTCAATTTGGCCCGCTGCCGACACCGGCCGTCGCCATGCTGACGCGCTCCTTGCGCGCAGACATCGGCGTCATGATCACCGCCTCGCACAATCTGTATGAAGATAACGGCATCAAGTTCTTCGGCCCCGACGGCCAGAAGCTTTCCGACGCGGTGGAAAAGGAAATCGAAAGCCTGATGGCCCAGTCCCTGGAACAGGGTCTTGCCAAAAGCGCCAGCATTGGCCGCGCCAAGCGCATCGACGACAGCCAGGCGCGCTATATCGAATTCGCCAAGCACACTTTTCCGCGCAACCTGCGCCTGGACGGCATGCGCATCGTGATCGATTGCGCCAATGGCGCGGCATATAAAGTGGCGCCGGAAGTGTTGTGGGAACTGGGCGCCGACATCGTCACCATGGGCGTGGCGCCCGACGGCACCAACATCAACTGGGAATGCGGCTCCACCGCGCCCAACGCCATGTGCGCCAAGGTGCGCGAAGTGCGGGCCGATTTCGGCATTGCGCTGGACGGCGATGCCGACCGGGTGGTGATGGCCGATGAAGAAGGCCGCATCATCGACGGCGACCAGATCCTGGCCCTGATCGCCAAAAGCTGGTCGCGCGATGAAAAAATCAAGGGCGGCGGCGTGGTGGGCACGGTGATGTCCAATGCCGGGCTGGACCGCTACCTTGGCACGCTGGGCCTGAAGCTGGGCCGCTCCGCCGTGGGCGACCGCTATGTGCTGGAAGAAATGGCCAAGGGCGGCTTCAATGTCGGCGGCGAACAGTCGGGCCATATCATCTTGTCGGATTTCTCCACCACCGGCGACGGCCTGATCGCGGCGCTGCAGGTGCTGGCCGTGATCGCCAAGGAAAACAAACCGGTCTCCGACGTGGCGCATCTGTTCGAACCCTTGCCCCAGGCGCTGGTCAATGTGCGCTTCAAGAAAGGCTCGCCGCTGGATGATGCGCGGGTGAAATCTTCCATTGACGCGGGCCGCGCCCAGCTGGGCGACAGCGGCCGCGTGCTGGTGCGAAAATCCGGCACCGAACCCCTGATACGGGTAATGGCCGAAGGCGATGACGAAAAGCTGGTACAGGCGGTGGTGCGCGCCATTGCCGGGACCATCGAAGAAGTTGCGGCTTAAACTGCAATGATAAACGGGCGTATATTGGTGATCGCGGGCTCGGATTCCAGCGCGGGCGCGGGCATCCAGGCCGACCTCAAAACCGCCCAGGCCTTTGGCGTTTACGCCCAGACCGCCATCACCGCCATCACCGCCCAGAACACGCTTGGCGTGACGGCGGTACAGGTGATGCCGCCGTCGCTGGTGCGGGCGCAGATCAAGGCGGCGCTGGACGATATCGGCGCGGACGTCATCAAGATCGGCATGCTGGGCGATGCGGCGGTGGCCGCCGCCGTGGCCGATGCGCTGGACGAAACAGATTTGCCCGTGGTGCTGGACCCGGTGATGGTGTCGGCCACGGGCGCGCGGCTGCTGGATGATGCGGCGCTGGCCATTCTGAAAACCCGCCTGATCCCCCGCGCCCTGGTGGTGACGCCCAATGTGCCGGAATCAAGGGCGCTGGTGGGCATTGAACCTGTGAACGAACAATCTGTGCTGGACGCCATGGACGCCTTCACGGCGCTGGGTGCGAAAAATGTTCTGTTCAAGGGCGGCCACGCCCCGCCCATCAGGGAAAAGGGCGAGAAGATCGTGCGCGATATCCTGGCCGTGGACGGCAATTTCGTGGCCGTGAACGCGCCCTGGCAGGACACCAGGCACACCCATGGCACCGGCTGCACCTTGGCGTCAGCCATTGCCTGCGAGCTGGCCATGGGCATGGAATTGACGCATGCCGTGGTGCGCGCACATGGCTTTGTGCAGCAGGCCATCAGCCGCGCGCCGGGCATCGGTGCTGGAAATGGCCCATTAAGTCATAAATTCTGACCCCCATCTGTGCGGCACGCGGGTAAACCCGCTACCGCACATCTTCCCCCGCCATGCGCTACGCGCGCGGGGGAAGAAAGCCGGCGCCTAGGCGCTAACTCAACGATCTACGAAGGGATCGCTGACCATGATCGTGTCATCACGGTCCGGGCTGGTGGACAGCAGGCTGACCTGTGTTCCGGTCAGTTCCTCGATCCGGCGCACATACTTGATGGCATTGGCGGGAAGCTGTGCCCAGCTTCGCGCGCCTTGCGTGGATTCGCTCCAGCCTTCCATCTCTTCATAAACGGGCGTGACGCGGGCCTGCGCCCCTGCATCGGCGGGCAAATAATCCAAGGTCTTGCCGTCCAGCTGATAGGCGGTGCAGATGCGGATGGTGGGAAAGCCGTCCAGCACGTCCAGCTTGGTCAGCGCGATGCCGTCAATGCCGCCGGTGATCACGGTCTGGCGCACCAGCACGGAATCAAACCAGCCGCAGCGGCGCTTGCGCCCCGTCACTGTTCCGAATTCCTTGCCGCGCTCGCCCAGCTTTTCGCCGGTGGCGCCTTTCAGTTCGGTGGGGAAGGGGCCTTCGCCCACCCGCGTGGTGTAGCTTTTGACGATGCCCAGCACCGTGCCGATGGCGCGGGGACTGACGCCAGCGCCCGCAGCCGCCTGTCCCGCCACCGTGTTGGAGGATGTCACGAAGGGATAAGTGCCATGGTCAATGTCCAGCAGCACGGCCTGCGCGCCTTCGAACAGCACCCGCTTGCCCGCCAGCTTGGCGGCATGGAGCTCGCGCCAGGAGGAGCCGATAAAGGGCGCCAGCTTCGGGGCAATTTCGGTCAATGATTTCACCAGCGCCGCGCCATCGGCGTCGGCCACGCCAAAGCCCCGGCGCAGGATATTGTGATGCGCCAGCAGGCGTTCAATTTTCGCCGGCAGCGCCGCCAGATCCATCAGGTCAATGGCGCGCAAAGCCCGGCGGCCCACCTTGTCTTCATAGGCGGGGCCGATGCCGCGCTTGGTGGTGCCGATTTTCTGGGGCGCGGCGTCCTCGCGCATGGCGTCCAGCTCGCGGTGCAGCGGCAGCACCAGCACGGCGTTTTCCGCCAGCACCAGTATCTCGGGCGTGATCTTGAGACCCGCCGCATCCAGCCGCGCGATTTCGTCCAGCAGGGACCAGGGGTCCACCACCACGCCATTGCCGATGATGGAACGCTTGCCCTGGATCACGCCGGACGGCAGCAGCGACAATTTATAGGTCTTGCCGTTCGCCACGATGGTGTGGCCGGCATTGTTGCCGCCCTGGAAGCGCACCACCATCTGGGCGCGGTTCGACAGCCAGTCAATGATCTTGCCTTTGCCCTCGTCGCCCCATTGGGCGCCGATCACCGTCACATTCGCCATGTCAAATTCCGTACCCGGATTTCTTGCGGAGCACCGTAGGAAGTCCACGGGCACGGTGACCATTTATAGCAACGCCGCGGCGATGGATAGGCCTAAAAATGGCCCATCACATCGCCGCGAATCGCGCCCAAATGGCGTCAGTAAAAGACGTCATAGGCGACCTGGATGACCTCGCCGTCATCCTCGTCAATCAGCAGGGCGTCATTGTCCACCCGCACCCAGACGGTGCCATAGGGCGGCGGCATCAGGCCATAACGCTGGTAATCGCCCAGCCAGTAATTGTTGGCATAGAAGGCAACCGGCAGGAATTCGCCGAACGTCCAGCGATGCGAATACCAGCCCCGGGGGCGGTTGTAATTCCCGGCCCGATAATGCCGGGGCGCCGTGAAGTTGCGACGCATGCTGCTGAAGTTCGGCTGGCTGCGGAAACGGCTGTTGAAGCGGGTGTTGCGGTTGTTATTGTTGTTGTTGCCGAAATTGTTATTGCCGCGGTTATTGTTGCCGAAATTGTTGTTGCCGCGATTGTTGTTGTTGTTGAAGTCGTTGTTCCGGTTGTTGTCATTCCGGTTGTTGTTTTGGGCGCTGCCGCGGTTCTGCTGTGCGGGTGCGGCGTTCTGTTGTCCACCCAGCGGCGGCGGCACGGCGCCGGGAGGGGCCACGTTGACACCCGGGGGCGGGGCATTGCCGCGGTTGAATCCGGGCTCGCCCGGCTGGGGATTGCGCGGCTGGGCCTGCGCGGCTGGGCCTGCGCGGTGCGCTGCGGTGCGGCCTGCGAATGATTGTTGTCGCGGTCGCCGCGCCTGTCGGAATGTTCGTCGCGATGTTCCTGCGCCATGGCCAGCGCAGGCGCGGCACAGGCCATCAGCAGGCCCAGGCCCGTGGAAACCAGCAATTTTTTCATGGCGTACTCCTGTCAGTCAGGGTTAAACCCACAAGCGGCCCTGATGTTCCATCTTGCGTTTATGGCATGAACCGGGGCTGAACGAATTGGGGATTGATTATGTCCATCACATTGATTTTGGCTGCGGCCCGCAATGGCGTGATCGGCAAAGACGGCGCGATTCCCTGGCATATTTCCGATGACCTCAAGCGGTTCAAGGCGCTCACCCTGGGCAAGACCATCGTGATGGGCCGCAAGACCTGGGATTCCCTGCCGCGCAAGCCGCTGCCCGGCCGTGACAATGTGGTGGTGACGCGCGATGCGGGCTGGCACGCCGATGGCGCGCGTGTGGCGCACAGCATGAATGACGCATTGTCCGGCGGCGGCGATATCTGCGTCATCGGCGGCGCGGAAATCTATGGCGCGGCGCTGGGCCGGGCCACGGCCATGGAATTGACCGAAGTGCATGGCGATTTCGCTGGCGATGCGGTTTTCAATTTCGACCGCGATGACTGGCGCGAGATTGCGCGTGAAAAACACACGACGCCCGAAGGCCTGGCCTACAGCTTTGTGAGTCTGGTCCCCGTTCGCTGATAAAGTTCAGGTGATCGTGATCCTGGGCGCGGCCCGCATGGGTGTTTTCAGCGCCGCCGCCACTTTTTCCGCGATCGCCAGGAAGGCCAAAGCCTCCGGCCCGTCCGGCGCTTCCACCATCACCGGTGTGCCGCTGTCCGACAATTCGCGGATGCGCCCCACCAGCGGGATCTCGCCCAGGAACGGTAGCGCCGATTTTTCCGCCAGCGCCCTCGCGCCGCCTTCACCGAATATGTGATGGGCATGCCCGCAATCGGGGCAGACAAAGACGCTCATATTTTCCACCACGCCCAGCACCGGCACCTGGGTCTTGTTGAACATGGTGACGGCCTTTTTCGCATCCATCAGCGCGATGTCCTGCGGCGTGGAGACGATCACCGCCCCGCGCAAAGGCGCGCGCTGGGCGATGGTAAGCTGCGCGTCGCCCGTGCCGGGCGGCATGTCCAGCACCAGCACGTCAAGTGGCGCCCACAGCACATCGTTCAGCATCTGGGTCAGCGCGGACTGCACCATCGGCCCGCGCCAGATCATGGCCTGGTCTTCCGACACCAGGTAGCCGATGGACATGGTCTTGATGCCGAATTTCTCGATGGGCTTCAGCTTCTTTCCATCGCTGTCCGGCTTTTGTGAAATGCCCAAAAGGCGCGGCAGGCTTGGGCCATAGATATCGGCGTCCAGCAAGCCCACATTCAGGCCCAGTCTTTTCAGTCCCAGCGCCAGGTTGACGGCGACGGTGGATTTGCCCACCCCGCCCTTGCCGCTGGCCACCGCGATGATGTTGGCGACACCGGCGACGCCATGTGGCGCGGGTGTTTGCGGCCGTTGTTGGGATTGTGGTGCGCCCTGATGCGCGGTCAGGACCGCCGTCACCGACAGCACGCCGGGCATGGCCTTCACCGCCGCTTCGCAAGCGGCGCGCAAGGGCTCGGCATCCCGCGCTTGGGCCGGGGGCACTTCCACCGCAAAGCCGACATGAAAGGCGTCACCAGCGGCCCGCAACACCAGCCCGGTGATCATGTTCTGCTGCACGACGCTGCGGCCCGATACCGGGTCGCTCACATTGTCCAGCGCTTTAAGGATGTCGTCGCGTGTCATGGCCGGATCGCGGAAATTGCGCGGCCTTTAAAGGCGAAAATCTAGTGGGAGGCAATCCCGCCCACGGCGCCGGCCAGGGCGCTGCCCAGGTCCTGCAACGGACCCAGGGGCGAAACCTTGTCCTCGATACTTTCCGTGCGGGGGCTGCCGGAAAAGACCTTGTGCACCACCACGCCGCCGCGCAGCAGCAGCACGATGTCGGCGGACCAGCGCTCGGACCGGGTGATGCGTTCAAATCCCAGAACATCAAGCGCGGTGTTGCCGATGCGGCGCGAGCCATTATGGGCGGGATGGAAGACATAGCCCAGGCACCCCGTCTCCGACAGGATGCAGCGGCGCACTTCCGGGTTCAGCTGGTCGAACTTGAAAGAATCGCGCGGCATGTAGAGTTCCTGGATGCCCAGATACGACAGCACATCCACGTTGCCCGTGCGGGCGTCAAAGCCGATGCGCACCAAATCATCTTCGCTGGTGCGGCCCGGCACGATCTGGTCATAGGCGCTGACCACCTGGTCATAGCTGTCGAAAAGGGTGGCGGCCTTCTGGTTCTGCGCGGGCAACAACCCGCTGCCGCAGGCCGCCACGGTCAGCCCCAAAAGGGCGACCAGCGCTCCACGGATCAGCATTGCGCGGGAAAGAACCGGCTTTTCCATGGGGCAAAACATTCAATTTGCGTGCCGGGGAACCTGCGGTTTGGCAGGCAATTTTCAGGCGCAAACCCCGCCAAAGCCGCTATGCTGGCCTCTCGAATCCAAGCTCAAGATGAAACAGATGCGTTTGAAACTGGCGATGTGTGCCGTTCTGATACTGGCTGCGGCCCCCGCAATGGCGCGCCCCGCGCCCGACTCTTTCGCCGACCTGGCCGACAAGCTTCTGCCCGGCGTGGTCAATATCGCCACCTCCCAGACCCTGAAGGCGCCGCCCAAGACGGCGCTGCCGGACGTGCCGCCGGATTCGCCGCTGGCCGACCTGTTCAAGAATTTCCAGGGCGGCAACGGTGCGCCGCGCCATGTCACGTCACTGGGTTCGGGCTTCGTGATTGATCCGTCCGGCTTCATCGTCACCAACAACCACGTCATCGAGGATGCCGAGCAGGTGACGGTGACCTTTTACGACGGCAATTCGCTGCCCGCGAAAATCGTGGGCCGCGACACCAAGACCGATTTGGCGCTTTTGAAAGTGATCCCCAAAAAGCCGCTGCCCGCCACCCATTTCGGCGACAGCGACAAGGCGCGCATCGGCGACTGGGTGATGGCCATCGGCGATCCCTTTGGCCTGGGCTCCACCGTCACGGCGGGCATCGTCTCGGCCCGCAACCGCGACATCAATGCCGGGCCATATGATGATTTCATCCAGACCGACGCACCCATCAACCGGGGCAATTCCGGCGGGCCGCTGTTCGACATGGACGGCAATGTCATCGGCATCAATTCTGCCATCTATTCGCCGTCGGGCGGCAGCGTCGGCATCGGCTTCGCCATTCCCGCGAACCTGGCGCGCAGCGTGGTGCAGCAGCTGCGCCAGTTCGGCGTAGCGCGGCGCGGCTGGATCGGGGTTCGCATCCAGGCCGTCAGCCAGGAAATCGCCGAAGGCATGGGCCTTCCCAGCCGCATGGGCGCGCTGGTGGCGGGCATGACCGACAATGGCCCCGCCGCGAAGGCCGGGCTTCGCAATGGCGATGTCATCACGCTCTACGACAACAAGCCCATTGTGGAATCGCGCAACCTGCCGCGGCTGGTGGCCGACACGCCGGTGGGCAAGACCGTGGCGATTGACGTGGTGCGCAAGGGCAAGAAACAGAGTTTGAAAATTCAGATCGCAAAGCTTGAGGATGACGCGCCCGCCAAGGTGGCGAAAGCAGCCCCGCCCGCGCCCAGGGCAAAATCCAAGCTGGCGGAACTGGGATTGACGTTGGCGCCGCTGGATGGCGCTGCGCGCAGCCGCTTCAAGCTGGCCGACAGCATCCAGGGCGTGCTGGTCAGCGCTGTGGGGCCAGCCAGCCCGGCCTCGGACAAGAATTTCCAGGCCGGTGACGTGATCGTGGAAGTGGAAAGCCTGCCGGTGAAGACGCCTGCCGATGTGGAACAGCGCATCGCCGCCGATGTGAAGGCGGGCAAGAGCGTGACGTTGATGCTGGTAAATAGGCGCGGGGATATGACTTACGTTGGGCTTCGTTTGAATTGAACCCCTCCGGCCTCCGCAACTTTGCTCCGGTGCTCGGCGTTCGGCTGGCTTGACTGCCAGCCTCACCCTGCGCTCCTCGCGTTGCTGCGGCCACCTCCCCTTCCTGCGTGCTGACGCGCACGCGAAGGGGAGGCGGGGCTGTGTTTCCCCAACTGTCATGGCCCGGCTTGTCCGGGCCATCCAGTTTTCTTCTATAAATTGCGATCGTTTTTGATGTCCGCGTCCGAATAACCTTGCAGATACAGCAGCGCCGTCAAATCATTGTGATTGATGCGCGCACCGGCGGCTTCGGCCACCACAGGCTTGGCGTGATAGGCGATGCCAAGGCCAGCCTTCTGGATCATGGCCAGGTCGTTGGCGCCGTCACCCACTGCCAAACACTCTTCCATGCTGATGCCCAGCTTGGCCGCTTCTTCTTCCAGCGCCTGCAGCTTGGCTTCCCGGCCCAATATGGGCGTGCCCACTTCGCCGGTCAGCGCCGCGCCATCATCCAGTAATGTGTTGCCGCGTTCGGCGTGAAAGCCTGCCGCCTCCGCCACTTTCCGCGTGAAGAAACTGAAGCCGCCGGACACCAGCATGGTATGCGCGCCATGGGCCCGCATGGTCGCCAGCAAGGACGCCGCGCCGGGATTGAGGCGCACCCGCTCGGCCCAGGTTTTTTCCAGCGCCGAAAGTGCCAGCCCCTTCAGCATGCCCACCCGCTCGCGCAGGGCGGCCTCGAATTCCAGTTCGCCCCGCATGGCCCGTTCGGTGATGGCGGCGATTTTCGGCTTCAGGCCCGCCATGTCGGCCAGCTCGTCCAGGCATTCCACATTGATGATGGTGGAATCCATGTCGGCGATCAGCAGCTTCTTGCGGCGGTGTTCGGCGGCGACAAGATTGATGTCCAGCGGCACGTCGCTTGCGACTTTGCGCGCCGCAGCCAAAACATCGGAGCTTTGTACCGGCAGGTCAAAAGCCAGGCCCGGCGACAGGATCACCGGCGCGCCCGCGCTCAATCCTGCGAACATCGCCGGATCAGCGCCCTTGCCGATGACATTCAGAACAAACATTGTGCCGCCATGAATTATGACGTCGTGCTTATTGCAGGCCCCACCGCAAGCGGCAAGTCCGCGGCGGCGCTGGCGCTGGCCCGCGCCATTGGCGGCGTGGTGGTCAATGCCGATTCCATGCAGGTCTATGCCGAAGCGCCACTGCTGACCGCCCAGCCCGGCGCGGCGGATCAGACGTCCGCGCCGCATCTTCTCTATGGCCATATTCCGGCGCGGCGGCTTTATTCGGTGGGCCGCTATGCCGAAGACGCCGCCGCCGCGCTGGCGCAGGCGCGGGCCGAAAAGCGCATTCCCATCTTCACCGGCGGCACCGGGCTTTATTTCACGGCGCTGACCGATGGCCTGTCCGAGATTCCGCCCGTGCCGGACGATGTGCGCGATGACGCCCGCGCGCTGCTGGAAAAAATCGGCGTGGAGGCTCTGCACGAAAGACTGGCTTCGCTGGACCCGCAAACGGCGTCGCGCCTGCGTCCCACCGATCCCCAGCGCGTGCTGCGCGGCTATGAAGTCTTCGCCGCCACCGGCACGCCGCTGACCACATGGCAAGCCAAGACCGGCCAGCCGGTGCTGGCGGGTCTGCGCATCGCCAAATTCCTGATTGATCCGCCCCGCGATATCTTGCGCGCCCGCATCGCCGCGCGCTTCGAAGCCATGCTGGATTCTGGCGCGCTGGACGAGGCCCGGGCGCTGGCCGATCTGGACCCCGCGCTTCCCGCGGCAAAGCTGCTGGGCCTGCGCCCGCTGCTGGCGCTGGCGCGGGGCGAAATCTCAAAAGATGAGGCGGTGGCCCAGGCCGTGACCGCCACCGGCCAGTTCGCCAAGCGCCAAAGCACCTGGTTTCGGGGCCGGATGAGCGATTATGCCCGGTTTGACCCCCATGAGAGCAATATAATTACAATTTATAGCCAATTTACCGCATGAAAGTGTTTGACCGCCTGCGCTTTTGTCATTTATGGTCGCGCCCGATGAAAAACACATCCGTACTTGGCAAGGAGCTGTCGTCGGAACGGGTTTGACCCGTCTTTCCCTGGCGACGGCGTATGGCAAGGGGCGGCAACGCCCCTTTATTTTTGGCGAAACGATTTTGAATTTCGGGACTGGAACATGAGCACGGACACCAAGACAGCGGCGAAAGCCACGCAGGAAACCCTCACCGGCGCGCAGATCGTCGTGCGCGCGCTGAAGGACCAGGGCGTGACGCACATCTTCGGCTATCCCGGCGGCGCGGTGCTGCCCATCTATGACGCGCTGTTTGCGGACGAAGGCATTACGCATGTTCTGGTGCGCCATGAACAGGGCGCCACCCATGCCGCCGAAGGCTATGCCCGTTCCACCGGCAAGCCCGGCGTGGTGCTGGTGACATCCGGCCCCGGCGCCACCAATGCCGTTACCGGCATGACCGACGCGCTGATGGATTCCATTCCGCTGGTGGTCCTGACCGGCCAGGTCGCCACGCATCTGATCGGCACCGACGCTTTCCAGGAAGCCGACACGGTCGGCATCACCCGCGCCTGCACCAAGCACAATTGGCTGGTGAAGGATGTGAACGATCTGGCGCACACCCTGCACGAAGCGTTCTATATCGCCACGTCCGGCCGCCCCGGCCCGGTGGTGGTGGATATTCCCAAGGACGTGCAATTCAAGCCCGGCCCGTACCTCAGGCCCAATGAACTGCGCCTGCGCAGCTACCGCCCCAAGACCGACCCGGACGTCGAAGCCATCAACAAGGCGGTCGAGATGATGGCGGCGGCCAAGCGGCCCGTTCTGTATACCGGCGGCGGCATCATCAATGCCGGTCCCACCGCCAGCAAAGCCTTGCGCGAGCTGGCGGCGCTGACGGGTTTCCCGGTGACGTCCACCTTGATGGGACTGGGCGCATTCCCCGCCTCGTCGCCGCAATGGCTGGGCATGCTGGGCATGCACGGCACCTACGAAGCCAACAATGTCATGCATGACTGCGACCTGATGATCTGCCTGGGCGCGCGGTTCGACGACCGCTGCACCGGGCGCATTGACGCTTTCTCGCCCGGCTCGAAGAAAATCCATCTGGATATTGATGCGTCACAGATCAACAAGGTGATCCGCGTCGACCTTGGCATCGTGGCCGATGCCGGCAAGGCCATCGGCGCCATGGTGGCGGCCTGGAAGGCGCAGAACAAAAAGGTGGACGCGCCCGCATTGAAGGACTGGTGGACGCAGATCGAAACATGGCGGGCGAAAAACTCGCTGGCCTATCGCCCGTCCAAGACCACCATCAAGCCGCAATATGCGCTGGACCGCCTGTACGAACTGACACGGGGGCGCGATCTCTACATCACCACCGAAGTGGGCCAGCACCAGATGTGGGCGGCCCAACGCCTGAAATTCGAGGAACCGCATCGCTGGATGACATCGGGCGGGCTTGGCACCATGGGCTATGGCCTTCCCGCCGCCGTGGGCGTGCAGGTGGCGCACCCTGATGCGCTGGTGATTGACGTGGCAGGGGAGGCGTCCGTGCAGATGACCATGCAGGAAATGTCCACCGCGGTTCAGTACAACCTGCCCATCAAGATATTCATCCTGAACAATGAATATATGGGCATGGTGCGCCAGTGGCAGCAGCTTCTGCATGGCGGGCGCTATTCGCATTCCTATTCCGAGGCGCTGCCCGATTTCGTCAAGATGGCGGAAGCCTTTGGATGCCTGGGCCTGCGCGCCACCACCCCGGACGAGCTGGACGGCAAGATCCTGGAGATGATCAACTCCAAGAAAGCCGTGCTGTTCGATTGCCGCGTGGACAAGACGGAAAATTGCTATCCCATGATCCCGTCGGGCGCGGCACATAACGAAATGATCCTTTCTGACGCGGGCGATGGCCCCGGCGTCAGCGAGGAAGGGAAGATGCTGGTTTAGCCATGGCCGATATCAAGCGACATATCCTGACGGTTCAGGTGGACAATGAGGCTGGCGTGCTGGCCCGCGTGGTGGGGCTGTTTTCCGCGCGCGGCTACAATATCGAAAGCCTGACGGTGGCGGAAACCGACGCCGCCCAGCACACGTCGCGCATCACCATCGTCACCTCTGGCACGCCCGCCGTGGTCGAGCAGATCGAGGCGCAACTGCGCCGCCTGGTGCCGGTGCATGGCGTGGTCAACTGGACAAGCGCCAAGGGCGGGATCGAACGCGAAATGGCGCTGGTCAAGCTGGACGGCGGCAAGCGCGATGCGGCCCTGAAGGCGGCGGAGCCGTTCAAGGCCCGCGCGCTGGAAACCGGCGGCAAGACGCTGGTGTTCGAGATCATGGATGCGCCCGGCCAGATTGATGCCTTCATCGCCGCCATGCGGCCTTTGGGCTTGCTGGATGTCTCGCGCACCGGCGTGGCGGCCATCAGCCGCGACGCGGATGCCGTGTGACGGCGTGATGCCATGTCGCCTGACCCCTTAACATTGCCGTTATTGACGGCGCTGGTTTCCTTCACGGTGGCCAGCTCCATCACGCCCGGCCCCAACAACATCATGCTGACTACCTCCGGGGTGAATTTCGGCATGGCGCGCACGGTGCCGCACATGGCGGGCATCTTCACCGGGCTGATCATCATCATGCTGGCCACCGGCTTCGGACTAGGCTTTGTCTTCCAGGAATATCCCATCGTGCGCCGGGCGGTGCAGGCGACGGGCATCGCCTATACGCTGTGGCTGGCCTGGAAGATCGCCACCGCTGGCAGCCTGGGCGGCGGCGACGCCCATCATCCCCATCCCATGCGCTTTGGCGCGGCGGTGGCCTTCCAGTGGGTGAACCCCAAATTGTGGGTGATGACCATCACCGCCACTGCCCTGTATGTGCATCCCGGCCATGTAGCGCGGGACGTGGCGCTGGTGACCTTGGTGTTCTCCATTATCAACATACCCTGCATGCTGATCTGGGCGGGGTTCGGCGTGGCGCTCAGGGATTTCCTCAAGATTCCGGCCCGTATCCGGGCCTTTAACATGGCCATGGGCCTGCTCCTGGCCGCCAGCGTGGTCATGCTTTTGAATATGTGAATTGCCCCGGAGGGGCATGGTTATAAATACAATTGCCCAAAAGGGCGTCAGCGGATAGAAACCGCCGCTGATTAACGAAAGGCCGAAGCCATGCGGGTTTACTACGATCGGGACGCGGATCTGGGTCTCATCAAGAACAAGAAGGTTGCCGTGATCGGCTTTGGCAGCCAGGGCCATGCCCATGCGCTCAACATGCGCGATTCCGGCGTCAAGGATGTGGTGATTGCCGCCCGTCCCGGCGCCTCCGCCAAGAAGGCGGAAGCCGCGGGCTTCAAGGTGATGAATGTCGCCGACGCCGCCAAATGGGCGGACGTGATGATGATGGTGACGCCGGACGAACTCCAGGCCGACATTTATCGCGACGAACTGGAAAAGAACATGAAGCAGGGCGCGGCGCTTTTGTTCGCGCATGGCTTCAACGTGCATTTCAAGCTGATTGAACCGCGCAAGGACCTGGACGTGCTGATGGTGGCGCCCAAGGGCCCCGGCCACACGGTGCGCGGCGAGTATAAAAAGGGCGGCGGCGTGCCCTGCCTGATCGCCGTCCACCAGGACGCCTCCGGCCATGCCCAGGACCTGGGCCTGTCATACGCTTCCGCCATCGGCGGCGGCCGCGCCGGCATCATCGAAACCAATTTCCGCGAGGAATGCGAAACCGACCTCTTCGGCGAACAGGCCGTGCTGTGTGGCGGCGTGGTGGAATTGATCCGCGCCGGTTTCGAAACCCTGACGGAAGCGGGCTATGCGCCGGAAATGGCCTATTTCGAATGCCTGCACGAAGTGAAGCTGATCGTGGATTTGATCTATGAAGGCGGCATCGCCAACATGAATTATTCCATCTCCAACACCGCCGAATATGGCGAATATGTCACCGGCCCCCGCATCATCACGCCCGAGACAAAGGCCGAAATGAAGCGCGTGCTGGACGATATCCAGTCGGGCCGTTTCGCCCGCGACTGGGTGTTGGAAAACAAGGCCGGCCAGACCTCCTTCAAGGCCACGCGCGCCAAGGCCGCTGGGCATCCGATCGAGGAAGTCGGCGCGCGTCTTCGCGCGATGATGCCGTGGATTTCCAAGAACAAGCTCGTGGACGTCGCGAAAAACTAACCGCTTCGACTTTCGTCTTGCTCAACGCCGCGTATCGAAAGATGCGCGGCGTTTTGCTTTAAGTCGGGTTCTCAAGCGAGAACGCCGCAGCGTCGTCGTCATAGGAGAAGAGTTCTCCGAAGCGCGCCCAGCTCACCACCGTCTTCAGCGTGTCTTCCGCTGCGTCTTCCGCCATATGGTCTTCCAGTTCGTCCAGGAAGCGGGTCTTGGGCGCCGAATGGCTTTTGCGCTCGTCCAGCACTTTTCGGATATGGGCGGCCAGCGGCACATGGCTCATCAAGGCGCGGGAGAAGATTTCCTTGCGCTCGTTCAGATCGGCATCGGCAAAACGCTTGCCCATATGGGTCAGCTTGATGTCGCCGCCTTCCACTTCCGCCAGGCGCAGCAACTGCATGGCTTCGGCCACCGGAAACAATTCGTCCACTTCCAGTTCCTGTTCGTACGCAATGTCGGGCAAGTCCGCCTTGCCGTCATAGGGCATGGCCGCCAGCGCCTCGATCAAGCCGGCCACCTGGTTGGGCGACACATGCGTCAGCGGCATCTCGATGCCGGTGGTGCCGGTGATGGCGCGCATGCGCTCCACCCGCCGTGCGGTCATTTCCACGTAGATCTGGTCCACATAATCCTCGAACGGCGCGCTGGTGCGGTCGCGCGGCTGCGGCAAATCAATCTTGATCTCCGAACTGATGCGCCCCGGATTGGACGTCATCAGCAAGACCCGGTCGCACATCAGCACCGCTTCCTCGATATTGTGCGTGACAAGAAGAATGCCCTTGATGGGCAGCTTGCCATTGCCCCACAACTCGATCAGGTCGGTACGCAAATTCTCCGCCGTCAGCACGTCAAGCGCGCTGAAGGGTTCGTCCATCAGAAGGATGCTGGGATGCACCACCACGGCGCGGGCAAAGCCCACGCGCTGGCGCATGCCGCCGGACAATTCGCGTGGGTACGCGCTTTCGTAACCGTCCAACCCGATCAGATCGATGGCCGCCAGGGCGCGGGCGCGGATTTCGGCTTGCGGCAGGCCCAGCGCCTCCAGTCCCAACTGCACATTTTCCAAGACCGTCATCCAGGGGAACAGCGCAAAGCCCTGGAACACCATGGCGACGCCCTGCACCGGGCCTTCGATGGGCGCGCCCATATAGGAAAGGCTGCCGCCCTGCGGCCGCGCCAGGCCCGCGATCAGGCGCAGCAAGGTGGATTTGCCGGAGCCGGACCGGCCCAGCAGGCCCACGATCTCGCCCTGCTTCATGGTCAGGTTCACGTCATCCAGCACCAGCAATTCCTCGCCCCCGCTGCGGGGAAAGGTGCGCCTGGCATTCTGCACATCGAGCAAGTTGGTCATTTCAATCCGCCCGGAATTTGCGTTCGGCATACCAGTAAAGCGGTTGCCAGAAAATGCGGTTCACCACCACCACGAAAAAGGCCATCACCGCCATGCCCAGCATGACATGGCGAAAATCTCCCGCCAATGTGGCGTCGGCCAGGTACGCGCCCAGGCCATGCGCGTGAAGCGTGGTCGTGCCCCAGCTTGCCACCTCCGCCACGATGGAGGCATTCCAGGTGCCGCCCGACGCGGTGATGGCGCCCGTCAAATAATAGGGAAAGACGGCGGGCAGGGCGATGCGCTTCCACCACAGCCAGCCCTTGACCCCGAAATTGTCGCCCGCATCCAGAAGTTCGCGCGACATGGTGCTGGCACCCGCAATAACATTGAACAGGATGTACCATTGCGTCCCTAGCACCATCAGCGGGGAAAGCCAGATGTCGGGGTTCAGCGACCAGGCCACGATCACCGACACCACCAGCGGGAAGAGAATGTTGGCGGGGAAGGCTGCGAAGAATTGCGCCACCGGCTGCAAGATGCTGGTCAGGCGGGGGCGCAGGCCCACATAGACGCCGATGGGCAGCCAGATCAGGCTGGCCAGCAAAATCAGCACCACCACGCGCAGCATGGTGATGGCGCCCAGCCAGACGGTGATGCCCAGGTCGCCCCAGGTCAGGTTGGTCACGGAAAAATCATAGATGCGCCAGGCCGCATAGACACCCAGCACGGCCAGAAGCGCATACCAGATGATGTCGCCGGCGCGGCCGCCGCGCTCGCGCATGCCGGCGCTGACGCCGAAGGACGGCGGCTGGAAGCGGTAGCTCCAGCGGATCATCTGTTCGAACGGGGCGCTGATAACGTCAATCAGCCGCGAGCGGCGCAGCATGGTGAAAACCCAGCTTTGCGGCGGATCATCGCTGACATCGTCGCCCACCCGGAAGCGGTCGGCCCAGGCCACCAGCGGGCGGAACAGCAACTGGTCATAGACTAGGATCACCACAAGCATGGCGGCGATGGCATAGAAGATGGCGGTCATGTTCTTCTGCGCGATGGCGACCGCGATGTACGACCCGATGCCGGGAAGCGCGATGGTGGTCTTGCCCACGCTGATGGCCTCGGACAGGGTCACGAAGAACCAGCCCCCCGACATGGACACCATCATGTTCCAGATCAGCGGCGGCATGGCGAAGGGCGCCTCGATCCGCCAGAAGCGCGCCCAGGCCGACAGTCCGAACATGCGCCCTGCCTGTGTCAGGTCCTCAGGGACAGACCGCAGCGACTGGTAGAAGCTGAAGGCCATGTTCCAGGCCTGGCTGGTGAAGATGGCAAAGACGGCCGCCAATTCCGCCCCAAAGACCCGTCCCGGCGCCAGCGAGATGAACCACACCACCGTCACCGACAGGAACCCCAGGATGGGGACCGATTGCAGCACGTCCAGCAGCGGCACCAGCAGGGTCCCGGCACGGGGGTTCTTGGCCGCCCAGGTGGCATAGGTGAAGGTGAAGACCAGCGACGTCCCCATCGCCAGCAGCATGCGAAGAGCGGTGCGCAGCGCGTAGCCGGGCAGCAGCCAGGGGTCCAGGCTCAGGCCATGGCTGGTCACGGTGGAAAGAGGCTGCACCAGGGTGCGGCTGACATCGGCAAAAGCGGCAATGAATCCAAGCACCAGCACCGCCGCCAGCAGGTCCCAGCGGCTGGGCAGCAGGCGGCCTGCTTCGATGGAGACGGGCGGCAGGATTTTCATGTGTCTGGCGGGCCTGAAATGGGGCCAAAGATATGCGGCCGCCTTAAAGCCCACCGCCGGGTGACACAAGCACTTCAGGGCGAAGGGTGAAAGCGCGGAATGGTGACAGCGGGAAATAACACACGGAATTCAATGTATTAACGCAGGGGGCGGGCTTGCGCCTTGCGTACCCACGCAAAAGCGGCGTAAAATGGCCCGTATACCGCGGAAAAACGGTGCTATTACCGTCGCTTACCGCGATGCTCGGACAGGTCCATGACGAAGGGTGTGCAACAGGATTTTGCGAATGGTGGATTCTCCGCCCGCAATTTCGCGCGCCCGGTTTCGAAAACCGGTCCTTCTGCCGGTTCTTCGCTGTCGCTTCTTTTTCTTAGCTGCCCCTAGGCGCTTGCAAGCGCGCAAAATGATTTGCGCGCGGGCGACTGGGGGATCAACGGGCAAGAAAACAGAAGCCGCAAAGCGGCGAACTCAAGGACACGCGTCATGACAACTATCATGCAAAGACAGATCAAGATTTTCGACACCACCCTGCGCGATGGCGAGCAGTCGCCGGGCGCCGCCATGAATCTGGAAGAAAAACTGCGCATCGCAGAGCTGCTGGACGAAATGGGCGTGGACATCATCGAGGCGGGCTTTCCCATCTCGTCTCCCGGCGACTTCAAGGCCGTCAGCGAGATCACCAAGCTGGTGAAAAACGCCAGTGTCTGCGGGCTGGCGCGCGCCGGCTTCAAGGATATTGACCGGGCGGGCGAAGCCCTGAAGCAGGCCAAAAGGCCCCGCATCCACACCTTCATTTCCACCAGCCCCGTGCACATGAAGCACAAGCTCAACATGGGCGAGAATGCGGTGCTGGAAGCCATCGGCGCATCCGTGACGCGGGCGCGCAACTTCACCGATGACGTGGAATGGTCAGCGGAAGACGCCACCCGCACGGTGCCGGAATTTCTGTGCCGCTGCGTGGAAGTGGCCATTCATTCCGGCGCCACCACCATCAATATTCCCGACACGGTGGGCTATACCACGCCGCAGGAATATTTCGACCTCATCACCATGCTGCGGGCCAAGGTGCCCAACGCCAACACCATCACCTTCTCCACCCATTGCCACAATGATCTGGGGCTGGCGGTGGCGAATTCGCTGGCCGGCGTGCTGGCGGGCGCGGGCCAGGTGGAATGCACCATCAACGGCATTGGCGAGCGGGCGGGCAACGCTGCGCTGGAAGAAATCGTGATGGCGCTGCGGGTGCGCAAGGACATCATGCCCTTCGGCACCAACATCAACACCAAGCTGCTGGCCAAGGCCTCCAAGCTGGTCTCCAACGTCACGGGCTTTCCGGTCCAGTACAACAAGGCCATCGTGGGCAAGAACGCGTTCAGCCATGAAAGCGGCATCCACCAGGACGGCATGCTGAAGAATGTGGAAACCTACGAGATCATGCGGCCCGAGGATGTGGGGGTGAACGCCACTTCCCTCATGCTGGGCAAGCTGTCCGGGCGCCATGCCTTCAAGGACAAGCTGGAAAGCATGGGCTACACGCTGGAGGAAGCCGCCTTTGAAGACGCGTTCCGCCGCTTCAAGGATTTGGCCGACAAGAAAAAGCATGTCTTTGACGAAGACATCATGGCCCTGGTGGATGACGAGATCATCCGCGGCCAGGACGCCATCATGGTCAAGGCGCTGAAGCTGGAAACCGGCACGGGCATCAAGCCGACAGCGGCCATGACGCTCTCCGTCCATGGCGAGGACAAAAGCGTCACCGCCACGGGCGACGGGCCGGTGGACGCCATCTTCAAGGCCATCCATGAAATCTATCCGCATGGCGCCAGCCTGCAGCTCTTCCAGATCAGCGCCGTAACCGAAGGCACCGATGCCCAGGCGGCGGTCAGCGTCCGGCTGGAAGAGAATGGGCGCACCGTGACGGGCAAGGGTTCGGACACGGACACGATGGTGGCCGCGGCCTATGCCTATGTGAACGCCTTGAACAAGTTGCTAGTGAAACGCGAGAAGCAGGCGCCGGAGGCGCTCACTGTCGCAAGATGAGGCAGTTTTCCCCGGCGGCGCCGCCGCCTGGGCCGTTTCATCGGGTATGGGGATTGCAGGGTTTTGTTGCACTTTCAGAACAAGAGATCGGGTTAAGCATGTTCGGCAGTCTTTTTGGCGCTTTTTCAAGTGACATGGCCATTGATCTTGGGACGGCGAACACGCTGGTCTATGTCAAGGGACGGGGCATCGTCCTCAATGAGCCTTCGGTGGTGGCCACCATCACAACCCGCGGCGGCAAGAAGTCCGTCCGCGCCGTGGGCAACGACGCCAAGATGATGCTGGGCCGCACGCCCGGAAACATCGAAGCCATCCGTCCCATGCGCGACGGCGTCATCGCCGATTTCGAAGTGGCCGAAGAAATGATCAAGCATTTCATCCGCAAGGTGCATAACCGCCGCTCCTTCGCCAGTCCCATGATCATTGTCTGCGTGCCTTCCGGCTCCACCGCCGTGGAACGCCGCGCCATTCAGGAATCAGCCTTGTCCGCCGGCGCCCGCCGCGTCTACCTGATCGAAGAACCCATGGCGGCCGCCATCGGCGCCGGCCTTCCCGTCTCCGAACCCACCGGCTCGATGGTGGTGGATATCGGCGGCGGCACCACCGAGGTTGCCGTGCTGTCGCTGGGCGGCATCGTCTATTCGCGCAGCGTGCGCGTGGGCGGCGACAAGATGGACGAAGCCATCATCGCCTATATCCGCCGCCACCAGAATCTTCTGATCGGCGAAGCCAGCTCGGAACGCATCAAGAAAGAGATCGGCTCTGCCGCCGCGCCCGCCGACGGCAATGGCATCACCATGGAAATCAGGGGCCGCGATCTTCTGAACGGCGTGCCGAAGGAAATCACCATCACCCAGCGCCATATCGCCGAGGCTTTGGCCGAACCGGTGGGCGCCATCGTCGAAGCCGTGAAGGTGGCGCTGGAAGCAACCCCCCCCGAACTGGCGGCCGACATTGTGGACAAGGGCATTGTCCTGACCGGCGGCGGCTCGCTGCTGGCAAACCTGGATCAGGTGCTGCGCGACGAGACGGGCCTGCCGGTTTCCATCGCCGATGATCCCTTGTCCTGCGTCGCGCTGGGCACGGGCCGGGTGCTGGAGAACGCCAGGGGCATGCGTCACGTGCTTTCGACGGCGTTTTAAACCCGCGGAAAGGGACCGCGTTCGTCATGGCCAATGGAGTCTGGAAGATAGCCCGACGCGGCAACGCCCAGCTTCCGCTGGTGATCGTGATTGCGCTGGCTGTTGTCCTGGTCCTGGTGGGCAAGGCGCAGAGCGGATTGTTCGACAGCGCCCGCACCCGCCTGACGGACTGGATGCAGCCCATGCTGGAAAGCGTGCATGCCCCGGTGCAGAGCTTTGGCCGCTTTGCCGGCTCCATCGGCGAGATCTTCAGCGTCTATCAGGAAAATCTGCGCCTGAAGGACGAGAATGCGCGCCTGCGCCAGTGGCGCAATGTGGCGGTGGTGATGCAGGGCAGGGTGGCGCGCTACCAGTCGCTGCTGCATGCCGTGCCCGACCCCGACGTCAATTCGGTGCTGGCCCGCGTTATTGGCCGCGCCAGCCGCCCTTTCCTGGAAACCATGATCCTGGATGCGGGGCGCACCAGCAACGTCAAGCCGGGCGAGGCAGTGGTGGATGCGCGCGGCATGATCGGGCGTATTTACCTGGCCGGTGACCGCACCAGCTGGGTGATCCTGCTGACGGATTTGAACAGCCGCATTCCCGTCACCATCGTCCATAATGACGCCAAGGTGGGCAACACCCAGGCCATCATGGCGGGCGACAACACGCCCATGCCCGCGCTGGATACGCTGTCGCGCCAGGTGCATCTGAATGTGGGCGACCAGGTGGTCTCGTCCGGTGATGGCGGGTTGCTGCCGCCTGGCCTTCCCATCGGCACGGTGGTTGGGGACGCCGGGAGCTATCGCGTGGCGCTGCTGGCGGAAGCCGCTTCCAGCGAAGATGTGGAAGTGCTGGCCTTCCGCCGCGCGCCCGAGACGTTGCCGCCCGGCACCAGCGCCCAGTTGCCCGCCGTGGCGGCGGGGCTGAAGCCTGTCGTGCCTGCGCCCGTCATGCCCGTGGTCGCGCCGCAAGTGGCGCCCCTCACGACCTTGCAGGCCGCAACAAGGCCGATCCCGTCCGCCTCGCAGGCGCCGCTGGAGGTGGCAAAGCCGGGTCCCGCCTCCGACGAACCGCCCCCGCCATGACGTTAGCGGAGCGATTTGCCCAGATGCCCGTCTTGCGCTTTTTCTCGGCGCTGGTGCCGGTCACTTGCGGCATGCTGGCGGTGCTGCTGGCGAATTTGCCGGTGCCGCTTTTCGGCGGACTGGTGCCGACGCCGCTCCTGGGCCTGGTGCCGGTCTATTTCTGGTGCCTAGTGCGGCCAGACCTGATGACCCCGGCTGTTACCCTTGTTATCGGCCTGCTGGAAGACGTCGTCTCGGGCGGCCCGCCCGGCGTCTGGACGCTGTCCTTCGTCCTCACCTATGCGCTGGTGGCGCGCCAGCGTGACAGTTTCGCCGGGTTGTCCGGCCTGGTGGCGGTGCTGGGCTTTGCGGCGGCAGCGGCCTTCGCCTGCGCCTGCGCCTGGCTCACGGTGGCGGCGTTGCATGGCCGGCCGCCGCTTTTCGCGCCCATCTTCAGCGAGCTGGCGATGACGGTGCTGTTCTATGTTCCCGCGACTTTTGTCATCGGCATTATCCATCGCCATCTTGTCGGCCCCCTTAGAAGTGATTTTTAAGATGGGTCATGATTTCTGATGCCAGTCTTCGATAAAAAAGACAAAAGCCGCTACGAAACCTTCACGCGCCGCACGGTCGCGGCCGGCGGCGGCATGACGGCCATCTTCGCGGTGCTGGCGGGCCGGCTCTACCAGCTGCAGATCCGCGACGGCGACGAATACATGACCCAGGCCGAGGACAACCGGGTCAGCGAACGGTTGCTGGCGCCGCCGCGTGGCCGCATCCTGGACCGTTTCGGCGTGGAGCTGGCCAACAACAAGCGCAATTACCGCGTGCTGCTGGTGGCCGAACAGGCGCGCGGCGGTGTCCGCCAGGCGCTGGACACGATCGGCGAAGTCATTTCCCTCAGCGAGACGCAGAAAAAGCGCGTCCTTCAGACCATCGCCCAAAACAAGAAACTCGTGCCGGTGCCAGTTGCCGAGAACCTCAGCTGGGAGGAATTCTCGCGCATCAACCTGCATTTGCCTTACCTGCCCGGCGTACAGCCCGATGTGGGCGAGACCCGCGCCTATCCCTTCCAGTCCGAGCTGTCGCATGTGCTGGGCTATGTCGCCGCCGTGTCCCCCGAGGACAAGAAAAGCGAAGACGACCAGTTGCTGGACATTCCCGGCTATCGCATCGGCAAGCGCGGCATTGAAAAGCAGCTGGATTCCGATGTGCGCGGCGAGGCAGGCAATGCGCGGGTGGAAGTGAACGCCTTTGGTCGCGTCATCCGCGAGCTGGGCCATGATCCGGGCCAGCCGGGCAAGGATGTCTGGCTGACCATTGACCGCGACCTGCAACGCTTCACCGCCGAAAGGCTGGGCCAGGAAAGCGCCGCCTGTGTGGTCACAGACATCACCACCGGCGACGTGCTGGCGCTGGCCTCAACCCCCGGCTTCGATCCCAACGAATTCAACACCGGCATCTCGCTTGATTTGTGGAAGACGCTGACGGAAAACGACCACAAGCCGCTTTTGAACAAGGCGCTGTCCGGCACCTATCCGCCGGGCTCCACCTTCAAGCCCATCGTGGCGTTGGCGGCTGTGGATGCGGGCATCGCCACGCCGGATTACCGCGTGCATTGCAGTGGCAAGATCACCTTTGGCGGCCACGACTTCCACTGCTGGCGCAAGGAAGGCCATGGCAGCCTGGACCTCAAGGGCGGCATCAAGAACAGTTGCGATGTCTTCTTCTATGAAACCGCGCGGCGCGTGGGCATAGACAAGATCGAGACGGCGGCGCGCAAGATGGGCCTGGGCGCGCCCACGGGCATCGAAATGCCGGGCGAGAAATCGGGGCTGGTGCCCAGCCGCGCCTGGAAGCAGAAAACCTATAAGGCCACCTGGCAGCAGGGCGACACGCTCAATGTCGGCATCGGCCAGGGCTATGTCACCGTCACGCCGCTGCAACTGGCGCAGGAAGTCACCCGCATCGCGTCGGGCAAGGCCGTGTCACCGCGCCTGGTGCATATGGTTGGCGGAAACGTCATGCACCGCGAGACGGCGCCGCCGCTGGATTTCAGCGAAGAGGCCTTTGCCCAGCTTCGCGCGGGCATGATCGCCACGACGAATGAGCCGGGCGGCTCGGCCTATCCCTGGCGCATCACCGAGCCGGGCTTTGAAATGGCCGGCAAGACCGGCACCGCCCAGGTGCGCGTCTTCACCCGCGAGGAACACCAGCGCGGCATCACCAAGAACGAAAATTTGGACTGGAAGATGCGCGACCATGCGCTCTTCATCGGCTTCGCGCCTATTGAGAATCCCAAATATGCCATCGTCTGCGTCATCGAACATGGCGCCACCGTGGCGCATGTGCAGGTGCAGATGGCGCGCGACATCCTTCTTTACGCGCAAAAACGCGATCCCCTGGCCATGCCGACCGCCTATCCCGTCAAGGCGGCGGAAAACACCACCAATAAAAAGGGCGGCTGATGATCACGCGCCCCTATGCCGCCGCCAAGAACCGGCTTTCCATCGGCGACAAGATGATGGATGTGAATTGGGGCCTGGTGCTCCTGATCGCGCTGCTCGCATCCGCCGGTTTTGCCATGCTCTATTCCGTGGCGGGCGGGCATTTCTCGCCTTGGGCCACGCCCCAGATCATCCGCTTCATCGCGGGCTGTTTCATCCTGGTGGCGGTGGCGATGATTGATATCCGCATCTGGATGTCGCTCGCCTATCCCGCCTATGCGCTGGCGCTGCTGCTGCTGGTGGCCGTTGTGGTGGCGGGCCATTCGGGCCTTGGCGCACAACGCTGGATCAATCTGGGCGGGGTGGACCTGCAACCGTCCGAATTGATGAAGGTGTCGCTGGTGCTGGCGCTTGCCCGCTTCCTGCACGGCAAGAGCGTGGAGGAAGTCTCGCGCCCGCTCTCGCTGGGCATCGCTATGGCTATGATCGGCATTCCCGCCATTTTCGTGGTGCTGCAGCCCAATTTGGGCACCACGCTGATCATCGTGGCCGATGGCTGCGCGCTTTTGTTCCTGGCGGGCCTGTCCTGGTACTGGATCACCCCTGCGCTGGCGGCGGTGGCGACCGCGGTGCCGCTGGCCTGGCGCTTTGTTCTGCATGATTACCAGAAGGCGCGGGTGATGACCTTCCTGGACCCGGATTCCGACGCGTTGGGCGCGGGCTGGAACATCACCCAGGCCAAGATCGCCATTGGCTCGGGCGGGCTGTCGGGCAAGGGCTTTCTCAACGGCACGCAAAGCCGCCTCAACTTCCTGCCGGAAAAACAGACCGACTTCATCTTCACCAATTTCGGGGAGGAGTTCGGCTTTGTGGGCTCGGTGGCGCTGCTGATCCTGTTCGCGGTGGTGATCGGTTATGGCCTGCAGATCGCCATGGCGGCGCGCAGCCAGTTCGGGCGCCTGCTGGCCATGGGCGTCACGCTCAATTTCTTCTTCTACATCATGATCAACGGGCTGATGGTGATGGGCCTGATCCCGGTGGTGGGTATACCCATGCCGCTGCTGTCCTATGGCGGCACCGCCATGCTGACGGTGATGTTCGGCTTTGGCCTTTTGATGAGCGTCCATGTCCACCGCCAGGTGGAAATCCCGCGCCATTCCGGCGGTATCATTTAGGCCCGTATTTAAGTCACAGGCGTAGCTGGCGGCATCGCTGGACAGGCCATACCCCTGATGCTAATAGCCCCCTCCCGCGTCAAAAAGCGGCCGAAAAGGCCCGGGCAAGGGTGTGTGGGCGATTAGCTCAGTTGGTAGAGCAGCTGACTCTTAATCAGCGGGTCGCAGGTTCGAACCCTGCATCGCCCACCATTATTTCAAGGACTTAGCGGGGAATCCCGGGTCCGCACACACCATGCCCGCCGCATGAACAGCGCCTCATATTCCGCCACTGGTGCGCGCCATGGGTCCGGGGCATTGTTCTGCCATTGCTGGAGCTGGATTCATGAAAACGCGCCTGTTTTTTGCCGCCGCCATTGTCGCCTTTGCCGCCGGCATTACCGCCAGCAGCGCCCAGTTCCTGGGCCGGGTAGACGCCGACCCCAACAGCTTCCCCAACACGTATGGCCCCGCCACATCGTTCCTGAAATTGCCCGCGGGCCGCACCATGGGTTCCAGCACCGGCGTCGCTGGCGATTCCAAAGGTAATTTTTGGGTGCTGGAACGCTGCGCCGCCAATGGCTGCGAAGGCAGCAAGCTTGACCCGATCATGGAGTTCGACGCCAGCGGCACCTTCATCAAGGCGTTCGGCGGCGGCATGATGAATTTCCCGCACGGGCTTTTCATCGGCAAGGACGATCACATCTGGGTGACGGACGGACGCGGCGCCGATGGCAAGGGCCATGTGGTGATGGAGTTTGACCAGAGCGGCAAGTTGCTGCGTACCCTGGGCAAGCCCGGCGTGGCGGGCGATGATCCGGGCATCTTCAACGAACCCAATGCCGTGCTGGTGGCGCCCGATGGCAGCATCTTTGTCGCCGACGGCCACCGCCCCAATGTGGGTTCGGCGCGCATCACCAAATTCGATCCCAATGGCAAGTTCATCAAGCAATGGGGCGGGCATGGCGACGGGCTGGGCGGGTTCAACGTGCCCCATGCGCTGGCGATGGACAGCAAGGGCATGCTCTATGTCGCCGATCGCTGGAACAACCGCATCGAGATTTTCGACCAGACCGGCACCCTGCATGACGTCTGGACGCAATTTGGCCGCCCCAGCGGCATCTACATAGACAAAAAAGACAATATCTATGTCAGCGATTCAGAATCGCGTGAGCCGGTGTCCAGCGGCTATCATCCCGGCTGGAAGCGCGGCATCCGCATCGGCAATGTGAAGGACGGTATTGTCCGCACTTTTATTCCCGACACATATGAATCGCCGGACCGGGTCAGCACCAGCGGCGCCGAAGGCATCTGGGCCGATGACAAGGGCGTGGTTTACGGCGCGCAGGTCCGCGAAAAATCCATCGTGAAATACGCGCCGCGCTAGCGGTCGCTTTTACGGGAACTTATAGCGGCGCTGCTGCGCAACGATATTTCCAAATGGGGTGATAACTTCTTCACCGCCCTGATGGGAACAAAGGCCTACGACCTCAGGCCATCAAGGGCCGCGCAATCGCCGCTGCAGAGTTTTCCGATGCCCAGCTAGGTGGCGTCGTGGAAAATCAATCCCATGGTCATGCGCTTGCCTTCTGTCACCAAGGACACGCCATGGCGGTGGCGCACCCGGTAAATGCCGCGCGTACCTTTAACCGGGCGCTGGTTGACGGCAAAGACCACCGCATCGCTCAGATTGAGCGGTATCACCGCCGCCTTTGACTGCATGCGGGGCCGCTGTTCGGTCATCACGAACTCGCCGCCGCTGAAATCATCGCCCGGCCGTGACAACAGAATGGTGGCCTGGAGCGGGAATGACTCCGCGCCATACAAATCCTGGTGCAGGCAGTTGTAATCGCCCGCCTGGTAGGACAGGAGCAACGGCGTTGGCCGCTTCTGTCCCGCCGCATGACAATGGGCCATGTAATCGGCATGAGCATCAGGAAAACGGAAATCCATCTCCATCGCCGCCTGCCACCTATTGGCGATCCCGGCCAGCGGCGGATACAGCGTGGTTCGCAGTTTTTCCACCAGCGGCGCCAGGGGATAGGCGAAATACTGGTACTCGCCCTTGCCGAAACCATGCCGCGCCATCACCACTTTGGACCGAAAACGCGCCGCATCGGCGTATAGAGCCTTGAGCGCCACGCAGTCTTTTTCTGCCACCAGCCCAGGCAGGACCGCCCAGCCCTGTGCATCCAGGCTTTCGCCAATCGCTTCCCAATTCACCGCTTGGCCTCGCGGCCCAGCAGCGCGCGCTTGCGCTCCACGCCCCAGCGATAGCCCGACAGCGCGCCGTCATGGCGCACCACCCGGTGGCAGGGAATCGCCACGGCCAGCATGTTGGCGGCGCAGGCCTGGGCCACCGCCCGCACGGATTGGGGCTGGCCGATGGTGCGCGCCACATCGGCATAGCTGGCGGTCTTGCCCGGCGGGATGCGGCGCAGCGCCTTCCAGACGCGCTGCTGGAAGGCCGTGCCGCGCACATCCAGCGGCAGGTCCAGCCCCGTGCCGGGCGCTTCCACCAGGCCCACGATGCGGGCCACCAGTTTTTCGAACTTGGCATCGCCGCCCACCAGCCGCGCCTTGCTGAAGCGGTCCTGCAATGCGCGCAGCAACTTGTCCGGGTCGTCACCCATGGTGATGGCGCAGACGCCCCGGGTGCTGGCGGCCACCAGGATCGCGCCCAGGGCGCTCTGGCCGATGGCGAAGCGGATTTCTTCCTCTGTGCCGCCGCGTGCATAATGGCTGGGCTTCATGCCCAGTATGGCGTCGGATTTCTCATAGAAGCGGCTGCCGGAATTGAAGCCGGCTTCATAGATGGCGTTGGTGACATTGCCGCCGCCCGCCAGTTTTTCGCGCATCTTCTGCCCGCGGTGCTCGGCGGCATATTCACGCGGCGTCAGCCCGGTGGCAGCCTTGAACAGGCGGTGAAAGTGATGCGGGCTGAGCTTCGCGCCCGCCGCCAGCGTCTTCAGGGAAGGCGGGGTCTCGCTTTTGGCGATGGCGCGCGCCGCCGCGGCGATGGCCTTGGCATGGGGCGCGGTGTTTTCATCCGGGCGACAGCGTTTGCAGGCGCGGAAACCCGCTGCCTTTGCGGCCTGGATGCTGGCATGAAAGGCGATGTTGGCCGGGTTGGCGGGACGCGAGGCGCAGGAGGGTTTGCAGTAAACCCCCGTGCTGGCCACTGAATAGAAAAATGTGCCGTCGCTGGCTGCATCGCGGGCCTTGACCTTGGCCCAGCGCGGATCGGCTTCTGTCCGGGTGCGGGCGATTTCGGATTTGGCGGATTTTTTCATAGTGCTTCTCCTGTCGCTGTCGCCAATCTAGCAGGGCAGGACAGAGCCTTCACTCCGACGCTTGTTATTGAATCAGGTCCTTTTCTGGAAGGCAGAAACAGCCAGCGCCGCCCATCCCGACATGAAAGCCAGGCCGCCAAAGGGCGTGACGATTCCCAGGGGAAAACCGAAAGCCAGCAGGTAAAGCGAGCCGCAGAACAACACGGTCCCCGCCAGGAACAGGATGCCGGCCAATCTTGCGAATCGCGTATCGGGCGCCAGCGCCGCCAGGCCCATCGCCAGGGCATGGTACATGTGATAGCGCGCGCCGGTTTCAAACACGCCCAGCATGTCGGGCGTCAGCCGGGCCTTCAGCCCATGCGCCGCAAAGGCGCCCAGAAGCACCGCCAGCCCACCATTGATGGCGGCAATCCCAAGCCATGCCCGCATCTCGTTTCACCTTCGCAAACGCTGCCCTTTCTAGCATATATAAGAGCGATGATGGAATTTTTGACCGCCCAAGATGGCACCCGGATCGCTTTTGAACGGGTCGGCTCCGGCGCGCCCGTGCTGCTGGTGCATGGCTTCGGCTCCAGCGCCGAGCAGAACTGGAAATCCACGGGCTGGTATCTCAGCTTGGCGGAAGCCGGTTACCAGGCCATCGCTATGGACCATCGCGGCCATGGCCATTCCGGCAAGCCGCACGATCCGGCTGTCTATGACCATGAACGCATGGCCGACGATCTGCTGGCGGTGATGGACATTGCCGGTGTCTCCGCCGCACCCATCATCGGCTATTCCATGGGCGGGCTGATCAGCCTGCGGCTGGCATTGCGCATGCCCCAGCGCGTAACAAAATTGGCGCTGGGCGGTGTGGGCAGCCATTATTTGACTGGACCGCGCGTTTCCGACCCCGAACAACGCACCCGCATCGCCGATGCGCTTCTCACCGAGGACAAGGCCGGTATCACCGATGCGCGCGCGCGCATGTTCCGCGATTTTGCCGAGCAGAAGGGCAAGGACCGGCTGGCCCTGGCCGCCTGCATGCGCGCCATGTCGCCGGCCCTGGCGCGAGATATTCTCAATAGCATCGCCTGTCCTGTGCTGGTGGTGTGCGGCGAAAAAGATGACGTGGCGGGCGATGCCGCGCCCCTGGCCGCTGCTTTCTCCAACGGCAAGCCCATCACTATTGCCGGGCGCGACCATATGTCTGCGGTGGGCGAGCGCCATACGCGGCTGGCGGTACTGGATTTTCTCAAAAGCTGAACGGAATGCGGGTTGGGGCGTTTTCACTCCATAGAGCCAGTTTCCCGCTTGCCTATTTTTAATAGTCTGTACATGGAATATCCACGATCGGCATTGATCCATGGTGTCTTCCATATTTCAGCGCGACCTTTTTTTCCGGCGGGTACGTTCCCGTACAGAGATAGCCCTCTTTTTCAAAGGCGAAATCGCTCTGATTTGCAGGTGACGGTGAACGGGGAGTTGCTGCTGCTGGATGTTTCCGTTGCGGCCTTCTAGCCCTGCACCCGAACGCTCATCTTCGCGGACCTGCATCTGCAAAAGGGCAGCTCCTATGCCCGGGGGCAGCAATTCCTGCCGCCCTATGGCACCCATGCCACGTTGTTGCGCATGATGGAGGCGGTGGCCCGCCGCAGCCCGGCCCGCATCATCGCCCTGGGAGATTCCTTCCACAATTCCAATACCGCCGACAGGATGGATGGTGATTGCCGGGCGGTGCTGGCGCGCCTGGGTGATGCCGCGCCGTTTGTCTGGATCAGCGGCAACCATGATCCCCATCCGCCCGCCTGGCTGGGCGGCACGGTGACCGAGGAACTGGCCGAAGGCGGGCTGCTCTTCCGGCACGAACAGCAAATGCGAGCGCGCCCCGGCGAAATCGCGGGGCATCTGCATCTGGCGGCAAAAGTCTTCAAATGGGGCTGCGGGGTACGGCGGCGCTGTTTTGCCGCCGATGGGACCCGCATGATCCTGCCATCTTTCGGGGCCTATACGGGCGGGCTGGATGTGGGTGATGCGGCCATCGCGCAGCTTTTCAGAGGGTCCTTTCACGCTTTCATGCTGGGGCAGGAACGGGTTTACGCGATACCGCGTCAGAGCGGGCGGCGGAACATTAGCGACGACAGCCAGCCCATCAGCACCGCCATCAGGACAGCCGCCAGGCCATAGCCCAGGGGGCTGGTATGGGCGAAGTTGAACAGGCGGCGCTCAAGCCCCGTCTGGTCAATGAACAGCGGCGTGGACTGGGCGCTTTGCACTTCGCCTTTGCGGAAAAGATAGACCTCCACATTATACTGGCCGCGCGCCACGCTTGCGGGCACCGGCACATGGGCGCGGAAAAGCGAGCCGGAGAGAAACTCCACCCCGCCCGCCGTCTCATTGTAAAAACCCTCGGCCCGCATCTTGCGCAAGGCCGCCTGCCAGAAGGGGCGGAAGTCATGATGGCTGGTGACGTCGCGCGGCGCCAGATTCTGCAAGCCGATGCCTTCGCCGGCAAGCACAGGGGCGGGCGCGACGGCGGCCAGCGGACGCGTGCTGGCCAGGTAATAATAAGACGGCATGCCGTTCAGGCGGGCCGCGTCATGGTTGATCCAGACGCCGGCCACCCGGTCGCGGCGGCGCACCACGATCTGCGTCTCCGGCCCGCGCAGCACCACCACCACATCGCGGTCCTGGTCGGCGCCCTTCTGCTCGATGGCGCCAAAGACGACAATGTCGCTGCCGGTATAATTGGAGGTGATCTGGATCTGATCCTGGCTGACGCCGGACACCAAATCTTGCGCCGCGGCGGGCGAGCAAACCGCCAAAAACGCCAAAACTGCCGCCAGCTTTCTCATGAGCCGAACGCGATGGAATAAACGTCTTGCGGCGTCACCACCAGGCCCCAGGCCAGGCGGAGCGCCACCGCCAGCACCAGCAGCGCCATCAACAGGCGCAACTGTTCGCCGCGCAATTTGGCACCCACCCGCACTCCGAACTGGGCGCCCACCACGCCGCCCGCCACCAGGATCGCGGCCAGCACGATGTCCACCGTATAGTTGCTGGTGGCCTGCAGGATGGTGGTGAAGGCGGTGATGGCGATGATCTGCACCAGCGATGTGCCCACTACCATGTTGGTGGGCATGCGCAAAAGGTAAATCATGGAAGGGATGATGATGAAGCCGCCGCCAATGCCGATGATGGCGCTGAGCGCGCCCACCACGAAACCGATCACCACCGGCGGGATGACGCTGATATAGAGCCGCGACTGGCGGAAGCGCATCTTGAAAGGCAGGCCATGGATCCAGACATGGTTGACGGGCCGCGCCCGCTTGACGTCCGCGCCCATGCGCGCGCGCAGGGTGGCGATGCTTTCATTCAGCATGATGCCGCCGACAATGCCCAGCAGCACGACATAGGAAAGGCCCACCACCAGGTCCATCTGGCCCTGCTGGCGCATGATGGAAAAGAGCCAGACGCCCACCAGGGTGCCCACCAGGCCGCCCGCGCTCATCACGGCGGCCATGGTGAAGTCCACGGCCTTGCGCCGCCACTGCGCCAGCGCGCCGGAGATGGAAGAGGCTGTAATATGGCTGAGGGTGGTGGCCACCGCGATGGCAGACGGGATGCCATAGAAAACCAGCAGCGGCGTCAGAAGAAAACCACCGCCCACCCCGAACAGGCCTGACAGGAAACCCACGCCCGCGCCCAGCCCCAGCAGCACCAGCCAATGGACCGAAATTTCCGCGATCGGCAGGTAGATTTCCATGCCCTAGCCCGGCAGAAAGAAGCGAATCGCGCGCGCCCCGCGCGCAGGTTCGGGCCAATGTGCGCGCCGTGCGGCGATGGGTCAACCGCCGTTTGGAACAGCGTTAGCGGGGATTAGTTGGCCGGAAGATCCGCAGTTTCGGGCGGCACGTTGGCGCTGCGGTTTAGCGCCGTGGCGTGGAAGGTGGCCGCAGACTTCTGCGCCGCCGTGCGGTCGGTTTCCGAAAGCTGGGTCTGCAGCACGCCCAGGCGGGTCTTGGATTCATTGTCGCCCGCGGCCGCCGCCTTTTCATCGCGGGGGCCAAGGCCCATGTCGCCCGCGAAAAGCTGTGCGACGTACACCGTATCGCCATTCACCGCCGCGCCCACGCCGGTGCGGTCATAATCGGGAAAGCTGAAATTCTCCCGGTGCGGCGTGCTGTCGGCCCAGGTGGCAAGGAAGCGCTGGGCAAAGGCGTCGGCGTCCACGCCGCTCTCTTTCACATAATGCTGCGCCGCCAAATTCTCGCCCAGCAGGCCCTGGAACTTGGCGTTCTCCGCCATCAGCAAGGTGGCCGATGTGTCGCCATTGGGCGCGGCATGGGCCAGGTAATTCTTGTCCGCCATGTCCTGGGCGCGGGCGCGGGCGATTTTTGTCAGCTCGGGATCAATCGCCATGATCTTGGCGTCGGGGGCGAGTTTCTCGCGCTGCTCTTCCACCAGGATGGCGATGCGGGTTTCCAGCGCGCCCATCTGAAGCTTGGGATCGGGGAAATTGTCGGCGGGCGCTGTGGCGCAGCCCGCCAGCAGAGCCACGACGAAAAATGCGGCGATAATCTTCGATGTCATCCGGGCAGAATCTCGAACAGCCCGGCAGCCCCCATGCCGCCGCCGATGCACATGGTGGCGACGCCATATTTGGCCTTGCGGCGGCGGCCTTCCAGGAGCAGATGCCCCGCCATGCGCGCGCCCGACATGCCATAAGGATGGCCAATGGAAATGGCGCCGCCATTCACGTTCAGTTTTTCGTGCGGGATGCCCAGCTTGTCGGTGCAATACAAAACTTGACAGGCAAAGGCCTCGTTCAATTCCCAAAGATCAATGTCGGCCACGGTCAGATTGTGCCGCTTCAGCAAGCGCGGCACCGCCAAAGCCGGGCCGATGCCCATTTCCTCCGGCTCCACGCCCGCCACGGCGAAGCCCCGGAAAATGCCCAGGGGCTTGATGTTCTTCTTCGCCGCCAGTTCCGCGCTCATCACCACGCAGGCAGAGGCGCCGTCCGCGAATTGCGAGGAATTGCCGGCAGTGACGTATTTGCCTTGTGCGATCTGCTGGCCGCCCATGTGCACGGGTTTCAGCCCCGCGAGGGCTTCCAGTGTGGTGTCGGGACGGTTGGATTCATCCTTCGTCACCGTCACTTCCACCATGGTGTCGGTGCCCGTGGCCTTGTCATGCTTTTTCATCTGCACGGTCAAAGGCACGATCTCGTCGTCAAAACGCCCTGCGGCCTGCGCCGCTGCCGTGCGCTTCTGGCTTTCCAGCGCGTACGCATCGGCTCGCTCGCGGCTGATGCCGTAACGCTCCGCCACGATCTCGGCGGTCTCGATCATGCTCATCCAGAGGGCGGGCTTGACCTTCAGGAGATGCTCTTCGGTGAAATGGTTCAAATTCATGCCGCCCATCTGCACCAGGGAGATGGATTCCACGCCGCCGCCCACCGCCACATCGGTGCCGTCGGTCATGATCTGCTGCGCCGCCATGGCGATGGCCTGCAGCCCGCTGGAGCAATAGCGGTTGATGGTGACGCCGGATGTGGACACCGGGCAGCCCGCCCAGATCAGCGCCTCGCGGGCGATATTGTTGCCGGTGGCGCCTTCGGGCATGCCGCAGCCCATCATCACGTCTTCCACCTCACCCGGATCAATTCCGGCGCGCGCGATGGCATGCTTGATGGCGTGGCCGCCCAGGACGGCGCCATGGGTCTGGTTGAAGCCGCCGCGCACCGATTTGGCCAGCCCGGTCCGCGCGGTGGAAACGATCACGGCTTCTTTCATGGCGTTCTCTCCTTGGGCGGCAGGCGCTATTTGGCGAGACGATGCGCCGCCAGCGCGGGATAGCGCAAGGTGAAGCTGATGGCGAGGCCCAGCGCGACGACGCTGGCCGCAATCGCCACATACAGCGGAACCGGGAAAAATGTGACAACGCCGTCAGCAACCGCCATCACGGCGAAAGCGCCCGCCCAGGCCCAGCTGATCACCCGGTTTACGCGCAGATAGGGTTCCGGCGCCCAGTCAGCCTGCGCGCGCGCATAGGCCAGCGAAAAGGGCCTGCCCCGAACCAGCGACAGGATGATCACCGCCAGCAGGCCCACATCCACGATGGTGCGCACGGCGGCCAGCGGCAATTCCGGCGCCAGGAAACCGCGCAGCAGCGCCAGCGCGCCGAACAGCACCAGGCAGGCGCCATCCAGCAGGCGCAAGGACGGGCTTTCGATGAAATCTCGGATGGTGACCACGAACGCCGCGGCGAACGCGATCCACAGCGCCAGGTCCGCGGACAGGCGCGACAGGACAGAGAAAAGAATGAAGGGGGAAAAAGCCAGCACCAGAGTCATGGATTGCCCGGCTTGAAATAAAGTCTGGAAAGGAAAAAGGCGGGACCGGTTCTGGACCGGTCCCGCCCTTGTCTTACTTCTTTGCGGGAGCCGCAGGAGCCGCAGCGGCCGTTTCGGCTGCCGGCGGGTTCTTCTTCAGGTTCACATGATCGACCCACAGGCGCGTGATGCGCGCCGTGGCGGGACCACCGCCCGTAACCTTGCCGAATGCGGCAATGGCTTCGTCATACTTGCCCTGCGCTGCCAGCGCCTGGCCCAGAACCATGGGCGCTTCGGAAGAGTCCGGCACGCCGCCCTTGGCCATGGCGGCATTGGCGGCGGATTCGGCTTCCGCATACATGCCATAGGAATACAGGGCTTCGGCCAGCTTGGCGGCATAGTTGCCATTCTGCTTCGGCACCGCGGCGATCTGCGCCTGGATGGTCTTCTTGTCGGCGTCCGCTTTGGCGGTGGGATCGGCAAAATCCTTGCCGCCATGCTGCTGCGCCAGAAGCGCGTCGCCATAGAAGGCCAGGTGGCTGGCAGTGTCGCCGACCAGCCTGAGGTCCTGCGCCGACGGCGTCGAGCCGGTAACGAACATCAGGCGGCCCAGCCAGACCAGCTCCACGTCGCGAAGGCCCTTGGTGCTGATGGCAACGTCAATCAGCTGCGACCAGTCCTTGGGATCGCCGAAATTGGCGACGATCTTTTCCAGCGTCTCTTCCGCCGCGGCTTCGTCCTTGTCGGCCACGTTGATGTTGAGCATCGCCTGCAGCGCGGCGCGGTCGGGCTTGCCGCCCATGGCCGCGATGCGCTTGTTGACCAGCGCCTTGGCGCTGGCGCTGTCGCCGCCCAGCGCATAGGCCTGGATCATGGTGTTGATCAGGGCCGGATCGGTGGGGTTGGTGGCTTCCAGGCCCTTCGCATAGATCTTGGCCTTGTCATAATGCTTGTTGTTGTAGGCCAGGATCAGGGCAATGCGATAACCGTTCGTCTTGTCTTCCGGCGTGGCGTCGGCGCTGGCCAGGTAGGCCGAATCGCCCGCAAGTTCCGCCTGCACACCGGCGGTGGCCAGGTCATTGGTCTGGGCCGCCAGGCTCGCGGCGATGAAGGCCGCCATGTACTTGTCGTAATCCGAGCTGGCATCGACCGCGGCTTTGTCCAGGGCAGCCTTCATGGCGGCGGCGTCGCCGGCCTTCTGCGCCTTTTGGGCGTTGGCCAGGTCGTTGTTGGTCTTGGTGCCGAGCTTGGCAGCAAAAGCCGGGGCGGCCGTCAGCGCGGCCGAGGCAAGAAGCGCAGCCACCAGCGATGCGCGCAGTTTATTGGCAGTCATAAATTCCTCCTGAAAGTGCGGCTCGTTGGCCGCGCGAAACGCCCCTGAGAGTCGCAACTATCGGAGCGCTTTGCGACCATAATGGGGCGGCATGGTGTTTCCAAGTGGCCCGGCCCCTCTCGATCTATGTTGCGTTGCAGCAAAACCCGTAAAGGGCTTTTTTACCATGCGATGACAGCTTGGTGCGACAAGGGGCGCGGCATGAAATCAGTGGAGCTTTTTCGCCTGGATGGGCGCACCGCGTTTGTTTCGGGGGCAGCGGGCCACCTGGGATCGGCCATGGCGCGGGCGCTGGCAGGGGCAGGCGCCCATGTCATCCTGAACGGACGCGACGATGAAAAGCTGGCGCGCTTCGAGGCCCAGCTTCGGGCCGAGAATCTGGACGTCTCGCGCGCCGCCTTCGACATCACCGACACCCAAGCCGTGCGCGGGTTTTTCGCCGGCCTCACGCGCCTGGATATCCTGGTCAACAATGCCGTCTCCATGACGGTGAAGCCGTTTGCGAAGCTGGAGCCGCAGGATTTCGCCGCCACCTATGCCAGCGCGGTCACCGCCGCCTTTGAATCGGTTCGCGCCGCGCTGCCTGCCCTGAAAAAAGGCCAGGACGCCAATGTCATCAACATCGCCTCCATGTATGGCGCCGTGTCGCCCGATGCACGGCTTTATGCCGATGCGGAGGGTCAAAGCCCCTTTCATTACGGCCCGGCCAAGGCAGGGCTGTTGCAACTGACGCGGCATCTGGCGGCGGAACTGGGCCCCTTCCATATCCGCGTCAATGCCATCAGCCCCGGGCCTTTCCCCGCAAAACTGGACGATGCCGAATTTGCCGCCAGGCTGGCCGCCCGCACCATGCTGGGCCGCATCGGCAAGGCGGACGAGATCGCGGGGCCGCTGCTGTTCCTGGCCTCTCCCGCCGCCAGTTTCGTCACCGGCGCCAATCTCAACGTAGATGGCGGCTGGACCGCTTGGTGATACAAGCATGACCATGTCGTTCCTTTCCTCCTTCCGCATCGGCCAGCAGACCGTCTATCCGGAAGAATTGCGCGAGCGGCTGGCCGATTTCCCCCTGCTGGACAATGTGGGCGAAGGCGCGCTGAAAAACCTGCTGGCGGAAGCCAACTGGTTCGGATTGCCGGGCGGCACCTTGCTGGACCGGGACGGCGAGAATAATTCGGCGCTGTTCCTGGTGGTGACGGGTTCGCTGGGCGTTTTCATTTCCGACGTGAACGGGCAGCGCAAGCAGATCGCCCATATCGCGGCGGGCGAGACAGTGGGCGAGATGTCGCTGATCGCACGCGACAATCATCATTCCGCGCAGCTTGTGGCGCTGCGTGACACAGAGCTCCTGCGCATCAGCCCGCAAAGCTTCGAGACATTGATCGCGCGCCATCCCAAGGTGATGCTGAACCTGATGCAGGTGCTGGTGCGGCGTCTCCAGGCCACAACCTGCAACAATTCCGGCCATGCGCGGCCCAAGACCTTCGCCATCGTGCCCTTGCAGGACGACATGGCCGACGCACCGGTGGCGTATCGTCTGGCCAATGCGCTGGGCGAAATGGGCATGCGCGCCGCGGTGCTGGATGTGGGCGCGGCGGAGCAAAGCGCCGAATGGTTCAACACTTTTGAAGCCGCGCATGATGTCGTCTTTTATCGCGGCGACGCGCCCGACAGTCCCTGGACGCATCAATGCCTGCGCCAGGCCGACCGCATCTTCCTGCTTTCGCGCGCCGAGCGTCCTTTGCCGCAGCGCCCGCTGGATTTGCCCGCCTTTAAAGAGCGCGCCAGCGGGTTGCCGCAACTGCTGCTGCTGCATGGCCCCGCCGACACGGGGTTGCCCCGGCAATTCTCCATCCGTTCCGGGCTTTTTGAATCGCATCATCACATCCGCGCCGGCAACACCAATGACATTCAGCGCCTGGCCCGTTTCATCGCCGGTCGCGCGGTGGGGCTGGTGCTGGCGGGCGGCGGCGCACGCGGCTTTGCCCATATCGGCATCATCAAGGCACTGACGGAGGCGGGCGTGCCCTTCGACCAGCTGGGCGGCACCTCCATGGGCGCCATCATCGCGGCGGGCCTGGCCCAGGAATGGGACGTGCAGGAATTGACCGAGCGAATGCGGGCGGGCTTTGTCGCCACCAATCCGCTGGATGACTTTACCCTTCCCCTGATCGCGCTGGTGCGGGGCAAGAAGGCCAGCACCATGCTGCGCAAAAGCTTCGGGGAGGCGCGGATCGAGGAATTGCCCAAGCCCTTCTTCTGCGTCTCCTCCGACCTCACCACCGGGCGCATCCATGAACATCGCAATGGCTCGTTGTGGCGGGCGCTCAGGGCATCGGTTTCGCTGCCGGGGATTTTGCCGCCTGTCATCCATCACGGGCACCTGCTGGTGGATGGCGGGGTGATGAACAATCTGCCCGTGGACGTGATGAAGGAACATTCGGCGGGCGCGGGTCCCGTGATTGCCTGCGACGTCACGGGCGAGCTGGATTTGCAGGCGCGGGACGAGCGTTATGGCGAGCGGCCCTGGTGGTGGCTGGCCTGGCAACGCATGCGCGGCAGCCCTTCCATCATTTCCATATTGATGCGCTCCGGCACGGTGGGATCGGAAGCGCAGCGCCGCATCGTGCGCGAACAGGCCGATTATCTGATCGAGCCGCCGCTGCCCACCGTTGGCTTGCGCGACTGGAAGAAATTCGACCAGGCGATCCAGGAAGGCTATGACGCGGCCCGTGCCAGCATCGAAAAGAATGGCGTTCCGCTGGCGGATATCCAGGCCTATGGCCCGGCGCTGCCGATTGATCACCGCGCCAAATTGATAGTGTGACCCATGGCGATTGATTACGACGACATGATGGGTTCCGGTGCGACGGGTCTTGCCGCGCGCTATGATGAAAAAGACGTGATGCTTTACGCGCTGGGCGTGGGCTTCATGCGCGATCCGCTGGACATGAACGAGTTGCCCTTTGTCTATGAGAATGCGGGCCTGAAAGTCGCGCCCACCTTCGCCAGCGTCATCAACCGGGGCGAGGCGCCGCCCGAGCGCCAGCGCATGCCGCAAAAATCCAACATCAATTTCATGATGGTGGTGGATGGCGAGCGGCGCATCACCTTCCACAAGCCGCTGCCGCCCCGCGCCGAACTGCTGGCTGATGAACGCACCACCGGCATTTATGACAAGGGCAAGGACAAGGGCGCGGTGATCGTGCAGGAGCGCGTGGTGCGCGACGCCGTCACGGGCGAAAAATACTTCACCATGGTCAGCTCCATCTTCGCGCGCGGCGATGGCGGCTTTGGCGGGCCGGAAGGATCAGCACCCGAACCCCACGCGATACCGGCGCGGGCACCCGACAAAATCGTTGAATGTCCCACCCGCCCCGACCAGGCGTTTCTTTATGCGCTGTCGGGCGACCGCAATCCGCTGCACCGCGATCCGGCCTTCGCCAAGATGGTGGGGTTCGAGCGGCCCATCCTGCATGGACTTTGCTCGTATGGCACTGCCTGCCGCGCCATTCTGTCCAGCATGGCCAATTACGATCCCGCCCGCATCCGGCAGTTCGATGTGCGCTTCTCCAAGCCGATATTCCCCGGTGAGACGTTGGTGATGGAAATCTGGGCCGACGGGTCCACGCTGTCCTTCCGCGCTGGCGTGAAAGAACGCCCCGGCATTGTCGCTCTGAATAACGGGCTTTGTGTCCTTGGATAATCAGTTTGGATGATCCCATCGCCGATGCCGAGGCGTTGATCGCGGCGGGCAACGCACAACAGGCCGCTGCCGATCTGCGCGCGCGTCTTGCGGCGGGACGTGGCGGCGCATTGGCGCGCATCACCCTGGTCAAGGCGCTGCTGGCATCGGGCGAGACGGATGCCGCCCTGGAAGAGGCCCGCCAGGCCGTGGCGCTGAACCCCGATGTGCCGCAGGTGATCACCGCGCTGGGCGAGGGCCTGCTGCAAAAAGAAAACCTGCCGCTGGCCATTGCCGAGTTTCAGCGCGCCCTGCGGCTTGATCCCGAATATGCGCCCGCGCGATTGCTGGCGGGCCGGGCCTGGCTGCAAGCGGGCGAGGCGGACAAGGCGCTGGAATATTTCGAGGCGCTGGAGCCATCGGGCGAACGCGACGCCATGATCGCCCGCGCGCACAGCATCAAGACGGCGCACCGTTCCGATCCCGGCTATGTGCGCCATCTCTTTGACCAGTTCGCGGTGGATTACGACCAGCGCATGACGGGGCCGCTGTCCTACGCCGCGCCGCAGATATTGGCGGCGCTGGCCGATCTTGTGATGCCGGGGCGGGAACACATCTCCGTCCTTGATCTTGGCTGCGGCACCGGGCTGGCGGGCCAGGCATTCCACGCCCGCGCCGCCCGCATGGACGGGGTTGACCTGTCGCCCGCCATGATCGCCAAGGCCCGCGCCCGCAATATCTATGACACGCTGGTGGTGGCCGACCTGGAAAGTGCGCTGGTGGCGCAGGGCGATGCGTATGATTTGATCCTTGCCGCCGACACGCTGGTGTATCTGGGCGATCTTCGATCCCTGTTCGGCCATGTCGCCAGGCGGCTGGCCCCGGATGGCTATTTCCTCTTCACCACCGAGAAGGCAGGGCAGGGATATGAGTTGGGTCCCAAGCGCCGCTGGCGGCACAGTGAGGCGTATTTGCGGGAAATGGCCGCCGCCGCGGGGCTGAACGTGGCCGGGATGATGGACGCCGCCCCCCGCACGGAGGCGGGCCAGCCCGTGCCGGGGCTGGCCGTGGCGCTACACCGGGCCTGAAAATCTTCACAAAGGGAGCGTTTTCGCATCAGCCGCGTTGCAACCCCTGAACGAACAACGGGGGTTGCCTTGGTAGCCATGGATCACGATGCGGCGCTGGATCGGCCCTCTTTCCATTTGTCCCGCTGGCTGCGCCCCTCGGCCCTGAACATCATCATCCTGGCGGCGCTTGGCGTGGCGGCATCCGGCATGGCGGTCACCTGGCTGGGACATGAAGGCACCGTCACCGATGCGTCGAGAATGGGCGGCGATATCAGCTGGCGCTTTGCCAGCTTTGTTTTTGCCGCTGCCGTGCTGGTGGGTCCGATTGGACGGCTGCTGCCCTTTGAAGCCGTGCAACGCGTGCTGCCAGACCGGCGCTGCGTGATCTGGGGCTTTACCGCCAGCTTCGGCATCTATCTGGCGGCGCAGGGCGCGCGCAACCTGCTGCGCGGCGAATCCGCGGCCACCGGCATCAATGAATTCCTCATTCTCGGCGCCCTGGTGGCGGCGGCCATCGCCTTCACCGCCAGCCGCAGCGCCACGCCGCTTCTGGGTGACAGGCTGCGGCGCAATATCCTCAGCGCCGGGCTTTGCTTTTTCTGGGCCTCTTACGCGGTGATGGGCTTGGCGCATCTGTCCGGCCCGCACCGCCCGGACGGCTATTATGGCCTTTGCCTGTCAGTGATGGTGGCGGTGCTGCTGGTGCGGTTTTCCGACCGGCTGATGCTGCGGCTGAAGTCCGGTTCCGCGCCAGATCATCCCGCCGCCTTCGCGTAATACTCCGATATCCATTGATCTTTGTACGGTTTCGCCACCTGCATAATTGCGGGCTGGAGGAACCGAAAAAACTATGCTTGAATTGGGTGTGCGGGGCCGTACAACGCGTGAAAAATCACGTGCCATAATCATAGGGGACTGAAATGCTGAAGCGAATGGGACTGGCTGTTGCGTTGATGGGTGCGTTCATTGCGCCCGCACTGGCCCAGACTGACTGCGTGGCTCCGGTGGCGCCCGCCGCCGTGAATGGTGCAAGTGCGACAAAGCCGCAGATGCTGTCGGCGGTGGCCGACGTCAAGGCGTTCATCGCGGCATCGGACACATATCAAGTGTGCCTGGGCAATTACCTCACCGCGCAAAAGGCGGCGGCGGTCACCAACAAGACGCCCTTTGACGCCAATATCGAAAAGGACATCGCCGCCAAGGTCACGGCCAACCAGGCCATGAAGGAAAAGGTGGGCGGGGAAATCAATGCCTCCCTGGTGGCCTTCAAGGCGGCACAACCGAAATAAGGCCCCAAACAGGGTCTGACATGAAGTTTGGCGTGAAAACCGTGCGGGCAACCCCCGTGCGGTTTTTGCTTTTGGTGGATTCGCGTATGGCCCCGAATCACTTATGATTCGGCCATGAGCGAAGCAGCCATAGACCGATCAAGACGCAAATCCCGTCCCCAGGGCGCCAGCAAGGAAGACTCGCGTGTCTCCATATTGGCGGCGGCGCGCATCGTGGCGGCCCGCGACGGCGCCCGCGATCTTTCCCTGCGCTCGGTGGCGGCGGAAGCCGGTTTCGCGCCCGCCGCGCTTTATGGCTATTTCCGCTCCAAGGATGAATTGCTGCTGGCCCTGGCCGCCGATGATCTGACCGTGATGGCCCGCGCCATGCGGGGCGCATCCGGCCTGGCGGGCGCCAGCGCTGCTGCGCTGTCCGTGATGGGTGATACCGAAACCTTTGCCGCGGCTTCCGCCGCGCTGCCGCGCCAGGCCGGCGGCGGCGGCGATGCCGAACGCCTCTTCAACGGCCGCATGATCGCGGCGCTGAAGGCTCTCTCTGATGCCATCGGCCGTCCCACTGTCAGCCGCGAAGGCCAGTGCGATGTGGTTCTGGTGGCAGCCGCCCTGTCGGGCATGGCGATGCTGGAACGCTCCGGCCGCCTGTCGGCGCTTGGCTTCACCACCCAGGAAGTCCTGGCGCGGCTGGACACGCACTTCACCGCTGCGCACTAACCGGAGCTTTCCATGCCCAAGACAAATTTCGCCACCCTGCCGTCGCTGGCGGGCAGCGAGATCGGCGTTTCCGACTGGCTGACGGTGGACCAGAACCGGATCAATCTTTTCGCGGACGCCACCGGCGATCATCAATGGATTCACGTGGACACGGAACGCGCAACGCGCGAATTGCCGGGCGGCAAGACCATCGCCCATGGCTATCTGACGCTGTCGCTGATCCCGGCCATGACCGAAGGCTTGATGGAAATCGAAGGCCTGACGCGGGTGATCAATTACGGCACTGATAAAGTGCGCTTCACCGCCATGGTGCCGGTGGGCAGCCGCTTGCGTGCCCGCCAGAAATTGCTGCGCGCCGAACCCAAGGGCGGCGGCTTGCAGCTTGTCAGCGAAGTGACGGTGGAGATCGAAGGCGAAAAGCGCCCGGCCTGCGTGGCCGAGATCATCATGCTTGTCTACGGCTAGGCCTTAGCCGCCCCGGTAATACTGCACCACCGTCATCGCGCCCAGAATCATAAAGCCCAATCCCGCGATCAGTTTCAGTGGTACCATGCCGAGATACCGCGCGCCCACCGTTCCGGCGAGCACGCCAATGGCCGATGCCAGCACCAGCGCGCTTGCGGACGCGGCAAAGACGAACAGCGCCGATGTCTTGCGCTCGGACGCAAACAGAAGCGTGGAAAGCTGGGTCTTGTCGCCCAGCTCGGCCATGAAAACCGTGAAGAACATGATCGCGAATTCGCGCATGGAAAGTCTCCCTTTTGGGCGGGGTCTAATGGCGGCGGGACCAGCTCACAACCCTTCTTTCCTTAAGGGCAAAGGCCCCGCCAAGCATCAAGGCAAACATCATGCGATTGAAAGCCTTGATAACAAGGGCTTGCCGGGATTGTGGCGGTTCTGTGGAGCCAGCGTAAAGACATGTACCGACGCCAAAGCTACCTTCCAGCGACCCCGGAAAATCGCTATGGTCCGCGCCGATCCAGGATCTCTGGGGATTGAAACAGGAGTAATTGCATGAAGCGTATTCTCGTTGCCGCCGCCCTTTTGTCGGCGTCGTTCGCCTCCGCCGCCATGGCGCAGGACCTCATCGCCCAGGCGACCTCGCCGCTGCCGGACGCCCTGAAGGCCTCCGCCACCGTCATCAACTATGACGCCAAGGGCAATGCCACCGTTCTTCGCCAGGGCACCGGCGTTCTGGTCTGCGTTCCCGACCAGCCCACCGAAGGCTTTGCCGTGAGCTGCTTCAACAAGGCTCTTCGCGCCCAGAATGACATGACCGCCAAGCTGCGCGCCGAAGGCAAGGACGCCAAGGCCATCCAGGCCGCCGTTGCCGAAGCCCGCACCGCCGGCAAGCTGCCGCTCGCCCCGATGGGCTCCATGCGCTATTCGCGCGGTGGCAAGACGGAAGCCGACGCCCGCACCACCTGGGTGATCGCGCTGCCGAACATGACCGGCGACATGCTGGGCGTGCCGGACAAGAAGGGCCCCCCGGGTCTGCCGTGGCTGCAGGCCGCCGGTACCCCCGGTGCGCATCTGCACATCTCCAATGGCGTTCCGACCGCTGCGGCCCCGATGTAATGAACGGGCCTCGGGCGATCTAACCGCCTGAAAACAACGAAGCCCCCGGACTGAAAAGTCCGGGGGCTTTTTTGTGCCGTGTCAGCGGCGGTATTGAAGAAGCACTCTGTGATTGTTCCGGCATCAGGCCGGATCATTCGTGCGGACTGAATCCGCTTTCAGGTCATCTCTGTGTTTGGCGGCTTCTTGTCGGAAAGCCGTTGGCCCCTCGCGAGGGAGGGGTCGGGTCTTATCGCCGGCGGTGTATCTTCCATGCGGAATCCTCCTTGCTCACGGCTCGTCCAGACGATGAATGGCGGGCCGCGCGGGTTCCTATTGGTGTGCCGGCCCACCATCAGGGGCTTTGCGACGGCAGGCGGTCCGAAGGACCGCGCGTCGCGGCAGGCCAGGAAGCGCACGCGTTCGGCCAAAGCCATCCGGCGTCGCGAAAATTAGACGCCTGTCTGGCGGGGGCGTCAACGCCTGTTTCCACAAAGGGAAAAGGGTGGAACCAAGTCCCAAAACTTAGTCCCAATAATATGGTGTAAGCGCAGGCTGCGAACATCCAAGCCCTTCAATTGTCGCCATAATGTAAAGGCGGGGCTGGCGGGCTTGCCAAATCCACTGGGCGGCATACGCTCCCGTCCGAGTTCCAGCGGCGTTTAGCCATGAAGCGCAAAGCTCTTTACAGCCGCGCCACCCGTGGTCGAAAAAAATCTGCCTCGCTGTTGCAAGGCAGCGAACCCGCGCCATCCTTTTTGGAAGATGATTTTCAGGACGGCCCCAGCCTGGGCGCCATCGGTTGGGCCGCCACGCGCCGTTTTGTGGCGCGCCATGACCGCGCCGCCTCCATCGCGCTGTCCATCGCCATCATGCTTCTTGTCTATGTGGGCTTCAGCCTGGTTTTCCCCACGCCCGCGGCGCTGACCCAGTGGGACATAGATAACGCCGTGAAATACACGCTGGAGCACACGCCCGATGGCCCGGCGCAGACCACCATCGCGGCGGCCACCGTGGCGCCGTCGCTGGTGCGGGTGGACGGTTTTCTCTCGCCCGAACATGCCGCCCAGGTCGCCAAGGAAGAAGCCGCCGCCGAAAAGCTGGCGGAGAAGCATGGCAAGAAGCCGCCCAAGCTGCCCAGCCATCCCGCCAACCCGGACGACGTGCATCCCGATTCCACCGGCAGTGGCGTGGTGATTGATGAAAAGGGCAACATCCTCACCAATTTGCACGTGATCTCTTCCACCGACCGCTGGGAAATCACCTTCGCGGATGGCAGCAAGTCTGAAGCCATTCTGATCACCACCAAGCCGGAAACCGACCTGGCCGTGATCCGCGCCAAGAAGGTGCCGGATGAACTGAAACCCGCGACCCTTGCGTCCACCAAGGACCTTTTGCCCGGCGACACGGTGGTGGCGGTGGGCTTTCCCTTCGGCATCGGCCCGTCCGTTTCCGCGGGCGTGGTGGCGGGGTTGAAGCGCGAATTCGCCGACCCGGACGACAAGGACAAATCGTCCATGAAGAATCTGATCCAGTTCGACGCGGCCGTGAATCCCGGCAATTCCGGCGGCCCGCTGGTCAACCGGGACGGCGAAGTGGTGGGCATTGTCACCGCCATCTACAATCCCTCCGGCGCGCGGGTGTTCGCGGGCATGGCCTTTGCCGTGCCCATCGAGAATGCCGCCAGCGCCGTGGGCCAGAACCCCCTTTAGCAAGATGGAGTCCGGTGTGAGCGAGAACAAACCCACAGGCGCGCATGCTGGCCTGGAACAGCTTCTCTATGAAGTGAAGAAGGTGGTGGTGGGCCAGGACCGTTTCCTGGAGCGCGTCTTGATCGCGCTTCTGGCGGGCGGGCATCTTCTGGTCGAAGGCGTGCCGGGCCTGGCCAAGACCCTGACGGTGGCGACGCTGGCCAAGGCCATGCAGGGCAGCTTCCGCCGCATCCAGTTCACGCCTGATCTTGTGCCCGCCGATCTTGTCGGCACGCGCATCTACAGCCAGAAGACGGGTGAGTTCGCAACTTCGCTGGGACCCGTCTTCGCCAATCTTGTGCTGGCCGACGAAATCAACCGCGCCCCCGCCAAGGTGCAAAGCGCGCTTCTGGAAGTGATGCAAGAACGCCAGGTCACCATCGCGGGCCAGTCGCACGCCGTGCCAAGTCCCTTTGTCGTGATGGCGACGCAGAACCCCATCGAGACCGAAGGCACCTATGCGCTTCCCGAAGCGCAGGTGGACCGCTTCATGATGAAGGTGCTGGTGGATTATCCCAATGAAGACGAGGAGTTCGTGATCGTGCAGCGCGTCACCGGCGCGCCCGTCTCCGTCAGCGCCGTCACCAGCGCCGAGGAGTTGCTGGAAATGCAGAAACAGTCCCGCAAGACCTATGTCGATCCGGCCCTGGTCACCTATGCCGTCAAGCTGGTGGCCGCCACCCGCCATCCCACCAAGGCGGGCCTGGACGACCAGGCGCGCTTTATTCTTTACGGGGCAAGCCCCCGCGCCACCATCGGCCTGATCGAAGCGGGCAGGGCGCTGGCCTTCCTGCGCGGGCGCGATTACGTGCTGCCTGAAGATGTCACCGACATCGCGCCCGACGTGCTGCGCCACCGCATCGTGCCGTCCTATGAAGCCCTGGCCGAAGGCGTTTCCGCCGACAGCATCATCACCCAGTTGATGCGGCGCATTTCGCCGCCCGACAAGCCGCTGGAGAGCCATGTCCGCTTCGCCGCAAACGCCTGAAGCGGTCCTGCGCCGCCTGGAATGGTCGGTGGTTCGCCGGCTGCAAGGGCTGTTGCAAGGTGACTATCGCAGCCTGTTCCGCGGCCACGGCACGGACCTGGCCGATATCCGCGAATATCAATATTACGACGACGTGCGCCACATAGACTGGAATGTGACGGCGCGGCTGGATACGCCCTATGTCCGCCAGTACCAGGAAGACCGCGAGATCACGGCCTGGTTCCTGTTGGATCTCAGCCCGTCCATCGAGTTCGAAGCTGCCACCGTGTCGAAACGCGTGGTGCTGGCCGAATTCACCGCCGTCCTCAGCCGTCTTCTCACCGGCAAGGGCAACCGGGTGGGCGCGCTTCTGTTTTCCGCCGGTGTTGAACGCTTGATCCCCGCCGCCAGCGGCCGCAGGCAGGTGCTGCACCTGCTGGACGTGATCTTCAAGCATCGCGTTTCGCGCAGCGCGCCTTCCACCGACCTGGGCAAGGCGCTGGACGATGCCGCCCGCATGATCCGCCGCCGTTCGGTGGTGTTCGTGGTATCGGACTTTATAACGACGGGCGAATGGGAAAAGGCGCTGGGCCGTCTTGCCGTGAAACATGAAGTGGTGGCGGTGCGGCTGTTCGATCCGCTGGAGACGCAGTTGCCTGACCTGGGCCTGGTCACCTTCCAGGATTCCGAAACCGGCGAGCAGGTCTTCGTGGACACCCATGACAAGGGCTTCCGCCACCGTTTCGTGAAGATCGCCGCCGAGCGCGAGGACAATTTGCGCCAGGCCTTTGCCAAGGCCGGCGTGGACGCGCTGGAGCTTTCCACCGACGATGATCTGGTGGATGCGATCATGAATTTTGTAGAAATGCGCAAGCGGCGGATCGCCGCCTTCAGCGGCAACATGCCAACAGAGATGGCGTCATGATGAAATCCCTTTCCGATTTCGGGACCAAGGCCTGGGGGCTGGTGCCGCATATCAGCTTCCTGTCGCCCATGCTGCTCTGGCTGCTGCTGCTGGTGCCGCTGCTGGTGGGCCTTTATATCCTGCTGCTGCGCCGCCGGAAAAAAGTGGCGCTGCGTTACGGAAACATGGGCGTGGTCAAGCTGGCGGTGGGGCCGCGTGCCTGGCGGCGACATCTGCCGCCCGCGCTTTTCCTGGGCGCGCTGACCCTGATGCTGCTGGCGATTGCCCGGCCCACGGCGGAAGTCAGCCTGCCGTCCAACCAGGCCACCGTGATCATGGCGATGGACGTTTCCGGCTCCATGCGCGCGCGCGATGTGAATCCCTCCCGCATCCAGGCGTCGCAAACGGCGGCCAAGGCTTTCATCAAGAACCAGCCCAAGGATGTGCTGGTGGGCGTGGTGGCCTTTGCGGGCACGGCGCTGCTGGTGCAAAGCCCCACGGTTGACCGCCTCCAGCTCAACGCCGCCATTGACCGCTTTGAACTCCAGCGCGCCACCGCGGTGGGCAGCGGCATCCTTGTTTCCATGCAGACCATCTTCCCGGCCGAGGATTTTCCCCTCAACCGCTTCACCAGTGATGGTTATGGCGGCGGCGGCGGTTTCGGGCGCGGCTTTGGCCGTTTCGGCGGCGGGCGTTCGCTGACCGACCGGCGGCCCGGCGACGGCCCCAAGAAACCGCATGTGCCGGTGGAGCCAGGCTCTTATAAAAACGCGGTGATCATCCTGCTCACCGACGGCGCCACCAATTCCGGCTATGACCCCATCGAGGCGGCGCGCATCGCCGCCAATTACGGCGTGCGCGTCTATACGGTGGGCTTTGGCACCACCCGCGGCAACATTGTGGGCTTTGGCGGCTTTTCCATGCGCGCCCAGCTGGACGAAGACTCGCTGAAGAAAATCGCCGACATGACACGGGGCCGCTATTTCCATGCCGCCTCGGCGGAAGACTTGAAAACCGTCTATGCCGCGCTGTCCAAGCAGCTGGTGCTGGAAACCAAGCAGATGGAAATCACCGCCTTCTTCGCGGCCCTGGCCAGCCTGTTGCTGATGGCGGCCGGCGGTCTGTCACTGGCCTGGTTTAGTCGAATACTTTAACCCCATCCGGTCCCAATCTTTTTGCCCGCTTCGCGGGCGGGGGCATCTTTGCTCGGATGTCCATTGGACATCCTTCGCGCTGCTACGATCACTTCCCGACATCGTGCTGCACAGCCGCCACACGCGCTGGGGCGTGGCCAGCCCGCCCGAAAAAATCTATCAAAATGGGGAACTTTCCTGGGCCAATAGCGTTTTGGCATAAAAATTCTGCTGATGACGGGCTATGCCCAGGATCCTCCCGCGGGCCTGTCCCGCGCCCGCGACATCCAGACCCTGCACAAGCCCTTTGACCTGGACCGGCTGTGCAATCTGGTGCGCGACATGGTGGGCTGAAGCCCCTATGATTATCCATGGGAACGGGGGTTTTCATGACAAGCGATGCCGCGCCGGTTGCTGCGGGCCACACCAAAGGTCTTGAGCGCAGCCTGAAGTCGCGCCATGTCGCGATGATCTCCATTGGCGGCATCATCGGCGCGGGACTGTTCGTCGGCTCCAGCGCTTCCATCGCCAGTGTCGGCCCGGCCATCGTGGTCAGCTATGCGCTGGCGGGCGCGGTGATCTTCCTGACCATGCGCATGTTGGGCGAGCTGGCCATCGCCAACCCCGAAGTGGGCTTCTTCACCGATTACGCACGCAAGTATCTGGGCCATGGCGCGGGCTTCCTGGGCGGGTGGCTCTATTGGTATTTCTGGATCAGCGTGGTGGCGGTGGAGGCTTTGGCGGGCGCCAACATATTGCATGGTTTCATCGCGGCCCCCGTCTGGGTGATCGGGCTGGTGGTGCTGGCCATTCTCACCGCCGTCAATCTGATGTCGGCGCAGTCCTATGGCGAGTTCGAGTTCTGGTTTTCCTCCATCAAGGTGGCAGCGATCCTGGCCTTTATCGCGCTGATGGGCGCCTGGCTGGCGGGCGCACTGGGCGGCGCGCCGTCTCCAATCGACAATCTCACCCGCTTTGGCGGCTTTGCCCCGCATGGCGTTTTGTCGGTGGTGGCGGGTGTCGCCACCGTGATCTTCGCGCTGACGGGGGCGGAGATCACAACTGTCGCCGCCGTGGAATCGCGCGAGCCTGCCCGCGCCATCGCGGGCATGTCCACCACGCTGACATTGCGGGTGGTGCTGTTCTATATCGTTTCCATCTTCCTGATCGTCTGGGCGGTGGACTGGCCCAGCATCACGCCCGGCACATCGCCCTTCGTGGCGGGGCTGGTGAAGGTGGGCGTGCCGGGCGCGGCGCTGGTGATGAATTTCGTGGTGCTGACGGCGGTGCTGTCATGTTTGAACTCCGGGCTTTACGTCACTTCCCGCGTTTTGTTCGCGCTGGCGGCCCATGGCGACGCGCCGCAGGGCCTCGTGAAGCTGACGGGCCGCAAGGTCCCGGCGCGGGCCATTCTCGCCTCCAGCCTGTTCGGCTTTGGCGCCATGATCGCGTCGCGCTCTTCCTCCACCGAAGCGGTTTTCACATTTCTGATCAACGCCTCCGGCGTCGCCATGCTGTTCCTGTATTTCCTGATCGGGGCGGCGCAGGTGACGGCCCGCCGCCGCATGAGCGCGGCCGAGGCGGGCGCGCTCAAGCTGAAAATGTGGCTGTTCCCGGCGCTGAGCATGGGGACCATGGCGGCGATTCTCCTGATCCTGATGGCAATGGCGGCGCAGGCGGATTTACGCAGTCAGTTGATCACCAGCATCATCCTGGTGGCGGTTCTGATGGGGATTTACGCCCTGTTCCGGCGCGGACACTCGCGCTAGCATCCCTTCACACGTTCGGGGGAACGCCATGACCAAAAAACCAATGAGCCGCCGCTCGCTGCTGGGCATGATCGGCACGGTGGCGGGCGCGTCCGCCATGTACAACGCCATGACCGAGTTGGGCTTCGCGCAAGAATCCAGTTACGCCGGGCCGCCAAAATTGGGCAAGGCCAAGCCTGGCGCATCGGTGCTGGTGCTGGGTTCGGGCCTGGCGGGCATGGTGGCGGCCATCGAAATGCGCGACGCCGGATACAAGGTGCAGGTCCTGGAATATCAGAACCGCGCCGGCGGCCGGAACTGGTCGCTCTATGGCGGCGACACGTATACCGAGCTGGGCGGCGCCACCCAGCATGTCGGCTTTGATCCCGGCCATTACCTGAACCCCGGGCCATGGCGCATTCCCTATCACCACGCCGGCATCCTGCATTATGTGAAGCGGTTGAAGGTGCAGATGGAGCCCTTCGTCCAGGTCAATTACAACGCCTATGTCCATTCCACTTTCGTCAACAATGGCAAGCCGCGCCGCTACCGCGAGGTGCAGGCCGATTTCCACGGCCATGTCGCCGAGCTGTTGGCGAAAAGCACAAAGCAAAGCGCGCTGGACACGGCGGTCAGCAAGCAGGACCAGGAAATCCTGCTCACCGCGCTGAAGGCCTGGGGGGCGCTGGACAAGAATTACGAATATAAAAAAGGCCGCGAAACATCCATGCGGCGCGGCTTCGTCAAGGATTATGGCGGCGGGCTGGATTCGCTGCCCGTTTTTTCAGAACCGGTGGGCCTCAGCGAAACGCTGAACTCGTATCTGTGGCGCGCCATCAACTGGAGCCATGAGTTCGAATACCAGACGCCCCTGTTCCAGCCCAAGGGCGGCATGGGCATGATCGGCAAGGCCTTTGGCGCAGAGCTGGGCAGTCTGATCCAGTACAATGCCAAGGTGACGGATATCCGCCAGGACAAAACCGGCGTCACGGTGACCTATGTGGATGCGGCCAAGGGCGGCGCTGCCCGCACGGCGCGGGCCGACTGGTGCGTCTGCACCATTCCGGCCAGCATCCTGTCGCAGATTCCCATGAATGTGGGCGGCAGGATGAAGGCCGCCATCAACCAGATTCCCTATGGCGGCAGCGTCAAGAGCGGGCTGCAATTCAAGCGCCGCTTCTGGGAACAGGATGACGGCATCTATGGCGGCATTTCCTTCACCAATCAGCCCAATGCGCTGATCGGCTATCCCATGTTCGACTATTTCTCGGACGGCAAGGGCGTGCTTCAGGCCTCACAGGCCAGCGGGCCGGGCGGCATATTGATGTCGGCCAAGTCGCCGGAAGAGCGCATCAAGGATTTGCTGGACTATGGCGAGAATATCCATCCCGGCAACTACAAGAAGGAATTCGAGAACGGTGTGTCCGTGGCCTGGCACCGCGTGCCCTGGACGCTGGGCTGTTCCGGGCAATGGACGGAAGCGGGGCGCGAGCGGCATTACGACAATCTCTGCGCGCTGGACGGGCGCATCGTGCTGGCGGGGGAGCATGCCTCGCGCCTGCCCACCTGGCAGGAAGGCTCGGTGGTATCCGCCACCGATGCGATTCTGCGCCTGCACGCCAAAGCCATGACGGCCTGACCATGGAGCGCATCATGTCCCTTCGCATCGCCGCGGCGATCCTGGTTCTGTCTGCCGGTTCGGCCTTCGCGCCCGCGCTGGGTCAAGGCCGCGATCTTGGCACCGGCGCCATGGGAAGGCCGGGCGATTATTCCTTTTCCGGCGGGCCTGCGGTTTACAGCCATGTCTGCCAGGCTTGCCACATGCCCGACGGCAAGGGCGCGGTGGGTGCGGGCGCGTTCCCGTCGCTGGTGGCCAATCCAAAGCTGGAAGCGGCGGCCTATCCCGTCGCGCTGATCCTGAACGGGTCAAAGGCCATGCTGCCGCTGGGCAATCTGCTGAACGACCAGCAGATCGCCGATGTGGTCAATTACATCCGCAGCAATTTTGGCAACCGCTACCGTGACAAGATCACGGCAGCGGATGTCAAAGCCCAACGTTAAAAGAACAGGTTAGCCGATCTGTCCGCCGTCAGCGCCTGTGGCCCAGATTTGAGGTTGTGACTTAAGGAGGGTTTTGGTCTCGTCGTAGTGACGAAGGAACGAAGATGAGACCAAAACCCTTGAGCGCCAAGAAGCCTGCAGTGCAGGTGGTGAAGGACATCCGGCGG
>CANIAL010000012.1 GCA_947465395.1 Alphaproteobacteria bacterium | reverse complement strand
CGCAACCGACCCGCCCTGCGAAAGCACAATCTCCGCCTCCCGCAGCTTGCCAATAACTTCCTCAGGCTGATGCCTGCGTCCCATTCCAAATCTCCCTCCAAGGTTCCAATATGATAGTCCCTGGACCACTTGGAAGGGGGCAGATCATGGATAGCGCGTGGATATCTCTGACCCCACTTCCTACGCACACAAAATGCGGCCAACCTGATCCTGCCTGTCTTGTTGCGGGGACGTTCCGGACGTCTGAACGTAAGGCAGGTCGGCGTCATGGGATGCCCGAGGTGGTGACGCGCCCGGGTGGCCATGGGGTCGCTCCTTGAATCCCCTTGGCCCCGGCGGAGACGAACCCCGGCGCTACAAGGGCGCAAGACGCTTGCGGGCGGGCATGTGCCCGCCGTCGGAGCTTGGAGCGGCCGAAAATCGCCGGGCGTGGCTGGCCGGAAGGCTAAAGCTGCTTCCTTCACGGGAAGCGCCGCCTGAAAATGGCGGCAGGAACCATTGGCCGCTTTCGCGGCCCGGCCACGCCGTCCCCCGCGCTTTTTCGCGGGCATGCGAAAGCATGCGCGCACGCATGTTGCTATTTGAAATCGTGAGCGGCGAACCAGCTAGTTCAGCTTGGCGCCAACATCCTTGATGGCGGTGTCGATCAGCGCGCCAGCGCGCTTGTCGTCCATGCGGGCGGCGATCAGCTTTTCGGCGGCCTTGATGGCGCCATCAGCGGCCAGTGCGCGGATCTCGTTCATGGCGGCGGCTTCGGCCTGGGCGATCTTGTCCTGCGCCGCCCTGGCGCGGCGTTCGATCTGGGCCTTCAGGCTGGCGCGGCTTTCGGCCGAGAAACGCTGCGCTTCGGCCTTTGCCTCGGTGATGATGGCCTGGGCCTCGGCATCGGCGCCGGCGGCTTTCCGGGCATAGTCAGCCAGCAATTCGGTGGCTTCCTGGCGCAGGCGCTTTGCCTCGGCCAGTTCGGCGCTGATGACGGCGGAACGGCGGTCCAGAAGATCGCCGATCATTTTGGGCGCGCCCTTCCAGGCCAGCAGCGCCAGCACCATCACAAAGCCGACGGCGACCCAGGTTTCCGGCTCGTGCAGGATTTCCGACAGCATTTCCATCAGGCTTTCTCCAACGCGGCGGCGGCGTCGGCGGCGCTGACGGTTTCCCCGGTCAGCTTGGCCACGATGGCAATGGCGGCGGCTTCCGCGGCCCCCTTCACATGGCCCCGGGCGGCGGCGCGGCTTTCATTGATGCGGGCATCGGCCGCGGCGGTGAGGCGGCCGGCTTCGGCCTCCGCATCCGCCTTGCCGGTGGCGATTTCCGCGTTCAGCGCCACGCGGGTCTCTTCGGCCAGGGCCTGGGCCTTCTTGCGCGCGGTCGCCAGCGCGTTCTGGTATGCGGCGCCCGCGGCCTGCGATTCCGCGCGGGCGGCTTCGGCGGCGCGGATGTCGCCATTGATGGCCTCGCGGCGGATATGGATGGCCCCCTTGATGCGCGGCCCCGCCACCCGCCACAGCATCACGAACAAAAAGGCAAAGGTGATCGCCAGCCAGAAAATCTGGCCGGGAAAGGTTTCCGTCTTGAAAGGCGGAAAGCCCGCGCCGTGTTCGGGCGCGCCGGTACCTTCGTGTGTGACCTCGGCCATCAGCTGCTCAGGTGAACAGGATGATGAGCGCGATCACCAGGCCGAACAGGCCGGTGGCTTCGCAAAGGGCAAAGCCCAGCAGCAGGTTCGTGGTCTGGGTCGAGGCCGCGCCCGGATTGCGCAGCGCGCCCGCCAGGTAGCTGCCGAACACGTTGCCGATGCCGATGCCGGCGCCGACAAGGGCGATACAGGCAATGCCCGCGCCGATCATTTTCGCTGATGCAAGATCCATAGTCTCAGTTCCCTTTTAGTGTTGGTCGTGGAGGTGAAGTGCTTCGTTTAGATAGATGCAGGTGAGAATGGCAAAGACATAGGCCTGCAGGAACGCCACCAGCAGTTCCAGCAGAAGAATGCCGACGATCAGCGCCATGGGCGCGATGGACAAAAGGCTGAGGACGCCGCCCGCGCCGCCCAGCGCGATCACGAAGCCCGCGAACACCGCCAGCATGGTGTGGCCCGCCAGCATGTTGGCGAACAGACGAACCGAAAGGCTGATGGGGCGGGTGAGGAAGGAAATCACCTCGATCGGCACCAGCAGGAAAAGCAGGGGCAGGGGGGCGTGCGGCACGAACAGCTTCAGGAAGCCGATGCCATGCTTGACGAAGCCCGTGACGATCACGGTCAGGATCACCAGCGAGGCCAGCGCGAATGTCACCATGATCTGGCTGGTGACGGTGTAGCTGCCGGGGATCATGCCGAAGAAGTTGGAGAAGAGGACGAAGATGAAGAGGGAGAAGACCAGCGGGAAAAAGCGCAAACCGTCTTCGCCGGTGGCGCTGTGGATCATGTTGGCCACGAATTCATAGGACATCTCGGCCATGGACTGGCCGCGCCCGGGGACCAGCTTGCCGGGCTTGACCGCCAGCGACAGGAACAGCCCTGCGGCCACCACCACGATCACCATGAGAAGGGACTGGTTCGTGAACGAGACGTCGTAACCGCCGATATGCAGCGGTATCAGCGGCTTGATGGCGAACTGCTCCATCGGATTCAAGGCCACGATCTAGTCTCCGTCCGTGTTCTTCGCCGCCATCGCGGCATTAATCTCGGTCGCTGCGCGCATCACGTTGCGAATGCCCGCAACAGCGCCCAGCACAAAAAACAGCACCAGGAAAAGCGGCTTTGTGTGCAGGCCGAAATATCCCATCAGCCAGTCCACGCCCCAACCCAGCGCGCCGCCCACGATCAGCGCCGCCACCAGTTCGGTGGTGAAGCGCCCGGCGATCCCCAGTTGCGTGGGCTGGGGGCGGGGTGCGCCCTTTGCCTGGCTGTTGCGGAATTCGCCCAGCCGCTTTTCCAGGTCCTTCAGCCTGTCAGGAGCCGTCAAATGCTCTCTCCCATGCTGAAACCCAAGGCTTAGCGGCCTTTGCGAAGGCGGGCGGACCATATGTTCGGCCCCCATGGGTGTCAAGAAAGACAGATTGCCCGCAAGCGGTTGGTACAAAAGGGAAATTACCGGGCGCGGCGAAAGGCGCGCAGCTTCTTTTGGGCCGTGGGGAGAATCGCCTATTCGGCGGCGACTTTTTCCGCTTCCGCCAGGGTCACCGAGACAAGCTGGCTCACGCCCCGTTCGGCCATGGTGACGCCGAACAGCCGGTTCATCCGGCTCATGGTCAGGGCATGGTGGGTGATGACCAGGAAGCGGGTGCCGGAACTTTCCGCCATCTGGTCCAGCATCTTGCAGAAACGCTCCACATTGGCGTCGTCCAGCGGCGCGTCCACTTCGTCCAGAACGCAGACGGGGGCAGGGTTGACCAGGAAGACGGCGAAGATCAGCGCCATGGCGGTCAGGGCCTGCTCCCCGCCCGACAGCAGCGCCAGGCTCTGCAGCCGCTTGCCCGGCGGGCGCGCAAAGATTTCCAGGCCCGCTTCCAGCGGGTCCTCGGATTCGGTGAAGGTCAGCTTGGCCTCGCCGCCTTCGAACAGGCGGGTGAAGAGGTCCTGGAAATTGGCGTTCACTTTTTCGAACGATGCCAGCAGGCGCTCGCGGCCTTCCTTGTTCAGGCTCTGGATGCCCCGGCGCAGGCGTTCAATGGCGCCGGTCAGGTCGTCGCGGTCGGCAGTCAGGGTAACAAGACGGGCTTCCTGTTCGCCGGCTTCTTCCTCGGCGCGAAGATTGACGCCGCCAAGTTGCTCGCGTTCCTGTTTCAGGCGCTCGACGCGCTTTTCGGCCTGTTCCAGCGGCGGCAATTCCTGGCCGTCTTCGATTTCGGCGCGGCCCGACAATTCCTCCGGTCCGTATTCCAGTTCATCGCGGATGCGGGTCTGCAATTCCTCGATGCGGCTGGCGGCGCCTTCCGACAAGGCCTGGGCGCGGGCGCGGTCTTCGCGCACCGTGGCCAGCGCGGCATCGGCCAGCTTGGCCTGCTTGTCGGCTTCGGACAGAACCGCTTCGGCGCCAATGCGCGCATCAGCAGCGGTCTTGCGAACCGCTTCGGCGGCGGCGACGGCGTCCAGCAGGCGGGCGCGGCGTTTTTCCATTTGGCCGGGAATGGCCTCGGCGGCGGCCAGCTCCACATCCAGTTCCTGGCGGCGTCGGGTCAGTTCGGCGATATGCCCGGCGGCGGCTTCGCGGCGTGCCTGCCAGCGGCTGGCGTCTTCGGCCAGCGCGGCCAGACGGCGGGCGCGGCTTTCGCCATCACGTTTAAGGCTTTCCAGATGGCCGGCGGCCTGGCTGGCGGAATTGCGCGCATCACCGGTGGCAGCGCGTGCGGCAGCGGCGCGTTCACCCAAGGACACGCCATCGCCCAGCTCGGCCAGCGCGGCATCGGCCTGGCGACCGGATTCACGCGCGGCCTCCAGCGACTGTTCCAGACGGCGGATTTCAGATTCCAGGCTGGCAAGCTGGGAGGCGCGCTCGGCCGCAGCGCGGGCGGCACGGGTGCTTTCGTCCTGGGCGGCAATCAGCGCCTGTTCGGCGGCGCGTTCATTGTCTTCGGCCTGGCGGGCAGCTTCACGCGCCTGGCCCGCTTCATTCTTGGCGACGGAATATTCGTTGAAAGACTGGCTGCGGGTTTCGCGGGCTGCATTCTGTTCCGCTTCAAGCGAAGTAAGCCGGTTGCGCTGCGACAGGCGCAAGGTGGCTGGCGACGGCGCATCTGCAGAAGCGGCGTAACCGTCCCAGCGCCACAAATCGCCACGTGCCGAAACCAGCCTCTGGCCCGGACCCAGTTCCCTTTGCAGGGCAGCACCCTGGTCGGGAAACACGACGCCGGTCATGGCAAGGCGGCGAGACAGTGCGCCCGGCGCCTTCACGAAGTCACTGAGGGGACGTACACCGCCGGGCAGGGAAGACGCGCTGCTGAACAGGCCCAGGTCGCGCCAATGATGCGGCGATGCTTCGTCCAGAGGCGCCTGCAGATCATCGCCCAATGCGGCGGCCAATGCGGCCTCATATCCATTCTGCACCGTCACCGCATCAATCAGTGGCGGGAACAGGCCTTCGCCTGTGGGGTGCAGCATGTCGCCCAGCGCCTTGATCTCGGCGGACAGGCGCTGCACTTCGCGTTCGGCAGCTTCCAGCGGCCCGCGCGCTTCATTCTCTTGCGCTTCAAGCTGGTTCAGGCGCGCGCGTGCGGTGGTTGCAGCGGCGCGGGTGTTCTCGGAAACACTACGGGCAGCATCGGTCTTGGCGTCAGCAGCCGTTACATCGGGCGCGCTGCGGGCGGTTTCCATGGCGTCGTCCAGACGCGTTCTGGCGTCTTTCAATTGCGCGGCGCTGGATTCGGCCAGGGCGGATGACAATTCGCGGCCACGCTCATGCGCTGATTTCTGCGCGCTCCATTCCGCCAATTCGGCCGTCAGGCGTTCCAGCAACTGTTCGGCTTCGCCCAGCGCGGCATTCAGCGCCGTGCTTTCCTGTTCCGCATCGGCGATGTCGCCTGCGGCCCCGGCATCGGCTTCCTGCAATGCGCCGCGTTCCTGCGCCAATAGGTCCAGCGCGGTGCCCGCGTCGTGATCCAGTTCGCGTTCGCGGCCGATATCGGCGTCGCCCTGGGCCATCAACTGGCGGATGCGCTGGGCGGCTTCGCGGGCGCGGGTTTCTTCTGCTTCCAGCTGCTCGCGCTGCACGATCAGGCGGTGATGGGCGGCAGCTTTTTCCGCTTCGTCCTGGCGCAGCGGCGGCAAGGCATTGGCGGCTTCGCCCTGTTGGGTGGAGGCACGGGCGGCATGTTCGCTGGCGGCGGCAACTGCTGCGGCGGCTATCGCCAATTCTTGCGCGGCCTGCACGGCGCGGGCTTCGGCGGCGGTCCAGCGCAGGTAATGCGCCAGTGCCTCCGCCTTGCGGATATGGCCCGACAGGTTGCGATAACGCGAAGCCTGGCGTGCCTGGCGCTTGAGGCCCGCAAGCTGTGTTTCGACTTCACCGATCACATCCTGAAGGCGCGAAAGATTGGTTTCCGCCGCCCGTAGGCGCAGCTCGGCTTCATGGCGGCGCTGATGTAGCCCGCCGATGCCGGCGGCTTCTTCCAGGATGGCTCGGCGGGCCAGCGGCTTCTGGCTGATCAGAAGACCGATCTGGCCCTGGCGCACAAAGGCAGTGGAACCGGCGCCCGACGAGGCATCGGCAAAAAATATCTGCACATCGCGCTGGCGCACATCGCGGCCGTTGATGCGATAAACGCTGCCCGCCTCGCGCTCGATCCGGCGCGAAACTTCGATGGTGTCGAAATCAGCATACTGGCCGGGCGCCTTGCGGTCGGAATTGTCGATGAAGATGGTGACTTCGGCCACATTGCGCGCAGGCCGCCCGGCGCTGCCGGAAAAGATCACGTCATCCATTTCGCTGCCGCGCACGGAGGAGGGGCGGGTTTCGCCCATCACCCAGCGCATGGCGTCGAACAAATTGGACTTGCCGCAGCCATTGGGACCGATCACGGCGGTAAGGCCAGGCTCGATATACAACTCCGTCGGTTCGACGAAGGATTTGAAGCCGGAAAGTCTGAGCCGCGTGAACTTCAAGAGCGTGCCGCCCCTTCGCCGTGGAAATTATCGAACGCCACCGGCGAAAGCCGTTGGTTATTTCTTTGTCGCCGCGAGGGCTGCATCCAGCAATTTGGCCATCCGCTCATAGGGCGGTGCGCCGGCCGGTTGCGCTGCGCCATTGATGATGAAAGTGGGCGTGCCCGTGATGTGGAACCGGGCATCGGCGTCGGCAGCCTGTTTGTTGATGCGTTCATCCTGCGCCTTGCCCGCGATGCATTGGTCAACCTGTTCCGCCGTCATGCCCGCGATCCGGCCCTGCTGGACCAGTGCGGCATGAACGTCAGAAATGCCGGGGTATTCCGCGGCGTCCCATTTGGGTTGATTCCGCCACAGAAGGTCAATGAATTCAAAATACTTATCCTCAGGCAGGCAGCGGGCCATGTTCTCCACAGCACCGTCCTCGGGACGTAGCGGGAACACCCGGAAAACATAAAAGACCTTGCCCGTGTCAATGTAGTCGCGCTTCAGACGGGGGAAACTTTCGGCGTTGAAATAGGCGCAGATGGAGCAGGTGGGCGCGCCATATTCCACAAGCTGGATAGGCGCTTTCGGGTTGCCCATGGTCTTGTCCATGGCCGTGACGGGGAGGGCCTGACCCGGGGCGGAGGCAGCGGCAAGTCCCATGCCCCCGGAACCCATGGAAAACCAGGCGGCGGCCAGACCGGCCAGTACCACCAAAACGCCTAGGGAAAGGATGATCTGCTTGCGCGACACGGGGGATTCTCCGAAGCGGATTTCCCACTGTTTGTGGCAGAGGCGATTGTCGGGATCAACTTGCCTGAAAAGGCGACATTAATCGGCCGATTTGCGCCAGCGGGCCAGGCTTTTCAGTGCCTTGGCCAAGTCTTCTGGGCCCCGGTAATGCACAGCGGGGTCGGTGCTTTTTACCGCCACGTCCGGGCGGGCGGGTTGCGGAGCCTCCGGGCGGCTGGCCAATGGGCTTTGCACGAATTTCAACCGCTGCACCGCATTGCGCCCCAGATAGTCATTGATTCGCCCCGCCAATGCCCGCGCCTCATGGCCCAGGAACAGGGCAGCGGCGGGTTCGGCCTGAAGAGTCAGGACGCCGTCTTTCTGGGAAAACCGCACGGGCCGGGCCATGCGGGCAATTTCCGGCCCTACAACGTCGTTCCAGTGCAGGACCAGTGCGGGATCTGCAAAACCGGCGCGGACAAAAGCGGCATGGGCAGAAGCCGATGCGTCCTTGCCCACCGCACCGGCCCAGCCGCGCCGTTCGGTTTCATTCTTCTGCTCGCCAGCGCCGGGGTTTTTGGCCATGGTCGGATTATGCCCGGTCCGGTGAAAAAGCGCGATACGGCTGTAAAGCTGCTGGCCTGGTACGATGTGCATCGCCGGGTGCTGCCTTGGCGCGCGGCCAAAGGCAAAAAGGCCGATCCGTATCGCGTCTGGCTGTCGGAAATCATGCTGCAACAGACCACAGTGCAGGCAGTGGGCGCCTATTACCGGAAATTCCTAACGCGCTGGCCTAATGTGGCGGCGCTGGCCCGCGCCAAGACTGATGATGTGATGGCGGCATGGGCCGGGCTTGGCTATTACGCTCGCGCGCGCAATCTGCATGCGGCAGCAAAAATTGTGGCGGGGCGGGGCGGCAAGTTTCCGCTCTCGGCGGAAAGCCTCAGCGAACTTCCCGGCATCGGCAGTTATACGGCGGCAGCAATTGCCGCCATTGCCTATGACGAGCGCCAGGCGGCCATGGACGCCAACGCCGAGCGCGTGATCGCGCGCCTGTTCGCGGTAAAGACGCAGCTGCCCAAGGGCAAAATAGAGTTGCGTGCCCACGCACAGGAATTGGTGCCGGTACGGGCAGGCGATTTCGCGCAGGCGCTGATGGACCTTGGCTCTGCCATCTGCACGCCGAAAAAACCTGCGTGCGGCAGTTGCCCGTTAGAAAAAGAATGTGAAGCGCGGCGCTTGGGCATACAGGAAATGCTGCCGGTGAAGGCGCCCAAGATGCTGCGCCCCATCAGACGCGGCGCAGCGTATGTGGTTCAGGACAAAAGCGGCGCCGTGCTGCTGGAACGCCGCCCTGCCAAAGGGTTGTTAGGCGGCATGTTGCAGCCCCCACTAGGTCCTTGGACCAATGATTTTCCATCATCTGTGCGGGCAAAAATGAAGGCGCCTTTTGTTGCGCCGTGGAAAAAGCAGCTCGGTATTGTGCGGCATGGCTTTACGCATTTCGAGCTGGAAATAGAGGTTTATGCGGTGCAACTCGTTGCGCGGCCGTTGCATCCGGGCCGCTGGGTGCCAGTCCGCAAACTGGGGTCAATGGCGCTGCCCACCGTGATGCGGAAAATCCTGGACGCCGTGCTTCACACCAACTCAGCCCGCAAACGCTGACGCAGAAGGTCTATGGGGGCAAGGCTGCCGCCCGGCGTCTGGAATTGCCAGAAGGTCCAACCATTGCAGGCGTCCAGGCCTTGCACATGCGCGCCCATCCGATGGATTGAGCCGGTGGCATCGGCGCAGACCAGCGTGCCGTCGGCACGCACCTTGGCGGTCTGGTGCTTGCGAGTGCCCTGCAACATTGTGCCAGGCGGCAGCAATCCGCGCTCCACAACCCAGCCAAAGGGAATACGCGGCTCGGAACGTTTCGATTTGGTTGTTTCAATGGCGTCATTGTCGGCAGGCACGGTTGCGGCGATGCGCGTGCGCGCCACATCCGCGTAAGCTTTTTCACGCTCGATGCCGATGAAATGCCTGCCTAGCCTTTTGGCCACGGCGCCAGTGGTGCCGGTGCCGAAGAAGGGGTCCAGGATCACATCGCCGGGTTTGGTGGAAGCCACGATCACACGGTGCAGCAGGGATTCCGGCTTCTGGGTGGAATGGGCCTTCTGCCCGTCCGCGCCCTTGATGCGTTCATGGCCGCTGCAGATGGGAAGTGTCCAGTCCGAGCGCATCTGCAATTCGTCGTTCAGCGCCTTCATGGCTTCGTAATTGAACGTGTATTGCTGCTTGGGATTCTTGGTGGCCCAGATCAGCGTCTCATGGGCGTTGGTAAAACGGCGGCCCTTGAAGTTGGGCATGGGATTGGATTTGCGCCAAACCACGTCGTTGAGAATCCAGAAGCCCAGATCCTGAAGAATCGCACCGACGCGAAAAATATTGTGATAGGAACCGATCACCCAGATGGAGCCGGTTTCTTTGAGCGCGCGCCGCGCCTGGATCAGCCATTCGCGGGTGAAGCGGTCATAGGCGGCAAAATCACCGATCTGGTCCCAGTGATCATCCACCGCATCAACTTTGGATTGGTCAGGACGGCGCAATTCCCCGCGAAGCTGCATGTTGTAAGGAGGATCGGCGAAAATCAGGTCGGCCGTACCTTCCGGCAGGGCGGCCATTTCTGCCACGCAATCGCCCTCGATGACCCGGTCCAGTTTGATTTTCACGCCAGCCCCACTTTATCCACAGCGGGATTCACAGTGATTCGGCGCGAGTCTCAGGTCAAGAGTCTTGATGAATCAAAGTGTTAGATATTTGAGTCCCGGATTCACTCCCATACAAGATGTGGTGGCCCCTGAGTAATTCTGAAATTGGGGCAAAGCTGCGCCGGTGATGCACGGTCACGCCATGGGCCTTGAGGCCGGAATAATGCTCTGCCGTGCCGTAGCCTTTGTTCTGCCGCCAGTTATAGCGGGGATATTCCTCGTGCAGCACCGCCATCAGCCGGTCCCGCGTGACTTTGGCAATAATGGATGCTGCGGCGATGGAGAGCGATCGCCCGTCCCCGCCCACCAGGGTTTCGCAGCGACAGGGCAGGGCCGGAGCATCATTGCCGTCCACCAACGCCGCGGCTGCCGTCACAGCCAGCGCCCTGACCGCCCGCGCCATGGCCAGGTGGGTTGCCTGGCGAATGTTGACAAGGTCAATCTCTTCTACGCTGGCTTGGCCCACGCCAATGGCAATCGCCATTTTCTGGATGCGTGGATAAAGCTCTTCGCGAGCTTCTTCGCTCAGCTTCTTGGAATCATTGAGACCCTTGGGAATGCGGCCATGTTGCAGGATGACCGCTGCAGCCACCACGGGGCCGGCCAACGGCCCACGCCCGGCTTCATCCACGCCGCAAACTGGGCCCGACACAGCCTTCAAAAGGCGGGCTTCGTAAATGTAATGGGGCATGGCCCCGTCAACCTAGAGCAGTGACAATTGATCGCCTAGCCGGGGCGGGCGGCGGAAGCTGTTGATAGCCAGCGGGCGGAGCTGCTGGTTGAGGCCCAGCTTCTTCACCGCCATATGGAAGCGCCGCGCCATCATTTCTGCATATGGGCCAGTGCCTTTCATGCGGGTGTTCCACTGAGCATCATAATCCTTGCCGCCCCGCATCTGGCGGATCAGCGCCATCACATGTTTCGCCTTGCCGGGCTGGCGGACTTCCAGCCATTCGCGGAAGAGTTCCTTGATCTCCAGCGGCATGCGCAGCAGTACATAACCTGCTGTGCGTGCTCCGGCGTCCTTGGCCGCCGACAGCACCGCTTCCATTTCATGATCATTCAGCGCCGGAATCGCCGGGGCAAACATCACGCCCGCTGGTACACCAGCATCGCTAAGGCCCTGAATGGCCTGCAGCCGCCGGGCAGGGGTTCCGGCGCGCGGCTCCATCGCCCGGGCAAGGCTGCGGTCCAGGGTGGTGATGGAAAGCGCGGCCTTGGCCAAACCCATTGCCGCCATCTCCGACAGGATATCGGCATCGCGCAGGATCAGGGGTGACTTGGTGACAATGGCCACGGGATGGTGGAAATCGCGCAGCACCTCCAGGATGGAACGAGTAATGCGCATTTTCTTTTCCAGCGGCTGGTAGGGATCGGTGTTGGTGCCCATGGCGATTACGCGGGGCACATAGCCAGGCGCGGACAATTCCTTGACTAGCAATTCGGCAGCGTCCGGCTTGGCCAGGATGCGCGATTCAAAATCGATTCCCGGCGACAGGCCCAGCCAGGCGTGACTGGGCCGGGCAAAACAATAAACGCAGCCATGTTCGCAGCCCCGATAGGGATTGATGGATTGGTCGAAGGAAATGTCGGGCGATTTGTTGCGGGCGATGATGCTGCGGCTGGCATCGCGGATGACTTCGGTGCGCAGGGGCGGCGGCGTTTCATCTTCCGCCCGCCACCCATCATCCCAGCCATCATCGACCAGGACACGCGCCTGTTTCTCATAGCGCCCGACATGGTTGGAAAGCGCCCCGCGCCCGCGAAGCAATTCTGGCCGAATGGTCTGGTTAAGGACTGGTGTCATGATGGGTAGGATTATTCACCCATAATAAGAACAAAGCAAGTACAAGAATGAACACAAAACCCACTATCCTGAGATCATGGAATCAGGCCCCGACCAGGACCCCAAGGACCAGAACCGCCAGACTTGGATGGGGCTTCTGGCAGCGGTCGCCCTGGTCCTCTTGGGTGCCTATGTGATGGTGAAATTCAAGCAGAGCAACGACACGTTCAACTGCATCGCAGCCGGGCATCATAACTGCACGCCTGCGATTGATCTGCACGCGCCGCGCTGAAAAAAAAGGCCCCACCCGCGAGGGTAGGGCCTTTTGCATTCGTTTTGAGCCTTTAGTGCAGGGTGAGCTTCTGCACCCGCCAATTCACCAGCTCTCCCGCAAAAACCGTGTGCTCATCCGGGCAGGCGAGGCCGTGGATCCACCCAAATTCCTTCAGGCCTTTGCCTTCCCCGCCAAGCCAGCCAATGACATGGCCATCCAGGTCCACCTTGAAAATGCGGAAGGCGTCGGCGACAAAGAGATATTGCGGCGACCCGGCCTTGGGCGGGGTGATGCATACCGACCATGGCGCGCCCGGGAAGAATAGCGAAAGGGTTGAAGTCGGTCCCCTGAGGTTGTTGCCGTACATGATGAGGTGCTTGTAATGCGCCGGAATGTCTATGGTGATGATGCGCTTCACATGGCCTTGGTCGTCCAGCACCTGGATGCGGCGGTTAGCGCGATCGGCGACATAGAGATTCCCATCCTTGTCGGCAGCAATGGCGTGCACTGTCCGGAATTGGCCGGGAGCGTTGCCCCTCTCGCCGAATGAGGTCAGCCAGTTGCCGTCCGGGTCGAATTTGGCGACCCGCGAATTGATATATCCATCGCTGACGTAAATATTGCCCTGCGGATCCCATGTCATGTCCGTGACCTGGCGAAACATCCCGTCAATCGGGGCTGCAGGCGGATTGGGATGCTCCCAGGGATGGGAGTTTTCGTCGGACGATTCGGTCTTGCGTCCCAGCACAAGCGTCACCCGGCCTTCGGGGTTGAAGCGGATGACCATGTCCGATCCCTTGTCGGCCACCCAGATATTGTCATGCGGGTCCACCCGCACGGCATGGGCGAAGGACCAAGCATAAAGGTTATGACCGATCTCCCGGACGAATTTCCCCGACGCATCGAATTCCAGAAGCTGCGAGGCGGTGGCGCCATAGGCGGGGCCAATGGAATTTCCGCGGCTGAACACAAAGACGTGACCCTTTGAATTGACCGCCACGCTGGACGCCTCGCCCATGAACAGGTCGGGTGGCAATTTGCCGAACTCCACCGCATCAAAGGCGATTTCCGGCGCGCTGGTCTGGGGCGGCGACGTGGCCGGGCCTGTTTGCGCCATCAGCGGCGCGGTGCCCAAAACGACAAGCGCCAATATGGAAGCCGTGCGTGCGATATTCATGAAAGTCCCCCTTGCGGTTTTCGTAACTGTTCCAGATCGTCGTGCGCCCGTCTATGGGGGAGGCGACTATCTTTCGTTTAGGCGGGGCATGATCTCGACCAGATTGCAGGGCCGGTGGCGGCTGTCCAACTGCCATTTCAATATTCCGTCCCAACCGTCTTTCACGGCTCCCGGGGAGCCCGGCAAGGCGAACAGATATGTGCCGCCGGCAACCCCCGCGCAGGCACGCGACTGGATTGTGGACGTGCCGATCTTTGCCGCCGATATCTGGTGAAACAGGGCGGAAAAACCGTCTATCTCTTTATCAAACAGCTTACGGAAGGCTTCAACCGTGACATCACGGCCTGTAAGTCCAGTACCGCCCGTTGAAATCACCACGTCAATGCCGGTATTGGCGATCCATGCCTGAAGCTGCGCGGATATCTTGGCTTCATCATCGGGAATGATGTTGCGCTCGGCCAGGCGATGCCCGGCATCGGCAATGCGCTTCGCCAAGGTGTTGCCGGATACATCATTATCCGGAGTGCGCGTATCCGAGACGGTGAGAATGGCGATCTGCACCGGCACAAAGACAATGCTGTGGTCCAATGCGTCAGGATGGGACATCGGTTTTTCCAGCAACAGTTCCTGATGCGCTTTGGCCAGGTCGGTACAGAGGCCAGCGTCCGCGCGCGGTGTCGTCCAGGCTTTTGGCGTCCTGGCCCAGGCGGCGGCGATACATCCAGTGATATTCCATCAGGCGCCGCACATAAGAACGTGTCTCGGCTACCGGAATGCTTTCCACAAAGAGCAACGGGTCGTCCTTGCCAGCCTTGGTCTGTCGCCAGCGCGAAACTGACAATGGCCCGGCATTATAGGCCCCGCCCATCTCAAGCATGTTGCCATCCAGCCGATCCAGAAGTTGAGCTATATAGGTCTGGCCCAATTTTAGTGAATAGGATGGATCATCCAGCTTTTCCGCTGCACCCTTGCCGCCAAAGGCTGCAGCGGTAGCGGGCATCAACTGCATGATGCCGCGCGCGCCCGCGGGCGAGGTGGGACCGGTCTGGAAACGGCTTTCGATGCGCGCGATAGCCAACACCACCGAAGAATCCAGGGTCCAACCGCCTTCAGGCTGATATTGTGGAACCGGGAACAGGCCGGTTAGCAGCAGTCCTTGCGCAACACTTTTTTCAGAGGCGCGCAATTCCACATTGGTGACCCCCAGCGTGCGGGCCAGCGCCGCCATGGCCGGGTCCAGTCTTTCATTGTTCTGCACAAAGGCGCGGTTGAGTTCGCTGCCCACATAGTCATTCTCTCCCACCTGCCACAGCGCCACGGCGCGACGGGCGGCAGGCGCGGTCATCAAATCGGTCAAATCCTGCCGGCTGAGGACGGGATCGGAAAAGCCGGTGCCGGTGTCAGTGCCAAGCATCTTTTCCGAGATCAAGCCGTAGAAGGTTGGCTCTTCCTTGGCGGCGGCGGCCAGCAGGCTTATCACTTTCAGCGGATCGCCCAACTGCATCAGGGACCGGGCCGCCCAGAAGGCGGCCCGCGCCCGGGCTTCGCCTGGCACAGCGCCATTCTGCGCCAGTTTTTCCAGATGCATGACCGCGTCGGCATATCGGCCCAGCCGGTAGGCGGCAAAACCCGCATCCCATTCTAGGTCCGGTACGAAAGCGGAGTTGGCGGAGGCGGGCAAGGCAAAAGCGGACGTGTCCACGCTTTCGGCCAGGTAAGAAGCGGCAATGCGGTGGGACAGGATGGCAATGTCGCCATCCGGCGTGCCAACCAGTGCGCGCATGCGTCCTAGTGCGGCATCAGGTTGGCCCGCCTTGATATCGGCCTGGATTTGCGGCCACACCGCACGGGCGACATCGGATTGCGGGGCAGGCGGCGGCAACTCTGCGTCTTCATAGCCACCGCTGCGCGTGCCGACGCCGCTAGGAACAGGAATATTTGTCACCACCGCCACGCGGATGGTTTTCTTGCCGCGTTTGACCCGTTTGGCGGAATGACTGACTGCAGCGCGGTAAATCTTATCGGCAATGGCCAGCTCGCGATAATCGGTCAGCCAAGCCACCAATTCATCGCGTTCGGCCCGCTTGGTCGCCAGCAAACGGCCCGCTTCCACATAGCCTTTCAGGCTAGTGTCGCTGACGTCTGCGAAAAGCTTTTTCGCCTTGCTGAGTGCGCCGGCACGCTGGGCGGCGAAGATGCGCCGATAAAGATCAACGTCACCGGCGCTCAGCACTTCTGGCCTGACGGAAGCCTCGGGCGGGCGGTTCACAATCTGCCGTTGGGGATTGGCGGGTTGAACCGGCTGGATGGTGGCGGACGGCGGCGCGGCGGTCTGTGCCGCTGCGGCCTGGATCAACAGAACAAGAAAAACGATGGATATGCCGCGCATGGGAATCTCACTAGACCAGTTTGCGCTGGGCTTCCAGCTTGGCGGCCACCGCCTGCATATCGCGCCAGGCCAGTTTCTTGTGCGCGGGCTGGCGCAGAAGATAGGCCGGGTGAAGTGTTGGCATCACCGGCACCATTCTTTTCCCCAAACAATATTCCTGCCAGCGCCCCCGGCTTTTCAAGATGCCCTCACTGACGCCCATAACGTGCTTTGCTGCCACTGCGCCCAGAAGCACGATCACCAGTGGGTCAACCAGTTCGATATGCCGCCGCAGGAACGGCAGGCAAAGCGCCGCTTCCTCCGGCGTAGGATCGCGGTTTTCCGGTGGGCGCCAGTTGAGGATATTGGTGATATAGACATTCTGCGCGCGATCTAAGCCGATGGCCGCCAGCATCTTGTCCAGAAACTGGCCGGCACGCCCAACAAAGGGCTTGCCCGCCCGATCTTCGTCCCGTCCCGGCGCTTCGCCGATGAACAGGATGCGCCCCTTCGGTGTTCCGTCCGCGAATACGGTGGTGGTGGCGTTTTTTTTTAGGGCGCAACCGTCAAAGGATTCCAGTGCCGCCTTTAATTCCGCCAGGCTGGTTGCTGCGCCTGCCAATGCCATGGCCTGGCCGATCATGTCGGCTATGGGCATTTCAGGCGCGGGACCCCTGGTTGGCGTTCTGGCCAGCGCGGGCGAAATTGTCTTGGCTGCCATAGGGGTAGGGACCGGTTCCACGGCCGCCTTTAGACGATTCATGGGATCGTCGCCCATGGCTTCATCGGCGCCAGATTCCAGCAGCCAGTGGAGGGTGTCGAATGCGTCGTTGTCCTGCATGCCCCCATGCTAGACCAGCCCCCGCGACAGGGCGATGCTCCCGTGCCAAAATCGGCGCAGAATCTTGGTACTGGGCCGCATGACCGACCGCGAAAGCATGGCCTATGACGTGGTGATCGTGGGTGGTGGTCCGGCCGGGCTGGCGGCCGCCATCCGCCTGAAACAGGGCGCGGCAAGCGCGGGCCGCGAAGTCAGCGTTTGTGTGCTGGAAAAAGGCTCGGAAATCGGAGCGCATGTCTTGTCGGGCGCGGTGCTTGACCCCACCAGCCTGACGGAACTGATCCCGGACTGGAAGGAAAAGGGCGCGCCTATCGAGACACCAGTGCGCCAGGACCAGTTTTATTTCTTCACCCGCAATCTTGCCATCCGTATTCCTTCTTTCCTGTTTCCGCCGCTGATGAGCAATCACGGCAATTATATTGTGAGTCTGTCCAATGTTTGCCGCTGGCTGGGCCAGCAGGCGGAGTCGCTGGGCGTGGAGATCTATCCCGGATTTCCTGCCCATGACCTGATCATAGAGGACGGCGTGGTGAAGGGTGTACTCACCGGCGACATGGGTGTTGCCAAAGACGGGCATCACAAGCCCGATTACACGCCTGGCATGGAATTGCGCGGCAAATACACCCTGTTCGCGGAAGGCGCGCGTGGATCACTGTCAAAAATCCTGATCCAGAAATTCGGATTGGCACGCGATTACCAGAAGTTTGGCATTGGCCTGAAGGAATTGTGGGAGCTGCCGAAAGATCGCCACAAAAAAGGTTTGGTGCTGCACGGCTTTGGCTGGCCGCTGGGCAATGACACCGGCGGCGGTCTCTTCATGTATCACTGGGGCGAGAATTTCTGCTCCATCGGCTTTGTGGTGCATTTGAATTACAGCAATCCGCATCTTGACCCCTTCCAGGAATTCCAGCGCGCCAAGACCCATCCCGCCATCCGGTCTATTTTGGAGGGCGGCAAGCGAGTTGGTTATGGCGCCCGCGCCATAACAGAGGGCGGGTTTCAATCGGTGCCGCGGTTGAGTTTCCCCGGCGGGGCGCTGGTGGGTTGCGCGGCCGGCTTTGTGAACGTGCCGCGCATCAAGGGCAGCCATAATGCCATAGCCACCGGCATGCTGGCGGCAGACGCCGCGCTGACGGCGCTGGTTGCGGGACGGGAAGGCGATGCGCTGGACGCTTATGACGCGGCCTATGCCAAAAGCGCGGTGGCGCGCGATTTGTGGCGGGTGCGGAACGTCAAACCGCTCTGGTCGAAGCTGGGCACCGTGCTAGCGCTGCCGCTAATGGGCCTAGACATGTGGACCAACCAGCTTTTCGGCATTTCCTTCCTGGGAACCTTGGGCCACGGCAAGCCCGACCATGCCGGCCTGAGAAAGGCTGCGGAGGCGCCCAGGATCGCCTATCCCAAGCCTGACGGAACCCTTACCTTTGACCGGCTTTCCAGCGTCTTTGTCTCAAACACCAATCATGAAGAGGACCAACCGGCGCATTTGCTGCTGCGCGACCCTCAAATCCCCATTAGCATCAACCTGCCCGAATATGACGAACCGGCGCAGCGTTATTGCCCCGCTGGGGTCTATGAAATCATCAACGAAGGAAGCGGCCCACGCTTTCAGATCAATGCCCAGAATTGCGTTCACTGCAAAACCTGCGACATCAAGGACCCCTCGCAAAACATCACCTGGGTGCCGCCGGAAGGCGGCGGCGGACCAAATTATTCCAACATGTAGGTGCTTCCTTGCGTAAATCCCTTGCCCTGATGGCGATTTCGGCGCTGATGGCTGGCGCTTGCGCGCAAATGCCGGCCGCCGTCAGCAGCCAAGATGACACCACCCGGCAGACAGCGGATGCTTTTGCCACTTATCTGTCGGCGCGGTTTGCCGCCGGCGAGCACGACATGTCTCAGGCCGCGCGCTATTACGGTAATACGCTCAGGAATGACCCGGCCAACACCGATCTTCTCTCGTTGGCTTTTTTCTATGCCACGACCAGTGGCGACATGGACCAGGCCGGCAAATATGCCGGCCAGATCATCGCCAAGTCGCCAGACGACATTACCGCGCGCCTGGCGTTGGCGGCGCTGGGTTTCAAGCGCAAGGATTATGCGGGGGTTCGCAAGACGCTTTCCGGCAATGACAAGGGCCCCTTTACCCAACTGGTGATCTCACTTTTCGATGGCTGGGCAGCCGCCGGCCTGGGCGATGCCACCGGGGTGGCCGCCGACATGAGGACCCTGAGCGCGCAAGGGGGCGCGGAGGGCCTGGGCGCTTTCCATGCCGCGCTGATCGCCGATTACATGAGCAGCGGGGATGCAGACGCGGCTTATAAAAAGGCGCTGCCGCTGAACGCCACCAGTCCCCGCATGCAGGATGCCTATGGCAATTTTCTGGAGCGGCAGGGACGGGTGGATGATGCTCGGGATTTCTACAAGAAAGAGGAAGGCAATCTGGCGCTAGCGCCAGTAATGAATGCGGGCCTGTTGCGCATAGTGGCGGGACGCAAACCGCAAGCCCTTGTGACGTCACCAGCCGATGGCGCGGCGGAGGGACTATTCAGCATCGCCGCCTCGCTCAACGACGCCAACAGCGCCAATATTTCCATTCTTTACCTGCGCATGGCGCTTTATCTGAAACCTGACCTGTCATTGGCCAGTATCCTTCTGGCGGACCGTTTTGAAGCTTTGAAGAAATATGACGATGCAGTGGCCATCTATCGCACGGTGGACAAGTCTTCGCCCTATTACCGCATGGCCGCCACCCAAGCAGCCATCAATGAAACCAGACTGGACAAGAAAACCGCCGCCATTGAAACACTCCGTACCCTGACGCAGGATTTTCCGAACAGCGCTGAAAACTGGATCGCGTTGGGCGACGCATTGCGGGACGACAACAGCAACGCCGCCGCGATCAATGCCTATGACCGCGCCGAGAGCTTGCTGGGTACGCCGGCCAAGCGCGACTGGCCGTTCTTCTACGCTCGCGCCATGGCCAAGGAAAAAGCCGCTAAATGGGTCAGCGCCGAAGCGGACATCAACACGGCATTGAAATTGTCACCCGACCAGCCCGAGCTTCTCAATTACTTAGGTTACTCCTGGGTAGATCAGGGGCGGCGGATCCCCGAAGCCTTGGCGATGCTGGAAAAGGCACGCAGCCTTCGACCCTATGACGGCTACATCATGGACAGCGTGGGCTGGGCCTATTACCGGCTGGGCCGTTTCGACGAGGCAGCGCAGACCTTGGGCGCGGCAGTGCTGCTGGTGCCGGGCGATCCCACCATCAACGACCATCTGGGTGATGCTCTATGGAAGAGCGGACGCAGGATGGAAGCGCGCTTTCAGTGGAACCATGCTCTGACCTTCACCACTGCCGATGCCGAAAAAGGCCCAATCGAGAAAAAGCTGAAAACGGGACTAACCGGGTAATGGCTTTCGGGTCTGTCAATGAAATCGCCCCACCCAAGATCAATCTTTTCCTGCATGTGGGCGAAAAGGGGGTGGGCGGCTTTCATGCCCTGCAAAGCTTGGCAGTATTCGGCCAGGCAGGCGACCGGCTGGCGGCTGCGTCCTCAGAAACACTGACGCTTTCTCTGGCGGGGCCTTTTGCGGTCGGGTTGTCGGCCACCGACAATCTGGTTTTGAAGGCCGCAAACGCGCTGGGCATGGCGAACGGCGCACAGATGATACTGGAAAAAAACTTGCCCGTCGCTTCGGGCATTGGCGGAGGCAGCGCCGACGCGGCGGCGGCTTTGCGCGCCCTCTGCCGTTTGTGGAATGTCGCCAGAAGCGATCTGGCGAATATCGCCGCAACACTTGGATCGGATGTACCGGTCTGTCTTTTGGGAAAGCCTGCGCTGATGGAAGGGCGGGGCGAAATTGTAACGCCTGTTGCCGCCCTGCCGCGCCTGTCGCTGTTGCTGATCAATCCCGGCGTGCCGGTGGCGACCAGGGATATATTCGCGCGCCTCACCACACGGCGTGGCATTGGCCTGGAGTTGCCGGCCAAGGGGTTTACCGATCTGGCCGATCTTTTGCGCTTTCTGGAAAAAACCGGCAACGATCTGGAAGCGCCGGCTTTATCGCTGGTGCCCAGCATTGGAGAGGTTCTGGCGGCGCTGAAGGCATCGCCAGGTGCGCTTTTCACGCGCATGTCGGGTAGTGGCGCAACATGTTTTGGTATTTTTCCCGATGACGCCAGCGCGGCGCGCGCCGGCGCAACACTGAAACAGCAGCAGTCGGGTTGGTGGGTGCATGCCGACAGCGTGGCAGAAGTGAACATCGTGCATCGGGAACAGGGCCGCGACTTCGCGCCCCGCACTAAGGGCGCTTAGTACGCGCGTTCCACGCAAAAATCGGCGATGTCGCCCAGCGCCATACGCACGTCACCGGCGGGCAATTCGGCTAGGGCCGCCTTGGCGGCATCGGCATAGGAGCGGGCCCGGCGCATGGTTTCCTGGATGGCGCCGGTTTCTTCCACCAGGGTGATAGCCTGGTTAAGATCGGTCTCGGTCTGGTTGCCAGTCTCGATCACACGCTTCCAGAAGGCACGTGCCGGCGCATCGGCGCGGGCATGGGCCAGGATGATGGGCAGGGTCATCTTGGCTTCGCGGAAATCATCGCCCACGCTTTTGCCCATCAGAGCCTGGCGGCCGGAATAGTCCAGTGCGTCATCCACAAGCTGGAAGGCAATGCCCAGATTTTCGCCATAGGCGCGCAGAGCCGTCACGAAATCCGGTCCACGTCCCGACAAAACCGCACCGCCTTCGGCGGCGGCGGCGAACAAGGCCGCGGTCTTGGCCGACACCACCCGCATGTAATGGTCTTCGGTGACGGCAAGATTGCTGGCCGAATTGAGCTGCATCACTTCGCCTTCGGCGATGATGGCCGAGGCGCCGGATAGGATGCCCAGAACGGTAAGGTTGCCCGTCTCCACCATCAACTGGAACGCGCGCGAAAAAAGGAAGTCGCCAACCAGCACGGACGGCTTGTTGCCCCAAACCAGGTTGGCAGAAACCTTGCCGCGCCGGAGCGCACTTTCGTCCACCACATCGTCATGCAGAAGCGTGGCGGTATGGATGAATTCCACCGCCGCTGCCAGCCGCACATGTCCGCTGCCGGAATAGCCACCCAACCGCGCCGCGGCCAGGGTCAGCATGGGGCGAAGGCGCTTGCCCCCGGAATCAATCAGGTGCCGCGCCAGGGAAGGGATCAATTCCACCACCGAACCCATGCCCTGATGGATGAGCTTGTCGGCGGCCTGCATGTCCGAAAAGACCAGCGCGTTTAGGCGCTCTACGGGGGAAATCCCGTCATGCTGTTCGCGGTTTTCGGTTAGCGTCGCCATAAGCCCCTCTCCCCCGCATTATGAAAGGGGTGGGCGCGGGGTTCAAGCGCGCTCCAGCCAGTTCTGGTGGGGCTGATGTCGCAGCGTTTTTGGCCATATAGTCACCCAATGCGCGCACTTCTGAAAACCAATGATCCTGTGGTGTTGAGTTTTGCCGGCAATTTGCTGGAGCAGGAGGGGATCGAATCCGTGGTCTTTGATTCCCATTCCAGCATCATGGATGGCAGCATGATCATGGTGCCGCGCCGGCTGATGGTGCTGGACGAAGATTTTGCCAAGGCCGACCGGCTGCTGCGCCAGGCCATTCCCGAAGCCATGTCATGATCGTTGAGGCCGAGACATTCCTGGGCGGCAAGGTGATCGTGCGCCAGCCGGAAACCGGTTTCCGCTCCGGGCTGGATGCTGTGATGCTGGCGGCGGCAGTTCCGGCGAGGACCGGACATATCGCGCTGGAACTGGGTGCGGGTTCTGGCGCGGCAAGCCTGTGCCTGGCCGCTCGGACGGGCATTGCCGTCACGGGTCTGGAGCTGGATGCCGCGCTGGTATTGCTGGCCAATGAAAATGCTGCCGCCAACGTCATGGGCGAAACCGTGCGGTTCGTGGAAGGCGATGTATTGTCGCCGCCGGAAGCGCTCAAAACCGGTTTTGATATGGTGTTTGCCAATCCCCCTTTCCACGGCCCGGGCAGCGCGCCGCCGGATCCCGCCCGGGCGCGGGCATTGATGGACAAAGACAGCCTGGCAGCATGGCTGGCAGCAGGCCTGAAACGAACAATATCGGGGGGTGTCTTCACAGCCATAATCCGGGCGGACCGGGCGGGCGAGGCACTGGTCGCGTTGCCAGAAACCGGCGTGACGCTGATTCCGTTGTGGCCGCGCGCGGAACTTCCTGCCAAACGGGTGATATTACAGGTCGTGAAGGGCTCAGGGGCCGCTTTCGTGCTGCATCCGGGTCTGATTCTGCACCAGAATGACGGCGCCTATACGCCCCAGGCCCAGGCGATTTTGCGGGGCGGTTCTGCGCTTGCCCTCGATTTTCCCCGCCTATAGGTTCCGGCCAGCTTCAGGGGAATCTCTATCGTGGCCGGGAAACCGACTTTTCAGGAGCTTATCCTGACGCTGCAGAATTTCTGGGCGTCGAAGGGCTGCCTGATTCTGCAGCCTTATGACAATGAAATGGGCGCCGGCACCTTTCATCCCGCTACCACCTTGCGTGCGCTGGGACCCAATCCCTGGAACGCCGCTTTTGTGCAGCCGTCACGGCGACCATCTGACGGGCGCTATGGCGAAAATCCAAACCGCTTGCAGCATTATTATCAGTATCAGGTGATCCTGAAGCCCGCGCCCGACAATGTGCAGGAAATGTACCTTGAGTCGCTGAAGGCCATCGGCTTGGATCCAATGCGCCACGACATCCGTTTCGTGGAAGATGATTGGGAAAGCCCAACGCTTGGCGCAGCGGGCCTGGGATGGGAAGTCTGGTGCGATGGCATGGAGATCACCCAGTTTACTTATTTCCAGCAGGTGGGCGGGATCGAGTGTGATCCGGTCTGCGCCGAGATCACCTATGGGCTGGAACGCCTGGCCATGTATGTGCAGGGCGTGGAGTTCGTTTACGACTTGGCTTTCAACGACCAGTTCCGTTACGGCGACGTTTTCCATCAGAATGAAAAGGAGTTCTCCGCCTATAATTTCGAAAAGGCGGATACAGAAATTCTTTTCCGGCATTTTTCCGATGCAGAAAAACAGTGCCGCGAACTTTTGGGCGACACGCCGCTGCCACTGCCGGCCTATGACCAGTGCATCAAGGCCAGCCATGCCTTTAATCTTCTCCAGGCGCGCGGTGTCATCAGCGTGACCGAGCGCGCCGCCTATATCGGGCGGGTGCGGGCGCTGGCCCAGGCTTGCTGCGAAGCCTGGTTGAAGACCGACATGGGAAAATATGTGCCGCGCGGTGCCGGCTGATGGCCGATTTCCTGCTGGAGCTGTTTTCTGAAGAAATTCCCGCCCGCATGCAGACGGGAGCCGCCCGAGACCTGGAGCGGTTGGTGGTGGGCGCACTGACTGATCGCGGTTTTCTGTTTGAAGGCATCAAGGCGTTTGCCGGGCCGCGCCGTTTGACCTTGGCGATTTCCGGCCTTCCGCCCAAGCAAGGCGATGTGCGCGAAGAGCTGAAAGGCCCGCGCACCGATGCGCCGCAGGCGGCACTGGACGGTTTCCTGAAAAAGACGGGATTGAGCAAGGACCAGCTCCGGATCGAAAAAACGGCCAAAGGCGACGTCTATATTGCGGTGATCGAGCGAGCAGGGCGCGAGACGCCATTGGTGCTAGCTGAAATCCTGCCCGAGATCATGGCGAAACTGCCCTGGCCGAAATCCATGCGCTGGATGCCGGGTTCTTCGGTGCGCTGGGTGCGCCCGTTGCATGGAATTCTGGCGACATTCGACGGCGAAGTGGTGCCGCTTGAATTTGCCGGAGTCAAAAGCGGCAACATGACCTGGGGTCACCGCTTCCTGTCCCCGGGCGCGATCACGGCGCGGCGCTATGACGATTATGCGGCAGCGCTCAAGAAGGCACATGTGGTGCTGGATGCTGAAGAGCGCAAGGCCATCATCGCCGAAGGCATCAAGCAGGCCGCCTTTGTGCATGGCCTGGAAATGATTCCGGACGAAGGCCTTTTGAACGAGGTTTCGGGGCTGGCGGAATGGCCGGTAATCCTGACAGGCCAGATCGAAAGCCAGTTCATGGATGTGCCGGCGGAAATATTGCAAACCGCAATGCGCACGCATCAGAAATATTTTTCTCTGCGTGACCCCAAGACCGGAAAAATGGCGGCACGTTTTGCGCTGGTTGCCAACATGGTCGCCGAAGACGGCGGCAAGGAAATCATTGCGGGCAATGAGCGTGTGCTGCGTGCGCGCCTGTCAGATGCCAAGTTCTTCTGGGACGAAGACCGCAAGCGCAGCCTGGAAAGCCGGGTTGATGACCTGAAAGGTATCGTGTTCCACGCCAAGCTGGGTACGCAGTTTGAGCGTGTTGAGCGCATCGCCAAACTGGCGGGAGGGATTGCAGGCAAGATCGGCGCGGACGCCGTGAAGGCACAACGTGCAGCTCGCCTTGCCAAAGCGGACCTTACCAGCGACGTGGTGGGCGAATTCCCCGAGCTTCAAGGCGTGATGGGCCGCTATTACGCCATGCACGACAACGAAGACGCAGAGATCGCCGATGCCGCACGCGATCATTACAGGCCCGTGGGACCATCCGATGCGGTGCCGACGGCGAAAGTCGCCATTGCGGTCTCCTTGGCTGACAAGTTGGATATGCTGACCGGATTTTTTGCTGCCGGCGAAAAGCCCACCGGCTCTGGTGATCCTTTTGCGCTCCGTCGCGCGGCTTTGGGCGTGATCCGCATACTTTTGGAAAACAAATTGCGGTTTCCGTTGATGCTCACTGATGACCTCCTGTCCTTTTTCGCTGACCGCCTGAAAGTGGCGTTGAAGGAGAAAGGCATTCGCCACGACCTGATTGATGCCGTGTTCAGCCTGGGCAGTGAAGACGATCTGGTGCGGCTTGTCGCACGCGTGGAGGCGTTGCAGGCCTTCCTGAAAACTGATGACGGTGCCAATTTGTTGGCAGGCTACAAGCGCGCCGCCAACATTCTGAAAATTGAAGAGAAGAAGGACGGCAAGCCCTTCGTCGGAACCGTGGACGAAGCTCAGCTGTCTGACCCGGCCGAAAAGAGCCTGTTCGCCGCCTTGCAAATGGTCAAGGCCAACATCGGCTCGGCGCTGGCCGCCGAGGATTTCGCCGCCGCCATGCAGCAAATGGCGGGTTTGCGCGGCCCAGTTGACCTCTATTTCGAAAATGTGAAAGTAAATGCCGATGAAGCGGGCTTGCGGCAAAACCGGCTAAATTTGCTGGCGGCCCTGCGCACGGTGCTTCACCAGGTTGCGGATTTTTCAAGGATCGAGGCTTAGCAATGACGAAGTGGGTTTACTCGTTCGGCGACGGCAAGGGTGAAGGCAAGTCCGGCATGAAGAATTTGCTGGGCGGCAAAGGCGCCAACCTGGCCGAGATGAGCAATCTGGGCCTGCCGGTGCCGCCGGGCTTTTCCATCACCACCGAGCTTTGCACGCATTATTATAACAACAATCAGACCTATCCCACGGACCTCAAGGGCGAGGTGGAAGCGGCCCTGGCCCAAGTTGGCAAGCTGGCCAATGGCAATTTCGGCGATCCCGCCAAGCCGCTGCTGGTGTCGGTGCGCTCGGGCGCGCGCGTTTCCATGCCCGGCATGATGGACACGGTGCTGAACCTTGGCCTCAACGCCACGACCACTGAAGGCCTGGCCAAGCTGACGGGTGATGCGCGTTTTGCCTATGACAGCTATCGCCGCTTCATTCAGATGTATTCCAATGTGGTGCTGGGTGTTGAACATTCCGCTTTTGAGGAAATCCTGGATCACCAAAAGGCCGAAAAAGGCGTCGAGCTCGACACGGACCTGGACGCAGAAGACCTCAAGCGCATTGCTGGCCTGTTCAAGAAGCAGGTGGAAAAAGAACTGGGCAAATCCTTCCCTGAAGATGTCCAGGAACAGCTGTGGGGTGCCATCGGCGCGGTATTCGGTTCCTGGCAGAGCAATCGCGCCAACACCTATCGCCGCCTGCACAATATTCCGGAAGACTGGGGTACGGCGGTGACCGTGCAGGCCATGGTATTCGGAAACCGGGGCGATACGTCCGCCACGGGTGTCGCCTTTACCCGTGATCCGGCCACGGGTGAAAAGCTGCTCTATGGCGAATTCCTCATCAATGCCCAGGGCGAAGATGTCGTGGCGGGCATTCGTACGCCCCAGCCGATCTCGAAGATCGTGCGCGAGCGCCAGGGCGGCAAGAAGCTCAGCATGGAAGAGGCGCTGCCCAAGACGTTTGCCGAGTTGAAAACGATCGGCGACATGCTGGAGAAGCATTACCGCGACATGCAGGACGTGGAATTCACGGTGCAAGAAGGCAAACTCTTCATGCTCCAGACCCGCGGCGGCAAGCGCACGGCGGAAGCCGCGCTGAAGGCGGCTGTCGACATGGTGGGCGAGGGGCTGATTGACAGGGAAACTGCGGTGAACCGGGTGGAGCCGGCGGCGCTGGACCAGTTGCTGCACCCTACGCTTGATCCCGATGCGCCCAAGCAGCTGATCGCCAGCGGGTTGGGCGCATCGCCAGGTGCTGCCACCGGTGAAGTCGTTTTCACTGCGGACGAAGCGGAAAAGCTGGCCGCCGATCATCATGACGTGATCCTCGTGCGGGCGGAAACCAGCCCGGAAGATATTCATGGCATGCATGCGGCGCGCGGTATCTTGACCGCCCGCGGCGGCATGACCAGCCATGCGGCGGTCGTGGCGCGTGGCATGGGGCGTCCTTGCGTCTCCGGCGCCGGTTCGGTGAAGATTGATATCGCAAAGGGCGAAATGAGCGCCGATGGCGTCATCATTAAGCGTGGCGAAATCATCACCATTGATGGAGCGGCCGGCAAGGTCTTCAAGGGCAAGGTGAAGATGCGCCAACCCGAGCTGACCGGCGATTTCGGCACACTGATGGGTTGGGCCGATGAAATGCGCACCCTGAAAGTGCGCACCAATGCCGACACGCCCACCGATGCTGCCACCGCGCGCAAGTTCGGGGCCGAGGGCATCGGTCTTTGCCGCACCGAGCACATGTTCTTTGATGCCGACCGCATTATTGCGGTGCGTGAGATGATCCTGGCCGAGACGCTGGAGGGCCGCAAAGCGGCCTTGGCCAAGCTGATGCCCATGCAGCGCGGCGACTTCGAAGGCATTTTCAAGGCCATGGAAGGCTATCCAGTGACAGTGCGCCTTTTGGACCCGCCGCTGCACGAATTCCTGCCGCATAGCGATTCCGACATCGCGGATGTGGCAAAGGCGTCGGGCATTGATGCGGCAAAATTGAAGGCGCGCGCTGCAGCCTTGCATGAATCCAATCCCATGCTGGGCCATCGCGGCTGCCGCCTGGGTGTTACCTATCCGGAAATCTATGAAATGCAGGCCCGCGCCCTGCTGGAAGCCGCGGCCAATGTGGTGGCAGCTGGCGGCAAGCCCGTGCAGCTTGAAATCATGATCCCGCTGGTGGGTTTCAAGACCGAATTGGACCGACTGGCGGTGCGCATTGCCGCAGTGGCAGACGTGATCAAAAAGGAAAAGGGCAAGGTGCCGGATTACCTGATCGGCACCATGATCGAATTGCCGCGGGCGGCGCTCCGGGCGGCCGAGATTGCCGAAACCGCGCAATTCTTCTCCTTCGGCACTAACGATCTCACCCAGACCACCCTGGGCCTTAGCCGCGACGATGCGGGCATGTTCCTGGGCGACTATCTGGAAAAGGGCGTGATCGCACGCGATCCCTTCGTCACCATTGACCAGGACGGCGTGGGCGAGCTGATCGCCATGGCCACCACGCGCGGGCGCTCAACGCGCGCCAACCTCAAGGTGGGCATCTGCGGCGAGCATGGCGGTGACCCGGATTCGATTCGATTCTGTCACGACTCAGGATTGGATTATGTCTCCTGTTCGCCATTTCGCGTGCCGGTTGCGCGACTGGCGGCGGCGCAGGCAGCGCTATCCACACGTCACAAAAAAGCCTGAAAGCGGAACAAAAGCCCGTAAATGCTTGGTTTTTCAGGCGTCAACCGCGACAACATGTCAGCGGTGTGAAATTTTCATTTGACGATTCGGGTTCGAGTGGGGCAAACCCCCGCTGCCCTCGTTGGGGCTTGGGGACCATTCGGAATTTTTGAGGGACGTAGCAAAATCGAAACAGCGTAATCGAAATAGCCAATGCGGATTGCAATGCCAAAAGGCAGCAAGGGGCGCGGACGCGAAATAGACGAAGCCAGTTAGACCAAGCGAAACCTGAAGCCGAAAAGAGTCGAATTTTAAAATGAGCAAGAAATCCAACGACGCGTTATCGCGTTCAGACAGTGCGCTGTTTGTCGCGCTGGCCATTGTTCTGGCCACTGCCAGCGCCGCCCTGGGCGCCAGCCTGACCTACCATCCGCACACGGACAAAGCGGTGGTGCAAGTGGTCAAGGCGCCGGCCGTGACGGTGATTGACGGCATCAAGACGGGTGGTGACTCGGTCGCCAACCAACTTCTGGCCGAGCATCGCTGCCTGACAGAAGTACTGTATTACGAAGCCCGCGGCGAAGGCGCCAGCGGCCAGAAGGCGGTGGCGGAAGTTATTTTTCACCGCATGAACAACGGCAATTACGGCCATTCGATTTGCGCCGTGGTCTATGAAGGCGCCAGCCGTCCGGGCTGCCAATTCTCTTTCACCTGCAACGGTGACCTGGCGCGGGCCAAGGAAACGGACGCCTGGCGCGAGGCGGAGCAGCTTGCGGCCCAGATCCTGACCGATCAGGCCTGGCGCAAGAACGCCACTGGCGGCGCCACCAATTATCACGCGGCGTCGGTTAGCCCCATCTGGGCGCCCACACTGGAAAAGACAACCCAGATCGGCAACCACATTTTCTATCGTGGCCAGTCGCGCCTGCGCTCCAGCTAAAAATCCAGGCCGATATCCAGGTTCGTGGCGCTGTGCGTAAGCGCGCCAGAGCTGATCATGTCCACACCCGTGCCGGCGATGGCGCCGACGGTCTTCAAACTCACATTGCCGGATGCTTCCAGAATGGCGCGGCCTTTTGTGATGGTGACGGCGCGGGTCAAGGTGTCCAAATCCATATTGTCCAGCAAGATGATATCGGCGCGCGCTGACAGGGCTTCCTCAAGCTGGACCAACGTGTCCACCTCGATCTCCACCTTCATCATGTGACTGGCGCCGCTACGCGCCTTTTGCAGCGCCGCCGCAACGCCGCCTGCCGCGGCGATATGATTGTCCTTGATCAGGATGGCGTCATCCAGCCCAAAACGGTGGTTGAAGCCGCCGCCGCAGCGCACGGCATATTTCTGGAAGGCCCGGAGGCCGGGGAGGGTCTTGCGGGTGCAGGTGATGCGCGCCTTTGTTCCGGCCACGGCGGCCACCAGGGCGGCGGTGGCGCTGGCCACGCCGGACAGGTGCCCGAGAAAATTCAAAGCCGTGCGTTCTGCCGCCAGAATGGCGCGGGCATTGCCCTCGACTGTCGCGATGATATCACCTGCTGCCACCGTGTTGCCGTCGGCGCGCTCTGGCTTGAACACGATATTCGCATCCAGCAGGCGGAAGGCGGCTTCGGCCAGTACCAGACCTGCCAGGGTGCCGGGCTGGCGGGCCACCAATCGTGCGCGCGCCGTTGCCTCGGGGGACACGGTCAACTGGCTGGTGACGTCGCCAGCCTGGCCCAAATCTTCCGCCAGGGCGGCGCGCACAGCCTGGTCAACCAGATGCTGTGGCGGCGGGCGCGTGAAATCCAGCGCCAACATCATGCCCGCGCCGCGCGCGCCGGCGCCACATCGCTGTTATCCATGGCGTCAGCCAAGGTGAGGAAGCTGCGTTCGCCTTGCGCCGCGGTTGAAGGAAAATCGCTGCGCCAATGGCTGCCACGTGATTCCCGGCGCGCCAGAGCCGCCGCCGTCACCAGTCGCGCCGCCGCCAGCATGTTGAGCATGACCGGGTCATGGCCCGCCCGTTCCAAGCGCCCGATCACCGTCAAGGCTTCGCGCATGCCGGCTTCGTCCCGCTCCATTCCCAGATGGCGGCTCATCACGTCGCGCAGCACATGCGGGGCGCTGGTGATGGGCGCGGAGGCAAGCATGGGCGGGGCGGCGGGCAGAATGCTGCGCGCCCGCGCCTGGCCCTTGATGTCGTCCGCCACCCGCGCGCCAAAGACGATCCCTTCCAAAAGGGAATTGGAAGCCAGCCGGTTCGCGCCATGCAGGCCGGTGGAGGCCACTTCCCCCAGCGCCCAGAGGCCGGACAGGCTGGAGCGGCCATGGGCATCCGTGGCGATGCCGCCCATGTGGTAATGCGCGGCAGGGGCAACCGGAATGGGCTGCGTCGCCGGATCAATGCCCGCCGAGCGGCAGGCCGCATACACGGTGGGAAAGCGCGTCTCGAACGCGGCGCCGATTGCCGCGCAGCAATCCAGGAAAACCTTGTGCCCGGCTGCGATCTGGCGGTGCAACGCGCGGGCCACCACGTCGCGGGGCGCCATCTCGCCCGCGTCATGCACGCCGTCCATGATGCGTTGGCCCAGTTCATTGACCAGCAAGGCGCCTTCGCCGCGCAGCGCCTCTGTCGCCAGGGGCGCCGGATCGCGGCCAATGGCCATGGCCGTGGGGTGAAACTGCACGAATTCGGCATCGCCGATCACCGCGCCCGCCCGCGCCGCCATGCCCAAGCCTTCGCCGCGTGCTTCCAGGGGGTTGGTGGTGACGGCGTAAAGCGCCGACAAGCCGCCCGTTGCGAAAATCACCTGCGGCGTGCGGAACAGCACCAGCCCGCCATCGCCATTGCGCGCGAAGAGGCCCGCGACCCTGCCATCTTCCATGGCCAGTTCGAGGCCGCGAAAGCCTTCCACGATCTGGATGGAGGACGTGGCGCGGGCCTTTGCGGCCAGGGTGCGGGAGATTTCCGCGCCCGCCCGGTCGCCGCTGACATGCACGATGCGCGACCTGCCATGCGCCGCTTCCCGGCCCAGCGCCAGCGCACCGCAGCCGTCGCGGTCAAAGGGGGCGCCCATCGCCACCAGGTCGGCGATACGGGCAGGGGCTTCCTGCGCCACCATCGCCACCATGGCCGGATCGCAAAGCCCCGCGCCCGCCGCCATCGTGTCGGCGGCATGGTCCTGCCAACTGTCGCCTGCGCCCATGGCGGCGGCGATGCCGCCCTGCGCCCAGGCGCTGGAGCCGGAAGCGCCCGCAGGCGAACCCGCCAGCACCGTGACAGGGCAGGGTGCCAGCTTCAGCGCCGTGAACAGCCCGGCAATGCCCGCGCCCACCACCAGCGCGCCCGGCAGCGCGATCACATTGTCAATCTGGCGTGTCATGTGATGGCCAGCATCCGGTCAATGGCAACCTTGGCGCGGGCCGACATGACGGGGTCCAGTTCCACCTTGGTGGTCATGGTCTGCAGCGAATGCAGGATGCCTTTCAGGGTGATGCGCTTCATGTGCGGGCACAGATTGCAGGGCCGCACGAATTCCACGTCCGGATATTCCACCGCCACATTGTCGCTCATGGAGCATTCCGTCACCATCACCACCCGCGCCGGGCGATGCTGGCCGACATAATTGATCATGCCCGCGGTGGAGCCGGAAAAATCCGCCTCCGCCACCACTTCGGGCGGGCATTCGGGATGGGCCAGCACGGTGACGCCCGGATGCGCCGTGCGATAGGCGCGGATTTCCTCGGCCGTGAAACGCTCATGCACTTCGCAGGCGCCTTCCCAGGTGATCACCTTGATCCCCGTCTGTGCCGCGACATTGCGGGCCAGATACTGGTCGGGCAGCATCAGGACCGTGTCGGTGCCGAAATCTTTTGCGATGCGCTCCACCACCTTCACGGCGTTGCCCGAGGTGCAGCAGATATCGCTTTCCGCCTTCACTTCGGCGGAGGTGTTGACATAGGTCACCACCGGCAAGCCGGGATGGGACTGGCGCAAGAGCCGCACATCGGCCCCGGTGATGGAGGCAGCCAGCGAACAGCCCGCCTTGGCGTCCGGGATCAGGACGATTTTCTGGGGCGAGAGGATTTTCGATGTCTCCGCCATGAAATGCACGCCCGCCTGCACGATCACGGATGCATCCGTGCGTGCGGCTTCGCGGGCCAGCGCCAGGCTGTCGCCCACGAAATCGCTCACGCAATGGAAGATTTCCGGGGTCATGTAATTGTGGCCCAGGATCACGGCATCGCGCTCCCGCTTCAGCCGATTGATTTCGGCGATCAGCGGCGCATGCACCGGCCATTCAATCTCGGGAATGACGGCGGCAACCCTGGCGTAAAGCGGCGCGGTCGCCCGCGCCACTTCGCTGGTATAGGCCAGTTCCAAACCCATCAGCCTCTCCTGTCCCGATTTATACTCATTTCGAGTATAAATATGGTCCGAAAAACCCGGCCTGCAAGAGCCGGGGGCAGGGGATTATGCTACTCCTGAGCATAAGGGGGTCAAGAGGGCTTATTTGCCCCCATCCGTCACAGCTCGCGTCCGCGCGGCTATGCCACTGCGGACAGCTCGCTGCGCCACCTTCCCCCGCCAAATGCTTCGCATTGCGGGGGAAGAAAGCCGGGGTGCGCGTCGAGACGCATTGAGGCTGCCGATTCTACGCCTCCATCACGCGGGTGAGGTTGTCCAGGGTCTGGGTCCAGCCCTGTTCCATGCCCTGCAGCATGCCAGCGCCTTCCGGCACCAGGGCGGTGGCGGTGGTCTGCATCTCGAGCAAGGTGCCGCCGTCTTCGTCCGCGAAGGTGACGGTGGTAAGGCTGTCCAGCATCTTTTTGCCGCCCGGTCCCAGGGGCGCGCTTTCAAACACCAGTTTCTTGCCCGGCACGATTTCGCGGAACTGCATGTACATGGGCATGTCCACGTCAAAGGGCGTGCCCTTGGGGCCATGCATGGCCATGTCGAGGCGGCCGCCGACCTTTATCTCGCCCCGCGCATAGGGAATGGTGAAGCCGGTGGGGCCGAACCATTGCCTGATCATTTCCGGATCGGTCCAGGCCTTCCAGACAAGATCGCGGGGCGCCTTGATGTGGCGGGTGATGGTGAGGCTGCGTGTTCCGAAAGTTTCCGTGCTCATGCTGCTTTCCTTGTCTCGATATAGCGTTCCAGGTTCGCCAGCATGGCGGTCCAGCCATGGCGCTGCTGTTCTTCGCTGTGGGTCGGCTCCAGCGGCAGGTGGATGGTGACGAAGGTCTTGCTGCCTTTGGGCTCGAACACCACGCGCACGGGACGGCCATCATCAACGGCAGAGGTCAGATAGCCCGTGGCCGTAGCGGTCGGCGGGGTGAACTCGGTATAGGTGCCGGTGAAATCAAAACCGGTTTTGCCGTCGGGACCGGCAAAGCCGACATTGAAGCGGCCGCCCAGGCGCGGTTCGGTGCGGGCATGGGGCGTGGTCCAGCCATCGCCGGCGCTGCACCAGTGCAGAAGATGTTCGCCTTCCGTCCAGCAGCGGAAGACCAGCTCGGCGGGCGCGTCCAGTGTGCGGGTGATCTCGATTGTCTTTTCGCTCATTTCAATTTTCCTTTCTTCGGTTTGCGTTGCAGTTTGGCGAGGTAATCGTCCAGCCGGTCCAGCTTGCGTTCCCAGAGTCGGCGATAATCTTCCAGCCAGCCATCCACGCTTTGCAGCGCCTTGGCCTCCAGGCGGCAGGGCCGGTATTGCGCGTCGCGGCTGCGGCTGATCAGGCCTGCGCGTTCCAGAACCTTCAGATGCTTGGAGACGGCGGGCAGGCTCATATCGAAAGGTTCAGCCAGCGTGTTTACCGACTGGTCGCCCAGCGCCAGCCTGGCCAGGATGGCGCGGCGGGTGGGATCGGCCAAAGCCTGGAAACGCTGCGAAAGTTGATCCATGTGGAACCATTAGGTTAAATAACTATTCGGTTTAATAAAGAGGAAAACGCAGCCTGTCAACGGCCCGAAAAAGGCGCGGGGGCGGCGTGGTGGCCGGGTGAGGCGGCCAATGTGTTTCGTCCGCTCCTTTTCAGAGCGGCGGCTTGCTTTCGCAAACCTGCAAGAGCCTTCCGGCCTTTCCACGCCCGGCGATTTTCGGCCTGCTTCAAGCTCCGCCAGCGTGACATCCAACAATGCGTGTCACGCCCATGGTCGTCCCATGCCTGGACAGGAAAGGGTGCGTCCCCGCGATCCCTCCAGGGATTCAAGAAGCGACCCGTGAAGCCGCGCGGTACGTTAGGCCGCACGCCGTCACACGCCGTCCTGTTTCACATTTCGGGCGTTCCGGAACGTCCCCGCACAAAACAGGCATGGGGAATCTAGACGCGATTTTGCAAAGGAAAAGAGGGGGTCTGAGATATCCCCGCGCTATCCCGCGCGCGGCGTTGAAAACGTTGCGAAAGATCGCAACATGTCCACTGCTTGTCCCTACCTTTTTGCTGTCACGCGAAGGCCTGGCGCGGGACGTTCCAGCAAAACATCCGGCCGGAAGCGGAACAGTTCCGCCGGGCGGCCGCGGACCGTGTCGGCGAAACGGCCCGTGCCTTCCACCAGTCCCTGTTCACCCACCAGGCGGCGGAAATTCTGCTTGTGCAGGCGGATGCCGGAGACAGCCTCCACCGTGCGCTGCAATTCCAGCAGCGTGAAAAAGGGCGGCATCAATTCAAACACCACCGGGCGGTATTTCATCTTGCCGCGCAGGCGGGCGATGGCCGTGGCCAATATGCGCCGGTGATCAAAGCCCATGGGCGTGCCCAGCGCGGCCAATTTGGCATCCGGTTTCAGGCCCGCATCGCGGCGCGATTCCGCCACCAGCCCGGCTTCATACAAAAGCTCGTAGCGTTCCAGCACGCGTTCCTCGTCCCAGCGTGAGGTCCCGGATGCAAAGGACAAATGCATGCGGTCACGGCGCAGGCGCTGCGTGCCGGCATCGGGCGCTGCTTTCACAAAGGCGCGCAGCGCGGGCAGGATGACGCGATCAATCATGGCGGGCTTTTCGGTGCGCCAGTCTTCCCAGGGAAAATAGCGGTACCAGTCCTGCCAGCGCGCATCCGCCGCCGCCAGGCTTTGCCGCGCCAGCGCCAGGTAACCCACCGACACCACGCGGGCATCCGCACCGGGCGGCAAATGCCGGCCACGGTCACCAAAGGTGTAAAGCTGTTCGGCATAGCCCAGCTCGGCGCCGGTCTGTTCGCCCACCCATTTGCGAAGCCCGCCTTCCATGGTGCGGTGCGCCGCCGGATCGAAGGGGCCGAAGGGCAGGGATTCCTCGCCCACCACCAGCACCGATGGCCGCTCGCCTTCCACCGAAACGATGGCCACCGAAAGACCGATGCTGACAACAAGCGCGTCGCTTTTCATAATTTTTCCAGCGGAAAGGATGTGGCGCTGCCTTCCGCGACGGGAAGGGCATTGCCCATGGTGTTAAGCGCCGCATTCAGGCGCCCGCCACGCCCCAGCACATCATCGGCATGGCGCACCATCAAGACATTGGGCCGGGCGAAGGGTGCGCGCCGCCGCATGGCGCGGGCGACCTTGATTTCGCTGTCCATGCCAAGCCGGTCGCAGAGGATTGTCATGGCGGCGGCCATGGAGCGGCTGACCCCCGCCCAGCAATGCAGCAGTATGGGTGCGCGTGCCTCCCAGCCGCGCGCGAAGATGATCAGCGATTGCATCTGGCTGGCGCTGGGAGCCAGGCGGCCGGGCGTGGCCTCCGCCACATCATCCAGCTCCAGCCGCAGATGCTCGCCGGTGAAATCGGCCACGGATTCCATCTGCTGCGGCGACAGCAGGCTCACCAGATGCGAGGGCTGGTGACTTTCCAGCATCTCGGAGAGGGCGGAATAGGGGGTGACGACCAGCCGGGACATGGCCCGATCATATGCCAGATTTTGTGGCATCCAGGCGGCGGAACCGTTCCAGGAACTGGTCTTGCGCATCCGCCGTGGGCAGGGGCACCAGCCGGGGCGTTTTCAGGCTCTTGGGCGGCGCCCCGAACAGGCGGCGGGCTTCTCCCTCCTCGAACCCGGCAAGCTGGGTGGCCTCGTAATAGGCCGAGAGGTGGTCGGCCTTCTTGAACAGGGTCGCCAGCGGCTTGGGGACGATGGCGGGCAGGCCAAAGCGCAGATGGATGGCCGCCTGAAGTTTATGCTCCAAATCCTTGTAATCCATGCCGATTGCCGCCTTGAAGGGGCTGATGAGATCGCCGACAACATATTCCGGGGCATCATGCAGCAGGGCCATCAGCCGGGCCTCGCGGGACAGGCGGGGGCTGAGGTCGGCCACCAGCCGTTCCACCAGCACGCAATGCTGGGCGACCGAGAAGGCGTGGGGGCCCTTGGTCTGGCCGTTCCAGCGGGCCACCCGGGCCAGGCCATGGGCGATGTCGGCGATCTCGATATCCAGGGGACTGGGTTCCAGCAGGTCCAGCCGCCGCCCACTGAGCATGCGCTGCCACGCTCTTTTTTGGCTAGGCATGGGGATGTGGGCGCGGGGTCATTGCTGCTTTTCCCATGCGGGCAGCGGCAATGCCAAGCCTGCATTGGATTTGAGTTGGGCGAGCGGCTAAACAGCCCCGCATGAATGACCAATCGGCATTGGTGCTGTTTTCCGGCGGCCAGGACTCCACGGTGTGCCTGGCCTGGGCGCTGGAGAATTACGCCCATGTGGAAACGCTGGGCTTTGATTATGGCCAGCGCCACCGGGCCGAGCTGGCGGCGCGGCCGGTACTGCTGGCCGCCATCCGCGCGCAATATCCCGCATGGGCGGCGCGGCTGGGTGACGACCACCTTATTCCTCTGTCAGCGCCCGCCGCGATTGGCGGCAGCGCGCTGACTGAATCCATGGTGATCGCCATGGGGCAGGACGGCTTGCCCAACACGTTTGTTCCGGGGCGCAACCTGATGTTTTTGACCGCCGCCGCGGCGCTGGGCTACCGGCGCGGCATTGCCGATCTGGTGGGCGGCATGTGCGAGACGGATTTTTCCGGCTATCCCGATTGCCGCCATGACACCATCCAGGCCACGGCCAATGCGCTGACATTGGGGCTGGCCCGGGAAGTCCGCATCCATACGCCGCTGATGTGGCTGGACAAGGCCGCGACATGGACGCTGGCGGAAAAGCTGGGCGGCGCGGTGCTGGTGGATCTGATCCGGGCGCAGACCGTGACGTGCTACGAGGCATCGCCCGCACGGCATGACTGGGGGCAGGGCTGCGGCGAATGCCCCGCCTGCAAATTGCGCGCAAGCGGCTATGCCCAGTACATGTCGGCGCCCAAACACTCTTCGGAAGCATGACCTATAGCGTCAAGGAAATTTATTACACCTTGCAGGGCGAAGGCGCGCAGACGGGCCGCGCCGCCGTGTTCCTGCGTTTCGCGGGTTGCAACCTGTGGAGCGGGCTTGAGCGCGACCGCGCCGCCGCCACCTGCCAATTCTGCGATACGGATTTCGTGGGCGTGGACGGCCCGGGCGGGGGCAAATTCGCGGATGCGGCGGCGCTGGCAAGCGCGGCGCGTGCCGCCTGGGTGGGTGAGGGCAAGCCCTATATCGTCTGCACCGGCGGCGAGCCGCTGTTGCAGCTTGATGCGCCCGCCATCGCGGCGCTGCATGAGGCGGGATTTGAAATCGGGATTGAAACCAACGGCACCCTGATGCCGCCGCCGGGCATTGACTGGATCTGCGTCAGTCCCAAGGCGGGATCGCAGCAGGTTTTGAAACGCGGCAGTGAATTGAAGCTGGTTTATCCGCAGGCGGGCGCGGAACCGGAACGCTTTACGGACCAGGATTTCACGCATTTCTTCCTGCAACCCATGGACAACACGGAGCGGACTGCAAACACGCAGGCGGCCATCGCCTATTGCATGGCTAACCCGCGCTGGCGGCTGTCGCTGCAAACCCACAAATTGCTGGGCATTCCTTAAACGCGGGGGCATGCGGGCCACGCATTGCCGCCCCGCCATGGTATTCGTGCGCCAAGGGGCTATTTCAGGCCCGCACCCCTAGAGACGATTCCCATGCAGACCGTCCAGACCTGGATTCCCGCCGCCGTTCCCGCCGCTTTGGCGCTGGGCTATATCGCCTACAGCCTGATGCTGGCTTACTAAAAGAACCGCACGATCTTTTCCATGTCGGGGCGCGGGCGTTCTTCCAGTTCGTTCCCCGGCGTGCCGATATAGATGAAGCCCGCCACGCGTTCGCCCGGCTTCAGCCCAAGCTTTTCCTTCACGGCCGGATGATAGGCGTACCATTCCGTCAGCCAGTTCCCCACAAAGCCCAGGCTGTGCGCCGCCACCAATATGTTCTGGCAGACCGCGCCCGCCGACAATTCCTGTTCCCACACGGGAATCTTGATGAGTTCGCGTGGGCCACTGATGACGCCGATCACCAATGGCGCGCGCAGGAAGCGGGCGCGTTCTTCCTCCACCTGCTTGGCGCGTTCGTCATCGGCCTTCGCGGCGTCGGCCAGTATGTCGCCCGCCCGCTCCCGGCCCTTGCCTTCGAACACGATGAAACGCCATGGAAACAGCTTGCCGTGATCGGGGGCGCGGGCGCCGGCCTGCAAGATTTGCAGGGTCTGTTTCCTGGATGGCCCCGGCGCCGTCATGGCTTTGGCCGAGCCTGAACGGCGGCTCAAAAGCAGGTCCATGGCATCGGGGGCGGGAAGGTTCAGGGGTGCGGTATCGTCTTTGCTCATCTGCTTATCTTACGGGAACATGTCCCCACCGCCAGCATTTTTGATCTGCGCCCCGCTTCCGGTTAAAAGGTCACATGGCGATCACACGCGAAAAACTGGCGGCGCTGGACCCGGTCTGGACGAGGCTGCGCGGCGAGGCGGAAGCCATGGCGGCGCGGGAAGTGGCGCTGGCCGCATTCCTGGATGCCAGCATCCTGCGCCATGGCCGCCTGGAAGAGGCGCTGGCCTATTATTTGGCGCGCAAGATGGGCGGCGATGATTTGGGCGCTTTCGCGGCCAGCGAAATTTTCGAGGCCGCGATGGCGGCCGATCCCGAGATCGGGGCGGCGGCGCGGGCCGATCTGTCGGCGGTGCTGGAGCGCGATCCCGCCTGCCAGACGCTGGCCGAGGCCTTTCTTTACTACAAGGGTTTCCAGGCGCTGCAATGCTACCGCGTGGCGCATCATCTGTGGACGGTGGACCGCCGCCCGCTGGCCCTGTTTTTCCAAAGCCGCATCTCGCAGCTTTTCGCGGTGGACATTCACCCGGCGGCGAAACTGGGCCGCGGCATCATGATCGATCATGCCACCGGGGTGGTGATCGGGGAGACCGCCATTGTCGAAGATGATGTCTCCATGCTGCATGGCGTCACATTGGGCGGCACCGGCAAGGAAGGCGGCAACCGCCACCCCATCATTCGGCGCGGCGTGCTACTTTCCATCGGCGCGAAAATCCTGGGCCATATCGAGATCGGCGAATATGCCCGCGTGGGTGCGGGCTCGGTGGTGCTGAAATCGGTGCCGCCGGGATGCACGGCGGTGGGCGTTCCGGCGCGGCTGGTGAATTGCGCCGGTGTCGCACGCCCGTCACAGGAAATGAACCATTTGATCGAAGACGATAGCGATTGACGGGTTGCGTTTGCCGTGCGAGTTCAAGACGTGTTGCCAAAAGGAATGATCCCGTGACCCGCAGCGAAATCTGGCGCCTGGAAAAATACCTGCGCAACCTGTTCCGCCTGGACACCATCACCATTGTCGAACGCCCCAAGCAGGCGGACTCGGTCGAGGTGCAGGTGAATGGCGAATTCGTGGGCGTGCTCTTCAAGGACGAGGAAGACGACGAAGTCTCCTATGCCTTCAACATGGCGATCCTGGAAATGGATTTGCCGGAACCGCCCGCGCCCGCCCGCTAGCCCTTGTCGCGGAAGCCCGCCACAAGGCGGTTGGCGCCGTCGCCGATCTGCCGCCAATGGGCCAGCTGCGCGCGCTTGAAGCGCCAGGACAGGTTCACGCCGGGCGCGATGGGATGGTCAATGGCCAGGCAGTTGGGGCTGGGAACATCCTGGGCCGGGCGCTCGCATAGCATCAGGATCATGCCGCTGTCGCCATTGCCCACATAAAGGTCATTGCGGCCATAACCGGAATCGGCGCGGAAGCCATAGCGCGTCAATCCGAAATCCGCCGCCTCGCCATTCGCAGCTACAAAATAGGGCTGGTAGATGCGCGCCAGGCGCGCCGCCGCATCCAGGCCGTTGCTGTCGGCGCGGATCAGCAGATGCACGATGGGAGAGTCAGCGCTGTTGCCCAGGAACAGGCCCGCTTCACTTTGCGAAAAGCCGCGCAGGTCGGGCAGGGCCGCGAACAGCGGCACCACGTCGGTGTCGCCGCCGCGCCGCCGCGATTCCACGTAATTGGCGGGAATGGCGAAGCCCACGCCCCGCACCGAAAGTCGCGTCATGGTCTGGGCGCTGGCCGGGTTCCTGTCCCGGAACGAGGCGGGACGCAGGTAATAGAGCAGGAAAGCCCCGCACAGCACCGCCAGCGCCAGCAGCAGCACGCCCGGAACAACCCAGCCGGAATGGCGGTGAATCTCGCTGTCTGGGTTGGTCATGGGGGTTTTTAGCACCGCGCGGCCAGGGCCGAGAGGCGTCCAGCCCAATTCTTGCGAGGCGTGACCCGGAAACCTCTATCCGTCCCAGGCTGGCACATGCGCCTTATCTTCAACGCCCTGATCTGCTTCACCCTGGCGGCCTGGATCACGGGCACGGCGGCCCATCCCTCGCAAGCGCGGCTGCACCAGATGCGGGCCGAACTGGCCGCAACGCATCACCGCTGAAGGGATTTGCCGGTGCTGAGGAATATCCTGCTGGTTCTCTTTGCCTTCACGGGCGGGCTTTGCCTGTCCGGCATCGCGGCCAATCTTTACCGCATCATGGCCAGGAAGCCCAAAAGCACGCCCGCGCGGATGGCCTATTGCGTGGTGATGATCGTGGCGGGCGCCAGCGTGCTCCTGGAGAACGCCACACGGTCTTTCAAGTCCCGCACCTGTTCACCCGCCGCGTACGGTTTTGCGCTGATGATCGCCAGCTATTGGGCGCTGGCTTTGGGCATCGTGCTGATTAAAACACTCAGCTAGTCCCGCAACGTTCACCGGCTTTCTTCCCCCGCCAGCGTAGCGAACGGCGGGGGAAGATGTCCGATAGCGGGCTTGCCCGCGTGGCGGACAGATGGGGGTAATAAATAAACAGAACCGAGGCGCGCTGATTGTTCTAAAGAACGGTCAACATGGAAGCCACGAGCGGATGCCGGACGATATCGCTGTCGGCCAAACGCACCACCGGCACATCCGGCAGCTTGTCCAGGCGCGAGGCGATATCGGCAAGGCCCGACATGCCCGGCAGCAGGTCCGTCTGGTCGGGATCGCCGGTCAGCACCATGGTCGAGCGCCAGCCCAGCCGCGTCAGCAGCATCTTGATCTGGCCATAGGTGCAGTTCTGGGCTTCGTCTATCACCACGAAACATTCGCTTAAAGTGCGCCCGCGCATGTAGGCCACGGGCGCGATCTCGATGGTGCCGTCTGCCAGCAATGACTTCAGCCGCTTGGTGCCCAGCCTTTCGTTGAGCGCGTCGTAAAGCGGCCGCAGATAGGGCGCGAGTTTTTCCTGAAGATCGCCGGGCAGGAAGCCCAGCGATTCACCGGCTTCCACCGCCGGGCGCGACAGCACGATGCGGCCGACTTTTCCGGCTTCCAGGGCTTCCACGGCTTTTGCGATGGCCAGATACGTCTTGCCGGTGCCGGCAGGACCCAGCGCCAGCACCACGGAACGCTCGTCAATCGCGTCCATCAGTTGCTGCTGGGCCGGGCTCATGGCCCTGATGTTTTTTACATACTTGCGGTCGCGCGTGTCTTCGTCGTGGGTGTGCGGGCTCCAGGCGCCGCGTTGCGGGAAGAGCGGGTGAACATTATGGGCATGGTCACGGGACTTTGAACGCGCGGAACGCTTCGCCATGGGTGCTCCAGGTGATCAGACATTATGTTGGTGAGACGGGTGTTGGGCGTAGCGGCGAGGGAGGCCAATGGGCCTTGCGGTATGGTGTCTAACGCAGTGCGTAAAAGCACCAGGCTGGCCCCCAAGCGAATCGCGACGCTGTGTTTAGCGTAGCGGGTTTCGCGGACCAGCGGAAAAGTTTGAAGCGAAGCTTTGGTGACGCTTAGCCGGCCTTGCGGGCAGGCATCTCGGGCGCGCGCGACCAGAGGCGGCGCACCTTGGTATCGGCCTCGGGGCCGAAATTGAACCAGGCCGCCTTGTCATGGGCGGTGTCCACCACGAACAGCGTGTCCAGCTTGCCCAGCTTCTGGATCAGGCCGCCGCGGATGGAACTGAGTGAGATATCGCTGGTGAGAATCCAGGCCTGCGGCATGAAGCGATAGGCCGGGCCCAGGTTGAAGATTTCCTCTTCCAGCGCGCTGATGGAGCCGGACTTCATGTCGGAAATGATGACATAGCGGTTGCGTTCGCCATCGGTATCGCCGTCGCGGCCGAACTTGTGCGGCAGCTCGGGCGAGATGGGCGTCTCGGCGCGGATTTCCGGCGCGGGCAGAGGGGCGGCGTCGGGAAACAGCGTGGCCAGCTCGGGGTCTTCGCCGGCGGGATGGAATTGTTCTTCGCCCGCGCGCGCCGCCAGCGAATGGGCCGCCAGCCGTCCTTCGGCATGGAAGGCGCGCATCTGGTCAATGGTGTAGGGGCCATAGGCACGGCCGCCCACGCTGATCGTCCAGGTCTCTGACATTTGCGGGGTACTTCGCTTGGATTTCCGGCCCAATTCTAGGGACCAATGGTTACCTATTCCTTGCCGGGAAAAGGCGAATACCCAGCTTTGCGGGGTTTTGGGTATCGCCGGAAAAGAAAAATCCCCGCTTTGGGCGGGGATTTTCCAGTGATCGCAGAGGTTTCAGGCGATGCTTTGATGACCTTGATGAAGGTCAGTCAAAATCCCAGTTGCCGTCCTGGCGGCGGCAGGCGCTGCCCGAGCGGGTAAAGCTCTGGCCGCCGGGGCGATAGGTGGTTTCCGTGAATTCGCGGCAGACCACGTTGCCGCGGCGATATTCGCGGATGGGGGTGAAGGTGCCGCGATACTGGCCATGGCTCCATTCCGAGCGGCGGTTGAGGTCGCCGTTCAGGCCGGTGGCATAGGTGCGGAAGGCGACGGGCTGGCTGTCGCAGTCCATGTCACGGCTGACCACATTGCCCAGCAACCCGCCCAGCACGGCGCCGCCGACAACGGCGCCGCCATTGCCGCGTGAAGCCGCGCCACCGATCAACCCGCCCGCAAGCGCGCCGAAGATGGTGCCCGCGACCTGGTTGTTGTTGGTGCGGCAATTCTGTTCATAGCGGCCTTCCTGGTAGAAATTGCCCTGCGGCGGCGGCGGGCCGTTGTCAAAGCGGCGGTCATTGTTGTCGAAGCGGTCGCGCCGGTCGCGGCGATCGAAAAAGCGTTGATAACGGCCATCGCGGTTGTAAAAACCGTCACGGTCATTCTGGCTGTAGTAATTGTCCGGGTCGCGCGGCGGCATCGGCTGCGCCGACAGGCTGGTGACGCCAATGGTCATAATGGCGGCGGCACCGAACAAAATGGATTTCAACATATAGGCTCTCCCTGTTTCATGCCGTGCAGTCTGGTGTCCTGCGTCTGAACCCAATCTGAACAGAAATTCCGGGCAAAATCACCCGAATTCAGTTGATGCTGTAGCGCACGGCCGACCAGCCGCCATCTTCGGACACCAGCACCAGCGTCTCGGTGGCGAGGCCACGCTTGGCGAAGCTGGTCTCGTAGCGCACGGTGGCGTTCTGGCCATCGCGCATGCCGGGCCTGGTCCTGGAAAGCTGGATGTCTTTCAGGGTGCGGCTGGACATGGCGCCCAAGGGCTCGCGCACGGATTTGGTCTTGTCGGCCCAGCACTGTTCACCGGCTTTTTTTGCGGATGCCGCCATCTGCTTGAAGGCATCGGCATAATTGCCGTCATCTACCAAGGTCAGCCATTGGCGGGCGCGGTCGTCGGGCGTGGCCGTGGCGGCGGTCTGCGCCAGCGCGGGCAGGGCCAGAAGCGTCAAGGCCAGCGCGGCGATTATCTGTTTCATGGATGGATTCCTGTTCCCATTCCATGAAACGGCTGGCGGGAACAAAAGTTCCGCTTCCCCCGCAATGCGAAGCATTTGGCGGGGGCCCCGCCCGCAAAGCGGGCGTTCTGCCGCGCGAAGGGTCCGCAGGACCTTTCGCGCTGGCATCACGGTGTCGCAGCGAGGTGTCGGGCACTTGCGACCCGAGCTGCGACGGATGGGGGTGACTAATAAACCCTTGCCTTCGGCTTGATGTATTCGACATCGGACGTGAGCGTGTAGGTGTGCACGGGCCGGTAATCGATCCTGGTCTCGCCCGTTTCCGGATTCAGCCAGGCCAATGTGTGCTTCATCCAGTTCTCGTCGTCACGCTTGGGGAAATCCTCGCGCGCATGGGCGCCGCGGCTTTCATGGCGATTGGCGGCGCCTTCGATGGTCACCACGGCCTGCTGGATCAGGTTGTCGAACTCCAGCGTCTCCACCAGATCGGTGTTCCAGATCATGGAACGGTCGGTGACGCCGATATCGGCGCGCTGCTTGTAGATGTCCTGGATGCGGCGCTTGCCCTGTTCCAGGCTTGTCCCGGTGCGGAAGACGGCGGCGTCTTCCTGCATGGCGCGCTGCATGGCTTTTCGCAAAACCGCCGTGGGCGTGCCGCCCCTGGCATTGCGGAACCGGTCGAAGCGGGCCAGGGCCTCATCCCCCGCGCCGCGCGGCAGGTCGGGCTGTTCATGGCTGCCGCGCAATTCCTTGGCGGCCTGCAGGCCTGCGGCCTTGCCGAACACCACAAGGTCAATCAGCGAATTGGAGCCCAGGCGATTTGCGCCATGCACGGAGACGCAGGCGGCTTCCCCAACCGCCATCAGGCCATGCACGACGCTGTCGGGATTGCCGTCCTTGAGCGTCAAGGCGTCGCCCGTATAGGCGCAAGGAATGCCGCCCATGTTGTAATGCACGGTGGGCAGCACCGGGATCGGCTCTTTCGTGACATCCACGCCGGCAAAGATGCGGGCGCTTTCGGAAATGCCCGGCAGGCGTTCGGCCAGCACCTTTGGGTCCAGGTGCGACAGATGCAGGTGGATATGGTCCTTGTTCGGGCCAACGCCGCGGCCTTCACGGATTTCCACCGTCATGGCGCGCGAAACAACGTCGCGTGAGGCCAAATCCTTGGCCGACGGCGCATACCGCTCCATGAAACGTTCGCCCGCGCCATTGGTCAGGTATCCGCCTTCGCCGCGCGCACCTTCGGTGATCAGGACACCCGCGCCGAAAATGCCGGTGGGATGGAATTGCACGAACTCCATATCCTGCAAGGGAAGCCCGGCGCGCAGCACCATGGCGTTGCCATCGCCTGTTTGCGTGTGGGCGCCCGTGCAAGACGCATAGGTGCGGCCATAGCCGCCCGTGGCCATGATGACGCGCTTGGCGCGGAAACGGTGAATGCTGCCGTCATCCAGGTTCCAGGCCATGACGCCGCGCACGGCGCCACCATCCATGATCAAATCAAGCGCGAAATACTCGATGAAGAAATTGACTTCGTGCTTGACGCACTGGCCGTACAGCGTGTGCAGCATGGCATGGCCGGTGCGGTCGGCCGCGGCGCAGGTGCGCTGGGCGATGCCTTCGCCGTAATTGCTAGTCATGCCGCCAAAGGCGCGCTGGTAGATCTTGCCGTCTTCGGTGCGACTGAACGGCATGCCGAAATGTTCAAGCTCGTACACGGCTTCCGGGGCGTGGCGGCAGAGATATTCGATGGAATCCTGGTCGCCCAGCCAGTCAGACCCCTTCACCGTGTCATACATGTGCCAGCGCCAGTCATCCTGGCCCATATTGCCCAGCGACGCGGCCACGCCGCCCTGCGCTGCCACGGTGTGGCTGCGGGTGGGAAACACCTTGGTGATGCAGGCGGTCTTCAGGCCTTGCGCCGCGCATTCCAGGGTGGCGCGCAACCCCGCGCCGCCCGCGCCCACCACGACAACGTCAAACGTATGATCGGTAATCTGATAAGCGGGCATGAGAACCTTAGGACGAAATGCGGATAAGGGCGAAGAGGCTGGTGGAGGCGGTGGCCAGCGCCACGAAACGGATCAGCAGCAGCAGGAAAATCTTGGAGGCCGTGCCATGCACATAGTCATCCACCACCACCTGCAGGCCCAAACTCATGTGATAGAGCAGGGTAAGGACGAATGCCGCCATCAGAATGGCGTTCCAGGGATGCGCCAGATATTGCAGCGCCACCACTTCATTGGCGCCGACCAGGCCCAGCACGGAAAAGGCGAACCACAGGCCCAGCGGCACAAGCGCGAGCGCGGTGACACGCTGGCGCCAGAAATGCCCGGTGCCGGAATGCGACGCGCCCAGCCCGCGGACCCTGTGCAGGGGTGTTTCCAGCGAGCTCATGCCAGATACCCCGCATGCCCGGTCCAGGCGAACAGGAACGCGCCAACCGCGATCACCAATGACGCGGCGAAAACCAGGGCGCCGGTCCGGCTGGCGGTGTGCTTTTCAAAGCCATAGCCCATGTCCCAGGCCAGGTGCCGCACGCCGTTGAGAAGATGAAAGGCCAACGACCAGGTGAAGCCGAACATCACGATGATGCCGATGGGCGAGGCGGCATAGCGCATGAAGCCGTCATAGCCTACCGGCCCGTTGGAAATGGCGACCAGCCACCAGGCCAGCACCAAGGCCCCCACCGACAGGGCGATGCCCGTGGCGCGGTGGGTGATGGACCCCAGCATGGTCACTTGCCAGCGATAGATGCTCAAATGGGGGGACAGGGGGCGCTCACGCGCCGGTTTCTGCGGATTATCCGCCATCAAGCCCTCAGGAAAATCAGTGTTCGAACCGGGCCGGAGTTTAGGGTTGGACGGCTCCTAGTCAACGGCAAAGGGCGCGGAATTCCCGGCCTTTTGGCCGCGTGCGGCGCGAATCAGCTGTGTCTCAACCTTGTCTTGCGGCTATGGCCGGAATCCGGCACTTAAGTCGGCATGGCCAGTCCTGTCCGCATCGCGCCTTCCATCCTCTCGGCCGACTTTTCCCGGCTGGGCGCTGAGATCGAAGCCGTGGAAGCGGCGGGCGCGGATTTGATCCATGTGGACGTGATGGACGGGCACTTTGTTCCCAACATCACCATCGGCCCGGCGGTGGTGAAGGCGCTGCGGCCCCATGCCAAAAAGCCCTTTGACGTTCACCTGATGATTTCGCCGGTGGACCCGTACCTGGAAGCTTTTGCCGAGGCGGGCGCGGACGGGCTGACGGTGCATCCTGAATCCGGCCCGCATGTGCATCGCACCCTTGGGCAAATCCGCAAGCTGGGGAAAAAAGCCGGCGTGGTCCTGAACCCCGGCACGCCCATCGAGGCGATAGACAATCTGATGGAGCTGGTGGATCTGATCCTGATCATGACCGTCAATCCGGGTTTCGGCGGCCAGAGCTTCATTGAAAACCAGCTGGAAAAAATCGCCGCCGCCAAAAAACGCATTGTCGCCAGCGGGCGCAGTATCGCATTGGAAGTGGATGGCGGCATCACGCCCGAAACGGCGAAGCGCGCCATCGCGGCGGGCGCGGACACGCTGGTGGCCGGCACCGCCGTCTTCCAGGGCGGGGCATCGCGCTATGCCGCCAACATCGCGGCGCTCCGGGGCTGACAATGGTGGCAACCGGCACGCTCGCCCTGCTGCCGGAGATGGCGGGCGAGGGCATGCGGCGCGCGCTGGCGCCCTTGCGCATTCGGCTTCGCCGCAACTGGTTCTATCGCCGCCGCCTGCGCGGACAACTGGCCGACCACATCGTCTTTCATCCCCATGACGCCGAACCGCGAAGGCTGGAAGATGCCGATGCGCTGCTGCGCGGGCGTTTCCGTTTCCATGGCGAGGCGGTGGACGTGCAGCACCAGTCCATCTTCGACATGGCCCCGCCGTCACAGGCCTGGGCCGAGGCGCTGAACAGTTTTGACTGGCTGCCGTCCTTGTCGGCTGCGGGCGGGGAGCCGGCGCGGCGGCTGGCCACGAACCTGATCGCCCAATGGGTCAAACGCAATGCGCGTTACAGCGAACCCATCTGGCGGCCCGACATCATGGCCCAGCGCCTGATGCATGTCTTCAGCCATGGGCGGCTGGTCATTCTCAATTCCGACATGCTGTGGCGGTCCAAGCTGTTTGTGTCGCTGCGCGAGCAGTCCAAGATGCTGGAGCGCACGTCACGCGAAGCACCCGACGGGTTGCCGCGCTTCAAGGCGGCGGCGGCGCTGGCCCTGTCCGGCATCTGCATGGATGACAGTGGGCGGCGGCTGGATATCGGGCTGGCGCGGCTGGAGACAGAGATTGCGCGCCAGATATTGCCCGATGGTGGTCATGTCAGCCGGTCACCCGAGGCGGCGCTGTCGGCGTTCCGCTATCTGGTGATGGTGATGGATGCGCTGTCGGCGCTGGAGCTGGAGCCGCCGCACGCGCTTCGCAACGCCCAGGACCGCATGGCGCCCATGCTGCGCTTTTTCCGGCATGGCGACGGCGCGCTGGCGCTGTTCCAGGATGGGCGGGAAAATGATCCTCGCATGATCGCCGGATTGCTGGCGCGGGATGATGCGCGCGGCGCGCCCTTCGGCCATGCCCGCCATTCGGGATACCAGCGGCTGGCCGCGGGACGCACGATATTGCTGATGGATTGCGGCACGGTGCCGCCCGGCGAATTCGCGGCGCATGCCCATGCCGGATTTTTGGGTTTCGAGTTCAGCTCCGGCCCGCACCGGCTGGTGGTCAACTGTGGCGCGGGCGGGCGCAGCAACCCCAGCTGGGACCGGGCGCTGCGCGCCACCGCCGCCCATTCCACGCTGACGCTCAACGAAACATCCAGCGCGCATATATTGCCGCCGGGCCTGGCGCGCGATCTGTTGGGATCGCGGCTGACGGGCGGGCCATCAAAGTCCGACACCCAGCGCAGCGACACGGCGCAGGGCTGGACGGTGCAGGCGTCGCACGATGCCTATGTGGAGCCGTTCGGCCTGACCCATGAGCGCAAGGTGACCTTGTCGCCGCAAGGCTTGATGGTGACGGGCGGGGATCGGCTGACGGGTCCTGGCCTATCTTCGAACAAGGAGGGCGGGCCGCTGGCCTTTGCCGTGCGCTTTCATATCCATCCCGATGTGCGGGTGACGCGGCTGGAAGGCGGCGGCATCCTTTTGAAACTCCCCAACGGGGAGGGCTGGCGCTTCCGGGCCGGGGGCGGCGAGCTGTCGGTGGAGGAAAGCATCTATCTGGGGGGTGCGCAGGTGCGCCGCGCCGAGCAGCTTGTCATCAGCGGCATTTTGCGCGAGACCCCGGCCGATATTGCATGGGTTTTCGAGCAGATTGCAGCCTAGGTTATCGTTTGCTATCAGTGATTTGCGTGAGCGCGAGGACGACAATGGTTCAGTTGACACTGCCCAAGAACAGCAAAGTCAAAAAGGGCAAAGTCTGGCCGGCCGAAAAGGCCGACAATGGCAAGAAGCCGAAGCGCTACAAGGATTTCAAGGTCTATCGCTATGACCCCGATGGCGGGGAGAACCCCGCCGTGGACACCTATACCGTCGATTTGGACAGTTGCGGTCCCATGGTCCTGGATGCGCTGATCAAGATCAAGGACGAGATTGATCCCACCCTGGCGTTCCGGCGTTCCTGCCGCGAAGGCGTGTGCGGGTCCTGCGCCATGAACATCCAGGGCGGCAACACGCTGGCCTGCACCAAGTCCATCGCCGACTGTTCCGGCGCGGTTGCGGTCTATCCGTTGCCGCACATGCCGGTGGTGAAGGACCTGGTGCCGGACCTTTCCAATTTCTATGCCCAGTATGCCTCCATCGAGCCGTTTCTTCAGACGCGCACCGCAGCCCCGGAACAGGAATGGCGCCAGACGCCGGCCGACCGCGCCAAGCTGGACGGGCTTTATGAATGCATTCTTTGCGCCTGCTGCTCCACGTCGTGCCCCAGCTATTGGTGGAATTCGGAACGCTATCTGGGGCCGGCGGCGCTGCTGCAATCCTATCGCTGGCTGATTGACAGCCGCGACGAGAATACGGGCGAGCGGCTGGATAACCTGGAAGACCCGTTCCGGCTTTATCGTTGCCACACCATCATGAACTGCGCCCAGACCTGTCCCAAGGGCCTGAACCCGGCCCAGGCCATCGGCGAGATCAAGCAGATGATGGTGAAGCGGAAAGCCTGATTACTGGCGGCGACGCTTATTGCTTTCGGTCGTCGGCCATCAGTTCCAGTATCTTCCTGTTGATGGCCTGGCAGGAGCGATGCGCCGGCATGCCCAGATGCTCCGTGCAACTGTCATTGTTGGGATCGCCCGGGCCACGGGTTGAATAAAAGGCCAGCATCTCGCGCGTCTGCCCGTCATAGAGATAGCGTATCTCTTCATAGACTTCGCGGTCCGGGTTGATGGTGCCGACATCCACTTCCACGTAACAGCGGTTGGTGCCGGGGTTGTAGCGGGTTTTGGCATTGGCGTCCGACGCCGTGTCCAGGCGGGCGATGCCTTCGGCGCCCGCATCATCCCAGCGCCCCTGCATCCGCATCAGGATGACATCGCCCAGCTCGGTGCATTTGCTGCGCAGCGCGAAGACTTCGGAGGCGGTTGGCTTGCGGATATGCGCCAGGGGTGCGGATTTTTCCGCATCATTCTTCCCGCATGCGCCAAGGGCGAGCAGCGACATCAGCACCACGCCCATGCGGCTGTGGCGCGGGACGATCACGCAGCAGCGGCTTTCTTCTGCATGAAGCGCCACAGGATTGCGCCGCCCCAGTTGGCCAGCTTGCCATGGGGATCGGCGCCGATGACCTTGGCCACCATCTGCACCAGCTTCTGGATATGGCGGCGGCGATAGATGGTCATGCCGGTATGGGCGGCGCGGCGCGAATAGAGCTTGCGGTTATAGGGGCGGGCCACTTCTTCCGCCGCCGGGACATTGGCGCAGTAATAGGCAAAGGCCAGCTCGTCGTCATCGCTTTCGCGCACCCGCGTCGCCGCCACCCAGATTTTCTTCCAGAAGGGCAGGTCGGGTTCATTCTGCGCCTGCAAGGTTTCATAGAAGAGCTTGTAGTGGCGGTATTCGTCGGCGGCGATGCGGCCGGCAATTTCCTTCAGGACCGGCTCATCGGTGGCGTCGCGGATGGCGGAGTAATAGGAGGAGGTGCCGGATTCCACCACGCAGCGGGCGATCATCTCGCCCCGGCGCGAGCCGCGCACGGAGGCTTCGCCGGGCGCCGCCAGATGCGCCGGGCGATAGCCCAGGCGGAAGCGGGCAAAGGCGTCTTCCAGCTTGAAAGAGGGGTCGGCCAATTCGGCCCAGCGGCCCAGGGCGCGGCCATGCTGGCGTTCCTCGGCGCCCCATTGCTCGATCCAGTCCAGAGTTTCGGTGGGCTGGTCGTGAAACACCGCCTTCAGATAGGCGACATAATCGGGGGCATTATATTCGACCAGCGCCGCCGCCTTGATCGCGGCCAGCATGGTGGGGTCCACCGCGGCCGCATCAAAGGCGTACCAGCAGACATCATCCAGCGACCAGCCCTGATGAAAGACGTTTTGCTGGAAACCGTTGTGCGGAGAGACCGCCTGATGATGGACGGGCTGCGCCGTCATGTTCTTATCCCCAGGAATCCAACCGAGAACGGCTTATAACAAGTTTGGATGCAGTGCGAAAAGCGCGGAAAGCCCGTTTTCCGGGCTGATGACACTGTAATCATGTGAGATTTGCGACTAAAACGCAGCCCGGACCAGCTTGAGGTCGTCCACCAGCTGGGCGGCCTTGAGACGGTCCAGGTCATTGTCGGCGGAAAGTTCGTCCGACTGGGCGTCCTCGATGCGCTGGTCCAGCACGGCCAGGTCGAGCTCGGTCATGGGAATGGCTTCCTCGGCCAGGACGGTGATCTTGGCCGGGCTGATCTCCGCAAAGCCACCGCGGATGAAATAGCGGTCGTCCTGGCTGCCCACCTTCACGTCGATCATGCCGGCGCGCAGGGTGGAGACGAGGGGCGAATGGCCCGCCATCACGCCCATATAGCCTTCCGTGCCGGGCACGGTGACCATGTCGGCTTCCACGGAGAGCAACAGCTTCTCCGGCGAGATCAAGTCGAAGGCGATCCTTGCCACTTAGGCCGCCTTGCTGGTTTCGGCGGCCATCTTCTGGGCCTTGGCGGCCACTTCCTCGATGGCGCCGACCATGTAGAAGGCCTGCTCGGGATACTGGTCGCATTCGCCGTCCACGATGGCCTTGAAGCTGCGGATGGTGTCGGGCAGCTCCACGAACTTGCCGGGCGAATTGGTGAACTGTTCGGCCACGAAGAAGGGCTGGGACAGGAAGCGCTGGATCTTGCGGGCGCGCGCCACGGTCAGCTTGTCCTCTTCCGAGAGTTCATCCATGCCCAGAATGGCGATGATGTCCTTCAGCGCCTTGTATTGCTGCAGCACTTCCTGCACGCGGCGGGCGACCAGGTAATGTTCTTCGCCGATCACCTGGGGATCGAGAATACGGCTGGTGGAGTCCAGCGGGTCCACGGCCGGGAAGATACCCAGCGAGGCGATGTCGCGCGACAGCACGGTGGTGGCGTCCAAGTGGGCGAAGGATGTGGCGGGGGCCGGGTCGGTCAGGTCGTCGGCCGGAACGTAAATCGCCTGCACCGAGGTGATGGAGCCCTTGTTGGTGGAGGTGATGCGTTCCTGGAGATTGCCCATCTCGGTTGCAAGCGTGGGCTGGTAGCCCACGGCGCTGGGGATACGGCCCAGAAGCGCGGAGACTTCCGAACCGGCTTGCGTAAAGCGGAAGATGTTGTCGATGAAGAGGAGGCAATCCTTGCCTTCCACGTCGCGGAAATATTCGGCAACCGAAAGACCCGTCAGCGCCACGCGGGCGCGGGCGCCCGGCGGCTCGTTCATCTGGCCATACACCAGCGCGCACTTGCTGCCTTCGGTGGAGCCGGTCTTGGGGTCCACATTGACGTTGGACTCGATCATCTCGTGATAAAGATCGTTGCCTTCGCGGGTGCGTTCGCCCACGCCCGCCAGCACGGAATAGCCGCCATAGGCCTTGGCGATGTTGTTGATCAGTTCCTGCATGGTCACGGTCTTGCCCACGCCCGCGCCGCCGAACAACCCGATCTTGCCGCCCTTGGTGTAGGGGCAGAGCAGGTCAATGACCTTGATGCCGGTGACGAGGATTTCGGCGCTGCCCGCCTGCTCGGAAAAGCTGGGGGCTTCGCGGTGGATGGACGACATGTTGGCCTGGCTGATGGGGCCGGCTTCGTCAATCGGCTCGCCGATCACGTTCATGATGCGGCCCAGGCAGGCGGGACCCACGGGCACGCGGATGGGCGCACCGGTGTCAATCACTTCCTGGCCGCGGGTCAGGCCCTCGGTGGTGTCCATGGCGATGGCGCGCACGGCGTTTTCGCCCAGATGCTGCGCCACTTCGAACACCAGGCGGAACTCCTTGCCTGTCTTGGCGTCGATGTTCTTGGTTTCCAGCGCGTTCAGGATCGCGGGAAGCTGGCCTTCGGGAAACTCGACGTCCACGACGGCGCCGATAACCTGGCTGAGACGGCCTTTTGCGTTGCTCATCTTGTTCTCTCTTTCTTATTCTTAAACGGCTGCGGCGCCGGAGATGATTTCAATCAGCTCCTTGGTGATCTGCGCCTGGCGGGTACGGTTCATCTGGATGGTAAGGGCCTTGATCATGTCGCCCGCATTGCGGGTGGCATTGTCCATCGCCGTCATCTGGGAGGCGAAGAAGCCGGCCTGGTTTTCAAGAAGCGCGGTGAGAAGCTGCACGGAAATATTCTGGGGCAGCAGCGCCGCCAGGATCACGTCTTCATCCGGCTCGTAATCATAAAAGGGTGCGGGGGCGTCGCTCTTTTCCACCTGGGCGGGGATAAGCTGCAAAAGTCGCGGCGTCTGGGTCACCACCGACTTGAAGGAGGAGTGGACGAGGGTCACCACGTCATAGTCACCGGCCTGGTAGGCTTCCAGAACCCTGGTGGCGATTGGCTTCACCAGCGCGAAGCCGGGCGCCTTGGTGCCGATCTCGTAATTCTCGACAAAGCGGTCGGCATAAAGACGGCGAAGGCCATCGCGCGCCTTGCGGCCCACGGTGATGATCTTGACGTCCTTGCCTTCGGCCAGCAGGGCGCTGATCTTCTCGCGCGCGGCGCGGATGATGCCGCCATTGAAGCCGCCTGCAAGGCCGCGATCCGATGTCGCCACGATGATCAAATGGCGCTTGTCGCTGCCGGTACCGGCCAGCAGCAGCGGCGCATTGGGACCCGAGACACCCGCCGACAGATTGGCGATGACACTGGCCATGCCGCGCGCATAGGGCTTGGCGGCTTCGGCAGCAAGCTGCGCGCGGCGCAGTTTCGCGGCGGCCACCATCTGCAGCGCCTTGGTGATCTTCTGCGTGGACTTCACGCTTCCGATCCGGGTTCTCATTTCCTTGACGGACGCCATGGCGTTTCAGACTTCCTTGAAACTTACGAGAAGGACTTGGTGACTTCGTCCAGCGCCTTTTTCAGCATGGCTTCCAGGTCTGGCGTCAGCGCCTTTTCCTTGCGGATGCCTTCCAGGAAGGGCTGGTAGGAACCCTTCAGCTTGGCCAGCAACGCTTCCTGGAATTTCTGGACGCGGTTGGTGGGGAAGGCGTCCAGGTAACCACGCGTGCCGGCATAGATCACCGCCACCTGTTCTTCGACGGCGAAGGGCTTGTATTGCGGCTGCTTCAAAAGCTCGGTCAGGCGTTCGCCGCGCGCCAGCATCTTTTGCGTGGAGGCGTCGAGGTCGGAGCCGAACTTGGCGAAGGCGGCCATTTCACGGTACTGCGCCAGCTCGCCCTTGATGGGACCGGCCACGGTCTTCATGGCCTTGATCTGCGCCGATGAACCCACGCGCGACACGCTGATGCCGACATTCACGGCAGGGCGGATGCCCTGGTAGAACAGATCGGTTTCCAAAAAGATTTGCCCGTCGGTGATGGAAATCACGTTGGTCGGGATATAGGCCGAGACGTCATTGGCCTGGGTCTCGATGATCGGCAGCGCCGTCAGTGAGCCCGAACCATTGTCTTCGTTCAGCTTGGCGGCGCGTTCCAGCAAACGGCTGTGCAGGTAGAAAACGTCGCCGGGATAGGCTTCGCGGCCCGGCGGGCGGCGCAGCAGCAGCGACATCTGGCGATAGGCCACGGCCTGCTTGGACAGGTCATCATAGATGATCAGCGCGTGCATGCCATTGTCGCGGAACCATTCGCCCATGGCGCAGCCGGAGAAGGGCGCCAGGAATTGCAGCGGCGCGGGTTCGGAAGCGGTGGCGGTGACGATGATGGTGTATTCCAGCGCGCCCGCGTCGGCGAGCGTCTTGACGATCTGCGCCACGGTGGAGCGCTTCTGGCCGATGGCGACATAGATGCAATAGAGCTTGGCGCTTTCGTCCGTCCCTGCGTTGATCGCCTTCTGGTTGATGATGGCGTCAATGGCGACGGCGGTCTTGCCGGTCTGGCGGTCGCCGATGATCAGTTCGCGCTGGCCGCGGCCGATGGGAATAAGAGTGTCGATGGCCTTAAGGCCGGTCTGCACGGGTTCATGCACCGACTTGCGCGGGATGATGCCCGGCGCCTTGACGTCCACGCGGCGGCGTTCGGCGACGTTCTTGAGTTCGCCCTTGCCGTCGATGGGATTGCCCAGCGGATCAACCACGCGGCCCAGCAGGGCCTTGCCCACCGGGACTTCCACGATGGCGCCGGTGCGCTTGACGGTGTCGCCTTCCTTGATGGTGCTGTCATTGCCGAAAATCACGCAGCCGACATTGTCGCTTTCCAGATTCAGCGCCATGCCCTTGATGCCGCCCGGAAACTCGACCATCTCGCCGGCCTGCACATTGTCCAGGCCATGCACGCGCGCGATGCCGTCACCGACGGACAGCACTTGCCCCACTTCGCTCACTTCGGCTTCCGAGCCGAAATTCTGGATCTCGCGCTTGAGGATGGCGGAGATTTCGGCGGGCTGGATGTCCATTTTCTCGTTCCTTCATTCTTGTCTGTCTGGTCCTTCGATGGCGCTTCGGGCGCCAACACTTCGGACATTCGTCACGGAAATGGTCCACGGGACCATTTCTTATTCGTTCCTCACCCTCTCATGGCAACACGAATGCCATTCAGTTTGGTGCGGATGGATGAATCGATCATGCGTGAGCCGACTTTCACCACCAGGCCGCCCAGCAATGCCGGATCAACCTTTGTGTTGAGGCGCGGTTCGCGGCCCAGTTTTGCTTTCAGCGCGGCCTTCAGGTCCGCGGTTTCCTTCTGTGACAGCGCGCGGGCCGATGTGACATGGGCTTCAATTTCGCCCCTGGAGCCGGCGACCAGGCGCGCAAAACCGGCCATGACCTGTTCCAGCGCGAAGAGGCGGCGCTTGGCAGCCAGCAGCAATACGAATTTGTGGGTGAGTTCGGACGCATCCATCTTGTCCAGGATGGCTTTCAGCGCCCTGGCCTGGTCCTGGCCGGAAAAGACCGGCGATTTGACCAGCCGGGCAAGGTCAGGGGAGGCGGCGATCATGGCGGAAAGGGAGGCAAAATCGGCGGCCACGGAGTCGAGCGACTTCTGGTCCTGCGCCAGTTCGAACACGGCATTGGCATAGCGCCCCGCCAGTCCCGTTTCCCGCACCTTTTCCGTTGCCACATTCGCCTCATGCGGCGGAACCCGGAGCCATCGCCCTGAGCCAGCCGATTATTTGCGTAATCGTTTGATTTATCTACGACATTTCAGCACCGCGCGAGTCACCCCGGCGGTGCGCGTGCCAGTTAGCATGGGCATTACGCCTGCGCAACATCGGCAAAAAGCCATGTGGTCGCGGGGTATGCATATCAGGCGCTTGACGGGCCCGCTTGACGGAGGAGAGCCAGTTCGGCACCTAGCCGGCATGTCCATGGAAACCAGCCAGCGTTTCGGCTTTGACGCCGCCCACCAGCTTGATGCGGGCGCGCCCGAAAATCGCCGCCTGCATGGCCATTCCTTCCAAGTGGAAGTGACCTTAAGGGGCGAGCCGGACGCCAGGACGGGTTTCCTGCGCGATTTCGGGGAGGTGGACGCGGCCCTGAAAAAGGTGCGCGACCTGCTGGATCACCGGCTGCTGAACGAGGTGGAAGGGCTGTCCAACCCCACGCTGGAAAACATCGCCCGCTTTATCTTTGCGCGCGCCCGCCAGGCGCTGCCCGAAGTGGTGCGGGTGCGGGTCGAGAGGCCATCGCATGGCCAGTCCTGCACATACGAGGGCAAGTAAGATGGCAAAGCTGACGCAACTTGGCCGCAAGACGGTCCAGCCCGCATCGCCTGCCGCCGCAAAACTGGAATCGGTGCCCAACCCGCACCGCGACGTGGATTACCTGATCCGTTTCACGGCGCCGGAATTCACCACGCTTTGCCCTATCACCGGCCAGCCGGATTTCGCGCATTTCGTATTGGACTATGCGCCGGGCGGGAAAATCGTGGAATCAAAGTCGCTGAAGCTGTACCTGACCAGCTATCGCAATGTGGCGGGCTTCCATGAAGACACCACGCTTTCCATCGCCAAGAAGGTGATCGCGGCCATCAAGCCGAAATATCTTCGCATCGCGGGCTACTGGTATCCGCGCGGCGGCATCCCGATTGATATTTTCTGGCAGAGCGGAAAAGCGCCGACTGGTCTTTGGCTGCCCGACACCGGCGTGAAGCCTTACACCGGCCGCGGCTGAACAAACTCAATACGAACACTCAGGCCCACTCGCCCCCGCGCGGGCGAAGCCCGCATGGCGGGGGAGATGGCCGTAGCAGCGCGAAGGATGTCCTGCGGACATCCGAGTAAGCTGCGAAGGCCAGAGGGGGTGAAAAAATGGCTCCCCGGGTCCGGTTCGAACGGACGACCACTCGATTAACAGTCGAGGGCTCTACCACTGAGCTACCGAGGAACACTGGGCGTATCTAACCCCTCCACCTTTCCATGGCCAGTGGAAATTTTCCCTTATCGCCCCGGCTATTGCGGGCAAAAGCGCGCATCAAACCGGGCAAAAAAAGAGGCCGGGGGTGAGCCCGGCCCCAAGGCGTTGGGTATGGTGGGGTGTCTTCAAGGAAGACGGGGGAGCATGCCCCCTCAGGGTTAACAAAGGCTTAAGGGGCGTCCATTTTCTGGAACTGCCCGGAACCTTGGCTAACCAGCACTGAAGAGAAGGTGGAGGCCACGCCCGGAATCGAACCGGGATAGAAGGATTTGCAGTCCTCTGCGTAACCACTCCGCCACGTGGCCTCACGGTATTTTGCCGGCCCGGATGAAGGCCAGCGGCGGCTGGCGGCTATAGCAGAGGGCGGCGGCAAGGGACAACTGTCCACATTGTGAGAGCAGGGCGGCCAGCCTATAAGCCCAGCGTCGCCAATTTCAGGTTTTAAGGCCATGTCCCAGCTCGCCCGCGCCAACATGATCGAAGCGCAGATTCGCGCCAATGACGTCACCGATCCGCGCATCCATGCCGCCCTGGCGGCAGTGGCGCGCGACGCTTTCGTGCCGTCGGCCAAGCGGGCGCTGGCCTATGCCGATGTGCCAGTGGAAATCGCCCAAGGCCGCTATTTGCTGGACCCGCGCAGCTTCGCCAAGGCGCTGCAACTGGCCGCGATTACCGCCGACGACAAGATCCTGGACGTGGCCTGCGGCACCGGTTATTCCGCCGCCGTCCTGTCCCGGCTGGGCAAGACCGTGGTGGCGCTGGAACAGGATGCCGACCTGGTGCGCATTGCCAGCGGGCTGCTGACTGATTCCCCATCTTCCATTCCCAATGTTCGGCTGATGCAGGGCGCGCTGATCGAAGGCGCCCGGGACGAAGCGCCCTTTGACGTGATTTTCGTCAATGGCGCGGTCGAGGCGGCACCGGAAACCCTGCTGTCGCAACTGGGCGAGGGCGGCCGCCTGGTGGCGTTTATGCAGACCGGCGCGCAGGGCCGCGCCATGCTTTACACCCGCGAGCAGGGCCAGATCGGCGCCCGCCCGGACTTTGACGCCCAGATGCCGCTGCTGGCGGGCTTCAAGAAACACATGGGCTTTATCTTCTAAGCCATTCGCAAAGGCCTAGAATCAGCAAACACCATGGGCCTGTCCGCGTGGCGGGCAGATGGGGCCCGTTAACCAATCCTTTGCCTTCGCCGGAGCACTATCCTAGGGTTTTGTCGTCGGCCCATTTTGGCGAAACCGGAGCGAGCCATGTCCAGTCCCCAGCATGAACCCACGATGGAGGAGATTCTTGCCTCCATCCGCAAGATCATCTCCGAGGACGCCCCCGCCGGCGAGGCCGCGCCCGCCGCAGTCGGCGCCGCGCCCATGCCCGACAATGACGTTCTGGAACTGACCCAGGAAGTGCCGGAAAGCCTTCCGGTACAGCCGATCGCTTTCGAGGCGCCCAAGCCCGAAAACGACATCATCTTTGAAACCGTGGAGGAGACCGTGACCCAGGCTCCCGTCAGCGCCGCACCCGCCCCGGCCTTTTCATCGTCTTCCGCCCATGACGGCATTTTCTCGGACCAGACCCGCAACGCCATGGACGATGCCTTTGCCGGCATCCCGGAACCGGCGCCCGCACCTGCGCCGCGTGCCGCCGTTGCCCCGCTGGCGCCCATTGACGGCTCCACGGTGGAGAATGTCTTTGAACGCGCCGTGCGCGAAAGCTTCGAGCCGGTGCTTCAGAAATACATCGCCGACAATTCCGGCGCCGTGATCGAACGCATGAAGCCCCTGATCCGCGAATGGATGGACGAGCATTTCCCGCCGCTGCTGGAAGGGGCCGTGCGCGCCGAAGTGGAACGGGTGGTCAAGGCCCGCGGCCGGTAATTCCCTATAGAATCCGGGTTGGGTCTTGACCCAGACCCCGAAAAACCGGAAAGCCCGTAACAGGCTTTTCCGGTTTTTTCATGCTCGACAAGACTTTCAATCCCAGCGAGGCCGAAGGGCGTATCTACGCCGCCTGGCAAGCGTCGGGCGCCTTCCGCGCCGGCAACCGGCCGGACGCCGAACCCTTCACCATCATGATCCCGCCGCCCAACATCACCGGGCGGCTGCATATCGGCCACGCCCTCAACAACTCCCTGCAAGATATCCTGGCGCGTTTCGAGCGCATGCGGGGCAAGGATGTCTTGTGGCAGCCCGGCACCGACCATGCCGGCATCGCCACCCAGCTGATCGTGGAGCGCCAGCTTGCCGAGCGGCAGATGAGCCGCGTGAGAATGGGCCGCGAAAAATTCCTGGAAGAAATCTGGAAATGGAAAGCCGAATCCGGCGGCGCCATCCTGGAACAGTTGCAGCGGCTGGGCGCATCCGCCGACTGGAGCCGCGAGCGTTTCACCATGGACGAGGGGCTGAGCCGCGCCGTCGCCAAGGTGTTCGTCGAACTCTACAATCAAAAGCTCATCTACAAAGACAAACGACTGGTGAACTGGGACACGCGGCTGCAGACGGCGGTCAGCGACCTGGAGGTCGAGAATATCGAGACCAAGGGCCACCTTTGGCACATCCGTTATCCGCTGGAAGGCGGCGGTTCGATCACCATCGCCACCACCCGGCCCGAAACCATGCTGGGCGATACCGCCGTGGCGGTGCATCCCGATGATGCGCGTTACACGGCGATGGTGGGCAGGAATGTCGTTCTGCCCATCACCGGGCGGCTGATCCCGATTGTCGCGGATGATTATTCCGATCCCGAAAAAGGCAGCGGCGCGGTCAAGATCACGCCCGGCCACGACTTTAACGATTTCGAACTGGGCAAGCGCCACAAGCTGCCGCTGATCAACATTCTCAACAAGGACGGCACGCTGAACGACGATGTGCCGCAGGCTTATCGCGGGTTGTCGCGCGAAGCGGCGCGCAAGAAGATTTTGGCCGAGCTTGAAACGCTGGAGCTGCTGGAGAAATCCGAACCCATCACCCATGCCGTGCCGCATGACGAAAAGACCAAGCAGGTGGTGCTGGAGCCGTTCCTGACCGAGCAATGGTACCTGAACGTGACGCCGCTGGCGCAAAAGGCCATGGCGGCAGTGGAAAGCGGCAAGACCAAATTCGTGCCGGACAACTGGGCCAATGTCTATTTCGGCTGGATGAAGAATATCAGGCCCTGGTGCATTTCGCGCCAGCTCTGGTGGGGCCACCAGATTCCGGTCTGGTATGACGCGGATGGCAAGATCTATTGCGCGGAAACCGAAGCCGAGGCGCAGGCCCAGGCGGGCGGCAAGACGCTCACGCGTGATGAGGACGTGCTGGACACCTGGTTCTCCTCCGCGCTGTGGCCCTTCTCGACCCTGGGCTGGCCGGATACGACGAAGGACGTGGCGCGCTATTATCCCACCAGCGTGCTGGTGACGGGTTTTGACATCATCTTCTTCTGGGTGGCCCGGATGATGATGATGGGGCTGCATTTCATGGGCGATGTGCCGTTCCGCACCGTCTTCATCCATACCCGCGTGCTGGACGAGCAGGGCGCCAAGATGTCCAAGACCAAGGGCAATGTGGTGGACCCGCTGACCCTGATTGACGAGTTCGGCGCCGACGCGCTGCGCTTTACCCTGGCGCTGGCGGCGGGCCAGAACCGCGACATGCGCATCGGCCCCACGCGGGTTGAGATGAACCGCAATTTCGGCACCAAGTTGTGGAATGCGGCCCGCTTCTGCGAAATGAATGATTGCATGGCGGTTGAGGGATTTGACGCCTTCGGTGTGAAGCAGACCGTCAACAAATGGATTGTCGAGGAGATTGCACACGCCGTCGTGACAGTTACCGCGAATCTGGAAGCATTGCGGTTCAACGATGCCGCCAGCGCGGCCTATCATTTCGTGTATGACCGGTTCTGCGACTGGTACCTGGAATTTGCCAAGCCGCTTTTCATTGGCACGGATGAAGCCGTCAAGACGGAAACCCGCGCCACCGCCGCCTGGGCAAGAGATCAACTTCTCAAGATTCTTCACCCGTTCATGCCATTCATCACAGAGGAACTCTGGGCGCGCACCGGTCAACGCAAGGACATGCTTCTTGTTACGCCTTGGCCGAACATGGCGGGACCGCCATGGGATGCGTCCGCAGGTGCCGAGATGGAATGGGTGATCGGCCTGATCAAGGGCGTCCGTTCCGTGCGATCCGAGATGAACGTGCCTGCCGCCGCCAAGATCACCTTGGTGCTGACCGGCGCGTCAGACGAGACAAAGGCGCGGCTGACCCGCAACAGGGATGTGATCATGACCCTGGCGCGGCTGGAAAAGGCCGATGCCGGTGATGCCATCCCGCCAGGCTCGGCCCAGTTCGTGATCGGTGAAGCCGTGGCGGCATTGCCGCTGGGCGATGTGATTGATTTCTCGAAAGAGCGCGCGCGCCTGGAGAAAGACCTCAAGAAAGCGCAGGAAGAAATCGCCCGCTTTGACGCCAAGCTGGGCAACGAGCAGTTCGTCTCGAAAGCGCCGGAAGATGTTCTGGCGGAACAGCGCGAGAAGCGCGCCGAAGCGCAGGGCCTCGCGGCGCGACTCGGTGAAGCCATTTCCAGGCTGGTCTGATACGGAACAAAGCGGACCCTGGTGCGTTTTCGTCTCCAGAACAGGAGATCCATCATGAAACGCATCACCACCCTTGCCGCGGCCGCCATGCTTGCCCTGGCTGCGGGTACCATTTCCGCCTCTGCTGATGATTGCAGCGGCCGCGACCACAGCACCGGCACCGTATTGGGTGCGGGCGGCGGCGCGCTGGTTGGCGGCCTGGCTTCGCACAGCGTCGCGGGCGCCGTGGTCGGCGGCGTTGCCGGCGGCCTGATCGGCAATTCCATCTCGCGGTCCGAGGACTGCAACCGCCACGAAGTTCGCCGCACGCATCGCTCTTACTATGTGGACCGCTACGGCCATCGCCATTATCGCTAGGATATCTGGCGCATGATTGAGGCTCCGGAGCATTTCCGGAGCCTTTTTCGTATCAGAAGGGCGGCATTGCAGAAATCCGGCTTGAAAGGGGGCGCAGCCCCCGGCCATAGTCCGGCGCGTTTCAGCGGCGGACCACATGTCAGAATCCAAGTCAGACACACCGAAGTTTTCAAAAACCGGCAACCACAAGCTGCCGTCCCGCCATGTCACCGAAGGCCCCAGCCGCGCCCCGCATCGGTCCTACTATTACGCCATGGGCCTGACGGAAGAGGAAATCCACCGCCCCTTTGTCGGCGTGGTCAGCTGCTGGAACGAGGCCGCGCCCTGCAACATCGCCCTGATGCGCCAGGCCCAGTCCGCCAAGAAGGGCGTGCATGAGGCGGGCGGCACGCCGCGCGAATTCTGCACCATCACCGTCACCGACGGCATCGCCATGGGCCATGAAGGCATGAAGTCGTCGCTGGTGTCGCGCGAGGTGATCGCCGATTCCGTGGAGCTGACGGTGCGCGGCCATTGCTATGACGCCATCGTGGGCCTGGCCGGCTGCGACAAGTCGCTGCCCGGCCTGATGATGGCCATGCTGCGCCTGAACGTGCCGTCCGTGTTCCTGTATGGCGGCTCCATCATGCCGGGCCGTTTCCATGGCAAGGACGTGACGGTGGTGGATGTGTTCGAAGGCGTGGGCCAGCATTCGGCGGGCAAGATGCCGGACGCCGATCTGTGTTTGCTGGAACGTGTGGCCTGTCCGGGCGCGGGTTCCTGCGGCGGGCAATTCACCGCCAACACCATGGCCTGTGTGGCCGAAGCCATCGGCATGGCATTGCCTTATTCCAGCGGCCCGCCGGCGGTCATTCTGGAACGCGATGATTTCGCACTGAAGGCCGGTCATGCCGTGATGCAGTTGCTGCAGAAGAATCTGCGCCCGCGCGACATCGTCACCCGCAAGAGTTTCGAGAATGCGGCCATGGTGGTGGCGGCCACGGGCGGCTCCACCAATGCGGCGCTGCATCTGCCCGCCATGGCGAATGAGGCCGGCATCAAGTTCGACCTGTTCGACGTGGCCGAGATTTTCAAGAAGACGCCCTATCTCGCGTCCATGAAGCCGGGCGGCAAATATGTCGCCAAGGACATGTGGGAAGCGGGCGGCATGCCCATGCTGATGCGGGTGCTGCTGGATGCGGGGCTGCTGCATGGCGACCAGATGACGGTCACCGGCAAGACCATCGCGGAGAATCTGGAAGGCATCGTTTTCGATCCCACCCAGAAAGTGATTGTGGACGTCAGCCACGCGCTGGCGCCCACCGGCGGCGTTGTCGGCCTGAAGGGCAATCTCGCCCCCGAAGGCGCCATCGTGAAGATCGCGGGCCTGAAGCACATCAAGCACAAGGGCCCGGCGCGGGTGTTCGATTGCGAGGAAGACTGTTTCGCTTTCGTGCAGGAGCGCAAATACCGCGAAGGCGATGTGCTGGTGATCCGCTGGGAAGGCCCCAGGGGCGGCCCCGGCATGCGCGAAATGCTGTCCACCACGGCGGCCTTGTACGGGCAGGGGGTCGAGAATATCGCCCTGATCACCGACGGGCGTTTTTCGGGCGGCACACGCGGTCTTTGCGTGGGCCATGTGGGACCGGAAGCGGCCGATGCCGGCCCCATCGGCCTTCTGAAAGACGGCGACATCATCACCATTGATGCCGAGACCGGCACATTGTCGGTGGATGTCAGCGATGCGGAAATGGCCGAGCGCAAGAAGGCGTTCAAGCCGAAAGCGCCATCCTTCCGCACCGGCGTGCTGGCGCGTTATGGCAAGAATGTGGGACCGGCGCGTTATGGCGCGGTGACGACGCCCGGCGCCGATCACGAGGTTCGCTGTTACGCGGATATCTGAAAAAGGTCAGGCCTTCCGTGCAGCCACGACCTTGCCCAACACTCTCATCGTGTTGCCGCTCCAGAAATTCGCCAGTTGCGATTCCTTGTAGCCTTTTTTCAGCAACTGCTCGGTGATCCTGGGAAGCGACGCCACGTCTTCCATGCCGGTGACGCCGCCGCCGCCATCCCAGTCCGGGCCGATGCCGACATGGTCCGGTCCCACCAGGTCCAGCGCGTGATAGACATGTTGCATGAACATTTCGAAATTGGCGCGGGGGCTGGGATACTGCTTGTCCAGCGCCACGCGGGCGGCGGCCATTTCCTTTAACGTCCGCGCCGCGTCGGCGGGCGTCATCTTGTCCAGATTTTCCATCTTGCCGAACACCGCGCGCCGCGCCTTGTCGCGGGCCGGGTTGGGCGGCACGTCAATCAAATATTCGTTGTAGGAATTGATCTGGATGGTGCTGCCCGCCGCCGCCAGCTTCTTGATGCGGGCATCGTCCAGGTTGCGGGGATGGTCATGCACGGCGCGGCAGCCGGAATGCGAACAGATGATGGGCGCGCGCGACTGGGCCAGCATCTGGTCAAAGACATCGTCGGAGGAATGGCTGGCGTCCAGGATTATGCCAAGGTCATTGGCCAGCTTCACGAAGTCCCGGCCCATGGGGGAAAGCCCGCCCCATTTCTTCTTGTCGGTGGCGCTGTCGCCAAGCTGGTTGTTGAGGAAATGGATAGGCCCGGCCATGCGAACGCCAAGTTTATAAAAGCTGCGCAGCAGGCTGACGTCATTGCCGATGATGCCGGAATTCTCGATGGACTGGAAAACCACGATCTTGCCGGCGGCGGCGATGCGGGCGGCGTCGGCGGGCACAAAGGCCAGCTCGAACTTGCCCGGATGGGCGGCCACCATTTCGCGGATTTCGGCGGCGCGCAAAAAGGCCGCGTCGCGCATGGCGTTCATGCCTTCTTGGGTCAGCGGCGCCTGGGGCGTGTAGATGGCGAAGAAACCGCCATCCAGCCCACCTTCGATCATGCGCGGATAATCCACCTGCGTCATGTCCATGTCGGGACTGTGGCGCGTCATCACGTCCCAGCCCTGGCGCGCCAGATTGGCGGGCATGTCCATATGCGTGTCCAGGCACATCAGCCGGTTGTGCACGGCGCGGGCGCTGGCGCTCACCTGCACGGCTTGTGCTTTGGCTGCGGCAGGCGCCAGCGCCAGCGCGGCCGCGCCGTTTACCATAAGCGTCCTTCTGGAAAGCGTCATTGCAGCCCCGTTGTTCAAGTTCCCCGCGCCAGACTAGGGGATTTGTACGGTCAATGGCCATGAATTTGTTGCGAGAGCCGCGCGCACTGGTAAATTGCCGTTCAGGATAAACGGGCTGGCGGTCATGAAAAAAGCGATAGGAATTGGCGCGCTGGTTGCCGCGATGGCGGCGGCCACATTGAGCGCTTCTGCCGGGCCAGCCGACAGACTGGCGCTGTTCCAGGAAAAGACCATTTTCCATTCCGGCCTGCTGCACAATCACACCGTGGCGCTGACCTTTGACGACGGCCCCAACGCCCATACCGGCGAATTGCTGGACGAGCTGAAAAAGCTGAACGTCAAGGCGACATTCTTCATCGTGGGCCGCATGGCGCACCGCCATCCCGCCATGCTGGCGCGCATCGCCGCCGAAGGCCATTTGCTGGCCAACCACAGCGCCGACCATGCCTTCCTGGGGTCCAGCTACGACGCCGCGCCGCAAAAGCTTCTGAATGAATTGCGCGACGTGGACGACCAGATCCGCCCGCTGATGCGCCCCGGCGACAAGCTGTATTTCCGCGCGCCGTTCGGGGCCTGGAAATTCGCCCATGCCCCCATCCTCAACAATGATCCCTTGCTGCGCGATTATGTGGGGCCGATCTATTGGGATATCGGCGGCGACATCACCATGTCGCGCGATGGCTATGTGATGAGCGCCTCGGACTGGACCTGCTGGCGCAAGCACTGGACCGCCAAGGCCTGCGGCAAGGGTTACCTGCGCGAGATCCGCCGCAAGGATGGCGGCGTGGTCCTGATGCACGCCATTCACACCAACTCCGCCGCCCTGGTGGCCGAAGTGGTGCCGGCCCTGATCGAGGAGGGCTATGATTTCGTCCGCCTGGATGAAATGCCGGCCTATCGCCAGTTTGAAACGCCGGGCGCGGCCAGCGCGCTGGCGCGGGCGACACCCCCCAAAACCGCAAAGCCCGAACTGGTGCGGGTCAGCACCCTGAAATAGGCGTCGCAGACTGTCTCCATCCCCGGCCAAATCCCCCCAAAAAGCCCAAAAACCGGGCTGGCGGGATTGAAACCCCGCGCCCAAACGTGGCATCGTCCCGCCGGGGAAAAATCTCGGGGAGTTTCAAAATGCGGTCTTCCATTCTTTCGACAGTGTCGGTCCTTTCGATCGCACTGGCGCTGGCGTCCTGCGCCAAGGACGAAACAGCACGCCTGAAAGAACAGGCCGCCGGCATCACCATCACCCGCGACACGCTGGGCATCGCCCATGTGAAGGGCCACACCGACGCGGACGCCGTGTTCGGCATGGTCTATGCGCAGGCGGAAGACGATTTCAACCGCGTCGAAACCAACTACATGACCAATCTGGGCCGCACGGCGGAAGCCGAAGGCGAAAGCGCCATCTGGGGCGATCTGCGCCAGCGCCTGTGGGTGGACCCCGAAGTGCTGAAGCCCGCCTATGACAAAAGCCCCGAAGCCCTCAAGAAGATCATGAACGCCTGGGCGGACGGGTTGAATTATTACCTGGCCACGCATCCCGACGTGAAGCCCAAGGTCATCACCCATTTCGAACCCTGGATGGCGCTGGCCTTTACCGAAGGCAGCATCGGCGGCGACATCGTCAAGGCCAAGCTGACCCAGCTGGAAGCCTTCTACGCCAACCGCACCATCGCCATGAACGATCTGGAACTGGGCAACCGCTATGTGGAGCCGGTGGGTTCCAACGGCATCGCGATTTCTTCCAAGATCGAGCAGGACGGCCATGCGCTGCTCTGGATCAACCCGCACACGTCGTTTTACTTCCGCGCCGAGCTGCAGATGACCAGCGACGAGGGGCTGAACGCCTTTGGCGCCGCCACCTGGGGCCAGCCTTTCCTGTATCAGGGCTTCAACGAGCATCTGGGCTGGATGCACACCACCAGCTCGGCTGACGCGGTGGACGAGTTCGCCGAAACCGTCACCCAGAAGGACGGCAAGTATTTCTACAAATATGGCAGCGAAGAACGCGCTGTGACCGTCAAGCCCATCACCATTTCCTACAAGGCCGCCGACGGCACCATGGCCAAGCGCACCTTCAACACCTATGCCACCCATCACGGCCCCATCGTGCGCGAGGAAGGCGGCAAGTGGATCGCCATGAACATCATGAACCGCCCGGTGGAGGCGCTGGAGCAATCCTTTGGCCGCACCAAGGCCAGCACGATGGAAGAATACATGAAGGTGGCGGCGCTGCAGGCCAACACTTCCAACGACACGCTCTATGCCGACGACAAGGGCAATATCGCGCTGCTGCTGCCCCAGTTCATTCCCTTGCGCGATGACAAGTTCGATTACACCAAGCCGGTGGACGGCTCGGACCCCGCCACCGACTGGAAGGGCCTGACGGCGCTGGACAACATCCCGCACCAGATCAATCCCGCCAGCGGCTGGGTGTTCAATTCCAACGACACGCCGCAAAACTCGGCCGGTCCCAACACGGTGGACATGACCAAGTTCCCCAAATACATGGACCAGGCGGGTGAAAATCCCCGCGGCGTGCACATGGTGCGCGTGCTGACCGGCTCCACCGCCATGACGCCCGACAAGCTGACCGCGGCGGCCTTCGATTCCTACCAGCCGGGTTTTGCCGCGCTGGTGCCGGTGCTGCTGAAGGATTATGCGGCGCTGAAATCGGGTGATCCCTTGAAGGCCAAGCTGGCCGAACCCATCGCCACCCTGAAGGCCTGGGATTACCGCTGGAGCGCGGACTCCATCGCCAACTCGGTCGCGATCTTCTGGGGCGATGCCCTGTCCAAGCGCACCATGAAAGTGATGCGCGAAGCCGGTGAGCGCGATTATATCAACTACATGGCCAACACATTGACGCCGGCGGACCGCCTTGCGGCCCTGGGCGAAGCGGTGGACAAGCTGACCGCCGATTTCGGCAACTGGAAGACGCCCTGGGGCAACATCAATCGCTACCAGCGCCTGAACGCCAGCATCAAGCCGGAGTTTGACGACAATGCGCCGTCAAAGCCGGTGCCGTTCACGTCAGCGCAGTGGGGCTCCATTGCCTCCTATGGCACGGAGCATGACAAGACCAAGAAATGGTATGGCACCAGCGGCAACTCCATCCTGGGCGCGGTCGAGTTTGGCCCCAAGGTGAAGGCATGGATCGTCACGGTGGGCGGCAACAGCGGCCACATGGACTCGCCGCATTGGGGCGACCAGGCGGACGCCTATATCAATGGCAAGCCGCTGCCGGTCTGGTTCTATGACGAAGACATCAAGGCCCACACCGCGAAGGTTTATCATCCCGGCGCGTAACGTGGGCGCCGGGGGCGCGCGCACGATGTTCAAGACCGATCACAGCCGCCGGGTTTTCCTGGCGGGCGCAGCCGGCGCTGTCATCAGCAGCGCCGGCTTTGCCGCCGAGTCCAATCCTGAGCTGATCGTCTTCAATGCCAAGGTCTATACGGTGGATCCGGCGCAGCCCCAGGCCCAGGCATTTGCCGTGCGCGGCGGCAAGTTCATCGCCATCGGCACCAATGACGCCATCAAGGCGCTGGCGGGACGCGGCACGCTCAGCATGGATGCGGCGGGCCAGACGGTGGTGCCGGGTTTCATCGACTGCCACAACCACGCCCCCGGCAACATCCTTCTCTATGAAGTGCTGGTGGGAAACCCGTTCGTGGTGGAGTTCGTCACCATTCAGTCCATCGTGGACAAGCTGAAGGCGCGCGCCGCCAAGACGCCGCCCGGCACCTGGGTCGAGGGTTATTTCTTCGACGACACCAAGGTGAAGGAAAACCGCCAGCTGGATGTCCACGACCTGGACAAGGTCTCATCCGAACATCCGGTGGTGGTGCATCATCGCGGCGGCCACACATCCTATTACAACTCCAAGGCGCTTACGATGGCGGGGCTGACCCGCGCCACCCCGCCCGCATTCGGCGGCACCTATGACAAGGACGGGAAGGGCGACCTGAATGGCCGCGTCACCGACCGGGCGCGCGCCGTGTTCGACAAAATCGGCAATCGCGCCACCTTCACGTCAGCCCAAACCTTGGAACGCGACAAGGCTGGCCTGGCGCATATCTCGCGGCAATTCGTGAAGTACGGGCTGACCACCGTGCATCACCAGGGCGGCGATCTTTATGCACTTCAACAAGTGCGGGCGGACGGCAAATTGCTGCACCGGGTTTCCTATGAAGCCATTGGCCCCGCGCTGGACGCCATGGTCAATGCGGGAATCCAGACAGGGTTTGGCGATGAATGGGTACGTTTCGGCGCCACCTTTGAACACACGGTGGACGGGTCTTTTTCCGAACGCACCATGGCGATTTCGACGCCCTATGCTGGCGTCTCGCCGCCCTACAAGGGCAACATCACGGAGAAGCAGGAAGATCTGGACGCCTGGGCGCTGCGCATGCAGAAGGCGGGCATCCAGCAGAATTGCCACGCCAATGGTGACACCGCCATCAGCATGGTGCTGACCGCCTATGAAAAGGCGCAGAAGGCGTATCCGCGCAAGGATGTGCGGCCCAAGATCACCCATTGCAGCCTGATCAATGATTCCATCCTGGCGCGCATCAAGGCGCTGAACGTGGTGCCGTGCCTGTTCACGACGTACGCCTATTACAATGCCGACAAGTTTCATTTCTATGGCCCGGAGATGATGAAGCACATGATGGCCTATCGCAGCCTGCTGGATGCGGGCGTGAAGGCGGCGGCGGGTTCGGATTTCAGCCCTGGGCCGTTCGATCCCCTGATGGGCATCCAGGGCATGGTGACGCGCAAGGGCTGGAACGGCGAAGTCTGGGGCGAGAACCAGAAGATCACCGTGGCCGAGGCGCTGGCCGTCAACACCATCAATGGCGCCTACAACAGCCATGAGGAAAAGATCAAAGGCTCGATCAGCGTGGGCAAGCTGGCCGATTTCGTGATGCTGGCCGACGATCCGCACACCATTGATCCGTCGAAGATCAAGGACATAAAGCTCACCCGCACCGTGGTGAACGGCAAGACCGTCTATCAGGCCTGACCAAACCCATGTTTCAGAACGAAGCCGACATCGAACGGATCGGGCGCGGGCTGCTGGACCGCAGCCTGCCCAAGGCGGAATGGACGCATGGCGCGCATTTCGCCGCCGCCCTCTGGCTGCTGGCCCGCCGCCCCGACATTGATGCGCCAAAGGAAATGCCGGACTTCATCCGCACCTACAATGCGTCCCTGGGCGGGGAGAACACCGACACCGCCGGTTACCACGAGACCATCACACAGGCGTCGCTTCGCGCCACGGCGGATTTCCTGCGCCGCCAGCCGCCAGTGGGCGCGGCCCTGCATGTGGTGCATCGGGATTTGATGGCGTCCGCATTGGGGAAGCCGGACTGGCTGATGGAATACTGGACCCGGCCCGTGCTGTTTTCCTTGGCAGCGCGGCGCGGCTGGGTCGAACCCGATATTGCGCCGCTGCCGTTTTAGAGGGCCAGCTTCATGCACTCATGCGATTTCTGGAAGCCCAACCGTTCGTTGTCCGCCGTCAGGGCATCTGAGACAGAAAAGGGGTTTTAGCTAAGGGAGGAATTTGGTCTCATCGCCTTGAGAAAGGACTACCGATGAGAACGAAATCCCCAAGCCCTAAGGCGCCCGCCGAGCGGGTTTTAAAAGACATCCGCCGGGCCACCCGCAAGCATTACTCTGCCGAGGACAAGATCCGGATTGTGCTGGATGGGCTTCGCGGGGAGGACAGCATAGCCGAGCTGTGCCGGCGCGAGGGCATTGCCCAATCGATGTATTACGTTTGGTCCAAGGAGTTCCTGGAGGCTGGCAAGCGCCGGCTGGCTGGGGACACGGCACGGTCAGGAGACCCTCCCAGCCAAGGCCGAGCGGAGTGCGAAGCTAGCGCAGCTTAGAGACCTAGAGGCTGAGATGGCTCTGGTAGGGGTTCTGGACGGGCCTAGGTGGCGGGGCAGGAAGCCGAAAACGGCGTGACATTGTCACGGCCCTGTCGCCCGGTCCTGTCGCCGATCCCCGTAGGCACCACAGGCATTTAGCCCAGCAACCCCACCTCTGGACCAGGTGGGTACCATGCAATAGCCTCTTTATGCCGATGGTACAAAATATCCGTCAGGTCAATTGAACGCCCCAAGAGAGACGCATGATCCGGCCCCTCATCGCTCTATTCGCTGCCCTGCTGGTCATCCCCTCCGCCCAAGCCGAGGAGATTTTGGCTGGTGGACGGACGCGGACATTCACGCTTTATCGCCCCGCCAACCTGTCGCGTACAGCCGCAGCACCCTTGGTGGTTGTGTTGCACGGCGGCTTCGGCACCGGTGCCCAGGCCGAGAAGTCTTACGGCTGGGATGAACAAGCCGACGCCAAAGGCTTTGTGGTTGTTTATCCCGACGGCGTTCGGCGCAGCTGGAACGCGGGCGGGGGATGCTGCGGCACCGGGGCTCGCGACGCCGTGGACGATGTCGGCTTTCTGACGTCGCTGATCGGGCAAGTGAGCCGGCAGGAAAATATCGATCCGCGCCGGATCTATCTAACGGGAATTTCCAACGGCGCGGCCATGTCCTATCGCTACGCCTGCGACGGGACGGTTGGTATTGCGGCCATTGCCTCGATCTCAGGAACTATGCCGGGCGGCTGCACAAAACCGCGACCGACCTCGGTGCTCGAAATTCACGGCCTGCAGGACCGCAATATTCCCTTTGCGGGCGGCGAGGGTACCAAAGGTATCACCAAGATCGATTGGCCCAGCGTGCAGTCCAGCCTGGATAGCTTTCGACGCTCGCAAGATTGCAAACCCGGTGCCCCGCAAGTCCAGGCCACCGTGACGACCGCAACAGATCGTTGTGCCAAGGGGCGTGAGGTGCAACTGATCACGATTGCGGATGCGGGCCATCAATGGCCGGGTGCCACCGCCAACCGTACTTTGGCGCGCCTCCTTCTTGATCTTGATCCGCCGAGCACCGCGTTGCATGCCACCGCCACCGCCTGGGATTTCTTCGCGTCCCATTCGATGCCCTAGAGGCGCGCGGCACGGCCATCGGTCCGCCGTTTTCGTTTGGGGTGGACCGGAGCGAGATCGACAAGGCTGAGTTGGCGAGGGTGATGCGAGCGTCCTGACGGCGGCCTTGGCGGGGATAAGCCATGAGCGAATGTCCGCTTTTGGCGCAAAGCGGACATTGAGTTGAACGGGAACGAATGACCGCTTTGGAGAAAAGCGGACATTCGGGAAATGCATTTATTGCGGTGCATACCTGATGCCGGGGGACCCAAACCAAACGGGTGGTGCCGGGTGGATGGGGTCATTCCATGGCGGGCAGCGCAGCTGCCTCAATCCCAAAATCGTGGATCGAACGAGCACATTCGAGTGCATACCCTGCGCTAGGTACCATCTGAGAAAATGGGGGGGTGCCGGGGTAGTGGGGTCCGACCTAGGGGGATTTTGAAGGGCCTAGGGGGGAGGCTGGGTGCTAACCGGACGGTGGCTGGCTGGACGGTGGCTAGAGGGCGCTGGTTAGGCTCGCCGCCATAGGGAATCTATTGGGGGGTACATTGG
>CANIAL010000011.1 GCA_947465395.1 Alphaproteobacteria bacterium | reverse complement strand
TCGACGAGAAAGGATCAAGCGACAGACCATCGAACATCGACGCTTGCAACACCGCAACCACGCCGCTTAACATCAACCCCAAGACGAGGCCGATGCTCCACTAAGCCAGCCCATCTGCTGCGCCAAATGATCTGACGACGGACAGGCCGCACAGACGTGGAGCTGATCGTGCGCTCCGGGACGACGCGGGAACTGCTCTCGCAGCTAGAAGCTCATGCTATCGATGTTGTCCTTTCCAACAGTGCTGCCCAACGAGACGCCCGCGTTCCATTTCGCAATCACCTGCTCAACCAGCAGCCCGTCAGCTTGGTCGGCCGACCGAGGCGCGACAAATCCCTGTTCCGCTTCCCGGAGGACCTTCGCAGCGAGCCAATCCTGCTTCCTAGTCTCGACAGTGAAATCCGTGTCGGCTTCGACCGACTGCTGGATCTAGCGGGTATCCGGCCGATCATCCTGGCCGAGGTCGATGACATGGCGATGTTGCGCCTACTCGCTCGTGAGCGCGAAGGGGTGACACTCGTGCCTCCAATCGTCGTACGCGACGAGCTAGAATCTGGGGTACTCGTCGAGCATTGCCGTATCCCTCAGCTAACGGAAAGTTTCTATGCCATCATTCAGAAGCGCCGGTTCCCCAACCAGCTTCTCGGCGATCTTCTAACCAGATAACTAAGGCCAAACTGACGAGGCAGACGCACGACAAAGTCTAAGACTTTTGTGCAGCTGCGAATGTCCGCTTTGGGTCAGAAGCGGACATGCCCAGCTTCCGGTAAAATACCTAGCTCAAGCCCAACGAGGGAATGCCGTTGAGCGATGCATGAGGCTTATCCAAATCATCCCCCTGCTCGCCCGTGGCCTCCGCCACCCACCCATCCAGAAGTCTTACATGGCGGGAGCAGTACGCGGCAATGTTTTCATCATGCGTCGAAATAAGGAAGCAGGTACTGGTTTCCCGGTTAATGCGGGCCAGCAACTCCATAACATTTTCGGCGGATTCACGGTCGAGATTTCCCGTGGGCTCGTCCGCCAGCACGAGCGCCGGCTCGTTCATCAGCGCCCTTGCCACTGCAACTCGCTGGCGCTGGCCGCCGGACATCGCCGCCGGACGATAAAGTCGCCGATCTGAAAGGCCAACCGCGTGAAGCAGTGCCACAGCGCGCGCGCGCATGGCAGCCGTTTCGAGCCCAGCAGAAGCGGCGGCCGGCATCATTACGTTTTCTTCCGCCGTCAGATCAGGAAGCAAGTGGTGGAACTGAAATACGAAGCCAATATTCCGGTTACGAAAGCGCGTCAGTTCCTCATCGTCGGCATCCGTAAGATCGACGTTCATCATAACATGCTTGCCCTCGCTTGGACGCATCAAAGTACCCAAGATGCTTAGGAGGGTACTTTTGCCTGATCCTGAAGGGCCTTGCAGCGCCACCATCTCACTACGATAAAGATCAAGGTCTATGTTGTGTAGCACCGTGGAAACCGCCTCTCCGGAGCCGTAACGCTTGACCAAACCTCGGACGCAAACCAGAGGGGTATCGCTCATTGCCCGATGGCTTCCACAGGGTCGACCTTTGCAGCCCTTTGGGCTGGCAGAATGGATGCAAGAGCGGCCGCGAGCGTGGTCAGCACGACCGCAAGAAGGAAACCGCCTTGGGCCACATCGATGGGCAGGCTTCCGCCTTGCGTCTGCGCGATCGGGGGGAAGGGGGCCAACGCCGCCCACGCGAGTAATGCGCCAGCGATGCTGCCGATGGCACCTATCAATGTGCCCTCCAGAACGAATACCTGCACGATAAACAGGCGTCGCACGCCGGCGGCGCGCATGATCCCGATCTCGCTACGGCGGCGCATGACTGACAGCAGCATGGCGCTGGCAATTCCGATCATTATGGTCAAGAGCGCAAAAACCTTGATGATAGTGCCAGTGCGGCCCTGAGCATCCAGCGCCTCAAACAATTGGGCATTCTCTTCGGTCCAGGACGTCACTTTCAGGCCCGTGGCGCGACCCAGCATCTCGGCGAAGCGCGGTGCCTCAGCCACCTGCGCAACCTTGAGTTCGATGCGTGAAATGCCACTGGGAAGATCGAACAAGGCCCGTGCAGTGGTAAAATTCATAAAGACTGTTTGCCGGTCGGCGCTCGCGATCCCGAGTGAAAAGATGCCGTTGATACGGAAACTACGTTCCCGCTGGCGATCGGAGCGTACGAGGATCGTCTGACCGACATGCAGCCCCAGATCGTCCGCCAGTTTCCAGCCAATTAAGATGCCGTCACTGGGAAGCTTCGCCACGCCCGCGACGATCGCGGAGGAAACATCTGCTATCGCAGAAAGCTTGTCCGGCATCACGCCAAAAACGCCAACAGCAGCAATCGCCTGGCCCCGGATCAGAAAAGCGCTGCCTCGGATCTGCGGCGATACTGCGGTGACGCCGGACACGGATTCGATCTGCGAAATGAAAGGCTGCCATACGGCAATTTGCTGGCGACGGCTCAAATCCTTTTGGACCGCGAGCTGGGCGCCTGCCACAGACTTAATCAGGCCCGGCGTCCGCTCGCGCATTTCCAGCGTGACGTGCGGAATACTGCCTACAGTACGCAAGGTCAGAAGTTGGGCCAGACCGCCGATCAGCGCGCTCATGAAGATGAACACAGTTACCCCCAGCGCCACGCCAGTGATCAGCAACGCGGTTTGGGCCGGGCTAGACAGGAAATGCCGGAATGCGATCTTGGCGGCATACCGCATTGATTAATCCAAATCTCGCACGCGGCTGCCCGGTTCGGCGGCTCGTGGATCGGCAAGAATACGCATGCCCTGCTTCAGGCCTGCGGTTACGATCACTTTTTCTGCGGGCCAGTCAGTAAAGTTTATCAATTGGTCGGCGACATGACCCGCCGCATCGACAGTGCGCACATGCGGACTAGCGGATGGATTGAGGATTGCGCTGCGCGGAATGCTGATGGCATCATGTCTCTGGTCCACGATCAAGTTAACCGAAACCGTCAGTCCTGCCGGGGCGCGTGTCGGCGGTGCATCAAAACGCAGGCGCACGGCGCGCGCACCTGTTTCTGGATCGACGCGATCTTCCATTTGGATGATTCTGGCCGTCAAGGGGCGTTCAAAGCCCGGAACCGCGACCGTGGCGGCCATACCAACTTTCATTTCCGTGGCGTAAAGCTCGTCCACTGGCGCTGTTACTTCAGGGGCTGAGGTATCGGCTAGCCGATAAACCGTTGTATCGCTACCGATCGTTTGGCCGGGGTCAACCGGACGCTCAGTGATAACACCAGAAAAAGGTGCACGGATTTGATGACGGTCCTGCACCTCGCGTGCCTGTTCGACCGTGGCGGTGAGTCGCAGAACCTCGTCCTGGGCCTGGCGCATGCCCAGACGAGCCTGCTCGACACGTTGAGTGCTGACCATTTCGGCGAGCTTTTCATAGCGCGTAAGATCGCGCCGTGTCTGGGCCAGGTTTTCCTGCTCCGCCGCGAGCTGGGATTGCGCCTGCCGGATCACAGCCCGCTGGGGCGCATCGTCTATCCGCGCGATCAGGATACCTTGATCCACATTCTGTCCGACATCGAAAGGCAACATTATCAGACGTCCTGGCACCGGAGATTTCACGTCAATGGAGAGGCGTGGGCGGATACGACCGTTGACGGCCAGAACTCGGGCGGCCTCGCCGGACTGGATTTCCAGAATTTTTACTGCCGGCAAGCGCGGCCAAAGGAGCAATGCGCAAAGTGCAAGAATAACCAGCCCCGCCAGAACCCAGAATACTTTTCGTGACACCGTGGCGCTTCTCTCAGCGAAGGATTCTTCAGCTATACTACTACAACGCGGCTTGAATGGCGAAAGCTTATCGCTCACATATTCCATCGGCCTTCGACTTGGGCAGCTCTTTTTGCACCAAGAGAATTGGCCGATACCACCCGGAAAGACCGACGTCACAAACTTGCCCAGCGCACGGTTATCTGTTGCAGGACCAGAATGGCCAGATTACCGAGGCACATTCCCCTTCGGCGGGTCTCGGCTATCCCGGTGTGGGGCCTGAACACAGCTGGTTGAAGGATATTGGCCGGGTGAAATACCATTCTGTGACTGACAAGGAAGCCTGGACGCCTTCATTTTGCTCTCTAGGCTGGAAGGAATCATTCCGGCACTGGAAACGGCGCATGCTATTGCCCACGTCACCAAGATTGCAGGGCAGATGGACAAAAGTCAGATTGTCGCTGTCTGCCTGTCGGGACGCGGCGACAGCATTGGGTGAAGTGTAATAATAAAACATTATTGCCCCTCACAATTTGTGCCCTAGGTCTTCCGTGCAATGAAATATTTGTTCCGGTTGGGTCGAAGTGACAGAATGGTTTACACGCGCGCCTTCTGAATCCATCAGGCACTTGTTGAACCTTTCCGATCAGCAATTGAGAGATGTACTAAGAGTTAGACTCGGCCAATCTTCCAGCATCCGTTTTCTACCGGACGGAGACGTTAGCAGTTAAAATGTCCCATACATATCGCACTATCGATGATTTAAGGCGGGAGCATCCACGAAGTGCAATCAGCACCAATTGGCAGCTACTCACGGACCAGGTCATGGGTGGCCTGTCCCAAGGTAGCATGGCGCGGGAAAATATTGCCGGTCGGCCGGCCATTCACATGCAAGGCGATGTCAGCCTCGAAAACAATGGTGGCTTCATCCAGATTTCTCTCGATCTTGTATCCGATGGTGACACTTTCGATGCGAGTGGCTGGCTCGGATTTGAAATCGATGTGCTTGGCAAAAGCGACGTGTATGATTTTCGTCTTCGGACGTCCGAGCTAACCCAGCCATGGCAATCGTATCGGCAGAGCTTCACAGCCGAACCCAATTGGAAGACGATTCAGCTTTCCTTTGATGGTTTTAGGGCTCACCGCACAGACAAGCCGCTGAATATTTCCCTGCTACGTCGTTTGAGCTTGGTTGCCATTGGTAGGGCTTTTTCGGCGGACCTTGCTCTGGGTGGTATTAGGTTCTTCGTTTAGCCTGTCATGGGGGGGTAGGTGCTGACGAATGACCGCTTTGGGGGGTCAAGCAGTCATTCAGCCGGTGGGGGTCGAATGACCGCTTTTGACCCAAAGCGGACATTCGCAGATGCACAAGAGTCTTAGACTTTGCCCTGCATCTGTCATCTGCCTTTTACTAAGGCATCTGGTCAGAACGGCGGTTGTGCCAAGAAGTCAAACTCAATTAGCCGTTAGGCGTTTACACCCCCCAAAGTTTCACCACTTTTCCGATTGCGGCGGAATAGCCCAGTGCTGGTCTAAGAATGATCCAATCAGACAAGCAATTCGTACAATTCATGAATGATAGATCATAGGGGTTGGTATGCGACGACTTTTTGTGTGTTTGGCTCTGGCATTGGCTTTAGCTACTCCAGCAGCGGCAGCGCTGAAACCGGGAGCTAAAGCTCCTGACTTTACTGCTCCCGCAACGCTTGGAGGCAAAGAGTTCACCTTCGTGCTAGCCGATGCATTAAAGCACGGACCTGTAGTCCTTTATTTTTACCCAGCTGCATTTACTACAGGGTGCACCATTGAGGCCCATAACTTTGCTGAGGCGGTACCCCAATTCAAGGCGCTTGGTGCGAGCGTGATCGGTGTATCGAGAGACAACATAAAAACACTTGATAAGTTCTCGGTGCAGGAATGCCGCAGTGCATTTCCGGTTGCCGCAGACAGCACCGGTGCGCTTACGCGTTCTTACGATGCCAGTTTGTCGTCCCTATTAGCAGTCTCAGATCGCACTTCCTATGTAATCTCGCCGAATGGGGACATTATTTATTCATATCGGGCGCTCGACCCCGATCATCATGTTTCCAATACACTGAAAGCAGTAAAAATCTGGTCCGATTCTCAAACCAGGCTAAACAACAAATAACTAATTTGAGCGATCTGCATGGCGGCCTTGCGCCGGGCTCTGAACATCTGCCTTGTGTCGATAGTTATCGCTTTGTCGTAGGACTCGCCTTGCGGGCTAAATGACCACTTCTGGTTCAAAGCCGACAATCCTGTCCCAACAAAGCGAGGCCCCTCAAGTTGAATGCGGGTTTCTCTCGCTAGCGTTGAATACTAATCAACCTGAGTTGATGTCATCGATGAACATCAATGAGATGGAACGAAATGCGCCGAAGTACCGCACGCCATGTATTATACCTTTTATTGGCCGCGAAGATCGCCAAGGCGCATAATTAGGTTGTTTTCATTACCGGCGGGAGCCAAATGGACGTTTTAGAACAGCGCCTGCCGACATCGCGCTATGCGCTATATGCGGTACTCGGCGTGCCCCTCGCCTTTGCGAGCCTGCCGCTCTATGTCCATGTGCCCAATCTTTATGCGACTGTCTCCTCGCTTCCTCTCGCAACAATTGGTTTTATTCTTCTGGCCGTGCGCAGCATGGATATGGTCGCCGATCCCCTGATCGGCAGCCTAAGTGACGCATTGCAGCGAAACCGGCGAACTATAATGGCGATTGCCGTGCCGATATTGGCGCTCGGCTATTTCGCCCTCTTCCATCCACCCGGGCTGTCCCATCGCGGGTCCGCCGCTGTTTGGCTCGCCGCCAGCCTCATCGTGACATACGCTGGCTTCTCGATCCTGATGATAAACTATTATGCCATGGGCGTTGGCCTTGCCCATTCCGCGCAGGGGCACACGCGCGTCGCGCTCTGGCGAGAGGGTGCGATGCTCATTGGCGTCTTGGCGGCTTCCATTTTGCCGTCGGCGCTGATAGGTACGTTCTCGCCCAAGGCGGCATATGGCATGCTGGGAATAATACTGCCCATATTGCTGACAATCGCGGCTTGCGTCACGCTAAGGCTGCGGGCTGGCCAGGCCGATTCGCCACAATCGCGATTCCTTCCCTTTGGCTTGCTGCAAAATCGCCGCTTGCGCTGGATGCTGTTCGTGATTCTTGTCAACGCCTTGCCTTTGGCGATCACTTCGACACTTTTTCTTTTCTTTGTCGGCGATATTCTTGGCGTTCCAAATCAGGCCGGGCTGATGCTCGGCCTTTACTTCCTTAGCGCTGTCATCGGCATGCCGTTATGGTCACGGCTCAGCGCAATCATTGGAAAGATCAACACACTGCTGATTTCCATGTTTGCGGCGATCTGCTGTTTCATCTGGGCCGCGCTGTTAGAACCGGGCGACGCGCACGCCTTTTATGTCATATGTTTTCTTTCAGGGATGACTTTGGGCGCCGATACTGTGCTGCTTCCGTCTCTTTTTGCCGAAGAATTAGTGTCAGCGCGGGCCCAACTGGGTGCGGGTTTTGGCTGGTGGAACTTTCTCAACAAAGCCGCGCTTGCCCTTGCCGCCGGCATCACGCTGCCATTGCTGACAGCAGGTGGTTATAGTCCCGGCATCGCCAACAATGCCCACGCTTTGGGCCTGTTATCGTTTGCCTACGCGCTGCTGCCATGCGCTTGCAAGGTCGCTGCTGCTGCCGCGCTCTATTTCAGTCCACTCACGCAGCGCCAAACAATTCGGCTGGCGCCCGCCGGGACGCCCGGAGGCAATACATGACCAAAAATGTCTGGCTGATTGGCGCCAGTGACGGCATCGGAGCGTCATTGGCGCGCCGGCTGGCCATGGACGGCTACACAATCGCGCTCAGTGCGCGGGACGCAGACAAGCTCGGCGCATTGTCTTCCGAACTCGCCGGCGCGGGGCATCTGGTTGCGCCGCTCGATGTCCAGAAGCCCGCGTCAATAATCGCAGCCTGGAACACCGTCCGCGAAAACTGGCGTGAGGCTGGTGGCGCCAATGTGTTTATCTACAATGCCGGCGCATATGAACCCATGAGCGCAAAGGCATTCGTTCTCGAATCCGCTGAGACAATGATAGAGGTGAACCTCACCGGTGCCTTCCGCGCACTTGCCTGCATATTGCCAAACTTTTTGGAGCGCAATATGGGGCATATCGTTCTTGTTGGAAGCATTGCCGGTTACAGGGGGCTGCCCAACGCAATCGGCTACGGTGCCAGCAAGGCCGGGCTTAATCATTTTGCCGAAAATCTGAGGATGGACCTTAGTGATACCCGGATAAAGGTCCAGCTTGTGAGCCCGGGATTTGTGCGAACCCGGCTGACAGACAAAAACGATTTTTCCATGCCATTTCTGATGGCGCCGGAAACTGCCGCGGAATGTATTGCCGCGGGGTTGGGCAAAGACCGCTTTGAGATACGCTTTCCTTGGCAGATGGCACTGATTTTCGACATTCTCTACCTTTTGCCGCGCCGCGCTTACTTCGCCCTGGCAAGATATTTGCGCTGAAACAATCTCCCGCCCGGGACCCGCACTTGTCCTGATGCGTCGACCATCCATACGCAGAAGTTTTTGAGCGCGTGCATGATACCGCTAGAAAATAGCGAGCCGGGTTGTATTACGGACGGAGCAACATATCCGCAGCTAAACCGCATAATTTTTGAAGGTCGAAAGGTTTTACAAGCGTTCTAATTTCTCGAGCCTCCAATGAATTACCGCTGGGAAGCTCTTCAGGATGCCCGGTAATTAAAATTACTTTTAACTCCGGCCGAATAGTCTGCGCCCTTTGGTGCCATCAAAAAATTCCCTGTTCCTTCAGAACAATTCCCTGTTATCCGCTGCAAAATTCCCTGATAATTTTAGCAGGAAATAGCGGGTAACTCCCTGAAACCGCGCCTGTATCTGGCTGCGCGAGGGTGCCCAAAGTGCCTTATTTCCGAAAATTCCCTGTTATTTCCCTGATAAACAGGGAATTGGGGGCGGAGCTAGGTTCGGACGACACTGCGTCCACAGCCAAACTCTTTTAATGGTCGCGGCTCCGTTTATGGCTTGTGCAAGCCCGGCCCGCCGGAATCCGGAACGCCGCTGCCGCCCGCCGCATCCGGCGTGGGCGCAAGGCCGTCGCGCGAATTCATTTTCAGCGCGAACTGGGAAAGGTAATAGACGCCCCTGCTGGTCACCGGCATGGCGTCAACGCCGTCCACCAGGTTGGCGTCAATGGGTGATTGCGCTTCCGCCAGCATGTGCTCCCGCGCCTGGCGATCCGCCTCCCGCATTTGCGCAAAATAACCCAGCGCCAGCAGCGCCGCGATCAGCAAGGCGGGCGTCACCAGCAGCCATTTGACCCAGAACGGCCAGGCCTTGCGAACGGGCGCGGCCAGCGCCTTGCCGCAGCCGCTGCAGAATTTGGCCGCTTCGGGAAGTTGGGCGCCGCATTGCGGGCAATATGTCATTCGCAATGCCCCCGAAAGCCGATGCCGGATTTATAGGTCACCCTGGGATAGGAAGGCCGGCGGCAGGCGAACCAGAATATCTTTTCGGCATTGTGGGTGTGGCTGGCTTCTTGCGCGTTGGCGGCGATGGTGGCCAGGCCCCCGCGCCCGAACGCATCCTTGTCGCAATCGAACGCTTCGCTCCAGGCGCCCTTGGCCGGATGCCAGGCGCACCAGGTGACGGCAACGGGAAAGGCGCAGGCGTTGGTGAAGCCGCCATACAGCGTTTCGCCATGGCGAAGACCGATACAGCGATTGGCGATTTCGGCGGCGGGCTTCGGTGCCTTTTTCATGTCCCGTACAGCGGTTGCGGGTTTGGCCGGGGGTGTGTTTATCGGCCTTGCCGGCTGGGGCCGGGCCCGGGCTTCCAGTTCATCGGCCATGGCCTGCAGCTGGCAAATGCCTAGCCTTAGCAGCGCTTTGGCATCCGCCGCCTTCTCCGTGCCGGCATCGCGGGCGAAACTGTCTTGCAGTTTGCGCAGGGCCGCCAGCGGCTGGGCTGGCTTGATGCCCGCGCTGTCCGGCCAGCTATTGCCGAACGCCATGTTCCTGACGGCGCGCATGTTATTTTCGCGCGTCATGAGTTCGTTCAGATTGGTCGTCCAGCCGGGCCCCCGGATGTGGTCAAAGGCCTGCCACTCCATTTCGCAGACATCGGCGCGCGCGGGCGCTGCGCCCAGCACCAACCCCAACAGCGCCCAACCCAAAATGGCTTGTGGCAATCGCATGATGCCCCCCGGCTTGAAATCAATGCACACCGGCGTTCAGGCGCGGAGTAATTTCCGCCCGCCGGTATTCAATCTATCGCCGGACTATATTACTTGGGCGTGACGCGATAAAGCCCGCCAGGGTTGGCGTCTTCCAGCATCCACAGCGCGCCGTCCGGTCCCACTTCCACGTCGCGGATGCGGTGGCCCACGCTCCAGCGCTCGGCCGGCTTGGCGCCGCCCTTGCCGTCAAAGGTAACGCGGAACAGCGCCTGGGAATCCAGACCGCCCATCAGGGCCGAGCCGTTCCACTGCGGAAACATGGCGCCCTTGTAGAAGATCAGGTTTCCCGGCGCGATGATCGGCGTCCAATAGATCACGGGCTTGGCAAGATCAGGCCGTGTGTCCGGGCTGGGGATCGGCACGCCATTATAGTTGGTGGCGTATGACGCCAGCGGCCAGCCGTAATTCTTGCCCGGCTCGATCAGGTTCAGTTCATCGCCGCCGCGCGGGCCATGCTCGGCCTCCCACAGCCGCCCGTCCGGCGCGAACGCCAAACCATAAGGCGTGCGGTGGCCGGTGCTCCAGGTTTCGGACGGCGTCAGATTGGGACTGGTATAAGTGTATGTGCTGACCACCGGCGCGGTCTTGGCCGTTTCGGTGTCGCGGGGCGGATCAATTAGCGCAATGCTCTTGTCGCCGGTCTTGCCTGCCATCGGGTTTCCCGGCGCGGGCTTGCCATCAAGCGTCAGGCGCAAAATCTTTCCCTCCGGCTGGCTGGGATCTTGCGCCGGCGTCATGCGCTGGCGTTCGCCCACGGTCAGGAAAAGATATTTGCCATCCGGCGAAAAGGTGATCTGGGCGCCGGGCTGTCCGCCCTTGCCGGGCGGATGCTGGCGCCACAGCACTTCCAATCCATCCAGACTGCCGCCCTTGTCGTTCAGGCCCAGCTTGGCGCGCGCCATCACCAGCGCGCCGCCATAATCGCCCGGCTCCATATAGGTGACATAGACATTGTGATCGGTGGCGTAATGCGGCGACAGGAAGATGCCCAGCATGCCGTTCTGGCCCTGGTAATAGACCTTCGGCACATTGGCGACGGGAAGCTTTTCGCCCTTTTGCGTCACCACCCAGATGGGGCCGGTCTTTTCGGTGACCAGCATGCGGCCATCGGGCAGGAACGCCAGCCGCCAGGGCAGGCTGAAATTGGCGATCTTGGTCATGGTGAAGGGATTGGCCGCTTCCGGCTTTTGCTCGCCCGCATTCACCTGCGCGTGCGCGTGAATGGCGGTCAGCGAAATCGCTGCGGCGGAAAGCATCATCATCCAACTTGTCTTCATGGCGCGCGCCTCTCTGGTTTGTCGGCTTTTATACACCGGGCCTTTGCGTTATGTATATCGGCACATAACGGAGGGGCATCATGAAACAATTTGCTGCGGCATTGATTCTTCTGGCTTTTGGCGCGCCGTCCGCCATGGCCGCGGAAATCCTGATTCATGATGACAAGTCCCAGCCCGAAAGCATGACCGTGGCGCGTGACGGCAGCGTCATCGCGGGCAGCGCCAGTTCGCCTTTCATCTATCGCGTCAAGAAGGGCGCTTCCGCTGCCGATATTTTCACGGATGCCAGCGGCGAAGGCTCCGGCACATTCTTTTTCGGTCAGCTGGCTGTGGGTGACACGCTGTGGGCCTGCCAACTCACGCCGGTTGCCGGCACCACGCCGATGCAGCGCCACACTGTCCTGCGCGGTTTTGACATCGCCACGGCCAAGGAAAAATTGCGCTGGCCGTTGCCGGGCGACAACACCACCTGCAACGACATGAGCGTTGGCCCCGACAAGGCGCTCTACATCTCCGACACCGGCAATGCGAAAATCTATCGCCTGGCGCCTGGCGCGACGGCGGCCGAATTGTGGATGGATAACCGCCTTCTCAACGGCATTGACGGGCTGACATTCCTGGACGGCACGCTTTATATAAACAGCGTCATCTTCAACAAGCTCTACCGCATTCCGGTGGATGCATCGGGCAAGCCCGGCGCGCCAGTGGACATCTGGATGGATGCGCCGCTGCGCGGGCTGGATGGCATGCGTGCTGCGGGCGGCAAATTGTTCGTGGCCAATGGCGGCAGCGGCAATGTCGTGTCGCTCACCATCAATGGCGATATTGCTCACGTGGCGGTCATCAAGGATGGGCTGAAGACGCCCACGGGTGTCGAACCGGCCGGTGACACGCTGTGGTTCACCGAACGGGGCACGGGCAAGATCATGTCTGTTCCGATGCCGAAATAGGTATCCGCGCCGAAATAAAATCAGCGGGCAGGGGCATTCGGCCAATTTGCGCGTTCTCTCCGTAATGGTTAGGAGTTCCAGGGATGAAATTGATCTTACCCGCTCTGGTTGCCGTGATGCTGGCGGCGCCTGCCATGGCACCGACCCGGGCGCAGACCAGCGCGCCCGTGACGTCTTCGGGCAATCCCAATGAATCCGTCACCGTCACCGGCAAGGGGCCGCTAAAGCCCCAGAACGAAATCTCTGACAGCGTGGTGGATGGCTTTTTTGGCGGCCTGACGGGGCAGGACCTGGTGCGTTCGATCGACGCCCTGGACCGGCCCATGGTCTACAAGGTTTTCGTGGACGGCCTGTCCGGCCCCATGGGCGAATGGCATGACTGGCACGCCCTGCGGAGCGACGGCCGCTTCCGCGCCACCCGCGATTTCACGGACGGCGCCACTTCCTGCCGGGACATCACGATCCAGGTCGCGCTGAACCAGCCCGAAGAACGCACCGTCATGGGCACCGCCTGCCGCGAGGTGGATGGCTGGCGGTTCCGCTAGAGGCCCAAGGGCTTTTGGCAGGGGCTTTTGGTACGCTTTGCCCCTAGCTTTTCCATGCCCGCCCCCTACATTCCCCGGCAATGGCTGGAACCGAACCAGATTTAGCGCGTTCTGCCTCGCGGGATTCTGCGGTCGGGGGCATTTTGGCTGCCAACAGGTTGGTGCTGCTGGGCGCGGTGCCACTTTTTCTTGTGCTGGCGGTGGTGGTCTACATCACCGTGCAATTCGCCGCGAACGAGCGCGATGCCCAGGCGCTGGTCCGGCACACCTATGAAGTGGGCCAGCAGCTGGAACTGGTTCTGGGCGACATGCGCGATGCCGAAACCGGCCAGCGCGGCTTTCTTCTCACCCACCAGTCCAATTTCCTGGAGCCTTACCAGGCCGCACGCGCCCGCGTCGCCGCCGACGTGGCCCGCTTCGCAGACCTGACACGCGACAATCCCGGCCAGCAGCGCCGCGCCGCCGACCTCAAGCGGCTGATCGATGAACGCTTTGCCGCTTTTGACGCCACCCTGGGCATGGCGCCCACAGGCGCTGCCGTCACGCCCCAACTGATCGAGGCGCTGGCGGCGGGCAAGGCGCGGATGGACGCGTTGCGCGCGGAAACCACCGCGGGCATGGCCGAGGAACAGCAACTGCTGGCCCAGCGCGACACCGCGCGGCGCGAACAGGAACGCTTCGAGATCACCGCCGCCATCAGCGCCGGGCTTCTGACGCTGGGCATCCTGCTGATCGCCGCGGCATTGCTGGTGCGCAACAATCTCAGCCTGGGCAAGGCCGAACGCGACCGCGCCAATGAAGCGGCCATCCTGCAGGCCACGCTGGACAACGCCCGCGAAGGCATCGCCTATTTTTCGTCCACCGGGCTTCTTTGTACGTCCAACGCGCATTTTTTCCGGCTGCTAAACCTGCCCGAAAGCATGGCCAATCGCAGCACGCATCTTCCCGACCTGCGCGCCGTGCATGAAGGGCTGGCCGATATCCTGAAGCCTTTTCAGCCTGGCGACGCCGCCCATGACCTTCGGCGCATAAGCTGGGCCGACCGCGAGCTTGAGGTTTACAGCGCCCCTGTCGCCACCGGCGGCTTCCTGATGGGCGTGATGGATGTGACGGGACGGGTGCGCGCCGAATCCATGGTGCGCCAGTCGCAGAAGATGGAAGCCATCGGCCATCTGACGGGCGGCGTGGCGCATGACTTCAACAACCTGCTGCAGATCATCAGCGCCAATCTTGATCTGGCCGTCAGCTCGGGCGAGGCCAAGGGCAGCGCCAAGCTCAGCCAGCGCCTGCAGAACGCCATCGGCGCGGTCTCGCGCGGCTCGCGCCTGACGGGCCAGTTGCTGGCCTTTGCCCGCCGCCAGGCGCTGGACCCGCGCTCGCTCGACCTGGGCCGTGTCATCCGCGACATGGCCGATCTTCTGCGCCGCACCTTGGGCGAGCGCATCGAAGTGGAATCGGTGATCGCGGGCGGCTTGTGGAACACGCTGGTGGACCCCAACCAGCTTGAGAACGCGATCCTGAACCTTGCCATCAATGCCCGCGACGCCATGAGCAATAGCGGCGATGCCAGCGGCAAGCTGACCCTGGAAGTGGCCAATGCCTATCTGGACGACGCCTATTCCCGCCAGCATGTGGAAGTGACGCCGGGCCAGTATGTGATGCTGGCCATCAGCGACACCGGTTCGGGCATGACGCCCGAAGTGATGTCCCGCGTCTTCGAGCCCTTCTTCACCACCAAGCCGGAAGGAAAAGGCACGGGCCTGAGCCTGGCGCAGGCCTATGGCTTCGTCAAGCAGTCGGGCGGGCATATCAAGATCTATTCCGAGGTGGGCGAAGGCACCACCGTGAAAATGTACCTGCCGCGCACGCGCCGCGAGCAGGACGCGCCCGATCCCTTTGCCGGCCAGTTCAGCGAAGGCGGCAGCGAAACCATCCTGGTGGTGGAAGATGATGAAGGCGTGCGCGCCGCCGCCATGGATATGCTGACCGACCTTGGCTACACCGTGCTGCGCGCGGAAAATGCCGGGGCGGCGCTGAAAATCCTGGAAGGCGGCGCCAAGGTGCAGTTGCTCTTCACCGATGTGGTGATGCCGGGGCCGATCTCGACCCGCGAATTCACCCGCCGGGCGGTGGAAATGCTGCCGGGGCTGCTGGTGCTCTACACCTCGGGCTATACCCAGAATGCGATTGTTCACAATGGCAAGCTGGATGATGACGCCTTTCTTCTCTCCAAGCCCTACCGCAAGGACGAGTTGGCGCGGAAGCTGCGCAGCGTTTTCGACGGCACCGCGCGCGGTCCGGTGCCTTCGCCCGCCAGCGCCGCCGCCGTTACCCCTGATGCCGCCCGCGCCAAGGTGCTGGTGGTGGAAGACGTCATGCTGATCCGCATGGCCACGGTGGACATGATCGAGCAGATCGGCTTCACCGCCGCGGAAGCCGGTGACGGGGCCGAAGCCCTGGCCATCCTGCAAAAGGACCCGGAGATTTCCATCCTGCTCACCGATCTGGGCCTGCCGGGCATGAATGGGCGCCAGCTGGTGGAGGAGGCGCGTCGCCTGCGCCCCGACATCAAGGTGATCATCGCGTCCGGCTATTCCAGCGACAAAGACGCGGGCGGGAAACCGACCCTGGATGTCACCTATCTCACCAAGCCCTTCGACCTGGGCCAGTTGCGGCGCGCTTTAGGCGTATAGTTTGTGCCATACTGGCGGCGATGACAGGTACCAGCCACGTGATTCCAAAATCCGGCGCACGCATCATATTGGTGCGCCATGGCCAGCCGGACATCGCGCTGTCGCCCCGCACCAGCCATCACGGTTTCGCCGGATACATAGACGACTATGAAGCGGCGGGGCTTGACCCCCAAAGCCTGCCGCCGCGCGAGCTGGCGGACCTGGTCAGCGAATTGCAATCCGTCTTCACCAGCGGCCGCCCCCGCGCCCATCAAAGCGCGGCGGCTTTGGCGCCGCACGCCAAACTGGTGGCCGACCCGCTGTTCGCCGAAGCGCCGCTGGCAGCCCCGCCCATTCCGCTGCTGAAAATGTCCGCGCCCAAATGGGCCGTGGTCTCGCGCATCCTCTGGCATGCGGGCTTCCACCCTGGAATCGAGAATTACCGCCGCGCCCGGAAGCGCGCAGCCCAGGCCGCCGACATCTTGATGGAAGAGGTGAAGGGGGGCGGTACCACCGCGCTGGTGGCGCATGGCTATTTCAACGCCATATTGGGGCGGGTGCTGCGCCGCCGGGGTTTCGTGCGCGAAGGCAGCCACCGCGCCCGCTACTGGAACACGGTGGTTTATGAATGGCCGTGAAAATTATAGAAATGGGCGGTGTCTTGAGTGGCGCGCCATGAAACCGGTTGTGTTTGCATTGTTGCTGGCGGCGTTCGCGCTGCCCGCAATGGCTGAGACGCCCAAGGTCTTTGCCTATGCCAGCCAGCGCGGCAGCGAGGCTTCGCTCCGCCAGGGACCGGGTTATCAATATCCCGTGCTGTGGATCTATCGCCATCGCGGCACGCCCTTTGGCCTGACGGCGCAGTTCGACAATTGGCGCCGCGTGGTGGCGCCGGATGGCGCCGTGGGCTGGATGAGCGTCGCCATGCTCAGCTCCGCCCGCACCATCATCGTCACCGGCAAGGGCCGGGCGCAGATCCGCGCCGATGCCGATCTCCATTCCAGGATCACGGGCCTGGCCGATCCCGGCGCTGTCGCTGGTTTAAAAGCCTGCGCCCAAGACGCCTGCCGCATCCACACCAACGATATAGACGGCTGGATTTCTCGCGACCGCATTTGGGGCGTGGAAGCAAACGAGACGTTTTCCAGGTGATGGACGCGCTGACTTTATTTGGGCTGTTTGCGGTTACCGCTATGTTGGTGACCTATGCGCTGGAGGGGCGCAGCCACTGGTTCATCCTGGCATTCGCCCTGTCGTGTTGGCTGGGCTCGATCTATGGATTTTTGCAGGGCGCCTGGCCATTCGGAGTCGTGGAAATGATCTGGGGTGCTGTCGCAGTTCACCGCTGGAGGCGAGTCAATGCCGGAAGTGCCTCATGCCGGTGAAAACCATGGCGAGACCGGCTTCATCCGCTGCCGCGATCACATCCGCGTCCTTCACCGAACCGCCCGGCTGGATCACCGCCGTTGCGCCGGCTTCGGCCACCACGAGCAGGCCATCCGGGAAGGGGAAGAAGGCTTCGGATGCCGCCGCCGAACCCACCGTGCGGGGCGTGGCCCAGCCCGCAGCCTTGGCCGCGTCCCTGGCTTTCAAGGCCGCGATGCGCGCTGAATCCACGCGTGACATCTGGCCCGCGCCGATGCCGGCGGTGGAGCCGTCCTTCACATAGATGATGGCGTTGGACTTCACATGCTTGCCGATGGTGAAGGCCAGCAGCATGTCGGTGATTTCCTGTTCGGTGGGCTGGCGCTTGGTCACCACCTTCAGCTCTTTCCGCGTCACGCGGCCATTGTCGCGGGTCTGCACCAGGAAGCCGCCAGCCACCGAACGGTAAGTGAGCGTGGGCGCCAGCGGATCGGGCAAGCCGCCCGCCACCAGCAGGCGCAAATTCTTCTTGGCCGACAGGATGCGCTTGGCGTCATCGTCCGCATCCGGCGCGATGATCACTTCGGTGAAGATTTTCGAGATTTCTTCCGCCGTGGCGCCATCCAATTTATGGTTGAAAGCCAAGACGCCACCAAAGGCCGATGTGCTGTCACAGGCCAGCGCCGCCAGATACGCGTCCTTCAAGGTCTTGCCCAGCGCCACGCCGCAGGGATTGGCATGCTTGATGATGGCGCAGGCAGGTCCCGCCTTGGGATCAAACTCCGCCACCAGCTCATAGGCGGCATCGGTGTCGTTGATGTTGTTATAGGACAACTCCTTGCCCTGTATCTGCGTGGCGCTGGCGACGCCGGGCCGCGACGAACCGTCCACGTAAAAGGCCGCTTCCTGGTGCGGATTTTCACCATAACGCAGCGGCTGGCGCAGCATGCCCCCAAAAGCGCGGCGGCGCGGCGGCGCCGTCTCGCCGTCCTTCGCCAATTCGCCCGCGAACCAGCCCGACACGGCGGCGTCATAGGCGGCGGTGCGGGCAAAGGCGCGCTGGGCCAGCGTGCGGCGCAACGCCAAAGTTGTGGCGCCAGCGTTCGCCGCCATTTCCGCCAGCACGGCGGCGTAATCTTCCACATCCACCACCACCGTCACAAAGGGATGGTTCTTGGCGGCAGAGCGGGTCATGGCCGGACCGCCAATATCAATATTCTCGATCGTCGTTTCGAAATCGGCGCCGCGCGCTACCGTGGCTTCGAACGGATACAAATTGCAGACCAGAAAATCTATGCCCTGGATGCCATGCTCCTTCATGCTGGCGACATGGTCCGCATTGTCGCGCAGCGACAGAAGCCCGCCATGCACATTGGGATGCAGGGTTTTCACCCGCCCATCCATCATTTCGGGAAAATTGGTGATCTCGGAAACGTCGCTGACTGTCAGGCCCGCATCGCGCAGCGCCTTGGCGGTGCCGCCGGTGGAAATCAGTTGCACGCCATGGCTGGTTAGGCCCCTGGCAAATTCGATCAGCCCGGTCTTGTCGGAAACGGAGAGAAGCGCGCGCTGGATTTTGACAGACGACATGGGCGGACTCGCGGGCTAGTGTGCCCGACCGCTCTAACGCTTCAAAAGGTAATATAAAAGGGCCAGACCCGAGCTTGCACACAGCGAATACGCCACAGGCACGACAACCCGCTGGTTGCCTGCGCCAAGGGCGAAATCGCCCGGCATGGGGGTGAAGCCCAGATAGGCGATTGCCGGGCTGAGCACGACGGCGCCCAGGACCAGAATGCCCCGCAGCATGAAGAGCTGTTTCATGCGTCCGTCTTAGAACGCGCCCGGTTAAGACCTTGTTAGAAACCAGCCTTAATTTTGAGGGAACTCGTCGTTTTCCACGTGGGAAACCGGCATGGATTTCAGGCCCAGCTTGGCGAAAAGCGCCGCATCGGCATGGGTCTGGGGGTTGGGGGTGGTGAGCAGCTTCTCGCCATAAAATATGGAATTGGCCCCCGCCAGGAAGCACAGCGCCTGGGTCTCCTGGTTCATGGCCTCGCGCCCGGCCGACAGGCGGACGACGGCGCGGGGCATGGTGATGCGGGCCACCGCGATGGTGCGCACGAAATCGATGGGATCGAGCGGTTTGGCCAGTGCCGCTGGGGTTCCGGCCACCGCTACCAGCGCGTTGATCGGCACGCTTTGGGGGTGATCGGGCAGGGTGGCCAGGGCATGGATCATGCCCACGCGGTCATCGGCGCTTTCGCCCATGCCGACAATGCCGCCGCAGCAGACATTCACGCCCGCATCCCGCACGGCGGCCAGCGTGTCGAGCCGGTCCTGGTATGTCCGTGTGCTGATGATTTGCCCATAATATTCGGGCGAGGTGTCGATATTGTGGTTGTAATAGTCGAGACCCGATTGCTTCAGGCGCTGTGCCTGGGGCGGCGACAACATGCCAAGCGTGACGCAGCTTTCCAGGCCCAGCGCCTTGACGCCTTCAACCATGGCGCAGACCGTGTCCAGATCCTTGTCCTTGGGGCTGCGCCATGCGGCGCCCATGCAGAAGCGCGTGGCCCCGGCATCGCGCGCGGCGCGCGCCTCGGCCAGCACGGCGTCCAGCGCCATCAGCTTTTCCGCCTTGACGCCGGTGTCATATTGCGCGGCTTGGGGGCAATAGGCGCAGTCTTCGGGGCAACCGCCGGTCTTGATGGAAAGCAGGGTTGATATCTGCACTTCATCGGGCGCGAAGTGGCGGCGATGGATGCTTTGAGCGCGGAAGATCAGTTCCGGGAAGGGCAGCGCGAACAGGGCCGCGATTTCATCACGCGTCCAGTCGGTGCGCGGCGTTGAAGAAAATTCTGCGGTTGGCGCGTTCATCTCATCAACCCTTGTTCATCGCTGCGGGCGGCCCAACCCGACCGCCTCTTCATCACTGCCGCGTGGCCCTCAAGGCGCTGCCGCGCGGGCCACTTTGGCATTCAATTCCGGCAATTGCCGGAATTGAATTGGTGCGGGCGGCCCCGCCGGCGAAGCCGGCAAAAAAACAACCCGACCGCCCACTGGCTGGCGAGACAAATTTCTCGAATGGTGCGGGCGGTCGGAATCGAACCGACACACCTTGCGGTACCAGATTTTGAGTCTGGCGCGTCTACCAGTTCCACCACGCCCGCATCCCGCCGGAACGCCCGGCGAACCGCGAATATAGCCAGCAACTCTCCCGGGTCAACGCGAGGTCCGCATACCCGCCCCGCGCGGTATTACGCTGTATTTTCCGGGCCATACGGGTAAGGTCGTGCCGCCATTCAGGAGGTATCCCATGCTGGAATTGCGCCCCAACTGCGAATGCTGCGACACCGACCTGCCGCCCTCTGCCCTTAACGCGCGGATCTGCACCTATGAATGCACGTTCTGCGCCGATTGCGCGGAAGGGAGCTTGCGCGGCATCTGCCCCAACTGCGGCGGCGACCTGGTGGCGCGGCCCATCCGCACGCCCGCCATGCTGGCGAAAAATCCGGCTTCCACGATCCGCGTCTTCAAGCCCGATGGTTGCCCATCTTCCATTAATCAAGCGTCGGCATGAATTACCGCCACGCCTATCATGCGGGCAATTTCGCCGATGTGGTCAAGCATCTGGCGCTGGTGACGGCGCTTTTGCATTTGCGGAAAAAGGAAACGCCGTTCTTCGTGATGGACAGCCATGCCGGGCGCGGGCGTTACGATCTTGCCGCCGGTGAAGCGCAGAAGACGGGCGAAGCGCAGAACGGCATCGCGCGTCTTGATGGCGTGCATGGCGCCGAAGCGCTGGAAAAATATCTCGAACTGGCGCGCGGCGCGGATCATTACCCCGGCTCGCCCCTGATCGCCGCCATGCTGCTGCGGCCACAGGACCGGCTGGTGGCCTGCGAAAAGCATCCCGAGGATTCCGCCGCATTGAAAATCGCGCTGGCCCCTTTCGCGCGCGCGCGGGTGGAGGCGGGCGATGGCTATGCCGCGCTGGCGCGTTTGCTGCCGCCGCCGGAGCGGCGCGGGCTTGTGCTGCTGGACCCGCCCTTTGAAGCGCCGGACGAGTTTGAAATCGCCGCCCGCGCCGCACGCGATGCGTATCGCAGGTTCGCCACCGGCATTTATCTTCTCTGGTATCCGGTGAAATCAGCCGCGCAGGCCAGGGCCTTTTGCGGCGAGGTGCTGACGTGCGGCGCCGCGCGGGCGCTGGCGGTGGAGGCAAGCATCACGGCTCCGGAAGGCAAGCTCGCCCGAGCCGGGTTGCTGGTGCTGAACCCACCCTTTGGCTTTGCGGCCCAGATGCGCCAGGGCCTGGATTTGATCGGCCCCCGGCTCACGGGCTTTCACGCCAGCCTGTACTGGCTGGCGGGCGCCCCGGATTGAGTAATTCAGATTGGGTTTTTGACCTGCTTTTGCTTGCACGGGCGGGGTCCAGCCGGTATCTCAGCCGCCACGGACAGGTGGCAGAGTGGTTGAATGTACCGCACTCGAAATGCGGAGACCCTTCACGGGGTTCGTGGGTTCGAATCCCACCCTGTCCGCCAATAATCAAGCAATACCAATGGCTTAACTCCGCTGCGTGGGCACCCCTTCTTTTGTAACATTGTTACTTAATTGAGAGTGCGTCTGGCTACGCCACAATTTCGGATTTTAAAGTCTAATAGACCTCTCCCGCTAGGACCCGATTAGCTCCTCGTCGAGGTAGCAAATCCTCTAAAACGCGACGGCTTCAAAAAAAATCGCGTTAGCTTCAGGCATGACGACCCTACGCCCCGATTTTTTAATTTCCCGCCGTCAAGTTTGTCTGCTATAAATTTTAATTATTGTTTTACCGGGGGGTTAAAATTATGCGCAAATCTCTTCTTTCGATTTTGCTTGGTGTCAGCGCGCTTGCAATCGCGCTTCCAGGATCTGCTCAAGCGCCTACAGCCCCTCATACTAAAAGCATCACGGTGCATCAGGGCACGTCGATGGCGGTATCGGTTTCGCCAGACGGCAAGATGCTTGCCATGGATTTGCAAGGCTCAATCTACGTCCTGCCCGTTGGCGGCGGGGTCGCCAAGCGAGTTACTGATATTTTCAATGACGGCCATCAGCCGCAGTGGTCTCCGGACAGCAAAAACATTGTGTTTTTTGGCTATCGCGATGGAGGATATGATCTTTGGCAGGTTGGCGCGGACGGTTCCAATCAACATATGCTGACTGAGGGTACGTTTGACGATCGCGAACCTATCTATAGTCACGATGGCAGCCAGATCGCTTTCTCTTCAGATCGAGGCGATCCGTTAGGCAGCAACAATAATATTTGGGTTATGGACGTGAAGTCAGGTGCGATGCGCCAGCTCACAACTAACCCGGCCGAAGACGTGATGCCTGCTTGGTCGGCAGACGATAAGGAAATAATCTTCACTTCAAGCCGTGACGCTTACAAAACTCTCTGGTCGGTGAACGTAGCCACCAAAGAAGAGCATAAAATCGCTGATTCAAAAGGCAATATTGCTGCCGCGTCTATCAGCCCTGGTGGGCAACTGGTTTATCAAGCCTCGGTTGGTGTTGACAGCAAGCTTGAAATAAATGGCAAGTCTGTCTCGGGTAAAGAGGTGGTGTTTCCATTTCGTCCAAGCTGGATTTCAAACAATGAATTCTTCTACACTGCCGATGGTCTCATAAAACGACGCACGCTTTCAGGCGCGGTCAAATCTGTTCCCTTCAGCGCCACTTTAGAGATCACGCCGCCACGCACTGCATACACTCGCTTCAAGCGAGATTTTGACAGTCAGGCACCGCGCAAAGCTCTTGGCATTATGCGTCCTGTGATTTCACCGGATGGTAAGAGCGTGGCGTTCGTAGCTTTGGGTGACTTGTGGCTAATGCCAGTCGGCGGAAAGCCTGAGAACCTAACCAAGGACGCATCCTATGACCTGGATCCTACTTGGTCTCCAGATGGACGTTTCCTAGCCTGGTCAACGGACCGCGCGGCTGGAGGCAATGGTCTACTGAATATCTGGATACGGGACATGCAGACCGGACAGATGAGGCAGGTCACAAAAATAACCACTCAGCCCACATCTTTGCAGTTCTCACCAGACGGCAAGCGCATTGCTTTCGTCAATGTAGATACTATGTGGCGGGGTGCCAGCGTGGCGGTGGCTGATGTAGCTACTGGCGATGTAAAGATTATTCACAAGTCGATCTTCGCGCCCGGTACGCCTACTTGGTCGCCGGATGGCAAGCGCATCGCGCTGGCCATGGTAGCGCCTTACAATCGAAAATATCGTGAAGGAACCAATCAAGTCCTGACAATGTCTTCTACTGGTACGTCAGAAGACGATGCGACAGATGATAAATGGTTTGCGCCCACGCCTAATCTGTCGATCGACAGTCGGGGCTGGAACGGTCCAGTCTGGTCAACAGACGGAACCCAGATGGCGGGGGTCTATGAAGGGCAGCTGGCGATCTGGCCTGTTTCGCCACTCACGGGTGAGCCACAGGGGCCAGTGCGTCACCTGACATCAGAGATTGCCTATAATCCAAACTGGATGGGTGACAACAGGCACATTCTTTATCAGGCCAATGACAAATTGCGCCTGATTGATACAGAGAATGGTGATGTTCAGACCATTCCGCTCGATCTGAATTATACGGTCTATGTACCCAAAACGAGCATGATCGTTCATGTAGGCAAGCTAGTAGACGGTATTGCTAAGACTGCACGTAATGACGTCGACATAGAAATTGTTGGAAATCGTATTAAAGCGATTGTTCCGCACGTGTCGGGGCGTAAAGCCACTATTGAAGCCCCCAATCTTACTGCCATGCCTGGTTTGATCGAAAATCATAGTCATCGGCAAAGTGATTTTGGTGAACAGCAGGGACGTAATTTTCTCTCTTATGGGATCACCTCGCTGCGTAATCCCGGCGACTTGCCGTATGAGGCTGTTGAAGATCGCGAAGCTGGCGATGCCGGCGCCCGCATTCAACCTCGCATATTCTCTACCGGACATCTGATGGAGTGGAAGAGGACCTATTACAAAATGGGCGTCGCCATTTCATCTAACTCTCACCTGATGCGGGAATTAGAGAGGGGTAAGGTATTAGGTTTTGACATCTTCAAATCCTATGTGCGCATGCCGGATGTCCAGCAGAAAATGATTGTTGATTACGCTCACGGCATTGGGGCTCCCGTTACTGGTCACGAAATTTATCCTGCAGCCTTTGATGGAATGGACAGCGTTGAACATACGACGGCAACTAGCCGCCGCGGATATTCAATGAAGGCCACCTTCGACAATGCGTATGAAGATGTCATTCAGATTGCCGGACAAAATCACATCAACATGACACCCATGATTTTCAGTGGCATGCGTGATTTGATTGTTGCTCATCCAGAACTAAAGAATGATCCCCGGCTGGCCCTGGATCCGCCATGGCTCCAAAACACGATACGCAATTATGATAGCTTGACCCGTGGGCTCGTGCCGCCCAAGGCGCCCGGCAGCGGTAAAATGGTCATGGACTTCATTAAGGCAGGTGCAACCATCACTGCTGGAACAGATGAGCCAGAGGGAATGTTCTTACACGGCGAAATGGAGAATTACATCAATATGGGAATGTCCCCGTATGACGTGCTCCGGACAGCTACTGTCAATTCAGCAGAAATGTTGAACCTAGATGCCGGCAGTATTCAGCCAGGTAAGCTGGCGGATATCGTCTTGGTTGAAGGAAACCCATTGGTGAACATTCATGATACATTTAACGTTAAACACGTGATTTTGAACGGTCGCCACTTTACTATTGAAGATCTGCTTTCTGGTAAGGCTAAGGAAGCAGCGAAAAACTAGATTTATTGAAATGTAGATAAAGCCCGCGAGGTCTCTCGCGGGCTTTATCTATTTCAGAGGTTAGTAAGCTATCATGTTTTATGCGCGCCAGGTCTGTTGGTTCCTTTTTACTGTTGGCTGAAATTACTTATTTAGCTCCCAAGGCTTGCCTTAAGCGGGCCCTATTTCTTCTGAAGGGGTGCTCTAATAAGTTATTTTTCACTTAATAAAATCACCATTTACTAGGTTTAGTTAGAGACCCCATGAAACTTAATCGCCGCAATGTTATGATTGGAGTGGGCGCCGCCGCGGCACTGGGCAGCATTCCCGCCGCGGCCGCTCCAATATTGTCGTCGCACAATTTTGGTCTGCGCCCCGGAAGCGTACCGCGTCACAATGCTTGGTTTGAGATCGACGCTGCGGCGTTTGTTCACAATATAATGACAATACGAACGATCCTGGGAGATGGCGGTGCTGAATTATGCGCTGTCATGAAGGCTGACGCGTATGGCAACGGTCTTGACCTACTAATGCCATCAGTACTGAAAGCAAATGTCTCAAAGATGGGAATTGCCAGCAATGACGAGGCGCGGGTTGCCCGTGAAATGGGTTTCAGGGGGCGTCTGATACGCATTCGCACTGCAACAGTAGATGAAATTGAAGACGCCTTCCCCTTAAACATAGAAGAACTAGTCGGAAATCCAGCAGCAGCTTTGCACATCGCACAATTATGGCGCCGCGCTCACCCTAATCGCATGTTGCCCATTCATCTGTGTTTGAATTCTGATGGAATGAGCCGTAATGGAGTTGAGCTGAAGACAGAATATGGAAAAGCGGACGGACTCACGATTCTAAATGCCGCGCCTCTAAAAATTGTTGGGCTAATGACGCATTACCCAACAGAGGATAGTGACGATATTTTGCGTCAGCTTAATCGTTTTTCTCAGGACGTAGATTGGCTTAAGTCCAACGGATTGCCCCCAGAGGCATTCATCCGTCACACCGCCAACACTTTTGCCACACTGCACCATCCGCAGACACGCCTGGAAATGGTTCGTGTAGGCGGCGCCCTTTATGGCGATACAAGTGCGGATTTTCTATCTCGCTTCATGCCAACCATGACTTTGAAATCTCGGGTGGCGGCAGTAAATCATTTTCCGGCAGACGAGACCGTGTCATATGATCGGACATATCGGCTGAAACGAGAATCATGGCTAGCCAACATCCCCATCGGTTATTCTGATGGTTATCGCCGGAACTTATCACACTCAAATGAGCCAGCTTTTTCCAGCGACGGTAAAAATAAAACAGAAGTTTTGATTGGCTCTCGCCGCTACCCAGTAATTGGACGGGTAACAATGAATACTTTGATGGCCGACGTAACCGGCTATCAAGACATTATAAAATTAAACGACGAGGTCGTGCTCTTCGGGAAACAAGGTAATGAAGTCATTACTCAAAATGAGCTTGAGCAAAATTCTTCATCGTACGGCCCCGATTTATTAGCTGTAATGGGGAATTCTTTGCCAAAAATGCTGAAAATATGATTCAACGAATTTTACTCGATGAAATATAGCTTCATTATAAAAATACTACTAATAGTTAGAAATTGCATACTTCAAAGTTTTTTTAGCGGCAGGGAAAACTTTTAGTTTTTCTTTTTTGTTAATCAAGAGGGTTGCATTGGTTCCGGAGTGGTTTCTTAAAGATGATATTTGTTTTCTCCTAATAACTCGGCTAAACAAACGTATAGTTTTTGTTGATAAAAATTTTACACCTTATTAACTCCATCTTTTATTGTTAATTCTTTCAATAACTAGATAATTTAGGCCCATGAAACTGGAGACTATTTGATGCCCCGCACCATTTCCCTGCAAACCATTCAGGCCCAAATTGCAGTTCTTCAGAAGAAAGCGGTAGCGCTTGAGGCTAAGGCTAAGCCCGGTCTCGATAAAGCCGTAGCACTGATTAAGAAGCACAAGTTGACACTTGCTGACCTGAGGCACGCTTTTTCAGGTAAGCCTAGTCGCACTGCTAAGGGCGCTAAGAGAGCCAAGCGTGTCAGCAAGTTAAAAGGGAAGAAAGTCCCTGTAAAATTTAAGGACACTAAAGGAAATAAGTGGACCGGACGCGGACGCGCGCCCCTGTGGATCCAGGCTGCTGAAAAGGCTGGTCAAAACCGCTCGACGTTCGCTGTGGAGTAAGCTTTCGCCCCTTTAGCTTAAAACACTAATTAAATAAGAGCCCTGACGCCTAATCCCGTTGGGGCTTTTTAGTGCCAAACTCTCTGGCCGGACAGGCAACAGGAAGTTTTGTTCACAGGGGGGGGGGGGGGGCTTAATGATTGTTCTGGAAAAAAATCTAGTTCTTCCAAGGGGTTTTCCCTAGGCATAATGCTTGTTGTTAAAAAGTCACATACGACTAATTAAGCGGAGGTAAGGGGGTTTGTGACATGGGAAAAATGCCGTAGGATAAAGGTATAAATTTATAATTTCGATTTTGTAACGAACTTGTGATTTTTTCAAACCTACGAGAAACGGGGAATAAAATGCAATCAGTTGCTAGGATTTTGCCAAAGTCACTTAGTCGTTTGCTGCTGTCTGGCGCAGTTTTGCCAATGCTTTCTGTAGCCTCGGCGCATGCGCAAGGATCCGGTACGCCGGCCATGGAATCAGTGACGGTTACTGGTTCTTTGATTTCCCGCCAAGATTACAACACAGCTACCCCGATCGTCACCGTCGACACCAATGCTCTTAAGAATAGCGGACAGCTAGCATTGGAACAGGGCCTTCGGGAAATGCCCCAGTTTTCTTTTGCGACGGCCGGTTCTAGCGCCTTTATTGGCGGCAGCGGACAGGCAAATGTTAGCTTGCGAGGTTTGGGGGCGCAGCGCAATTTGGTGCTATTGGATGGCCGCCGGATTATGCCTTCAAACTCTGACGGTACAGTCGATATAAATCAGCTGCCTTCAGGCATAGTACAAAATATCGAAGTTATTACCGGCGGCGCATCGGCGGTGTATGGTTCTGACGCCATCTCAGGTGTTGTTAACTTCAAAACCAAAAAGGCTGCCGATGGGATGACGGTTACGTCATCTTTTGGCACCACCCAGTTTTATGGCGGTCCTCAGTGGGACGTAAATGCAGTTGGCGGAATGAATTCAGCTGACGGTAAGGGTAACATCACTTTCGCCGTCGAATATACAAAGCGGATCAAGGTTCAGGCTTCATCTATTCCGTGGCTTATGGCGAGCACTTCGGGTGTGACGCCATTGGTTACAGGCACGTGGCAACCTACTGCAGACAAAGTTCCCAACCTTCCATCGCAGGCTGCGGTAAATGCTTATTTTGCACCCTTTGGTGCCGCTGCCGGCAAAGTGACAGCCTCAAGTCAGCAATATGGTTGGAATAATGATGGAACGTTGTTCCCCATTAATAGTATTACTGGTGTAACAAGTGTTTATAACCTCAAGCCCGTTTTGGATGCTCAGGGCCGCTCCCTTCTTGATACTACCGGTTCAGCGGTCGGTAACCGTTCATATCCTTGGCGCGGTACGCAAAACCCATTGGAGCGTTGGAGCACCTTTGCGAAGCTTCAGTATGCGTTAACACCTACCGTAAATTTTTACGGACAGGCGTTCTACACAAACTATAATTCAATGGTTGAAAGTGACGGAACAGTTACGAGTGCCACGCAAATTCCAACTGTGCCATTCACAAACCCCTTCCTTCAGGCTGAATTGGTTCGCGATCCCGGTTTCGCCGCCTTGCTGGCATCCCGGGCAAATCCGACGGGCGTGGTTTCTATTAATAAGAGGTTCACATTTTCTGGTGGCTTTCGTGATGCAACCAATGCAAATAACATTTATCAGATGACTGCGGGAGTGAATGGGTCTCTCGGTAAGTCAATAACATGGGACATCAATGCAACCCACGGGCAGACGCTCACAACATATTCAAGCACTGGCGGCGTGAGTTTATCACGCACGCAGGCGATGCTGAATGCTGCTGACGGGGGTGCCTCGCTCTGCGCGGGTGGATTTAATCCGTTTGGTAATTACACATCATCTGATGCCTGCAAAAATTATATGGCCCCTATATTTGCAAACAGAACCGCACTTACGCAGGACACTATTAACGCAGGGCTCCAGGGAACTGCATTTACCCTGCCAGCAGGCGACGTACAGTATGCAGTTGGTGCTGGTTATAGGAGAGTGGCGTTCAGCTATGATCCAGACAAGGCTGTGCAAGAAGGCGACCCCTTCACCTTTAATCCTCAGTCTAAGACGAAGGGCGCCTCGCCCGTGCGAGAACTTTACGGTGAGGCTTTAATTCCGCTCCTTAAGGATTTGCCTTTCGTTAAATCCTTGAATTTGGACATCGCAGCGCGAAATTCAATTTATAAGTTAACGGGAATGAGCAATACCTATAAAGGCGACATCGATTGGGGAATTGCTGGTGGATTGAGAGTTCGCGCTGGCTATGAAAAAGCCGCTCGCGCACCTTCTGTTAACGAGCTCTTTGCCGGAAACGCCACGTATTATGCAAACAGGACTGCCACCACTGCAAATCCCGGCGGAGATCCATGCGATATTCGCGTATCAGCGACGTCGCGGGCCCTGTACTCGGGGATCTGTCAGGCCCAGGGAATGTCCGCTGCAACCTATGCGGCTTATACGACAAACGATTTCCAAGTGCCGTCAATTTCTTCTGGTAACCAAAACCTGAAAGAGGAAACCAGCGAAACCGTTACAATGGGCGTCGTTTATCAGCCGGAATTTGATACGCCCTGGTTGCGTGACGCATCTGTCTCATTCGACGGCTATAGGATTGGCCTCAGGGATGCCATTTCAGCACTAGACTTCAATACATTGGTTGACAATTGCTACAACATTATCTCGGGCATGAACCCAACTTACGATCCGAACAATAAATATTGTTCGTATCTAAACCGTGGTACCAATGGTGCGATGGTTAATGTTAGAACTCCCTTTGCCAATACGGGTGGCCTAAAAACTAGCGGTGTTGATGTTCAGGCAAATTGGGCAACCGACCTTGGAGAAATTACTGGAACTCCGGATGCGGGTATCTTTACTTTTTCCACATTTGGTAACTATCTTAACGGATATAAGTCGAGAATATTCGTGGACTCTCCTTGGCTCCAATATGCCCAGACGTCTCAAGGTACTGGCCCGTTCCCGAAATATCAGGCAAGTACAAACATTACATGGAACCACCCATCTGGCTTCAGTCTAGGTATGCAGTGGCGCGTTATTAGTGATTTGAGAGATGCCGCATTCATAACCAGTCGCACGACAACTAATCCTGTGTCTGGTGTTGCTAATTACTTCAACCCTTCCATTTCATATGCTTTGCCGAGTACGGGAACACGACTGTCAGTTAATGTAACCAACGTCTTTGACAGGCTCCCAAATCAGGTCGGACGCAACCACCACACAACAAATGCAGCTGTGTATCCAGTTATGGGACGTAGCTTCCTCTTCACACTGCAGCAGAAGCTCTAACATCTACATAATTGGGGCGCGATGGGTCATCCCTATCGCGCCCTTTTTTTTTGATCAAAATTCCCTTACTTATTTAGTACTAAAAAATCGTAATTCTGCGGTTTAGCATCTGGAATAGTTCATGTCTGATCAAAGAATTCCCGTTCCTGACGAATGGTCCGCTAAAGCCTTAATTAATGCATCTCAATATGATGAAAAATATAAGCGCTCCCTTCAGGACCCGGATGATTTTTGGAAGGTTGAGGCCAATAGACTTGATTGGATAACGCAATTTACAAAAGTTAGTGACGTCTCTTTTAATAAAGACAACCTGTTTGTTCGCTGGTTCGAAGACGGTCAACTCAATGTAACTTCTAATTGCATTGATAGGCATCTGGCCAAACGCGGGAATCAAACAGCTATAATTTGGGAGGGGGATGACCCCTCTTTAAGTAAAAACATTTCTTATAATGAGCTTCATTCCAATGTTTGTATCTTTGCTAATGTTCTAAAAAGTCGCGGAGTACAAAAGGGCGATAGGGTTACTATCTATTTGCCTATGATCCCTGAGGCAGCCTACGCAATGCTTGCATGTGCAAGGATTGGAGCAGTTCACTCGGTTGTATTTGGTGGCTTTTCTCCAGAAAGTCTCGCTGGTCGTATTAATGACTGCACTTCAAGGCTCGTTATTACTGCTGACGCTGGCGTCCGCGCTGGCAAGTCTATCCCACTAAAGGAAAACACTGACGCAGCTCTTAAGAAGGCCCCGTGCGTCACAGATGTGATTGTAGTTAGGCACACTGGTGCACCAATCATTATGCACGAAGGGCGAGATTATTGGCTCCATGATGAAGCGGCAAAAGTTTCACCTGATTGCCCCCCTGAGGCAATGAACGCAGAAGACCCTCTCTTTATACTTTATACTTCTGGTTCAACGGGGAAACCAAAGGGCGTCCTTCATACTTCAGCAGGCTATCTGCTGTACGCTGCCTCTACGCATCAATATGTTTTTGATTACCATGATGGAGACATTTATTGGTGCACTGCAGACGTTGGCTGGATAACTGGGCATAGCTATATAATCTATGGGCCCTTAGCTAATGGCGCGACAACTCTCATGTTTGAGGGTGTACCGAATTACCCAACACCCTCCCGGTTCTGGGAGGTTATTGATAAGCATCAGGTTAATATATTCTACACCGCTCCAACGGCTATTCGTGCCTTGATGCGGGAGGGGGACCAACCGGTAAAATCAACTAGTCGTTCGTCTTTGAGACTTCTTGGTAGCGTTGGCGAGCCTATCAATCCGGAAGCTTGGCTCTGGTACCATCGTGTCGTAGGCGATGGTCGTTGCCCCATTGTTGACACTTGGTGGCAAACAGAAACTGGAGGGATACTTATATCGCCCCTACCTGGCGCGACACCCCTGAAGCCGGGCTCTGCGTCTAAGCCCCTTTTCGGAATTAATCCTCAGATTGTAGATGCTGATGGTAAAGTTCTTGAGGGCCCTGCCACTGGTAATCTTTGCTTAGCTACCAGTTGGCCCGGCCAAATGAGAACGGTTTATGGTGATCACCAGCGCTTTATAGACGCCTATTTTACTACCTATCCTGGAAAGTACTTTACTGGGGATGGCTGTCGGCGCGATGAGGATGGATACTATTGGATCACCGGTCGCGTTGATGATGTCATCAATGTCTCCGGCCACCGCCTTGGTACTGCCGAGATAGAAAGCGCCCTAGTGGGTAACGCGAATGTGGCTGAAGCCGCCGTGGTTGGCTATCCCCATGAGATTAAGGGCCAGGGCATCTACGCCTATGTTACGCTCAAGACAGGGGTGACAGTAAGCGACGCTTTGGTAGAAGAGCTGCGTAAATTCGTTGGCAGCGAGATTGGTCCTATCGCCAAGCCTGATGTAATCCAGTTTTCGCCGAGCCTACCCAAGACACGCTCGGGAAAAATCATGCGCCGCATCCTCCGCAAGATTGCTGAAGGCGATTATAAGAACCTGGGCGACATTTCCACGCTTGCGGATCCCGGCGTTGTGGATGATCTGATACGCAACAAGAAGACGAGCTAGTTCTAAAATAACACATTTACTTCAATATGTTAGATCATCGCGCAGCTAAGCTTGTTTCTGGTTACCTTGGAGCATCATTTCTCCATGAGAGATTGCCAAGGCGCAGCTGAATTACAAGGATTTCCAGCCTTCGCGCTTGCAGGTGATCCAAGTCTCGGATCTGGAAGCAGCGCTGGCGGCGGCTATGGCGCCGGGTGTCCTTCGCAGCTCTGTTAGCCGGCGCGGTTCTGGACATTGAAGTTCGTCCCTCCCTTTGCACAACGCGCCTGAAGTTGGAGCTGACCGCAGCAACGCAAAACGCCGCTCCCCGAAAGAGGCGCGGCGTTTTGCAAAGCTGTGAAGGCCGGAGGGTGTCAGATTAAAGCGGCCACCAGTCAAGCTGCGGCTCATACGCCTCATCGGCGCCGGTCTGCGTCCAGCCGCCGCCCAGGGCGCGGTAGAGGCTGACATTGGCGCTGAGGCGCGACAGCTTGGCCTGTACCAAACTATCCTCGGCGGTGAACAGGCTCTGCTGGGTCTGCAGCAGCGAGAGGATGTCAATCGTGCCTTCGCGATATTGCAGCTCGGCGATGCGGAAGGCTTCGGTGGAAGCGCGCACCTGTTCGGTGAGCGAGACGATCTGGTCGCTGAAGGCGCGGGTCTGGCCCAGCGCGTTTTCTACGTCGTTGAAGGCGCTGAACACGACCTTGCGATAGTTGGCTACCAGCTCGGTCTGCTGCGCCTTGGCCAGATCGTCCTGTGACGATAGGCGGCCGCCATCAAACACTGACTGCAGCAGGGTGGCGCCCACGCTCCAGGCTAGGGTCGCCGGGTTGATCAGGCTACCCACCGCGGCGGAGGCATAGCTGCCAGAACCGGTCAGGCCCAGATGCGGGAAGAAGGCGGCGCGCGCCGCATCAAGATTGGCATGGGCGGCGAACAATTGCGCTTCGGCCTGGGCCACGTCGGGGCGGCGTTCCAAAACCGCGCTGGGTAGGCCCGGCTTCATGGCGGGGGAAATCACGCCGTGCAAATTCTGGGCGTTGACGTCAAAGCCTTCCGGCGCGCGGCCCAACAGGATCGCCAGCGCATAGCGCGCTTCGCGTTCCTGTTCGATTAACAGCGGCACGCGCGCTTCCTGCTGGGCCACAGTGGCCTGCTGTTGGGCTAGGTCCAAGTTGGACGAGACGCCGTTGGAAACTTTGGCCTGGGTCACGGCCATGATTCGCTTGGCCGCTTCGATGTTCTGGCGGGCGATGGTGATGCGTTCGCGGGCTGCCAGCACGGTGAAATACTGGTTGGCGACGCTGGCCGAAGTGGTCAGGCCGACCACGGCGGCGGCATAGCGCGAGGCGCGCAGGGTTTCGCGGGCTTGGCGCAGCTTGTCCTGGGAAAGTCCCCAGAAATCTATTTCATAGCTGGCCGCCAAACCGCCGGTGAGAAGGTTGCTGGTTTTGCTGCCGCCAGGGGTGGTGGCGCGGGTGCTAGTGCGGGTGGCGCCGCCCTGCAGATTAACGGTGGGCAGCAGCGCCGAGAAAGCGACGCCGGCATTGGCCTCAGACTGGATCACGCGCGCGGCGGCGGCGGCCAGGTCCAGGTTTTCGCGCTGCGCGGTTTCTTCCAGCGCTGGCAATTCATCTGCGTGGAAATTGATCCACCAGTTGGTTTCTGGCCAGATCGGCGACTGGTCCGCGATGGGCGCAGTGAAGGCCGGCGGCACATCGCCGTCGCGGCTAAGGGGCTGGGGATTGGGGGTGGTGCAGGCAGCCGCCGTCAGGGCGAAAAGGCTAACGGAAAGGCCACGAAAAATAGGGTTCATTAGGTCACTCTTGAAAATTGAAAAAGCCCCTCAAAAACGGGAAAAGGCCCCCTCGAAATGGCACTCCGTCTGCCCGGTTGGGCAATGGGTGCAAATATGGCCAGAAGGCGGTCCCAGACAAGGCCATGCGCGTGTAAACCTTTGTCGCGCGGCAGCTTTTTTTGTTGGTTTGGCTGTAAAAACATTACAGGACGACAATTTACTGGGCTGGTATGCCGCCACGTGGAGTGTGGCATAGGAAAATAAGCCTAAAATGCCACTGCAAAAGCGAATCGGAAAAGGTAATGGAAAGCCGAACTGGAGGCTCTCGTGGAGGGTCACCAAAGCCGCTTCGACCGTCCCGTGGCTATATCCGTCTGGTGGAGCGCTGTTTGGATGCCGACCAGCTCCAGATTGGTCCTGTGGGTCCTCATCGCAAAGCACCCCGGGGGTTAAAAATGTAACAAAATGTCGCCCGCGCAGAGTGGCTCAAAGGCCGCGCCGAGGTCCGATGCCGGCTGGGCGCGGCCTTGTTTCACTTGCCCCAGCTTGGCGTCCTCGGCGCTGACGATACCCGGCGCGCTGACCTTCACCTGGCCGTTGCAGCCGATTTTCAGACGCACCACCGCCGTGACGCTGCCGCGGCATAGCCGCCCTTTTCGCCTCGGAAGATCAGGGGGATAGGGTCCGAAAAGTTGAGGTACGAATGGGCAAGAAGAAGGTTGGCACGACGGATTGGGCGGGGGGTATCATCCCCGCGCTATTGCCGGACAAAGACCTGGTTGATAGGGGAATGTGAGACCCAAAAGGCCTATACTATGCCCCCGCTGCCTCCCAATTTTCTTAGCCAATCGCTGAACCGCATCCAACCTTCGCCAACCATCGCGGTGACGCAGAAGGCCCGCGACCTGAAAGCGGCGGGGCGGGATGTGATCGGCCTGGGCGCAGGCGAGCCGGATTTCGACACGCCCGACAACATCAAAGAAGCGGCCATCGCCGCCATCCGCCGGGGCGAGACCAAATATCCGCCAGTGGAAGGCATCAATGAATTGCGCGCCGCGATCGCGGCCAAGTTCAAGCGCGAGAACAACCTGGACTACAAGCCTTCACAGACCTTCGTGGCGCCGGGCGGCAAGGCCATCATATACAACGCGCTGCTGGCCACCTTAAACCCCGGCGATGAAGTGATCGTGCCCGCGCCCTATTGGGTTTCCTATCCCGACATCGTTCTGCTGGGCGGCGGCACGCCGGTGATTGTGGAAATGAAGATCGAAGACGGCTTCCGTCTGACGCCGGCGGCGCTGAATAAAGCTATCACGCCGAAAACAAAATGGATCATCTTCAACCAGCCTTCCAATCCCACCGGCGCCTGCTACAGCGAAGCCGAGCTAAGGGCGCTGACGGATGTGCTGCTCATGCATCCCCAGGTCTGGATACTCACTGACGATATGTATGAGCACCTAGTTTATGAGGGCTTCAAGTTTCGTACCGTCGCGGAAATCGAGCCCAGGCTTTACGACCGCACCTTGACCATGAACGGCGTCTCCAAGGCGTATGCCATGACCGGCTGGCGCATCGGCTATTGCGCCGGGCCGGAGCCCTTGATCAAAGCCATGGCCAAGCTGCAGTCGCAGTCGACTACCTCCGCTGCCTCCATCTCGCAGTGGGCTAGCGTGGAAGCCTTGAACGGCACCCAGGATTTTATTCCCGGCTTCCAGAAATTGTTCGAAGGCCGGCGCGATCTTGTTGTCTCGATGCTGAACCAGGCCAACGGGCTAGAATGCACCAAGCCAGAGGGCGCCTTCTATGTTTATCCGTCCATCAAGAAGCTAATCGGCAAGAAGACGCCGGAAGGAAAAGAGATCGCCACGGATGAAGACTTTGCCGCGGCGCTTCTGGAAAGCGAAGGCGTGGCGGTGGTACATGGCGCGGCCTTCGGCCTATCACCGTTCTTCCGCATCTCATACGCCACGGCCAATAATGTGCTGGAAGATGCCTGTGGCCGCATCCAGCGCTTTTGTGCCAGCCTGAAATAGCGCGGATCGCCTAGCAATTCCGGGCTACCGGCCGTTAAGGCAACCGCCGGTAGAATGGGGGCAGACGCTAATTACGCTTCAAGTCTAGGCCAAAATTTATGAAATTTAGTACTGCCAGTCCTTGGAACCCTTAACCAGGAAGTCCCGGAAGGCCGCCACCCGCTTGGATTGGCGCAGTGCGTCCGCATAGACTAGGTAAACGTCAAAACCGGGGACCGGAAAGTCCGGCAACACCTGCACAAGATTGTCATGCTGGGCTGCCACGAAATCCGGCACCACGCCGATGCCCAGGCCTTCTTCAACCGCCTGCAGAATGCCGGTGATGTTGTTGATACGGATAATGCTACCGGTGCAGCCGGGCTGGTAATGCTTGCGGTAGGATTCCAGCAGCCAGTTGATGTCGCGTATTTCCGGCGCCGCCGTCTCGCCATAGACGATGATGGTGTGGTTGCAGATATCTTCCAGGGTAACGGGCGCGGGATGGGCGGCCAGATACGCCTTGGAGGCATAGATATGGTAATGCACCGTGAACAGCTTGCGCTGGATCAGGTCGGCCTGTACCGGCGCGCGCATGCGGATGGCCAGGTCGGCGGCGCGCTGGGCCAGGTCCAGCTCGCGATCGTCCATCACCAGATGCACTTCTACATCGGGAAATTCTTTGCGGAACTCCTTCAGGCGCGGCAGCAGCCAATAGGTGCCGATGCCATGGCTGGTGGTGATCTTCAGCGGCCCGCGCGGGCTGTCATGGATGTTCTTGAGGGATTCTTCCGCCGCCGCCAGCCGCGCCAGCACATCTGCCGCCGCCGTATACAAAAGCTCGCCTTCATCGGTCAGCGTCAAGCCGCGGGCGTGGCGCTGGAACAGGGGCGTCGAGATTTCTTCTTCCAGGGCGCTGATCTGGCGGCTCACCGCCGACTGGCTGAGGGTGAGCATCTGCCCGGCATGGGTGAAGCTGCCCGCCGAAGCCACGGCGTGGAAAATGCGAAGCTTGTCCCAATCCATGACCTGCCCCTATCCGTGCGCCTGAATGGCCACCGGCAATTCACTTTCATGGCCCGCGGCCAGGAAGCGTTCGGCTTCCAGCGCCGCCATGCAGCCCATACCCGCCGCCGTCACGGCCTGGCGGAAAATCTTGTCCTTGACATCGCCGGCCGCGAAAACGCCGGCCACGCTGGTATGGGTGGAATCCGGTGCGGTCTTGATATAGCCGCTTTCATCCATGTCCAGCTTGCCCGCAAACAGCGACGTGGCAGGCGAATGGCCGATGGCCACGAACAAGCCGTCCACACCTAACGTGGATTTCGTGCCTGTGACGGTATTGTGCAAAGTGATACCAGTAACGCCTTTGGGATTGTCGCTGCCGGTCACTTCGGTCACTTCGGTATCGTAGAGAATATTGATCTTCTTGTTGGCGGACAGACGCATCTGGTTGGTCTTGTCGCAGCGCAAGGTGTCGCGGCGGTGGATCAATGTCACCTTGTCCGCGAAATTGGTTAGGAATAGAGCTTCTTCCGCCGCGGTGTTGCCGCCGCCCACCACAGCCACTGTTTTGCCGCGATAGAAAAATCCGTCACAGGTGGCGCAAGCCGAAACGCCAAAGCCCTGGAAGCGGCTTTCGCTTTCCAGCCCCAACCAATTGGCGGAAGCGCCGGTAGCGATCACCAGCGCATCGCATGTGTAAAGCGTGCCGCTGTCGCCGGTCAGGGTGAAGGGCCTGCGCGACAGGTCAACCGACGCGATGGTATCGGAAACAAATTTGGTGCCCAGATGCTCGGCCTGTTTCTGCATCTGGTCCATCAGCCAGGGACCCTGGATGGCATCTGCAAAACCCGGATAATTTTCCACTTCCGTGGTGATGGTGAGTTGGCCGCCCGGCTGGATGCCGCCAATGATGGTGGGTGCCAGCATGGCGCGAGCCCCGTAAATCGCGGCCGTGCAGCCGGCGGGGCCGCTGCCCAGAATGATCACTTTGGAATGCTGGCTCATGCTCCCGCGCCCGTATTTAGGGGATTTGATATCGGGAGCGGCGAGGCAAAGGTCAAGCGGGTGAAAAATACGGGCCAGTGCATGGATTTGGCGGGACGGGGCCTATTTAGGACTGAGACTGTCCTGAAATAACATTTTTTGGAAATATTATTGCTTTGAACTCGGCAGGCCACTAATAGAAGTGGGTGACTAAAGGGCCCGCCCGTGGAAAACCGCAAGCTCGACGCCATTGACCTGCGAATCCTCTCTGAATTGCAGGCCGATGGCCGCATTACCAATGTGGAATTGTCCCGCCGCGCCCAGATCACGGCGCCGCCCTGCCTTCGCCGCATGCGAGCTCTGGAAAAGGCAGGCTATGTCACCGGCTATCACGCGGATTTGAATGCCAAGGCGCTGGGCTTTGCCGCCGCTGGCTTTGTTTTTGTGGGCCTGGCCAGCCAGAAGGACGCGGACCTCAAGCATTTCGAGGAGCGCGTGCGAAGCTGGCCGGAAGTGCGCGAGTGCCACATGCTGTCGGGCGAGGTGGACTTCCTGCTCAAATGCGTGGCGGCGGACCTGTCGGCCTTCCAGAATTTCATCACCCATGTTCTGACGGCGGAAAAGAATGTCGCCAGCGTGAAGTCGTCGCTGGTCATCCATGCCTCGAAGATCGAGCCGGGCGTGCCTATTGTAGTGCCGAAATAGCGCCGTCCCAGGTATCGACCATTTTCGCCAGACTGCTTTCACCGGATTTCAGAAATCTCTTCGTAGCTTCGCGCACCAGCCCTTTCTGCGCGGGATCTGTGATGTATTCCACCGGCGACTTGCCATCCATTCGCGCCAGCAGCAGCGCAGCCAGCAGATGGGCCGTGCGCGTTTCCAGTGCGCTGGGCGCTTCCCAGACCACGCCGGCGAGGTACGCATCTTTCAGGGCGTGGAAGCTTTCCAGATAAGCCGCGTCGGGAGTTCGCACATATTTCAAAAGCAGATGGTTGAGGCAAAAGGCCAAATCGAACGCCGGATCGCCATAACAGGCCGTCTCTGCATCCAGGAATACAGGACCATCAGGGCCAATCAGGATATTCTTGGGGCTGACATCGCCATGCATCAGCGCGATGCGCGCCGCGCCCAGATCGTCCGCCATTTCCTGGATGATAGGTGCCACATCGGGATTGCGCACTGCCGCAGTCAGCAGGTAAGGCGAAATTCGCAGGGCGAAAAATTGTACCTGGTGTGCGAAGCCGGCCGCCAAATTCGCTTTGCCCGCCGTGGCGGCGTGGACTTCCGCCAGGCCGGCACCCACCTGCGCCGCAAAAGTGGTATCGGCATGGCCCACCAGCAATTCCGCTTTCCACAATTTGTGGTTTTCCGGCGGCAGATATTCCATAGCAAACATGTAATGGGCGGCGTCCTCTCCCATAATTTTTGGCGCCGCGCCGGGCTGGATTTTTCCAGCCAGCTTGAACCAGTCAATTTCCGCACGTACGCGTTCGGGCGGCGCGCGCCAATCATCTTTCACGCGCAGCTTGGCCAGCGCCCGCTTTACCACCATTGCCGCGCGACCCGGCCCTTCCACCAGCCAGACATCGCACGAAACACCGCCGCTCAGCCGGGTGAGGGTGATCTCATCAGCCGCCAAGCCCATGCGGCTCAGAGCCCCTGTAACCAGTTTTTGGTCACCATCCATGCCGGGAATTCTGTACTGTGCGGTGATGACAGGCAAGCCAACATCCAAGACAAGCCCCGTGAAAAAACTGTTTCTGTGTGCGGCCTTCATTATACTGCCCATGACCGCCACCGCCCAGAGCGTGCCGCGAGTCAAGGCGCGCATCGTCTCGTTTGATGGCAAGCGCATCGAAGTGATGACGGGCGAGGGCAAGACGGCCCAGGCGCTCTCCATCGCGCTGATGCCCAATACTCGCATCATGGCGGAGACAACGCAGGCGCTGTTCGACATCAAGCCCGGCGATTATGTGGGCGCCACCATGGAGAAAATCGTGGGCGACCGCTGGAAAGCCAGCGAAGTGCATCTGTTTCCCGCCAGCTTCAAGGGCGCCAATGAAGGCCTGTTCGCGTTGCCATCCGATTCCCGCAAGATGACAGTGGCGGGCATTGTGAAGGAAAACGCGCCCGGGATTCTTAGTCTGTCATTCCGGGGCTTGGGACCAAAGGATGGCCCGGAATGCCGGGGCCATGCCCCTGCCAATATCGCCGAGGGCTGTCAGGGCCAGATCCAGGTGATGGTAGAAATGGATGCCAATGTCACGGCGCTGAAATTGTCGGACAAATCGGCGCTGGTTCCGGGGGCGGTTGTGGCGGTGTCCATCCTGGCCGGTCCCGACGGACGGCCCATGACCCCGGGGCTGACCGTGCAGGGGGGAAATCCCGCAATGAGCGCCGCAATACCCGCTGCCAAATAGCTGGCATTGGCGCCGTGCGTGCCTATACTTTTCCCATTCGCACCCGGAGAAAATGATGCGCCTGATATCCGCATTTGGCTTGGCGGCCACGGTTCTTGCCGGCACCAGCGCCTTGGCAGCGGACAAGCCCGCGCTGGGCACATTCGGTGTAGACCTGTCTGCCATGGACCGCAGCATCAAGCCGGGCGACAATTTCTTCCTCTACGTGAACGGCAACTGGATGAAGGGCGCGGTGATCCCGCCTGACCGTTCCTCTACGGGGTCCTTCCAGGATTTGCAGATTTCCAGCGAAATGCGCCTTCGCACACTGGTGGAAGAATTGGCGAAGAAGCCCAACCCGTCGGTGGAAGAACGCAAGATACGCGATCTTTATGATGGCTTTGTGGACACCAATGCCATCGAGGCGGCGGGGCTGAAGCCCATCCAGAAAGACCTGGATTATTTCGCGGGCCTGAAGTCTCCCGATGACGTGGCGCGCGCCATGGCGTCGGTGAAGCTGGGCACCATGAGCATCTACAATATCGGCATCGGGGTGGACGACAAGAATCCCGACAATTATTCGCTGAACCTCAGCCAGGCGGGTCTGGGTCTGCCGGACCGCGATTATTATCTCAGCGACGACAAGGCGCTGGCCGAAACGCGCACCGCCTATGCCGCCTATCTTACCGACATGATGACCATGGCGGGGATGAGCGATGCGGCGGCGCGGGCAGCACGCATCGTGGCGGTGGAAACCGAGATCGCGAAAGTGAGCTGGACGCGCGCCGACCGCCGCGACGCCGACAAGATCTATAACCCGATGCAGATATCGGAACTGGAGTTGCTGGCGCCGGAATTTCCCTGGGACAAGTTCATTGGTGAAACCGGCATTCCACTGACCACGCCCAAGGGCACAGGACGCTATGCCATTGTGGCGGAAAAATCCGCCTTCGGCCCGCTGGCAAAAATCTTCGCCGCCACGCCTGTCTCGACCTGGCGCGATTACCTGGCGGTGCATTATCTGCGTCACATGTCGGCTTACCTGCCCAAGAAATTCGACGACCGCAATTTTGCTTTTTATGGCACTGTGCTGGGCGGGCGCACCCAGCAGCTTGACCGGCGCACCCGTGGCGTCAGGCTGGTGGACGGGTTGTTGGGCGAGGCGCTGGGCAAGATTTACGTCGCCCGCTATTTCCCGCCCGATGCCAAGGCCAAGGCGGACAAGCTGGTTTCCAACCTTCTGAAAGCCTATGAGGCCGATATCCAGATCCTGGACTGGATGACACCGCAAACCCGCGCCCGCGCGCTGGAAAAAATCCGCCAGTTCACGCCCAAGATTGGCTATCCCGACCATTGGCGTGATTATTCGGCGCTGCAAATCCGCCAGAACGACCTGGTGGATAATATCCAGCGCGGCGCCGTGTTTGAATGGGAACGCGACCTCAAGCGCATCAACCTGCCGGTGGACAAGACTGAATGGGGCATGACGCCGCCAACCATCAACGCCTATTACAACCCGTCCTTCAACGAGATCGTTTTTCCCGCCGCGATCCTGCAGCCGCCTTTCTTCGATCCCAATGCGGATGACGCGGTGAATTATGGCGGCATCGGGGCTGTGATCGGCCATGAGATCAGCCATGGCTTTGATGACCAGGGCAGCAAATATGACGGCAAGGGCGTCTTCCAGGATTGGTGGAGCGCGGCTGACCGCACATCCTTCGACAAGCGCACCGCCATGGTGGTGAGCCAGTATGACGCTTTCGAGCCGCTGCCGGGCCTGCACATCATCGGCAAGAATACGCTGGGCGAGAACATCGCCGATATTGCCGGGCTGTCCATTGCGCTGAAGGCGTATCATCTGTCTCTGGGCGGCAAGCCGGCGCCGGTAATTGACGGCTTTACAGGCGACCAGCGTTTCTTTCTGTCTTTCGCCCAGGTCTGGCGCACCAAGATGCGCGACAGCGCCACCCGCACCCAGACGCTGTCCAACGAACATTCGGTTTCGGATTTCCGCGCCATCGGCCCCACCCGCAATATGGATGACTGGTATGCGGCTTTTGATGTGAAGCCGGGCGACAAATATTACCTGGCCCCGGATCAGCGCGTTCGGTTGTGGTGATTAAAGTTTGCTGAGAATCTCGTAAGATTTCAGCCGCGCTGCATGGTCGTAGATCTGCGCCGTCACCATCAATTCGTCCGGTTTGTGGGCGGCGATAAAGGCATCCAGCCCCGCTGACACGGTTCCGGGCGCACCTACCAATGCACAGGCCAGCGCCTGGTCCAGCATCATCGACAGTCGGATGTCGGGCGGCGACCAGCCGGTCACCGGCGGCGGCAACGGGCCAGGCCGCCCGGTGCGAAGATTCACGAAAGCCTGCTGCAGGGACGTGAACAGGCGCTGGGCTTCTTCGTCGCTGTCAGCGGCCACCACATTCAGGCCCAGCATCATATGAGGCGCCTGCAGAAATTGCGAAGGCTGGAAGCGGGCGCGGTACAGCGCTAGCGCGGCGTCTAACTCCGCCGGCGCGAAGTGAGACGCGAAGGCATAGGGCAGTCCCAGCACGGCTGCCAGTTCCGCGCCATAAAGGCTGGAACCCAGGATCCACACAGGCACGCGCGTGCCTTCGCCGGGAATGGCGCGCACCACCTGGCCCGCTTGGGCCGGTTCGAAATAGGCCAACAATTCCAGAACGTCCTGCGGGAATTTCTCGATATCGCCCTCAAGCGTGCGGCGCAGGGCCAGTGCCGTGCGCTGGTCGGTGCCCGGCGCGCGCCCAACGCCCAGGTCAATGCGGCCCGGATGCAGGGCCGCCAGGGTGCCGAATTGTTCGGCGATCACCAGCGGGGCATGGTTGGGCAGCATCACCCCGCCCGCGCCTACGCGGATGGTCTTGGTGCCGCCCGCCACATGGGCGATGGCTACCGCGGTGGCGGCGCTGGCGATGCCGGGCATGTTGTGATGCTCGGCCAGCCAGTAACGGTGATAGCCCCAGGCCTCGGCATGGCGGGCCAGGTCCAGGCTGTTGGCCAGCGCCATAGCGGCGGTGCCGCCTTCGATGATGGGCGCCAAGTCAAGAACCGAAAGGGGCGTGCGGGCCAAGGGCTGTGTCCGTGATGGGATACCGCAGGTAACGCCCCAGACGCGTCTATTCAAGGGTCGTTTCCTGTTGCATGGTTCCCAAAGGGCAGGAAAACGGGCATGGGCAAGAAGGGCAGTATTCCGGACATTGCGCGGCGCGATTTTCTGCAAGGCGCAGCGCTGTGCATTGGCGCAGGCGTGACGCAGGACGCTGCTGCGCAGTCCCCATTTCCTCAAGACCGGCCCGGCTATTACCCGCCGCTTCTCACCGGCATGCGTGGCAGCCATCCCGGCTCGTTCGAAGTGGCGCACCAGGTGCGCGACGGCGATTTCTGGAAAAACGCCAGGGCGCTGGGTGAAGACAATAGTGATTACGACCTGGTGATCGTAGGCGGCGGCATCAGCGGTCTTTCGGCAGCGCATTTCTGGCGGCAGGAAAAGCCGGATGCGCGCATCCTGATACTGGAAAATCACGATGACTTCGGCGGCCATGCCAAGCGCAACGAGTTTCACATGGGCGGCGGCCTGCAGCTTCTGCATGGTGGCAGCTTTTCCATCGAAAGCCCCACGCCCTACAGCAAGACCGCGCAAGACCTTCTGACGGCGCTGGATGTGCGGCCGGTGGAGTTGGACAAGGTCGGCACCCGGTCAAAATTCTATGATGGGCTTGGCATGGGCGAGGCGGTGTTTTTCGATGCCCGGACCTTCGGCGCCGACAGGTTGGTGAAGCGCAGCAAATCGTTGAAAACGTTTCTGGCCGCGACGCCTTTGTCGGAAAAAGTCCGCCGCGCCATACTCATGGTCGAGGTCGGAATTGACGATCCGCTGCCGCGCCTGTCGTCGGATGCGAAGAAAGATCGGCTGTCGCGCATCTCCTACCAGGATTATCTGGTCAAACTGCGCGGGGCGGATGCGGGCGTGATCCCTTATTATCGCCATCTCACCGATGATCTGTGGGGCTGCGGCATTGATGCGGTTCCGGCGCTGGATTGCTGGGGCGCGGATCTGCCGGGTTTCCAGTGCCTGAGGCTGGTGCCGGGCGCGACGTCGCGCATGGGCTACACACCAGCCGGTTATGCGGCTACCGGCGGTTCGGCCACCTTTCATTTCCCCGATGGCAATGCCTCCATCGCACGACTGCTGGTACGGGCCCTTGTGCCGGGCGCGCTGAGCGGTAAGACGGCCACGGATATTGTTACCGCCAGAGCCTATTACAGCCGACTGGATCGTGCCGAGAACAAAGTCCGTATCCGCCTGTCCAGCACCGTGGTGCGGGTGAGGAATGCCAGTAGCGGCGTGGAGGCTGTCTATTCTCGGGCCGGGCAGTTGACACGGGTGCGGGCCAAAGCCTGCATTCTGGCCAGCTGGAACATGATGATCCCATATCTCTGTCCCGAAATGCCGGCGGCGCAGAAAGTCGCGCTGCACAGTTTGATAAAGACGCCGCTGGTCTATGCCAGTGTTGCGCTGCGGGACTGGAAGTCTTGGCGCAAGCTGGGCGTCTCGCGCATTTATGCGCCGGGCAGTTATTTCCCGAACCTGTCACTTAACCCAGCCGTAGATATCGGCGGCTACAAAAGTCCCGACGATCCAGCAGCGCCCATGCTGGTGCACATGATCCGCACGCCAGCAAGGCCCGGTCTTCCGGAGCGCGAGCAGCACAAGGCGGGCCGCGCTGAATTGCTGATGACGTCTTTCGAGATGTTCGAGCGCGAAATCCGCGCGCAGCTAGACCGTATCCTGTCCCCGGGTGGCTTTGATGCGGGGCGCGATATCGCCGCCATCACCGTCAACCGCTGGCCGCATGGCTATGCGCCGGAGCATAATTCCCTGATTGATCCCGACCTGCCACCCGCGCAGCGGCCCAATGTGATCGGGCGCGCGCGCTTTGGACACATCGCCATTGCCAATTCCGACGCTGGCATGGCCGCCTATGCTGATGCGGCGATAGACCAGGCCCGCCGCGCGGTAGACGAACTTCTACGCGCATGACACACAGGCTGAAAGCAGACTCGCTGTCCTTCTTCGAGGCGCTGGTGATGGGCATTGCCGGTGCTGCGCCCGGTTTTTCCATCGCCGTCACGCTTGCCACATTGATCGGAACAGCGGGTATGCTGGCGCCCGGCGCGATCCTGATCTTCGCAGTGCCCATGATCGGCATCGCACTGGCCTATAAGGGGCTGAACGCGCGCATGCCCAATGCCGGGGCGGCGTATGAATGGACGGGGCGTATATTTAACCGCAATTTCGGATTCTTTTCCGGCTGGGCGGTGCTGGTGGCCTCCACCGTTTTCATGGTGACGGGAGCGGTGCCGCTGGGGTCGGCAACCCTGTCTTTTTTTCCTGATCCCACGCTGGCCACCAACGTCACGGCCACCACCTTGGTGGGCGCGCTGTGGTTCGTGGCGATCGCACTGGTGCTGGTGGGTGGCATCACCCTCAGCAGCAAGCTGCAACTGGTCATGAGCGGCATCGAGATGCTGTTGCTGACCATAGTGGTGGGCGCCGCCTTCTGGCACGCGTGGAAAGTGGGGCCGGTGAACGCTTTTTCCTGGGACTGGTTCGGGTTTGGTTATTCGCCGCAAAGCTTCGCGGCCTCGGCATTGATCGTGGTCTTTTTCTATTGGGGCTGGGATGTAGCCGCCAATCTGGGCGAGGAGACCAAATCGGCCGAGCGTGCGGCCGGCAATGGCGGCCTGTTGGGCGTGGTGGTGATGGCGGTCTATTTCGTGGCCTATGTCATCGCGGCCTTGTTCCTGTTCAGCCTGAAGGACATCGCCAGCTTCAGTGACAATCTGGTCTATCATTTGGCGGTGGAAGCGGGTCTGGGTAAGACGGGCGGCGCCGCCGCCTCTATCGCCGTCATCCTTTCCAGCGTGGCCACGCTGGAAACCCAGATGCTGCAATTTTCCCGCACGCTTTTCGCCATGGGCCGCGACGGGGCGCTGCCGCGAAAATTTGGCCTGGTGCATCCCAGCACGCTCACCCCGGCGCGCGCCATCTATCTTTTGCTGGGGCTGGGACTGGTGATGACGTATCTATCCAGTTTCATTCCCACGGTGGGCCTGATCCTGGGCGATTCCGTGAAAGCCATCGCACTGCAGGTCTGTCTTTATTACGGGCTGGCGGGCCTGGCGTCGGCCTGGGCTTTCCGGGATCGCAGCGCGCCAGTTACCTTTTTTCTCTATTGCGTCTTTCCCGGCCTTAGCGCGCTGGCGCTGTTCGGGTTGGGTGCCTATGCGCTCAGCACCTTTGATCTGCTCACCCGCATTGTCGGCGTGGGCGGGTTGCTGCTGGGCTTGCTGTTCTGGCGGCCCAAGGGCTATCGCGCCCTGGCCTAGGCCATTAAGCTGGCCACGGGGGTCTTAATGGCGAATTCCATTCCGCAGGCGGGCAGGCTGCTTCGCATTTTCGGGCTGGGCTTTGGCCTGGCCGTGGTGATCGGCGGCGTCATCGGCTCCGGTATCATGCGTAATCCCTCCGTCGTGGCGGCGGGCTTCCTGGATCCAAAATACATTCTCCTGGCGTGGCTGGTGGGCGGGTTGTTCGTGGCCATTGACGCCATGCCCACCGTCGAGTTGGGCGCGGCCATCCCGCTGGCGGGCGGGCCCTATTCGCTGGCAGCGCGGGCCATCGGGCCTTTCACGGGATTTTTCGTGGGCTGGGCCGACTGGCTGCAGCTTGCCATTTCCACCGGTTTCATTTCGGTCGCCTTTGGCGAATATGTGCTGCGGCTGGGGTTGTTGTCGTTTCTCAGTGCGGGCCAGATCGCGATTTTGTTGGTGCTGGCTTGCGGCGTCCTCAACTGGATTGGCAGCCGGGTTGGCGGCGCCTCCCAGAATATCGGCAGCGCGCTGAAGGCGTTGGGCCTGATCATATTGGTGGCGGTGCTGTTCTTCGGTCCCGTCAATCATGATGCGGTGGCCGCCGCGCCCTCGTCACCCGTCTTCACCTGGGTGGCGGCGATGGTGGCGCTGCGGGCCATCTATGGCGCCTATGGCGGCTGGCAGGCGGCGGTTTATTTCTCCGAAGAAGTGCACCAGCCCGAACGCAATGTGGCGCGGGCCACCTTTGCCGGCATCGCGATGGTCACGGCGCTGTATGTGCTGGTCAATGCCGCGGTTTTGCATGTACTGCCCATGGGGGCGCTGGTGTCGTCGAACCTGGCGGTATCTGACGCCATGCGCCTGGTGCTGGGTGAACGCAGCGGCGTGGTGGTGACGGGGCTGGCCATTCTCTGCGTGGCCACCATCGCCAACCTGCAGATCATGGAGCATATCCGCACCACCTATGCCATGGCGCGCAGGGGCATACTGCCGCCCAAATTGGCAACGGTATCAGCCAGCGGCACGCCGCGCGCGGCGCTGCTTGTGGTGTTGGGCGCGACCTGCCTGATCATTGCCGGCGCCGACATGGTCAAGGGTCAGCTCTACGAGATACTGCTCAACCTCTATGCGCCGAATGTGATGATCATATTCCTGTTCCTGTCTTATGCTGCCATCCGGCTGCGCCAGACGGAGCCAGACTTGCCGCGTCCCTGGACCATGCCGTTTTATCCCTGGCCCGCCATCATCAGCATGGTCCTGAACGGCGCTTTGCTGGTTGCATTCCTGGTGTCGGACTGGCGCACCGGCATCTGGTCCGCACTGTTCCTGGCGCTGGCGGTGCCCCTTTACGCCCTGGGTCACAAGCGCTGGCGTTGATTTTTTTGGAGATTGAAATGAAGCGCATGATATTGGCCGTGATGCTGTTGGCGCTGGGGGGCGCAGCCCATGCCGGTCCCCGCGAGCGGCTGCTGGTGAGCCCGGCCTGGGCGAAGGATCACGCCGCCGACAGCAATCTGGTCATTCTCCATGCCGGCACGGCGGACGGCTACAAGGCCGAACATATCCCAGGCGCGCGGCTGGCCGAGATGGCAAAATTGTCGGTGAGCGTACCCGGCGGGCTTCTTACCGAATTGCCGCCGCCAGAGGCGTTGCATGACGCGCTGGCGGCTCTGGGCATTTCCGACCGCTCCCGCCTTCTTCTGTATTACGAACCCAAGGGCGAGCGCACCGCCACCCGGATCATGGTAACGCTGGATGCGGTAGGGCTTGGTGCGCACGCCATGATGCTGAATGGCGGCATCGCGGCCTGGAAAGCGGCGGGCAATCCCGTCACTGCGGAAGTCCCTGCGCTGATTACCGGCGCGCTGTCGCCGCTGAAAATCCGGCCCGTGGTCGTGGATGCGGATTATGTGGCGGCGCATCTGAAGACGCCGGGCTGGCGGGTGCTGGATGCGCGGGCGCCGGAATTCTATAGCGGTGAGCAGGCGGGACTGGCCGGTTCGGTCAAGGGCCATATTCCCGGCGCGCGCAGCGTGCCTTATGCGGGCATGACAAAGGAAGACGGCAGCTTCAAGAGCGCCGTCGAATTGATGGCCATGTTCCGCGCCGCCAACGTCAAGCCGGGCGACCATGTCATCGTCTATTGCCATCTGGGCATCCAGGCGACGGAAGTGATGTTCGCCGCCCGCACGCTGGGCCTGTCGCCACAGCTTTATGACGGCTCGTTCCAGGACTGGTCGGCGCGTAAGCTACCCGTGGAGAATCCGGCGGCGGAAACACCTGCCAAATAATCAGCCGCCATAATAGGCGCGGCGCCCATACAGCATGGTGACGTTGAGGCGCCTGTTCTCATAGCCTTGTGCAAATTGGATCGTGTCGGTTTCGTGGAACAGGTCGGAATCGAACACCACCGCGCGGTTGCAGCGATAGGGAATGACCTGCGGCTTGGCGCCCTGTTCTGTCAGGAAGGCGCGGATCTTGGCCGCGTTCATATTGTAGCTGGCGAAGTCCCAGCTCAGGGGCGCCTTGATATCCCACACCACCAGCCCGCCGCTTGTCTTGTCCAGATTGGCTTCTTCCGGCGTGATCCAGAAATTGACATTCACTGCGGCCTGGTCGGCATGCATGGGTATGCCCGACAGGCTGCTGTCATATTTGAAGCCCCACATCAGGCGCAGGCCAAAATCCCCCATCACGGTGGGGAAAACATCGCGCAGCTCGTCGGCGATCTGCGCGAGCAGCGGGCAGGCGAAGCCTTGGCCCGGCATGGCGCCCAGATAGCCTTGCGCATAGGGCTTGCGCCAGATGGTGCTGGCCCAGCAGAAATGCTGTAGCGCTGCCAGGCCTTCCGGCGTCAGAAGATCGTCAATTACAACGATCTGGGGCCGGGTTTTGCGCCAGTCATGCGCCACCTTGCCGGCATTGGCGGGATTGACAGCCGGTCCGTTGGTGCGCGCGCCAGGGTCCAGGTAAAAGCCCGGCGCCTTGATGCCATGACGGGCCAAATAACCCTGCTGTTCGGCGTCATGGCGTTTCTTGTGCGCCATGTCGCCGTCGGCCGTCACGGGCTGCCCCGCATATTGCAGTTCGGCATGGCGGCGATATAGCGCCAGGCCTTCCGGCACGCATCGTGATTCATTCAAGATGGCTGCCTTGTGCAGCATCATGTCGGAATCGTTCGGCTTCAACGCCAACGCCTGGTCGCAGGATTCCAGCGCGGCATCGAAGTTCTGGCGGATCTGCTGCACTAGGGCGCGATGCCGCCAGGTCTCGAAAGCGTCCGCGCCGTTCGATGTCTTGGCGAACAGCTTTATGATCTCCACCAGCGCTTCGCGCTGTTGCAGCGCGCCGGGCTGGCCGGGCAGAATTTCCAGAGAGGTGTCGAAGGACTGCAGCGATTCATCAAACCGCTCCAACGCCATCAGTGCGCTGCCCCGTCCATACCAGCCGCCAGGATGGCGCGGCGCTAGCGCCAGCACCTTTTCAAAACATTCCAGCGCCTCGGCAAAGCGGTTCATCATTTCCAGCACGCCGCCGCGATTTTGCCAGGCCGAAACATGGCTGGGCGCCAGCGCGATGGCCTTGTCGTAACTCTCCAGCGCCTCGGCCAGGCGCCATAGGCTTTGCAGCGCCGCGCCGCGATTGGTCCAGGCATCCACGGAATCGGGCATCACGGCCAGGAAACGGTCATAGGCTTCCACCGCTTCGCCAAAACGCTCCATCTGGGTCAGGGCCAGCGCGCGGTTGAAGAGTGCGCCGGGATGATCGGGCTTGGCCGCCAGCGCCCGCTCGAAACTGGCAAGCGCCATATCGCGCCGCCCGCTTCCCGCCAGCGCCACGCCTTCCAGCACCAGCAACTCGGGCGCGCCGGGATTGAGCATCAGCGCCTGGCGCAGCAAGCCCAGACAATCCTCCAGCCGCCCCTGGTGAAACAGGACCAGCGCCAACTGGTGCAGGATGCGCACGTCCCCTGGCGCATCGGCCACGGCCTGGCGGTAAAGTGCCTCGGCCCCGAGGAAATCCCCGGCCTGGTGGCGTGTCACCGCCTGGGCAAGAAGGTCGTGGAGTGTCATAGCGGCACGCTAGCCCATGGCGCGCGCCAAAACTATTTCAATTCCACCACCGCCGCCCGCACCATGCCCTGGGTGGAACGGATGCTGCGCTGGGCGCGGGCGGGCAGGAACACCACCATGCCGCCTGACAGGGGCAGGGTCCGGGTCGCTTCGCCCGGGGCGGTGATTTCCAGAACACCGGCGTCAATCGGCACCAGGAAAATGTCATGCGTCTGGGCGAAGGGCTGGGCAGGCTGCCCGGCGGTCCAAGTTGCGTCCCACAGCATCACACGTTCATTGTCGGCCACCTTCTTTCCAGCCGTGAAGCCGGGCGCGACGGGTTTGCCGTCGGGCCGCTCTCCTTTCAATTCAATCAGGATGGAATTGCGCTGGGGCTGGCCCACCACATTTTCCTCGATATGCGTCAAGCCCTGCTGCAGCATGTAGATACTGCCGCGCCTGATGGGGTTGGTGCTAACCTTGCCGTCCGGCGTGGTCACCTTCAGCATCGTGTCCACCAGCTCCACGCCCACGAAATCGGTGGGGTGGCGGTGCATGCCGGTGGGCATGCCGGGAGGATAGATCACATCCCAAACCCGGCCGCGCGCATTGTCCAGGATCTCGGTGGCGCCGGGCCGTGGCAGGGCCGGCACCAACTTCATCTCTTGTGCGAAAACGGGCGAAGCGAAAAGAATCGCCGCCAATATGATCCGCTTTTTCATGGCCCATCCTTCTTGATGTCATAAATGATGCTTTGCACCTGGCCGCCCATGGTCGGCGCCAGCAACAGGCTACCCGTCACGCTTGCCTTCGTGCAGCGCCAGGAAAAATCGCCTTCCGCCAGGCCCATAGCGATGATGGGGCTTTTGGTGTTGCAATTCCCCGCTTGGGCCTTGAGGCGGGAAAGCTCCAGCTTCCAGTTGGCGGGGCTGCGGTCCATGAAGAAATTCATGGCCGCGATGGGGGTGAAAGGCGCGATGTCGGCTTTCGCCCAGGCCTCGCCCGCCGCGCCATAGGCACGGGCCAGCGCGGCACTGACCGCCAGCGTGTGGGGTGAAAGCGCGCCCGCACCCTTCAGCGCCAGCGCCGCATTCCACACCGATGGTGCCGGCCCGGCATAGGTGCGGCTGGCGAAAGCAAAGATGCCCACACCCGCGTCGGGCAACAGCAATACGGTAGAGCCATAGCCCGGATAGCCGCCATTATGCGTCAGCGCCAAGCCCAGGTCGCAATCGGCCACGGTATAAAAGCCCTTGGCATAGGTGCGGGACTGGCGGCAGGGATTGGCTCTGGCATCGCCGGGGCGCATCACGCCCAGGGGAAAGCCGCCGGGTCGCGCCAGCTCCCGCACGGTGGCGCGCTTGACCGGGCCCGTATCGGCACCATCGCGCGGCGGCCATGCGGCCAGCAGGAAACCCATCCACCGGGCATAATCATTGGCGCTGGTCTGAAGCCCGCCCATGGGCGAGAAGGCACCCTCGCCCAAATCCGGTTCGCGGGCAAAGGCGCCGTTTTCCCAGCGATAGCCGATGGCGCGGCGTGGGCCGCCGCTGGGCGCAAAACCGCTGTCTTTCATACCCAGCGGGCCCAAAAGCACGCGGCGGGCTTCCTCGACATAGGAATGGCCGGAACGGTTGGCGATGATGCGGCCGATCAGAGCATAGCCCAAGTTGGAATAGCGCATGGCCGTGCCGGGCGCCCGGTCCAGCGCCATGCCCGCCTTCAGCATGCGGGTGAATTCACCTTCGGAGATGGGAGTCTGGCGGTCGCCCCAGGGATTGTCGGTGGCAAAGCCCGGCGTGTGCGAAAGAAGATCGCCCACCCTGATGGGCGGCGAATCCGTTGTGGGATAACGCCAGTCCTTCATTTCCGGCACATAGGATGCTGCCGGCGCTTCCAGCGAAACCTTCCCCTGGTCGCGCAGATTGAGCAGTAGCAGGCTGGTAAAGGCCTTTGTCATGGAAGCGATGCGAAACAGCGTGTCCGGCGTCACGGGGCGGTGCGTATCCAGGTCCTGTACCCCGATGGATTTGACATAGGCCAGCCGGCCATCGGCCACGATGCCATACACCAGACCGGGAATGTGATCGTGGGCGGCGAAATCGGAAAAGATGCGGTCGATTTTCGGCGCGGCGCGCGCGATAGCGGCGGCGCGATTGTCCTGTGGCTGCGCCGACGCATCGCCCAGCAAAAAGACACTGGTAATGAACGCCAGACCCGCGCTGCATGATCGCCGCATTGCCGCCCCCGCCGCAAAAGCTGATGTTAGCCCAAGGAGCGGGTCGCCTAAAGGGGCTTCTGGTAGATGCGGTAGCGTTTATAGGGTTGGCCGCCCACCATGCGGATGACATGGTCCACACGGGTGTTGCGCGACAGGATCCAGGAGAGTTCGCTGTCCCTGACGCCATGGGCAAAATTGAAATCTCGCACCGACTGAATGACCGACAGGGACAGCGCCGCGCCAACAGGTGTGGCCTGGTGCTTCTTGCGCACGCCCATCATGGGCATGCGGGCGGTCTTGGGACGGCTGACTTTCATCCGCCACAGCAGCTTGGCCCAGTTGAAGGGCAGCAGCCGGCCGTTCATGTCGGCAATGGCCTCATTGAGGTTGGGGAAGATGGCGGCGAAAGCGGCAGGCTCGCCCTGGTATTCCGCGATGGCCACATCCCCGGGGCGCAGCAGCAGTTTTAAAATGCCGGCGAGATCGTCAATCTCGGCCCTGGTCATATGAACGAAGCCCCAATTGTCGGACCAGGCGTCATTGATGATGTCCAGCAGCATGGCGACTTCCTGTTTGAAGTGCGCCTTGTCCATGCGAATATTGCGCAACGTCACTTCGCCCCGGCGCAAGGAACGCTGCAGCAATTTGTGCAGCATCTCGGTTGGCGCGTCCGGGCCGTAGCGATAGGCGATCAAATCCTCGGCGGGTTGGTAGCCACGCGCCGCGATGTGGCCGGCATAATAAGGTAACGCATGCGCCATCATCACATAGGGCGGGGTATCGAAGCCTTCGACCAGAAGGCCCGGTTGGTCCCACAGTGAAAAACTCACCGGCCCGATGACCGTCTTCATGCCATTGTCGCGCAGCCAGGCTTCCGCTGTGTCCAGCAAGGCGGCAAAGACTTCGGCGTCGTCGAATGCCTCGATGAACCCAAAATGACCCTCGGCGCCATAACGCGCCACATGCAGCTCATCAATCTGGGCAGTGATGCGGCCCACGGGAATCTCACCGCGATAAGCCAAGAAGAAGGCGGCCTTGGCATGTTGGAAATAGGGATTGTGCTTGGCCGTAAAATGTAACTGCCGCTCAATCAAAAGCGGCGGCATCCATTGGGGATCGTCCCGGTAGATGGCAAAGGGCAAATGATGGAAATCGTGCCATTGCTTTTTGCTGGTCGCGGGCACGATGGAAAGCGGCCCGGCGGGAATCTGGATCGGCATGGCATGTTCCGTGAAAACGGGCGACCATAGCCTTGGGGTGGCCGATTTGATAGTAAAGACCGCGCCCATTTTGGGGCGTGACACACGCCAACATGGTCATGCGCAAAATCCTGATTACCGGCGCCTCCAGCGGCCTGGGCGCAGCCCTGGCCCGAAATTATGCCTGCGTGGATGCCGAGCTGGTGCTGTGGGGGCGGGACGCTGCGCGGCTGGAAGCGGTGGCGGCGGAATGCCGTGCGCGGGGCGCAAGCTGTCGCAGCGATGCCTTTGACCTGCGCGATGTAGATGGCATGCTGGCGCGGCTAGCATCACTGGGCCGCGTGGAGCTGGCGATATTCTGCGCCGGCGTGGGCGGCAGCGTGCCGGACAGCCAAGCATCGGAAAGCGCCGCCGCCGCACGCATGACGGCTGAAGTCAATTTCGTGGGGCCGGTGACCGGCGCCACCGCCATGGCCGAAGCGATGGCGGCGAATGGTGGAGGCCAGATCTTGCTGGTCGGATCCATCGCTGAATCCTTTCCTCTTCCCATGGCGCCCAGTTATGCCGCCAGCAAGGCGGGCCTTGCCCTGTTCGCCGAGGCGTTGGGTATCCGCATGGCACGCCATGGCGTCGCCGTGTCTCTAGTGTCGCCCGGCTTCATTGATACACCCATGAGCCAGGGGTTGACCCAGCCCAAGCCGTTCCTGATTTCTGCTGACCGGGCCGCCGCCATCATTGTGCGCGCGGTAGCGCGTGGGCAGAGGCGCATCGTGGTGCCGTGGCAATTCATCGGGCTGCGCAGTTTTGCCATGCTGCTGCCAAGGGTGTGGCTGCGCGCCATCCTGAGGCGCCTGTGACAACACCCGAAATCGCCACCGGGCTCGCTTTCGCGGGTCATCCCTGGATCAAGCGCACGTCGGCCATATTGCGCTGGGCTTTTCCCATTGTGCTTCTGGGTTTCGTGGTGCACCGGCTGGGCGTGATCGGCTGGCGTGAAATCTGGGCGGCGCGGCCGTCGCATATAGGTTTTTATCTTTTGCTGGTGGCGCAGTTTTTTCTGCAGCCTATCGGCGATCTTCTTGTCTATGCCAATCTCTGGGGGTCGCCTCCCTCCATCCGCGCCATATTGCGCAAGCGGTTCCTCAACAGCGTCATGCTGGATTATTCGGGCGAGCTGTTCTTCTATTTCTGGGCGCGCAAGCATCTGGACCTGGCTGGCAGCGTGCTGGTGCATTCCATCAAGGACAGCAATGTTCTGTCGGCGGGCGCAGGCTTGGCCATGGTCTATATCGTGGGCCTGGCGTTGATCGCGGCAGGCGGCTTGCCGGTGCGATTGGGCGAGGAAAACTGGCCCTATATCGTGGCGGGGTCGCTGCCGCTTCTGCTGTGCGCCGTGCTGGTGCTGGCCCATAACAAGGTGACGGTTCTCAGTCGCGGCCAGATCGCCGCCACCTTCGGCATCCATGCGGGGCGCAGCCTGTCGGTGCTGGCGGTGGAATTCGGGCTTTGGGAATTGTCGGGCGCCATGCCTGGCTGGGTGGCGTCTTTGCAATTCGTGGCGCTGCGCCTGCTGGTGACACGGCTGCCGCTATTGCCCAACAAGGACCTCATATTCCTGGGCGTCGGCATCGCGGTCGCCAGGGTCGTACATGTGCCGGTGGCGCCGGTGGCGACCGTCTTGGTGATATTGGCCGCCGCCGATCTGATGCTGTCTTCAACCATGGCGGGCCTGCCTTGGGCGGTGGAGCATTATTTCGTACTTCGCAAAAAGCACGCGGCATGACGCGGCTGTTGCGCTCGCCGATTGCGGGGATATTGGCACTGGCGCTGGCGCTCCGGCTGGCAGGGCTGTTCTGGGGCCTGCCCGCTGCCGATGGCTGGGATGATGACGGCTTCGCGCCTCGCAATTTCCTTACTGCCCTAGCACTGACTTACAAACCAGGCGCGTTTTTCACCTACCCGCCGCTGCACGCGTTCATACTTGCCATCCTGTCGCTTCCTGCCGCGCTGGCGGCGCTATGGCATGCACACACTTTTTCACAAGCCGATATTGTGGGCGAGTTCACCAAGCCGCAATACATGACCGTCTTCGCCATAGTGGCGCGACTGGTGAACATCGTCCTGTCGCTGGGCTTGATTGTAATCGTGGGCCGCATGGCCCAGTTGTTGGCGGGTCGGCGCGCGGGTTTGCTGGCGGCGGGTGCGCTGACCTTGAACATGGGATTCACCTATTACGGGCAGGTCAGCAATCTTGAAGTGCCATATCTTTTCTGGTCAGCGCTGTCCTTGCTGCTGGTGATGGAAGGTATGGCGCGACAGCAGACGCGATTGTTTTTTTGGGCCGCGCTGGCCGCCGCCGCCGCGATTACCACCAAGGACCAGGCCTATGCCGTTTTCGCGCTGACTTTACCCTTGAGTGTGGGCCTGTGGCTGGCGCGGGATGCTTGGCCTCGTCGAAACCTGAAATCACTGGCGCTGTATGCGGTGATCGCCATCGCCGCGATCTTGCTGGTGGATGGTGGGGTGACCAATCCCAGCGGCTTCTTGCACCGCATCGCTTTTCTCACCGGACCCGCCAGCGGCGATTATGCCGCCTATACGCACGATATGACGGGCCGCGCGCGCCTGCTGGCTGACATCGTCCTGTCCTTCCCCAGCGGCATTGGCGCTCTGGCCACCCTGCTGGCGGTGCTGGGCCTGTGGCGGGCGGCACGGGGCGGTGACGTTTGGGCATTGGTTCCTGCCTTCGCCATCCTGTCCTTCACCATCGGTTTCAACATGGTGGCGCTGCGGCTAGATGCGCGCTTCCTGCTGCCGCAGGCGATCTTTGCCTGCGTCTATATAGGTGTTTCCGCGGACTGGCTGCTGGGCGCGTCACGTTCGCGGGTGGCGCCCGTGGCGCTCGCTTTGCTGGGATTGTTGTCCCTGATTCCGGCCATGGCTGTGGGCGCGGCGATGGTGCGCGACCCGCGGTATGACGCCGAGCGCTGGCTGGCCGGCCACGCGGTGGGCAAGAGTGTGGAAACATATGGCCAGAACGCCTATCTGCCGCGCTTTCCAGCTGGCGTCACAGTCTGGCGGGTGGGCGACGGGCCTCTAAATGTCCGTAACCCGCTGCCAGGTGTGCGGGAGCTGCGCGCGCCCTTTGGCGAACCGCGCAATCCTGATTTCATCGTAGTCAGTAATTGGTGGGCGCGCCACTTCATCACGCCGGAGGCGTCTGGCGTCGGACTGAAGCCGCCAACGCGCTTTCAGGTGCAACACGACGATGCGCCGGCGCACATCTATTTCACGGCGTTATACGCGGGCAAGGCAGGCTATCACCTGGCACATCGGGCCCAGCCTGTGCAGGGCGCCTGGCCGCTGGTGCATATCCATGAAAGCCTGAATGAGACAGTGGACATTTTCGCCCGCGACTAACGCCCCGCTGCACGTGCCAACTCGGCCGCGATCACACCCGCATGCAGGCGGGCGTTGAAATCCCTTTCAATGCGTGCCCGGCCCGCCGCGCCATGCCGCGCCCGCAAGCCCTCATCCGGCACATAAGACAGGCATGCTTCCGCCAGGCGCACGACATCACCCGCCGGCACAAGCCGCCCGGTGACGCCATCCTCGATCATCTCGCCCATGCCGCCGACATCGAACCCGATCACGGGCCGCGACAGGGCCATCGCCTCCAGCACCGCCAGCGGCAGCGGGTCCTGATAGATGCTGGGTACCACCGCCACGTCGAAATCCGAAACATGGGCGGGAATGTCGGTGCGGAAGCCTATGAAATGCACCTTTCCGCCAAGACCCAGCCGATCGGCCAATGCAATACATTCGGCGCGGGTGTCGCGCGCCCGATCCTGGGGCGTGTCGCCGATCACCACGAAATGGCAACGCCCGCGTGTCTCCACATTCAGCCGGTCGAAGAAGATGCGCGCCGCCTTTACCAGCTCGGCAAAGCCCTTGCTGGGCAGGATGCGACCATGGGCGCCAAAAATGATGCTGCCCTCGGGCAGGCCCAGCTCACCGCGCAGGATGGGCGCGGCGCGTGTGCCGTCAAATTCGGCAATATCGATGGCGTCGTGGATCAACTGCACCTTGTCCGGGCAATGGCGAAACTGCAACGCTGTTGGCTTGGAGACGCAGATGATGGTCTTCACATGCCGCCCCGCCGCCAGCATGGCATGCAGTGGCGACAGCAATCCGGTCCCGGTATAAAGCACATGCCAGACCGTGGGCGTGCCGGTGAAGGCGGCCAGCAACCCGCCGGTGAAATTGGCCATGGTGCCGTTGCAGAATATGACGTCATAGCGTTCCAACCTCGTGCGCCGCACCAGCCGCGCCAGGCCGCGCACGGCCAGCGCCATGTTGCCCAAAGCGCGGGGAATTTTCAGGAACCAGCTTGCGTTCAGGTCGGCGCGGGCCAGAGGCCGTGACAAAGGCGCGAAGATGTTCTCGATCAGCCCCGGCTCATAGATCATCTCATCCGCAGCGCTGCTCCGGATCAGTTTCTGGCTGACGATGCCGGGGCGTGGCAGGAGCACACTGCGATGAATTTCCGCCGGGTCCAAGAACTTGACGATGTCCAGCAGGGTCTTGCCCGGGCCGCCATCGCGCGAGGTGTCGTTGATGAACAGCACGCGCAAGGCGGGGCGGGCGATTCCAGGATCGGCAATTTGCGGCATGCGGTTCGACTATAAAGAGGGGCCGTGTTAGCGTCCATCTGTGGACGGAGCGTGAAGCAGATGCAAGACCGGACGTTGCGGCGCAGCCTGATTTTGCTGGGCCTGGTCACCATTGTCACCGCCTGGTTCAGCGCGCTTTTCTATTTCCCGGACGAGCATTACCAGATCCTGGAGTTCATGGGCCTGAAGCTGGGAATCACCGCGCCCGGCGAATTGCCGTGGGAATATGCCGCCCATATCCGTCCCTGGACGCAGCCTTTCGTCTATTATGTGGTGGCGCGCGGTGTCATGGCGCTGGGGCTGCACGATCTTTTCACCATCGCCTTTGTCCTGCGGCTGCTGACCGGGTTGTTTTCGCTGGCCGCGCTGTCGCTGTTTGCGCGGTCGGTGATGGAGACGATGGAGCGGGACGAAAAACAGGCCTTCGCGTCGTACCTGCCGCTGATGGGCTTCCTTCCGTACCTGTTTGTGCGCACATCGTCGGAAACCTTCGCCGCGGCATTTTTCACCGTCGGGCTGGCGTTTGCAATGCGCGGACGCGCCTTGTTCTGGGCGGGCATGTTGTGCGGGCTTGCATTCGATAGCCGCTACCAGACCGGAATCATTATTGTGGGGCTGGTGATGTGGCTTGTCTTGATGGCGCGGGCGCGCGTGGGCACGCTGGCGCAATTCGCGGCGGGCACGTTGGCGGCGGTGGCGCTGGGTGCGCTGGCAGACCTCTGGGGTTACGGTTTCTGGAACCCCACGCCCTGGCTTTATTTCAAGGCGAACCTGGTTGACGGTGTGGCGGCGCAGAAGTTCGGCAGCGACCCCGTCTTTGCATATCTTTATCTTTTGCCGGTGCAATTCTTTTTCGCCATCACCCTGGTGGTAATGGCGGGTATGGTTGCGATGTGGCTGCGAAATCCCCGCCATGTGCTGACATGGGTCAGCCTCCCTTTTGTGCTGGTGCATATGGCGCTGGGACACAAAGAAGCGCGCTTCCTGTTTCCGCTGGCAATCATGGCCACGGCATTTCCCGTGTTGGGTTTTTCGCCGCATCTGGTGCGCGGACGCGAATGGGTCGCCCGGGCTTGGGCGTGGCGCGCGGGCTGGCCAGCACGTATCGTGACCGGACTCTCATTGGCGGGTATGCTGGTGCTGGCGGTCTATCCCTTCAGCTTCCGCCCGCATATGCCCATGGCGAAATATGTCTATCGCCATTTCGAAGGCGGAATTTCCGCCTACAGCACGGACGTGGAGCCGTTTGAGTCTTACCCCTTGTATCGCCCGCGCGGTTTCCAGGTGACCAAGATGACGTCGCTGGATTCGCTTGCGGACAAAGGCCCCGTCTATCTTTTTGCTGAACGGCCAAGCCTTAACGCCTTGCCCCCGGGCATGAGGGCAACCTTGATCTATTCCGAGTTTCCCTTTGCCGGGCTGGGCTATGACCGGCTGGGCAGCGCCTGGCTGGATGTGGTGGCGGATTTTTCTTCCCGTGCCGGGCGCTTCCTGAAATTGCCGCGCCTGTCCTGGATCACGCTTTACCGGGTAGAGCGGACCACGCGTTCGTAGATTGCGAACAGCTTTTCGAAATGCTGTTCCACCGTCAGCACACTGTCCGCTGCCGCTTTTGACGCAGCTGCCGTCAGCGCGGCCCGGTCGCGCACTAGCAGACGTAGTATCGCCGCCGCCGCTTCCGCCGCATTGCCTGCGGGATAGGTTTCGGCATGGCCGGGCGCGGCAAAGCTACCTGAAGCTCCGCCCTCCGGCACGATCAAAGGCGTGCCGGAACACAGCGCCTCGGCCAGCACCAGGCCGAAAGTTTCTGCCGCCGAGCCATGGATCAACGCGTCGGCGCTGGCCATCACGGCGCAAAGCTGGCTGCTGTCAGTAATTTTTCCCACCACCCGCACATGTGGCACACGAGCGGCGTGGCGTTCGATCTGCTTGCGCATGAAGCCGTCCCCCACAATGACAAGACCGATGGGCCGGGTCTTCTGTGCAATGCCAACGGCTTCGATCAGCATGGGAATGCGCTTTTCGGGATGATGCCGTCCCACCGCCACCAGCAAGGATGCTTCCGGCCCCAGGCCGCAAGTCGCCAGCATCTGCTCGCGAAGCACCATGTTGCGCGCGCCCGCGCCGAAATTCTCCCGCGCTACGCCAAACGGCGCGACTTCGATGTTTTTCAGCCTGAAACTGGCAAAGCGCTCCGCCATCACCGGATTGGTGACAATGGCGCCGTCATAACAGGCGTTGAGGCGGCGCATGTAATTCCAGAACCAGCCAAACATGCGGTCCACCCGCTCGGTCCCCAGCCAGCCGCCCAGGAAAGTCTGCGGATAGACAGAGACGGGATCGCTGTGCAGGAACAGCATGCGCGGCGCTTTTGCTGAACCTTTCAGGCCGGGCCAGCGCGCAGCCAGCCAGCCGCCGCGCCAAGGGGATGAACCTTCGATCAGATCCGGCGCGATGTCGTCCAGGATTTTCCAGACCTCGGCTGCGCCCCAGAACATGCGGTAATTGGCGTCGAGCGGCAGCAGTGGCGCTTTCACCCAATGGATGCGCCCGCCCGCACGTTCTTCGATATGGGCATGCGTGCCGGGCGCGATGATGGTGATGTCGTGGCCGAAGCGAGGTGCGAAGGCCAACTTCTGGTCCACATAGCGTTTTACGCCGCCGCCGGTGGGCGAATAGAATTCACAGACATCTACAATCTTCACGATGCCACCGCCCGGTACCAGCCCAGCATGCGCGCCAGGGTTTCGTCCCAGCGGAATGTAAGGCTCTTGGCGCGCGCAGCCTCTCCCATGCGCCTGCGCAACTCCGAATCGCACACCAGGTGGTCCAGCAATGCCGTGAAGGCCGGCACGTCGCCCGGAGGGGCCAGGAAACCTGTGATCCCGTCATCCACCAGCGAGCGGCTGCCGCTGGCGTCGGCGCAAAGACAGGCCAAGCCCGACGCCATGGCTTCCAGCGTGACGTTTCCGAAGCTTTCCGTCTCACTGGGGAAAACGAAAATGTCGGAGGAGGCATAGGCGATGGCCAATGTCTCGCCGTCCAATGTGCCAGTAAAAACGGCATGGGGCAGGGCGGCCTGCAGGGTCTCGCGCTCCGGCCCGTCGCCTACGATCACCACTTTGTGCGGCGCGCCCTTTTCTTTCAGCCCGTTCAGCATGCCCGCCAGGACGTCAATGCGCTTTTCCCGCACCAGCCGCGAGACATGCAGCACCACCACTTCATCCGCGCCGATGCCATGCCGAGCACGCCACTCTGCACTGCGTTTGGCAGGATCGAAGCGTGCCGCATCAATGCCGCGCGGCCAGATGCGGAAATTGTCGCGGCAACCATCGGCCTTCAGGCTTTCGGCGATATCGGTACTGGGGACATAGACCTCGCGGCAGGCGCCATAGAAACGGCGCAGATGCGCCTTCATCAATCCGGTAAAGGGCGCAGCGTACCAGTAATGTTTGAGATAGGTCTCGTAGCGGGTGTGATAGGTGGCGACTGCCGGGATGCCTTCCTGGCGCGCCAGTTTCAGCGCCCGCATGCCCAGCAGATCCGGCACCGCGATATGAATGATGTCGGGGGCAAAGGCTTTAAGTTGCGCACGTACATTGGCGGGCATGCCCAGCGCCAGGCGGTATTCCGGCCGCGCAGGCAGGGCAACGGACGGCACCGGCACGATGGTCCCGGCGTGCGCAAAAGCTGGGACGGGCGCGGTTGGCGCAAAGACCAGAACTTCAACGCCCCGCGCTTCCAGGAACGCCACCAGACGGTTCAGGGTGAGGGCGACGCCGTCCTTGATGTAATTGTAGGAAGAGGTGACCAGGGCGACGCGCAAGGGACGTCCGGCAGAGCTTTCTGCCATCTCAGTCCTGATGGAGCAGCACGGCTTCCAGCGACTTGGCGACCAGCGGGATGGTAGCGCGGATCTGTTCTTCGGTGTGGTTGGCGGTGATGAAAAAGCGCAGGCGTGCCGTGCTGGCCGAAACCGCCGGGCGCACGATGGGCTGCACGTCAATGCCTTGTTCGAACAGAAGCTTGGACAGCATCATGGCTTTCTTGTCGTCGCCAACGATCAGGGAGGCAACGGGCGAGCCTTCGTCGCCACCAATGGTCAGACCATGCTCGCGCGCCAGCTTGCGGAAATAGATGGAACGTTCCGCCAACCTTTTTGGGCGGTGCGGTTCGCGTTCCAGGATGTCCAGCGCCGCGATGGCGGCAGCGGTGTCGGGCGGGGACAGGCCCACGCTGAAGATCAAGCCGGGGCACAGGAAGCGCAGATATTCCACCAGGCCGCGATCGCCGCCGATATAGCCGCCGCTGCTGGCCAGCGCCTTGCTGAGGGTGCCCATGTGAATGTCGATGCTGCTGGGCGGCATCTTGTGAACTTCGCAGACGCCGCGGCCGGTGGGACCAACATTGCCCATGGAATGGGCCTCGTCCACCATCAAGAGGATGTCGTGGCGCTTCTTGATTTCCACGGCGCGGGGCAGGTCCAGGATCTGGCCGTCCATGCTGTACACGCCTTCGCAGACCAGAAGGCCGCGCCGGAAATTTCCGCGCTCACGGGTCAGCAGCTTGTCCAGCCCGTCCCAGTCGCCATTCTCATAGGAAAAGGTCTTGGCGCCGGACAGGCGCGCGCCGGTGATGATGCTGTTATGGGCGCCGCTGTCATAGATCACGGCATCGGGCCTGGCCAGCATCTGCGAAATCACGCTGACATTGGTGAGATAGCCGCTGATGAAGATCAGCGCATCCTCGGTTCCCAGGAAGCTGGCCAGCTTCTGTTCCAGCTCACCATGCAGGTCGATCTGGCCGGAGACGATGCGGCTGGCGGAAGCGGAGGTGCCGTACTTGTCGATGGAATTCTTGGCTGCGGCGGAAACCGCCGGGTGGCCCGACAGGCCCAGGTAATTATAGCCGGAATAATTTATGAGCGACTTTTCCTGGCGGCGGATGACGCTGTGGCTGACGCCGTCGCGCGGCTGGAAGAAGGGCATGGTCTGGCCGGTGGCTTCCAGGTCCTCGATCCGGCGGCGCAAGGCGCGATAAGCCGCAAAGTCGTCCACCACGCTTTTGCGGGCAGACGCCTCGGCATCGGTTTCCAGAACCGGTTGCTGTTCAGCGGCAGTCGTGTGGGTCAAACTGGCCGCCCTGTCCATCTTGCTGTTTTCATAGCCCCCGAGGCCAAATCGCTAAGTCCCAGCGAGCATAGCCGGAAATGGAGGAGCTACAACCACAGGCGCGCTAAGTCCAGTCGCCACCTTCAAAAATCCTGTCTTATGCTGTCACATGCGGTGATTTTTCATGCACTTTTTGGCGCTTTTGGACCGGCAAGGGTTCCCGGGATCGGGGAGCTTTTGAGGGCTTGTAGCCATTAACCCCTCGCTTCTGCTGGCTTTTGGGGTTCAGGGGCTGGCCTCATTAACCCGGGCCGACCTCGACATCCGGTTCGACTTCGGCAAACTGCCGTCAGGGCCGATTTTCGCGCCATACCAAAGGGCAGGCCATGCTTTCAGCGCAGCATCTGGTGAAGTCTTTCGCCGGGCGGCGTATCCTGGAAAATGTCACCCTGACCGTCCAGCGCGGCGAAGTGGTGGCGCTTCTGGGCCCCAACGGCGCGGGCAAGACCACCACCTTCCAGCTTTTGACCGGCATGTCGGCGCCCGATGCGGGCACCATCCGCCTGGACGGGGCCGACATCACCCGCATGCCCTTTTATGACCGGGCGCGGCGCGGTATCGCCTATCTGCCGCAAGCCTCTTTCGTGCCGGCCAGCCTGTCGGTGTCGGACAATATCCTTCTGGTGCTGGAAGCCCATGTGAGGAGCGAGCCTGAGCGCCGCCGCCAGCTTGCCGAATTGCTGGCCGAGTTCCGGCTGGAAGAGCTGGCGAAGATGCCGGTGGGAAAATTGTCGGGCGGCCAACGACGGCGTTGCGAAATCGCCATCACGCTGGCCTGCAAGCCCAGCTTCGCCATGCTGGACGAACCCTTTGCCGGCGTGGACCCCCGCAACACGGACGAGATCACGGGTTTGATCCGCCATTTGGCCGAACGCGACATCGGTGTCCTGATCACCGATCACAAGGCGCGCGAATTGCTGCAGATCGTCGACCGCGCCTATGTCATCGAAAGCGGCGCCATCCTGGCCCATGGCGTGGTGGACGAGATCGTCTCGCATGCCGAAGTGCGCCGCGTTTATTTGGGCGAGACGTTTCGGCTGTGAGCAGGCGCGCGGTTTTCCATATGGGCCATTCGCTGGCCGGATTCTTCCGGGGCGATTATGCGCGCGGTTTCTTCGCGCGGCTGGCAGTGCAGGTCTTTGCGCTGGTGGTGTTGGTGGAGGCCATATTCCTGGCCGAGCATTTCACCTGGGTCTTCCGCGATGCGGTGCGCCATGACGCGGACCTGTTTTCGATCACGCTGGTCCTTCTTTGCACCAGCACCGAGATTTTCGATCTTGCCCTGGCCATCGCGGTGCTGGTCGCGGCCTATGCCATTTTCCTGCGCATGCGGGAAAACCGCGAGCTGCTGGTCCTGTTCGCGGGCGGGCTGGGGCCGTACCAATTGAGCGCATTGGTGTTGGCGGCGTGCCTGGCGGCGCAACTGGTGGGGCTTGCGGGATCGGGGATTGCCGATCCGGTGTCGCGCTATGCCCAGCGTTCGCTTTTGTTCAGCACTGAACTGCAATCCTTGAAAAAGGGCGCAGCGCGGGGCGAGTTCTATTACTTCCCCAATTACGTCGCCTACGCCATGGACCATCCCGTGGACCCCGCCGCCACCGGCATCATTGACGCGCGCGGCGGACAGGGTGGCACCAACCGCACCTTGTTCGTCTATCAGCAGATCGCGGCCCATGCGGCCCGCATCGTCACAGCCGCCAGCGCCAAGCTGGACGGACCGGACCGGGACGGCAAGATCGTGCTCAGCTTGAATGATTTTACGTCGCACACTTTTGCGGATGCACATCCCCTGGCGGGACCGGCGCTGGCCGGATCAGCAGCATCGCAGCGGGGCGGCAACATGGTCTTTGACGGGTTGGAAGATGTGCCCCAGGTGACCATGAATGTGCGCGACATGAGCCAGATGATGCTGGTGAATCAATTGCTGCCTTTTGGCGCGCGCGGAAGCAACGTGGCCGAGCAGACCATCTTCGAGCAACTGGCGCCGGGGGACGATGCGGTCTTTCGCGCTGCCCAGATGCGACTGCTGTCGGAGCGGTTCTCGCGCAGCCTGTTGTCGTTCCTGGCGCCGCTACTGGCGCTGCTAGCGGTGGCGCTAACATCGGCGCGCACCAACTGGTTCGCGTTGCCGCTGGCATCCCTGCTTCTGATGTCAGTCTATCTGGGCTGCGAAGGACTGATCACGGCGCTGGCGCCCATGGGCGTCGCGGGTGCACTGTTGCCGCCGCTGCTGTTGTTCGCGGGCCTTTGCGCAGCGGCGGTTCTGGCAATCGTGCGGCTGCAACGCAGCCTGGTGCGGCCGGGACTGGCGCGCCAATGAAGAATCCCGTCACCGGCGTCACGGATATGGTTCGCGCCATCAATGTGCGCGCCATCAATCCTGCGCCCTTTGGCCGCCATAGCCGCTACATGCTGTCGGGTTACCTGCGCCACATTTTCATGGTGGCCGCGGCGCTGTCGGTGGTGGCGCTGGCGATTGACCTGTGGCCGCAGGTGCCGCTGCTGTCGGTGCGAAACAGCGGTCCCTTGCTGGGCCTGGCTGTGGCCAAACTGGCGGTTCTGCGCATCTTTGACCTGCTGCCGCCCTTTATTCCCTTCGCCGCTTTCCTGGGGGTGGTGTGGAGCGAGGTGGCCTTTACTGAATCGCGCGAGCGCATGCTGATCTGGAACAGCGGCCGCTCGCCCCTGCAATGCCTGGCACCAGCGGTGATGGCGGGGCTTGTGATGGGTGTGCTGGTATTCGTGATGGACGGGTTCGGGCGGCCCGCCGCCATGTCGGTGCAAATCGCCGAGACGTTCGGGCGCGAGGGCATGCGGCTGGACCGCAGCCAGAGCGGCGGCAGCCACTGGATCGCGATACCCAATGGCTTGCTGCGGGCGGAAATCGAATTTGGTCCGCCGCCGCGCCTGCATAACGCCACCATCTACAAGCTGGATACGCTGGGGCATCTCAGCGAAGTGGATACGGCGCAGGCTGCGACCCCGACGGGCCAAGGTGATGACTGGCTGCTGGAAACCGGACATTTCTGGAAAGAGAACAATGTCGCGCAGGGCGGCACCTTCAGCACCGCCACCGTCACTCAGGAACAAGAAACGCCTTTTGCGAAGCGCGTGATCACAGTGCCGCTCAACCTGCTCTGGCTGCGTAATATCGGCATGTCGCCGCAATACCTGTCCTTTGCGGACCTGCGCGCGCTTGCCCATGCAAAAATACTGGCGCCGGACGCAGCGGGATTTCCCACGCGGCTGCAGGCGCTGTACAGCGAAACCCTTCTCACCGTCGCCATGGCGCTTCTGGCGTCGTCGCTGTGCATGTGGCTGTTCGCTTACCGCATCAGCGCCACGCGGCTGATCCTGGTCCTGCTGGCCGGTTATCTGGCACATTTCGCCGTGCGCGCCTTTTTGCTGATGGGCGAGTTCGGCTATGTGGGCGCGGTGACGGCGGGCTGGGCGATGCCGCTTTTCATCCTGATGGGAGTGGGCGGGGTGCTTTATGCAATCCAGGTGCGGCGCGGCCTGGCGCCATCGCCGGGCCTGATGCGGTTCCGCGGCGATCCGGACAACTAGTTCTGGATGATGTGCTCGTGCACGGCTTTGCCGGTCTTCTGGTCGGTGCCGAAAATATCCACCGAAGGCACCTTGGGCAAAAGGCCGCCATCCACCACTTCCAGGTAAACATAATCCAGGATGACGCTGCGCCCCTCCATCTGGATCAGGGCATGGGGATGTGCGGGATCGGCCAGGTCCAAGGTCATGGTGCGCTCGGGCAGGGCGGCGACGCGAAAGGTTATGGGCTTGCCGGGGCGGATGCCGTCATTGCTGACGCCATAGGCCATCATGCGCTCGGCGAAGTTCAAACCCTTTTTGACGCCATCCACATTGTACCAGCGCCAGAAGGCTGTGACGGGTGCGCGGGTATTCACCACGCCCTTGTCATCACGGTCCAGGGCATAAACGACGGTGTTGGAATTGGATGACCGCTCTATGTAGAAAAGCTGGCCTGGCTCCGTCGGCACGGGATATTGCGGGCGGAGGCGGGGAATTGTGTCCACCTCGCTGACCTGGCTGGAGAGCGAGCGCGCATTCACCGGCGTTGCCGCCAGCAGCATCAGGAAAAGAGCAAAGCGAATTTTCACCGCTTTGCCGTCAATTCCGCCACCAGCCTGTTGGCGCCATAGACATTGCGCAGCGCCTCGGTGATGGCGGCGGTGGAGACGGAGACTGTGCGATTCACCCGTCCGTCAAAACCGAACGCGCCGCCCAGGCTGTCAATATTGCCGTCAAAGGCAGCGCCCAGAACTTCGCCCCTGGCATTGATCACGGGCGAGCCGGAATTGCCGCCGATGATGTCATTGTCGCTGGCAAAATCCAGCACCATGCCGGGATTGACCTTGGCTTGTGCGTTCGCCCAGCGCGGCGCCAGGTCGAAGGGAAATTGTCCTGTCGCCCGTTCCCACAATCCCTTGTAATAGGTGAAGGGTGGCACTGTGACGCCATCCTTGCTCCAGCCCGTCACTTTTCCATAAGACAGCCGCAGCGAGAAAGTAGCGTCGGGATAGACATTGGTGCCGTAGATGGCGAAGCGGGCGCGGGCGATTTTCTGCGCCGCCCGGTCCGTGGGGCCGGTGACGCGCTCTTCATACTCCTTGCGCACGGCGCGGCTGGCGGCGTCGGTGGCCAGCACAAATTTTATCATGGGATCATCCGACGCACGAATGGCTGCCATGCCGCCATCCCAAAGCTTCTTGCGCAGGATTGGATCGCCCAGGCCAGACTTGGACAGCCGTGCCGCCAAATTCTCCGGCGAATCCTTGCCGAGGAAAATCCTGGTGCCGGCCGCATCGGCGGTGAGATTTTCGCGCAGCTTGGTCAGCCAGAACTCCAGCGCCAGTTGCTCCAGCTCCGGATAAACCGGCTGCGGGTCCAGCAAGGTTTTGGACAGAAGCGCCAAGCGGCTATCGCTATATTGCGGCAGTCGGTCGGCATTGGGCTTCCCGCGCTCTTCCGCCGCCCGCACAAGCGCGCGGCCAAAGCGAAACAGGTCTGAGCCGATGCCGGCGCGGCTTTCCATCATGCCATTGGGCATGTAAAGGGCACGGTAATCAGCCTGAACCTTGGCCGTTTCGGCCCAGGGATCGCCTATCTCCGCAGCCAAAGCTGCATTGGCAGCCACCTGTTTCTTCAGTGTCGCATCGGATTCGCGCTTGGCGGTGATCAGGGCCGGGTCCACCAGCGCCTTTTCCTCGCCATGAAAGGCCTTGAAGCTGTTCTCGATGCCGAACAGGAAATCATTGGCGATGCGGGCATGTTCGGGGCTTTCGGAGCTGAAGCGCACCAGCCGCCCGCGCAATTCCGAGAACAGGATCAGGGTTTCGGGCAGGGCCAGGTCGCGCAGGCTGGCCAGTTGGTCGGCGGTCAGAAGCCGCTGGGTGGAGCCGGGATTGCCGGCCACGAAGACAGGCTCGCCGTCCTTGGGCGGGGTCACGGACCATGTCAGATGCGCCGGTGTTGCAACCGGCTTGCCGTCCTCGTAGAGGCGTACGAAAGAGCAATCCAGATCGTAACGCGGGAAATTGAAATTATCCGGGTCGCCGCCGAAAAATGCCGTCATGCCTTCGGGCGCGAAGACCAGCCGCACATCGGAATATTTGCGGTAGGTGTACAGCTTGTACTGGCCGCCCTGGTACAAGGTGATCACCTGACAGCGGAACTTGTCTTCGCGGCCGGCACAGCCCGTCTTCTCAATGGCGCCGATTTCTGCGTCCCGCGCTTTCACGAAATCCTGGGCGCTTTTTCCAGCGGCAGATTTTGTCACCCGGTCGCTGACATCGGAAATGCCGTCCAGCACTTCGGCCTGCATGCCTGAACAGAGTTTTTCATCGGGGCGGGTGGCGGCCTGAAACCCATCCTTGACCAGGTCCGCGCCCGCGCTGGAGAGGTTCTGGGCGCAGTCACGCACGCAATGGTGGTTGGTAAGCACCAGGCCCTCGCCCGTGACGATGGAGGCGGAGCAGCCGCTGGACAGGCGCACCGAAGCGGCGCGGACATGATCCAGCCAGGCTTGGTCAAGCTTGAGGTTGTATTGCTTGTTGACGCTGGACAGAGGAAAATTGTCGAAGGTCCACATGCCTTCATCGGCCATGGCTGTGCCGCCAGCAAAACAAAGTAGCGCAAAAGCCGGAACGGTCAGGCGGTGCATGGCGTTGTCCTGTCTGGGCGCAATTTTGGCCGGTTGTCACGGGGTAGCAACGTGGAAACGATAGACCAAAGCCGTCGCCCTGAATAGAATATCCGTAAGCTCCCCATTGATGCAAAATCGCCGGGCGGCACAAGCGGCCCTCAGCAAGCATGGGCCAATATGAGTTTGGGTGCATGAGCCGAAGAAGCATCGTGATTTGCGGAAACGGGGCCAGCGCGGCCCTGCTGCTTTGCGCCCTTGCGCGGCGCGGCGAAGGCTCGAAATTCGAGGTGACCGTGATCGGCACCGGCCCGCGCCTGGGGGCGGGCATCGCCTATGCCACGGGAAATCCCAACCATCTTCTAAACGTGCCGGCCGGACGCATGTCGGCCGATCCGCTGGAGCCGCAGGATTTCGAGAAATTCCTGGCGGCGCGCGGCAACAAGGCGGGTGATTTTGCACAGCGCTTCGTGGCGCGCGGCTTTTACTCGGATTACCTGGACCAGACCTTGAAATCGCTGCTGCCCAAGGACATGCAGAAACATGTGCGCCATGTGCGGGCGCAGGTGCATGGCCTGATCCGGGTCGGCCTGGGCTGGACGGTGCTGCATGGCGAAGGCAGCACCAACGCTGACCTTGTCGTGCTGGCCACCGGGCTGGGCGGGCCGGCGCCCATTGCCGGACGCTATTCTGCGGACGCCGCCCGCATCATCGAGATTCCCTGGGGCGAGCCGCAGGTGGACACAAAGGAAGATGTGCTGGTGCTGGGCACCGGCCTGACCGCCATGGATACCGTGATCAGCCTGATGGACCCGGGCCACACCGGGCAGATCACACTGTTGTCGCGTCACGGCATGCTGCCCGCTACCCATGTGCCGCCGGCCAAGCGCGAGGCGCTGGCACAGCCTTTTCCCAGAGGCCCGGGCGCACTTCTTCGCGCCATTAAAAAGGAAGCCGGGGCAACGCCCGAAGAATGGCAAGGCTTCATGGACGCCATGCGTCCGCACTGGCCGGAAATCTGGGACGGCTTTGATGCGCGCGAGAAAAGTCGTGCCCTGCGCCATGGCCTCTCGCATTGGAACCGCCACCGCCACCGTGTTGCGCCCGCCGGTGCCGCGCGTGTGCAGGATGCAGGCGTCACCATCATGGCCGGGCGGCTAACGGCGCTGACATTAAAAGAGCAAAGATTGGCAGCCACCGTCACGCACAAGGGCAAGACGCAGAACCTGACGGTGGACAGGGTGATCAACTGCACCGGCCCGGCGCTGAACAAGGGTCACGATGCGCTGATGGAGAATCTGATTGCCTCGCGCCAGGCCCGCATCGGGCCTGCCGGGTTGGGACTGGATGTGGATGACCGAAACCGCGTGACCGACAGTGATGGCCTGGCCCAGCCCAGCCTGTTTGCGCTGGGCGCGCCGACGCGAGGCCGCTGGTGGGAGATCACCGCCATTCCCGAAATATCCCGCCAGGCGATGGATATTGCCGGTCATATCAGGGCGCAGTTCAGCCTGATGGACGCGGCCACCCGCTTGGAACGCAAGGGCGCAAAAGCCTAACAATCCCGGCCAAGCCCGCTATAGTCCATCCCAAGAAGAAGAGTGGGGCGGGGCATGAAGCGGACGGGATTGTTGGCGGTATCGGCATTGGCGCTCATGGCCATGCCCATTGCGGGTGATGCGCAGGCACCCGCGCCGGACCTCATCATCTACAACGCTCATATCGTGACGGTGGACGGTAAATTCTCCATCGCGAGCGCGGCAGCGGTGCAGGGTGGGCGCTTTGTGCGTGTTTCTTCTGACAAGGCGGTGCTGGCCCTGGCCGGTCCTGCCACGCGCCAGATTGATTTGCACGGCCAGACGGTGTTGCCGGGATTCAATGACAGCCACCAGCACCAGATGACCCAAGGCGCGGGCATTTCCACGGACGTCAATCTCACCAACATTCATTCCATCGCCGACATCAAGGCGGCGATCCGCGAGAGGCTGAAGGAGAAAAAGCCCGGCGAATGGCTGAAAGGCACGCGTGGCTGGTGGGAGTATGAATTGGCGGAAGGCCATCTGCCCGACCGGCATGATTTGGACGAGGTAGCGCCGGAAAATCCTGTCACCATTCCCGGCCCCCATTACACCATCGTCAACACCATGGCGTTGAAGCTGGCAGGTATTACAAAAGACACGCCGGACCCGCAGGGCGGCGAGATTCGTAAAGACCCCAAGACGGGCGAGCCCACCGGGCAACTGTTCGACAATGCCTCACGGGCCGTGACGCGGCTTCTGCCCAAACAGTCCAAGGCGGATATTATCAAGGGCCTGCTGCAGACCATTGCCATGAATAACTCCAACGGCCTCACCAGCGTGCATGAGGCGGGCGGCACCCAGGAAGAACTGGACATCTATAGGGACCTGCTGGCGCAGGGCCGCCTCAACATGCGGGTGGATTTTGCCTATGACATTGATCCGGCCCTGCCGTTGGACGAAGTGAAAAAGCGCTTGGCCGCCATTGGCCCGCCCACCCAGCACTATGGCGACGGCATGATCCGCGCCGACCAGATCGCGGAAACCGGCCTGGACGGCGCTGAGCTGACTGCATTTCTTCGCGAGGAATATCCCGACCGGCCCGGCTACAAGGGCCTGACCAAGGTGCCGCAGCAGCATTTCAACGAATTCGCTGCCGCCGTGGCGGAATCCGGCTGGCGCCTGCGGCCGCATCTGGTGGGGGATGCGGCGATAGACGAGGCGTTGACCGCCTTTGAATATGCCAATGCGCACACCTCCATTATCGGACGACGCTGGATGCTGGACCATGATTTCCTGCTGCTGCCCGACATGTATCCGCGCGTGAAGAAGCTGGAGCTATTTTTGAACTCGCAATACATGCACGAAGCCCAGCTGGGCGGACTTATCCTGACGGCATGGCATCGCCCCCTGGCCGACAAGATGGAAAACTACAAGGACTGGCTGGCGGCAGGCATCAAGTTCGGCGGCGGCTCGGACGGCCCCATCTCGTATCACGCCTGGCCCATCTACGAGATTTACGGCGAGGTGACGCGCGGCACCATGTGGGGCGGCGTGCTGGGACCGGACCAGGGCATTTCACGCGCCGATGCCATCCGCACCGTGACAAGCTGGGCGCCCATTTCCAGCTTCGAGGAAAAAGTGAAGGGCGCCATCGCGCCGGGCCAGTATGCCGATTTCGTACTGCTGTCGGACGATATCCTGAAAGTCCCGGCGGACCAGATCAAGGACGTGAAAGTGCGCGCCACCATATTGGGTGGCCGCACCGTCTTCGGCACATTGCAATAGGGACGCCATGACAGAGATCAGGAAAAATCCCGGTTACCTGCGCATTGCCACGGAAGAGGCCTATGCCCCGGCAGAGATGTTGCGGCTGTACCGCAAGCTGCTGGATGAGAAGGGCACCGATGATCCTGGCTTCCTGTCGCAATGGGGATATTTTTTGGGCAATGCCGACCGCATGAAGGTTCTGGCCGAACGTTTCCACAATCTGGGCGCTGGCCGCATCGCCGACATGGACGCCACCGGCATTGACCGCCAGATCGTGTCGCTGACCAGCCCCGGCGTACAGATTTTCAATTCGGTTGAAGGAACGGCGCTGGCCATCAGCTTCAACGATCAATTATCCGAAGCTGTACACAAGAATCCCGACCGGTTTTCTGCCCTTGGCTGCATCGCACCGCAAAATCCTGCGGGCGCCGCGAAAGAGCTGGAGCGCGCAGTGACGAAACTGGGATTGAAGGGTGTCATCATCAATTCCAACACCAATGGCGAGTATCTTGACGATCCGAAATTCTACGACATCCTGGCGGCGGCGGAATCGCTGAACGTGCCCATCTATTTGCATCCGGCCACGGCGCCGCGCCGCATGATCGGCCCCATGATCGAAAAGGGCCTGGAAGGCGCTTTTTATGGTTTTGCGGTGGAAACCAGCGTGCATCTGCTGCGCATGATCATGAGCGGCGTTTTCGACCGTTTCCCAAAATTACAGGTGATCGCAGGCCATGGGGGCGAAGGGCTGCCTTTTTGGCTGTGCCGCTTTGACCTGTTTCAGAAAAATTACGCCATCAACAATCGTTTCCCGCACATGCCCAAACTGCAGCGAAAGGTGAGCGAATACATCAAGGGAAATATCCCCGTCACCTCCAGTGGGATGGCCTGGGCGCCGGTAATCCAGTTCTGCCAGCAGGTGATCGGCATAGACCGTGTGATGTATGCGATGGACTATCCCTATCAGTTCGACGCCAACGAAGTGGTGGTGACGGACGAGATGGACATTCCTCTGGAAGACAAGAAGAAGTTCTACCAGACCAATGCGGAACGCATCTTCAGGCTTTGACGGCTCCAACATCAGAGATCTGCCGGGCGCGGCGCAGAACCAGCAGCATCACGGCCAGCAGGAAGGCCGGCGCCGCGATGGCCAGGAACATGTGGCGCGGCGCCCAATGCTGCGCCAGGAAATAGCCGCCCAATAGCGGCCCGCCGATATTGCCAAGCCGTCCCACGCCCAGCGCCCAGCCCGTGCCGGTGTTGCGAATGGGGGGCGGATAGATCGCGCCGGGCAGGGCATTGATACCAAGCTGCGCCGCCGATACGCCCAGGCCAGCCCCGAAAATGAAAGCCGCCAGCAAGGTGACGGAAACTTGGGTAAGTCCCAGCAGCAACAGCCAGCACCCACCCATGACCAGCATGCAGGCCACCACGCGCTCGGTGCCAAAGCGGTTGACCAGCACGCCGGTGCCCAGCCCGCCCACGATGCTGCCCACCTGGAACATTACGGCGGCCAGGATGGCGGTGGCGGTGGCGATGCCCAAGTCGTGCAGCAACGACGGCAGCCAGGAATTGATGAAATAGATGGTGAGAAGGCTGAGAAAATTGATCAGCCACAGCAGCAGCGTGATGCGCGCAAGGCCCGGAGTGAACAACTGCGCGACGGCATTCTTGCCAACGTTGATGGCGCGGGTGCGCAGGGCGACCGATTCCGGCAGAAACAACGCCAGCACCGGCAACAGCAGCAGCGGCAACAACCCGCCCACCACGAAAACGCCCTGCCAGCCATAGGGCGCCAGCAGCCGCGCAGCCACCACGCCGCCCAGCACGTTGCCGGCGGGCACGCCGCAGGTCATGGCCATCACCATGCCGCCCTGCCGCTTGGCAGGCGAAAAATCCGACAACAATGCGATGGACGTTGGAATGCCGCCGCCAATGCCAAGCCCGGTGAAGAAACGGAACAGCACCAGCATGTTCACAGTATCCGCCAAAATGGTCGCCAGCGACATGATGCCGAACAGGACGACACAACCCATCAGGACGGGCTTGCGGCCAATACGGTCACCCAGCCAGCCGCAGAACAACGATCCCAGGAACAGGCCGACATTGCCCGCGGCCAGGGCGGCGGTGAAGGAGGCGGGCTTCATGTGCCAGGCATCGGACAGCGCAGGCACCGTGAAGGCCATGGCGCCCAAATCATAACCTTCCAACACCAGCACAGCGGCGCACAAGATGGCGACGCGCAATTCTCCCCGATGCTGATCCATACGGCCCCCTGATGCGAACAGTCAGGCCAAAGCGCGCGAAAGTCCAGAGGTGCTGGCGGCGCTTTCAAGCATGGGTTAGCGTGACCACATGATGCCGAAAGTTCTTTTCACGGGCATGCTGCCGCCGGGCTGGGGCACTATCCCGCAGGCGCGCTTCGCCGCTTTCGGTTTTGAAGCGGTGCTGGATGGGCGAGATCCCTACAAGTCGGAGGAGATTTTCTATTTCTCCGGCTTTCGTCCGCCGCCGGGCTTTCTGAATACTCTGCCCAACCTGCGCGCCATATTTTCATTGGGTGCCGGTGTGGACGGTTTCCTGCGCGATCCGGATTTTCCGCGAGACGTGCCGCTGGTGCGCTTTGTGGACCAGACCCTGATCCATGAGATGGCGCAATATGTGGTGATGCATGTCCTGATTGCCCATCGCGGCCAGCGGTTCTTCGACGCCGCCCAGCATGAAAGCGCCTGGCACCAGCGCATGCTGCTGCGTGCCTCCCGCGAGACGCGTATCGGTATTTTGGGATTGGGCGACATTGGTACGGCCATCGCCCATAGCCTGATGCCGTTTGATTTCCAGATTTCCGGCTGGAGCAAGACGCGCAAAACCATTCCCGGCGTGAAAAGCTATGCAGGCGCCAGCGAGCTGGATGCGTTTCTGGGTCAGGCCGATTATTGCATCTGCGTGTTGCCATTGACGGAGAAGACGCGCGGCATTCTTAATGCGGCGCTTTTCGCAAAACTGCCGAAGGGCGCGTTCGTGATCAATGTGGCGCGCGGCGGGCATTTGGTGGAAGCGGATCTGATCGCTGCTCTGAACAGCGGTCATTTGTCGGGTGCTGTGCTGGATGTTTTCCAGGCTGAGCCCCTGCCGGCGACCAGCCCGCTCTGGACCCATCCCGACGTTACGGCCACTCCACACATCGCCGCCCTTACCGACACCAAGGCAGCATTAAAGTTTATTGGCGAATGCGTCAGGCGTGCGGAGGTGGGCCAACCCTTGCCGCACGTGGTGGATGTGAAGCGCGGGTATTGAAGCTCCCGTTCATAAAAAAGGGGAGACCGGAGCCTCCCCGTTTCTTGGTCAGATGTTAGCGGCCATAAAAAGAATCGCTGGCACCGCGGTGATAACCATCGCGGAATCCTTCGCGATAGCGGCGCGTGGCCGGATCCATCAGCGTATAGTCGCGGTGCGTGATATAGGACCTGTCTGGTTCCGACGCCACGCGCACTTCCGTTCCCTTGGGCCGCAGGAAGCTGTCGCCGATGGTGGTGTTGGCCCGCATGGACGGCGCATCGGTCAGTTGCCCGCCGGTCACCGCCACGGTGCCGTCACGGTCAACACTGTAGATGCCTTGGGCCATGGCAGGCGCCGCGAAGGCGGTTATCGCGGCCAATGCGGGAATCAGGAAACGCGTTTTCATTTGGGTTCTCCTTGTTGTTCTGTATTGAAAACGTCTTGGCCCTGCGTTGGTGCCGAGGGGATCGGTTCCCAATTATGGCCTTATCGTGCAATTGGCGTGGCGCGGCCAAATCAAAAATGCAGCGGGCGCAGGCTTTTACCGGACCCTAGGCATGTCTCCTTATCCGCGATAGCATCAGGGGCGCGGCATAGGCCGCTTGATACGGGGACATTTCAAAACCCAGGGGGAAACAGCATGAGCGATATTTCCAGGCGTCATCTTATGCAGACCGCGGCGGGACTTGCCGCAGTGGCCGGCAGCATCCAGCCCGCCATGGCCCAGATGGGCAAGGCTGATATCCGTTCCCGCCTGGCGCTGGCGCCTGGCCTTCTCTATGCCAACGCCGCCAATCTCTGCCCCACCTTCCAGACCGCCATTGCTGCAGAAAAGGCTGAGTCCGCCGCGCTGCAGGCGAACCCGTCCCAGGAATATCGCCAGAAATACAATCCCATGGTGGTGACCATCCATGCCCGGCTGGCCAAACAGTTGAACACGGTGCCGAACGCCGTGGCGCTGACCCGCAACTGCAGCGAAGGCAGCGGCGTCATTTCCCGCGGCGTGCAGTTGAAGGCGGGCGATGAAGTGATCATCGGGCGCGAGAATCATCCCTCCAACACCAACATGTGGAAGCGCCGCGCCATGCGCGAAGGCATCGTGGTCAAGATCGCTGATGTTCCAGCTGAGCCCAAGACGGCACAGGAAGTGCTGGACAGCTATATTTCGCTGGCCACGCCCAAGACAAAAGTGATCGCGCTGTCGCACATGACCAACATTGCTGGCCTGATTGCGCCGGTGAACGAGATCGGCCGCTTCGCTCGCAGCCGCAATATCTGGTTCCACCTGGACGCAGCCCAGACCTGCGGCTGGAAGAAGATTGATGTGGCGGCGATCGGTTGCGATTCCATGGCCGCCAGCACCCACAAATGGATGATGTGCCCACTGGGCGGCGGTATTCTTTATGTGCGCCCGGAACGTATCGCTGAACTGGACCCGCTGATCATGAGCGTGGATTACTACCACGCCGGCCCCAACACCGATGTGAACGGGCAACTGTTCGAATTTGTCGGCCAGCGCCCGGACGCCATGCTGCCTGGCATGCTGGCGGCCTTGGACGAGCGCGATGCGATTACCGAAGATGTGATCGAAGCGACGGCGCGGGCCAATGCTGCCGCAGTGCGCAAGGCGCTGGGCGCCAAGGGCATCAAGGTGATTGGGTCGGGCGATCCGGCGCTGTGGGGTCCCTGCGTTGCGGCCGAGATCAAGGGCCTCCCGGAGAGCCGCGCCACGCTTTACCAGACCAAGCAGCTCGCCTGTTCCGGTACGCGCGTTAACGACAAGCCGCATTTGCGCATTTCGCCCCATGTGTACAACACGGCGGAAGAAATGGACCGGCTGGCGGTGATGGTCTCCTAAAATCGGATGACTCGAACAAAGCGCCCCTTCGTAAATCCGCGGAGGGGCGTTTTTTATGGCGCCACACGTTTGTCCATGCGGCGGGAATAAGGTTTAAAGTCGCGCCGCCATCCGCCCGGCGGGTGTCGGCATCAGTCCCCCCATGCCGCGCTGGACCAGGCCCAGTTGCAACAAACGCTCCCGGTCCGGCGCCGCGAACTGGCTAATGGGCGCGAAGCTGCGGATGGTGATATCGCGCAGAGCTGCGAATTCTCTGACCGACAGTTCCAGCGCGGTGGGCAAGCGGGTCAGCATTTGGGGCGCACTCCTGGAAATCGTCGGGAGTGCGGACAGCGTTCCGATGCTGCCCCTTATGTCTCTCAAGCGCCAGCAAGGCCAGCGACGCAGAGAAGCTATCTTATGGGAGAGGGAATAGATACCGCGAGACGGTCGCTAGATGCCGTTATTGGGCTGGAATGCCGAACGTGCCCTCGACAGTTTCCACAAAGGTCCTTTCCTCACGAAGTATCAGGCGCTTGCCCTGGGCGAAATCAAAATTATTGCGCGCTTCCGGATCGGCCTTCAGGCGGGTGCGGTAGGCCTCATAAGCTGCCAGGTTTTCAAACTTGATAAGGCCCCAGGCCACGTCATTCGTTCCTTCGGCAGGCAGGAAATAGCCGACAAGGTGTCCGCCGCAGCGCGGAATGATGCTGCCCCAATTCTTCGCATAGGTCGCAAAGGCGTCTTTCTGGAATGGATCAATCTGATAGCGGATGAAACACGTCATGCTCATCGGGGCGCCTTTCCGGAGTCGAAGCCCTCGGGCCTGTTGGAGTAGGCAACAATATATGCGACCAGATCGTGTGCCATCGGCTGGGACAAGATGGCATCGCCTTTCGGCATCGTGCTGAAAATGACGGCAAAAAGTGCATCAGCGCTCTTGCCCTGCCAGTTTTTGTAGAAGGAAGGGCCCGTAAGCGGCGGTGCGGCGCCGCCACTCAGGTCATGGGAATGACAGGCAAAGCAAACGGCATGATAAATATTTTTGCCTCCTGTAACGTTGCCGGGCGGCACGGGCCGACCGGCGCCGAATTCAAGCAGGGCCGAAGATTGGGCTGAAGCCATCGAAGTGCAAGCGATGGTCAAAGCAATGCCCGGCGCAACAACGCTCATCCAGTTTTTATTCACGATACCGTCCCGCATGTTTTGCCGCCACCGCGCCCAACTCTTGAAAGAATCAGGGATTCGACAACAAAAATATAAAGGTGGCGGACAGAGAGGCAATAAATTTAATTTCCAGCATGATCCATAGGCGTCCAAATCATCTGTACACGGCCTTTGTACACTAGGCCCTCTACCCTAACATTGTCCCACCTTGATTGAGCTTGTCCACCTGTATCCGGCGCTTAATTGGGGGATGATTTAGGGATGCAATGTCTAGAAATACATCACGACTGACGGCGCTCGGAGTGTCACGCCTCAATCAAAAGGGCCGTTATTGTGACGGCGGCGGGCTATATCTGCAAGTAAGCGCCACCGGTAGGAGATGCTGGGTATATCGCTTCATGTTGAGAGAGCGAATGCGAGATATGGGTCTTGGCCCCTATCCAGAGATCACCCTCGCTGAAGCGCGGGAAAAAGCCCTTGTCTGCCGCCGCATGCTTATTGCGGGCATTGACCCTATAGAGGCCCGTCGTAAGGAGGGCGAAAATGCCCGCCTACTAGCCGCGAGAACTGTCTAATTCGATCAATGCGCAGCGGGCTATCTTGAGGCCCATAAAGTTGCCTGGAGAAACGAGAAGCATACCGAACAATGGCCCGGGCCAATCCAAGCTTATGCATCGCCGCTAATTGGCAAATTGCCGGTCCAAGCAGTTGATGCTTCGCTCATTCTAAAGGTACTTCAGCCGATATGGCAGGCAAAGTCGGTTACTGCTAGTCGACTCCGTGGCCGGATCGAACAAATATTGGATTGGGCCAAAACCCGAGGCTACCGCGAAGGCGAGAATCCTGCTCGCTGGCGAGGCCATTTGTCGAACTTGTTGCCGGCACCTAAGCGGTTAAGAGAAGTAATGTCCGCCGTCAGCGCCTGTGGCCCAGATTTGAGGTTGTGACTTAAGGAGGGTTTTGGTCTCGTCGTAGTGACGAAGGAACGAAGATGAGACCAAAACCCTTGAGCGCCAAGAAGCCTGTAGTGCAGGTGGTGAAGGACATCCGGCG
>CANIAL010000010.1 GCA_947465395.1 Alphaproteobacteria bacterium | reverse complement strand
CCACCGGCGGCAATGCCCTGAAATTCTACTCCTCCGTGCGGCTCGACATCCGCCGCATCGGCGCCATCAAGGACCGCGATGAAGTGGTGGGCAACCAGACCCGCGTCAAGGTGGTCAAGAACAAGGTCGCCCCGCCCTTCAAGCAGGTGGAGTTCGACATCATGTACGGCCAGGGCATTTCCAAGGTGGGCGAACTGGTTGACCTGGGCGTGAAGGCCAACATCGTGGAGAAGTCCGGCTCCTGGTACTCCTATGACGGCAGCCGCATCGGCCAGGGCCGCGAGGCCGCCAAGATTTTCCTGACCGCCAATCCCGATCTGGCGGCCACCATCGAAAAAGCCATCCGCGCCAATTCCGGCCAGATCGCCGAGAACCTGGCCCTGGGCGATGCCGACAAGGCGGAGGCCGAAGAAGACTAAGTCGTTCGTCGAATCCGTTTTCGCAGCCGGATTTGACTCCGGGAAAAGGGCGCTCCCCTCGGGGCGCCCTTTTCCTTTTTTCAGCCGCCCGCTACAAGCAATGTCATGAAAAGCGACCTGAAAAGCCTGGCGGACGTCCGCGCCGGATTCCTGGATTTCTTCAAGGAACGCGGCCACACCATCGTGCCGTCCTCGCCGCTGGTGCCGCGCAACGACCCCACCCTGCTCTTCACCAATGCGGGCATGGTGCAGTTCAAGAACCTCTTCACGGGGGCCGAGAAACGCCCCTATGTGCGGGCCACCAGCGTGCAGAAATGCGTGCGCGCGGGCGGCAAGCATAATGACCTGGACAATGTGGGTTACACCGCCCGCCACCACACCTTCTTCGAGATGCTGGGCAATTTCTCCTTCGGCGATTATTTCAAGGAAGAAGCCATCACCTTTGCCTGGGACTTTGTCTCCAAGGTGATCGGCCTGCCCAAGGACAAGTTGCTGGTCACGGTCTATCCCACCGATGACGTGGCGCGGAATCTGTGGAAGAAGATTGCGGGCCTGACTGATGACCGCATCATCGGCCATGAAAGCAATCTCTGGGCCATGGGCCCGGTGGGACCCTGCGGCTATTGCTCCGAGATTTTCTACGACCAGGGCCCCGGCGTTGCGGGCGGCCCGCCCGGCAGCCCGGACGAAGATGGCGACCGCTATCTTGAGTTCTGGAACCTGGTCTTCATGCAGTTCGAGCAGGTTGATGAAAAGACCCGCCTCGACCTGCCCAAGCCTTCCATTGATACCGGCATGGGGTTGGAGCGTATCGCCGCCATCCTGCAGGGCCAGGTCAACAATTACGATGTGGACCTGTTCCGCCACATCATCGCGGCTTCGGTCGAAGCCAGCGGCGTAAAATCCGAGGGCGAGGCGGTGTTCAGCCATCGCGTCATCGCAGACCATCTGCGCTCGACGTCCTTCCTGATCGCCGATGGCGTGCTGCCATCCAACGAAGGGCGCGGCTATGTCCTGCGCCGCATCATGCGCCGGGGCATGCGCCATGCCCACCTGATCGGCACGCGCGATCCTTTGATGCACCGGCTGGTGCCGGCGCTGGTGGCCGAAATGGGCAGCGCCTACCCCGAACTGAAACGCGCCGAGGCCCTGATCGGGGAGACCCTCAAGCTGGAAGAAATCCGTTTCCGCGAAACCCTGGCGCGCGGCATCAAGCTTTTGGATGAAGCCAGCGCGGGCATGAAATCGGGCGACCGCCTGAAAGGCGATGTGGCCTTCAAGCTTTATGACACATTCGGCTTCCCGCTCGACCTGACGGAAGAATCGCTGCGCGCCCGCGGCATTGGCGTGGACAATGACGGCTTCAACGCCGCCATGGCAAAGCAAAAGGCCGAGGCGCGTGCGTCCTGGCAAGGCTCCGGCGAAGCAGCCAGCGACGCGCAATGGTATGCGGTGTTCGACGAAGTCGGCCGCACGGAATTCCTGGGTTATGACAGCGAAGACGCGGAAGCCGTGGTGCTGGGCCTGATGAAGGACGGCGTGCGGGTACAGGAAGCGCGCGAAGGCGAGACGGTCGAGCTCCTCACCAACCAGACGCCTTTCTATGCCGAATCCGGCGGCCAGGCCGGCGATGTGGGTGTGCTGAAATCGGCCAAGGCCAGCGCCAGTGTCATAGACACCCAGAAAAAGCTGGGCACCCTGCATGTGCATGTGGTGCGCCTGGACAGTGGCGGCATCAAGGTGGGCGATGCGGTGGATTTGCATGTGGACCGCGAAAAGCGCCGCGCCACCCGCGCCAACCATTCCGCCACGCATCTTCTGCATGCCGCGCTGAAACACACGCTGGGAGGCCATGTCAGCCAGAAGGGTTCGCTGGTGAATGCGGAACGCCTGCGCTTTGACTTCAGCCATCCCAAGCCGGTGACACCAGAAGAACTGGAGCGGATCGAGGCGGAAGTGAATGAAGTGATCCGCCAGAACTCCGACACCTCCACCCGGCTGATGCCCACCGACCAGGCCATTGCCGCGGGCGCCGAAGCCCTGTTCGGCGAAAAATACGGCGATGAAGTGCGTGTCTTGACGATGGGCGACGCTCTCGATGCGTCAAAACCCTATTCGGTGGAATTGTGCGGCGGCACCCATGTGCGCCGCCTTGGCGATATCGGGCTTTTTACCATTCTTTCCGAAAGCGCCGTCGCCGCTGGCGTGCGCCGCATCGAAGCTCTCACCTCGGAAGGCGCCCGCCGTTACCTGGGCGGGCAGGCGGAACTGGCGCGTGAAGCCGCAGCCGCCCTCAACACCAATGCCGGTGATCTTCCCGCCCGCGTGGCAGCCCTGTTCGACCAGCGCCGCAAGCTGGAACGCGAATTGGCCGAAGCGCGGAAAGCATTGGCCCTGGCCGGTCCGGCCACCAATGCAGGCGAAGACAATGCAAAGACCATCGCCGGCATCAAAGTCGTGCTGCGCCAGGTGGACGGCGTCTCGCCCAAGGACCTGAAGGGCCTGGCCGATGACGCCAAGGCGAAACTGGGTTCGGGTGTTGTCGCCTTCATCGCCAGCGCGGAGGGAAAATCCTCCATCGTGGCGGGGGTGAGCGATGACCTGACAGCGCGCATCAGCGCGGTGGAACTGGTACGCGCCGGGGCAGAAGCCCTTGGCGGCAAGGGCGGCGGCGGGCGGCCCGACATGGCCCAGGCCGGCGGGCCGGATTCCGGTAACGGCCAGCTTGCGCTGGCCGCTATCGAAAAACGCATATCAGAACTGGCTTCCGCGTAGTTCTGATCAGCCCATCTTGAACATGCAGATCTTGTTGCCGGTGGGATCGCGCAGATAGGCGCCAAAGAATTTGCCGTCTTCGCCGCGCGGGCCGGGCTTGCCTTCATCGCTGCCGCCAGCGGCCAGGCCCGCTTCATAGGCTGCCTTCACCGCGTCCTGCGACGGGGCCGCATAGGCGATCATGGTGCCATTGCCGCTGGTGGCTTCTTGGCCATTGTTAGGGGGATTGGCGATGACCGTGTGGCAGTCGCCGAAGCCCTTGCCGCCGCCCTGTTTGCCGTAGAACAGCCAGGTGCCATGGTCGAATTTGCGCTCGCTGCCCAGCGCCTGAAACACCGCATCGTAAAACTTGCCGGACGCCGCGGAATCCTTGGCGCCGATCGTGACATACCCAATCATTGATACCCTCCGTTGAAGTTTCGAATGTTGCGGAACCACTTGAACAAATCAAGAACAATTTTACGCAATAATGTCGGGCAACAAGGTGTTGTTGATCTCGGTGACTTCGTCCTTGAGCTGCAATTTGCGCTTCTTCAGCCGCGACAGGGTGAGCGGATCGGCCGTGCCTTCCGCCAGCGCCGCGATGGCTGAATCCAGGTCGCGATGCTCCTGCATCAATGTGGCCAGCTTGGCACGGGCTGCCACTTCGTCCGGTTTTGTCACCTGGTCGTTCAACGGCGTTTCTCTCCGGGCAGGTCTTCGCCCCAGCGGCGCGTATCGGGCCAGTCATGGCCCAGAAGATCAAGCGCCTTTCCCACCATCTGGTCCACCAGGTCGGCAAGCGTGCGGGGTTCGGCATAAAAGGCGGGCATGGGCGGCAGGATGATGGCTCCCATTTCGGCCAGCGCTGTCAGGGAGCGCAAATGGCCCAAGTGCAACGGCGTTTCGCGCACCATCAGGATCAGCGGGCGGCGTTCCTTCAGGCAGACATCGGCGGCGCGGGTGAGAAGGCTGGTGGTGACGCCGGTGGCGATTTCGCTGAAGGTTCGCACCGAACACGGCGCGATCACCATGCCGCCGGTCCGGAAGCCGCCACTGGCGATGGCGGCGCCCACATCGGTAATGGCGTAGCGGTGATCGGCTTTCGCCGCGACCTGCTTCACCGTCAGTTTTGTTTCATAGGCAATGGTGAGTTCGGCAGGCTTGCTCATCACCAGATGCGATTCAATGCCAAGCTCTTTCAGCGCCTCCAAAAAACGGATGCCATAGGCGACGCCGGATGCGCCCGACATGCCAACGATCAGCCTTTGGGCGGCTGGCTTTTTGGCCTGGTTCTTTTTCATGGCCTTCGTTTACAGGGGCCGGACCAAACGCGAAAGAGGTTCCCTTCGCCTGCGGAAAAGCGCCTCTTTTTGGGACCGCTTTTTGGCCGTGACAGGGACGGGGGTTGGTGCTTTACTTTTCAGGCCCAACCGTGAGGTGAAAGCATGGCTTCAGAAGAACGTCATAAGGACTATTTGGCTCTCCAGCATCGAAAACTTGAAGACGTTATCGCCGCTGAAATGTCTCACCCGGATTGGGACCAGGCCCGGGTTGCGGCCCTCAAAAAACAGAAATTGCGAATAAAGGACGAAATGGAACGCCTGCAGGCGGTTCATTAGAGAAGTCACGCGCGCCTAAAGGTTTTTCGCCTTTTCGCGAAGGACAAACTTCTGCACCTTGCCTGTGGATGTCTTTGGCAATTCGTCAAAGACCACCAGGCCAGGCATTTTGTAACGCGCCAGATGCTCACGGCACCAGGCCATGATTTCGTCCATGCCGACATGCTCATGGCCCGGGCGTCGCTCGATGAACGCGCACGGCGTCTCGCCCCATTTTGCGTCCGGCTTGGCCACAACGGCGGCGAACATCACGGCGGGATGCTTGGTCAGGACATTCTCCACCTCGATGGAGGAAATATTCTCGCCGCCGGAAATGATGATGTCCTTGGCGCGATCCTTCAGCTGGATATAGCCGTCCTCGTACATCACGCCGAGATCGCCAGAATGAAACCACCCGCCCGCGAAAGCGGCGCGCGTTGCGGCGGGATTTTTCAGATACCCCTTCATCACGATATTGCCGCGGAACATCACCTCGCCCAGCTCGCCGGGGCTGCGCATCTCCATGGTTTCGGGGTCCATCACCGCCAAATCCTCCAGCGCGTGATAGCGCACGCCCTGGCGCGCCTGGCGGGCGGCGCGCTCGGCGCCTTGAAGGCCATTCCAGCTTTCATGCCACTCATTCACCACCGCAGGCCCGTATGTCTCGGTCAGGCCATAGACATGGGAGATTTCAAAGCCCGCTTCCGCCATGGCCGCCAGGGTGGCTTCCGGTGGCGGGGCTGCGGCGACCATGAACGTCACCTTTTGCGGGAAATTGCACTTTTCGGATTCGGGCGCATTGACTAGCACCGACATCACAATGGGCGCGCCGCACAGATGGGTCACGCCATGTTCCGCCAAGGCGCGATAGATGGCGGGCGCACGCACCTGGCGCAGGCAGACATGCGTGCCCGCCACCACCGACAGTGACCAGGGAAAGCACCAGCCATTGCAATGGAACATGGGCAGCGTCCAGAGCAGGACGGGGTGGCGGCCCATATTGCCCGCCAGCACATTGGAATAGCCCATCAGCGCCGCGCCGCGATGATGAAAGACCACACCCTTGGGATTGCCGGTGGTGCCGGAGGTGTAGTTGAGCGAGATGGCGTCCCATTCATCACCCGGCATTTGCCAGGCGTAATCAGCATCGCCGCCCGCGATGAAATCCTCATAGTCGCGGCCCAGATTTTCCGGCGGCAGCGCGATCTCGGGATCATTATATTCAATCAGCATCGGCTTTTTGGCGATGCGCGCCAACGCGCCCCGCGCCAGTTCCGCGAACTCGCGGTCCACCAGCAATATTTTGGCAGCCCCATGCTCCAGCATGTAAGCGATGGATGCCGCATCCAGCCGCGTGTTCAGCGCGTTCAACACCGCACCTGTCATGGGCACGCCATAATGCGCCTCCAGCATGGCATGCGTGTTGGCCAGCAGGGCGGCGACCGTGTCGCCCTTTTTGATGCCTTCATGGGCCAGCGCGGACGCCAGCTTGCGGCTGCGGGCGTAAAAATCGGCGTAAGAGAAACGTCGTGCGCCATCAATGATGGCGGAGTGGTTGGGGAAAGTGGTGGCTGCGCGGGCCAGCATTACCAGCGGCGACAGCGGCTGGTAATTGGCGGCGCATTTTTCCAGGCCCGCATCATAGATATTGGCACCGGGGCGCAGGGGACGGGCAGCGGCGGTGATCCGGCGTGCCTTGCGGCGTGGATGGGACTGGAGCGCGGGCGCCGGTTTTCTGGCTTTCGCCACGCGCTTTTTGGAGGGCTTCTTGGTCGCCTTTTTTGCCGCCGCTTTCTTGCGGCTTTTGCTTTTCTTGACCTTGTCCATCACACGCCCGTCCCAAATCCGGCGCAAAGCTAGTGAAGGCCTGCGACGGCGGCAAGTGGACGAAATCGGCCCTGATTGCTATGCGTGGGGCATGAGGGGAGCGCCGATGTCTGAAGTTTCCAAGCCGCGGGGATTACGCGCGCTTTATGCCTGGATGCTGAAAAACGCCACGGGCCGCCATGCCTGGGCGGCAGTGGCCATCTTCGCATTCGCGGAGGCCAGCTTCTTTCCCATCCCCGCCGATGTGATGGTCGTGCCCATGATGCTGGCCAACCGCCGGCGCGTCTTCGCCATCGGCGCCTGGGTGGCTTTCTGGTCGGTGATGGGCGGTATGCTGGGATACGCCATTGGCGCGCTGTTCTGGGAAAGCGCCGGTCTCTGGCTAATCAATATGTTGCATGTGCCGCTGGCACAGGTGGAAAGATATCGAACGCTCTATAGCGAGCAATCTTACTTGATTATGGCCCAAGGCCTAACATTTATTCCCTACAAGCTGGTGACTATTGCATCCGGCTTGGCCGGCATGTCGTTCCCGCTTTTCATGCTCTATTCCGCCTTCACACGGTCCTTGCGTTACGTGGTGCTGGAAGGGTTGCTGGTTTATTTCTTCGGCGCGCGCGCGCAAGCGCTGCTGGAAAAATACCTGGAAGTCGCGCTGGTAGGATTCCTGGCGCTAATCGTGCTGGGTTTCGTGGCGCTCAAATTCCTTTGAGCGCCTGAACCCTTAATCCTGTTCCAGTTCGCTCGACAGATTATAGTCGTCCGGCGCAGGCGTGCCTTCAGAAGGCTCTTCTGCGCGGGGCGGCTGCTCCACCAGGGGGGCTGCTTCTTCCGACGCGGGCGCAAGGCTTTCGCTGACGGATTTCAAAGTCGCGCCCTTTTTCGCTGCGCGCTTCTGGGCGCGGGCATGCTTGGCGGCCGCCTTGGTGACGGCGATGTCCAGTTCCAGCTGCGAGCAAAGTCCCAACGTCACCGGGTCCACCGCCTTGATGTTGGTGGCGTTCCAGTGTGAACGCTCTCGGATTTTCTGGATGGTGGCCTTGGTGGTGCCGATCAGCTTGATGATATCGGCATCGGCGAATTCGGGATGGTTGCGGATGATCCAGTAAACCGCATCGGGCTTGTCCTGGCGCTTGGAGACCGGGGTATAGCGCGGCGCGCGCTTCAGGCGCACCGCCGGCATCTTGTGCTTGGGCGCGGCCAGTTTCAGGCGCGCCTTGGGATTGGATTCCGCGACCTCGATCTGCTCGCGGGTAAGCTGACCCGACGTTACCGGGTCCTGGCCCTTGATGCCCTTGGCGACATCTTCATCGGCGATGCCTTTGACTTCCAGCGGGTGCAAACCGCAGAAATCGGCGATCTGTTCGAAGGACAGCTTGGTGTTGTCCACCAGCCAGACGGCGGTGGCCTTGGGCATCAGGGGCTTTTGTTCAACGGCCATAATTCTCTCCCGGCGGGCGAGGCCGGTTCCGGCCCACGCCCCTCGTCAGGTTAATCCTTTCGAGGAATGGGGGTCTTTTAACGCCTAAGACGACGCCCCGCAACGATTAAGCCCGGCCTAGGAAATCAGCAGGATTTTGCCGGTATGGCTGCCTTCGGCCATGCGCTCATGGGCTTTTATGGCCTCGGCCAGGGGGTAGACCCCGTCAATCACCGGGCGGATACGCCGTTCTGCGATCAGGGGCCAGACCGTGTCGGCCAGGGCATCGCGTATGGCGGCTTTTTCCTCGGTTGTGCGGGCGCGCAGGGTGGTGGCCGCCAGAGTCAGCCGCTTGGCTATGACCGGCGCAAAATTGACCCTGGCTTCCGCGCCCTTCTGATAGGCGATGTTGACGATGCGGCCCCGCACGGCGGCGGCTTCGATATTGCGCTGGATATAATCGCCGCCAACCATGTCCAGGATCACATCCACGCCGCGGCCTTGGGTTTCTTCCTTGATTACCGCCACGAAATCCTCATTGCGATAATCAATGGCGCGCCGTGCGCCCAATTCCATGCATGTCTTGATTTTGCCTTCGCTGCCGGCGGTGGCAAAGACGGTGTGGCGCAGCGCCGCCAGAAGCTGGATCGCCGCCGTCCCGATCCCGCTGGCGCCGCCATGCACCAGTACGCTTTCGCCAGGCTGAAGACGGCCCGCATCCATCAGGTTTGTCCAGGCGGTGAAATGTGCCTCCGGCAAGGCTGCGGCGTCCATCACGGTGACATGTTTGGGCACAGGCAGAACACAGGACACATGTGCCAGCGCATATTCGGCATAACCGCCGCCGGTCAAAAGCGCGCAAACCTCATCGCCGATCTTGTATCCCGCCGCATCAGGCCCGATTTCCGCCACTGCGCCGGAAACTTCCAGCCCCAGGATCGGGGATGCGCCGGGCGGCGGCGGATAATGCCCGCGCGCCTGCAACAGGTCGGCCCGGTTGATGCCGGACGCCGCCACTTTGATCAGGATTTCGCCGGGGCCGGGATCGGGGCGCCCTGTTTCGCCCAACACCAGGCGATAGCCGGGGCCGGGATTTTCGATGCGAATGACTTTCACGAATGGACCTTGTGAAAAACAAAATATGAAAATTGAAATTGCGCGTGTGGGGTGCGAAACTGCGCTGGAACCTTAAGGCTGGGCGCGCGCCATGGATAGCGACGATCTGCTGCCTGCCAAGAAGGCGCCTCAAATCCTGCTGGGCGAGGATATTTCGGCCTTTTCCGCCCATGAACTGGAGCAGCGCATTGCCGCGCTGGAAGCAGAGATTGCCCGTTGCCGCCAAGGTATCAGTGCCCGGCTTGCCACCAAATCGGCGGCAGAAAATTTCTTCAAGCGTTAGCTATCTGTCTCCAGCGTTAATATTCACAGCAGGAATAGCGCGGTCCTTTGTAAATCGGCGGGGTTTACCAAGAACAATGCTTTGCGCGCCGCAAAGGGCTTGCTAGCGTCCCGCGCCGGAATGGGGGAATGGCCTTGCGCAACGACGTTGAAAATATTCACGGTCTGACGCCGCAGGCTTTTGCCGCCTCTGCGCTGTTCGCGCGCACCTTCGACGAAGGCATGGCGCTGGTGGAAGAAACCGCCCGCTATCTGGACGGTAAGGGCCGCGACGATGCCCGCGCGCTGCCGCGCAAGGCCGCCATTCTGTATGCCGGGGAAAGCATGCGCGTCACCACCCGCATGATGCAGGCGGCCAGCTGGCTTCTGGTGCAGCGCGCCGTGCAGGAAGGTGACATGCCGCCCGATACCGGCTCCTCCAACCGCTATCGGCTTGGCTCCAAGGAAATCTGCATGGCCGCGCCCGGCGAGGGCAGCGAAAGCCTGTTACCCGCGCCGCTATGTGACCTCCTGGCGCGCAGCGAAAGTCTTTACCGGCGCATCGCGCGGCTGGACGAAATCCTATTCGGCCAGGGCGCGCTGGCGACGCCCGGCGTACAGGCGCAATTCAGCCGCCTGGAACAGGCTTTCGGCGGCGAATAGTTAGCGGAGCACCGGGCAGCCCGGAGCGAAGCGAGGAGCGTCGCCCGTGCGACCAGGAAAGATTACTTATTGTCCGGCTTCACAAAGCCCGCGAACTTCTTGTTGAAGCGCGTCAAGCGGCCGCCACGATCCATCAGCTGCTGCTGACCACCGGTCCAGGCCGGGTGCGTGCTGGGATCGATATCAAGCGTAAGCTTCTGGCCGGGCTCGCCCCAGGTGGTGCGGGTCTTGTAGGTGGTGCCATCATTCAGTTGCACATCAACGAAATGATAGGCGGGGTGGATACCCTTTTTCATTGTCTACGGCCTTTTTGCGAACGCCGGGGCTTATAATCGGCCCCCCCAGCCGTGGCAAGGCGGGGTTGGGCGGGGGGCCTTTGGCGCGCGCCTAGTCAGCCCTATATAAGCCTTGGGGAACCCCAAAAAGGCGCTGATTTGGCCGATATCCACCAGGGAAGACTGTCCGACCGCCCCAAGGCCCGCACCATGGCGCCGCTCAGGGGCATTTTGCCGTTCCTGGCACCTTATAGCTGGCGGATCGCGGCGGGGCTGGCGGCGCTCGTCCTGTCTTCCACCGCCACACTCGTCCTGCCCTTTTTCGCCCGGGGCCTGATTGACCATAATTTCAGCGCCCAGGAAGCCGCCGATGTCAGCCGCTATTTCCTGGGCTTCATCGCGGCGGCGGCCGTGCTGGGGGCGTCTTCGGCCACCCGCTTTTATTTCGTCACCTGGATCGGCGAACGCGTTACCGCCGATATCCGCGCCGCCGTCTTCGGCAATGTGATGGGCCTGACTCCGGCCTTCTTCGAAGTAACCCGCACGGGCGAGGTTCTCTCCCGCCTGACCGCAGACACGACATTGGTGCAGACGGTGGTGGGGTCGTCGGCATCCCTGGCGCTGCGCAACATGGTGACATTGATCGGCGGCCTGATCCTGATGTTCGTCACCAGCCTGAAGCTGGCTTTGCTGATCGTGGGCGCGGTGGTGCTGATCATGGCGCCGCTGATTTTCTTCGGCCGCTGGGTGCGGACGTTAAGCCGCAAGAGTCAGGACCGCATCGCCGACACCTCCGCCCATGCCAGCGAGACATTGAACGCGGTGCAGACGGTGCAGGCTTTCACCCGCGAGAATCACGAACGCAAGGCCTTTGCCGGTGCGGTGGAAGCCTCTTTCGACATCGCCATTGTGCGCACCCGGGCGCGCGCCATCATGACGGCGGTGGTGATCTTTTCGATGTTTACCAGCTTGGCGGCAATATTGTGGGTGGGGGCGCAGGACATCATCGCCCACAAGATGACCGGCGGCCAACTGGTGCAGTTCATTATTTTCGGCATCCTGGTGGCCAGCGGCGTGGGCGCGCTGTCGGAGACCTGGGGCGATCTGCAGCGCGCGGCCGGCGCCTTCGAGCGACTGATGGAATTGCTGCACACCAAGCCCGCAATCCCCGCACCCGCAAGCCCTGCCTTGTTGCCGAAGCCGGCGCGCGGCGCGGTGGAATTCCGCAATGTCTCTTTTCATTATCCCACGCGCCCTGACACCGCCGCGCTGCGCGATTTTTCCCTGAATGTGAAACCAGGCGAGGCGGTGGCGCTGGTGGGGCCGTCAGGGGCGGGCAAATCCACGGTCTTCCAGTTGCTGCTGCGCTTTTATGCGGCCCAGTCGGGCAGCGTGCGTTTTGACGGTGTGGATGTGGCGGCGCTGGACCCGGCCCAGCTTCGACGCAACATCGCCTTTGTGGCGCAGGACAATGTAATTTTCTCCGGCTCCATTGCCGAGAATATTCGCTATGGCCGTGAAGGCGCGTCCGACGATGACGTCCGCCGCGCCGCAGAAGCCGCCGCCGCCATGGAGTTCATCGCCGACCTGCCGCAAGGCATGGATACCCGCGTGGGCGAACGCGGCGTAACCTTGTCCGGCGGACAGCGCCAGCGCCTGGCTATTGCCCGCGCCATATTGCGCGACGCGCCGCTGTTGCTTTTGGACGAAGCCACGAGCGCGCTGGATGCCCGGAATGAACAACTGGTGCAGATCGCGCTGGAAAATCTCATGCAGGGACGCACCACGCTTGTGATCGCCCATCGCCTGGCGACCATTCAAAAGCTGGAACGCATCGTGGTGATGGACCAGGGCAAGGTGGTGGCCGAAGGCAGCCATGGCGAACTGGTGCGCCAGGGCGGCCTTTATGCAAGGTTGGCCAGCCTGCAATTCGCGGGCGGCAATCAGGATCTGGTGACCCAATGATAAAGCGCAGCGCCTGGCAACGCTCGGCCATCACCTTGAGCGTTGTGGTGGTTTTGCTGGTGGCTTTTGTAGGTATCCGCGCCTTGCTGGCCATGGGCGTTTTCACCCAGATCGCGCCGCAATTCGCCGGGGTCTGCCGGACCATCACTGGCCTCAGCGGCCCGGGCGACATGCAACTGGATGCTGCCGACGGGCTGGTCTTTGTCTCAGTGCAAAATCGGGGCGGGGCCAAAGGAGCCAAGGACGGCATCTACACCTTGGCGGTGGCGGGTGAAGCCCAGCCGGTACGCGCCGAAGGAACGCCTGCGGATTTTCATCCCGGCGGCCTTAGCCTTTTCCGTGCGCCTGACAACAGCCTGACCTTGATGGTGGTGAACCATCTCTCCAGCGGACCTTACGCGGTGGAGATTTTTGGTGTCACGGTAGCGGACGGCAAGGCAACATTGACGCCGCGTACCACAGTGGCAGGCGGGCTTCTGATTCATCCCAATGACGTGGTGGCGGCGGGCACGGAGGCGTTTTACGTCACCAATGATTCCACGGTGAAGAATCCCAAATACCGGGACTGGGAAAATTACCTGCTGCTGCGCCAAAGCAACGTCCTGTATTTCGATGGCAACAATCTGCGCATCGTGGCGCGGGGGCTGGATTTCGCCAATGGCATCCAGATTTCACCCCATGGTGATTATGTCTATGTCGCCGCCAGCTGGGGCCGCGCCATTGTCTTCTATGTCCGCCAGCCTTTCACAGGCGCCCTGACCGGCCCGCAAAGCTTTTCGCTGTCCACAAGGCCTGACAACCTGGACATGGACGCGGAAGGCAATCTCTGGGTGGGCGGCCAGCCCAAATTCCTGGCCACGCGCGGCCATGCCCCGTCCCAGATTTTCCGGGTGCTGGTGCAGGACGGGCGGCCGACCCTGGCAACACCGATCTATGTCAATGACGGCAGCCAGATCAGCGGGTCTTCGACGGGCGTGGCAATGGGAAAACGCCTCTTCATCAGCGCCGGCGGTGACAAGAAAATTCTCGATTGCACTATGAATTGATCCATCAGCGCAGGCGGAGAGATCAATAAAAAAGGCGCTGGGGAGCAGCGCCTTTTTCATTCATGGAACAAAACTAACGCGACACAGAAACGATCAGGCTGCTGCAGTCTCGCCATCGCCTTGCGGGTCGCGCAGCACATAGCCGCGGCCCCAGACGGTCTCGATGTAGTTGTCGCCATCAATCGCCGCCGCCAGTTTCTTGCGCAACTTGCAGATGAAGACGTCTATGATCTTCAGTTCCGGCTCATCCATCCCGCCATAGAGATGGTTCAGGAACATTTCCTTGGTCAGGGTGGTGCCCTTTCTCAACGAAAGCAGCTCCAGCATCTGGTATTCCTTGCCGGTCAAATGCACGCGGCTGCCATCCACTTCCACCGTCTTGGCGTCCAGATTGACGGTGAGCTTGCCGGTGGTGATGACGGACTGGCTATGGCCCTTGGAACGGCGAACCACGGCCTGGATGCGGGCGACCAGTTCATCCTTGTGGAAGGGCTTGGTCATGTAATCGTCGGCGCCGAAGCCCAAGGCCTTTACCTTGGCCTCGACAATGGCGTTGCCCGACAGGATCAGGACGGGGGTCTGCACCTTGGCCACGCGCAGCGCCTTCAACACTTCAAAGCCGCTCATGTCGGGAAGCTGCAGGTCCAGCACGATAATGTCGTAGTCATAAAGCTTGCCCAGATCGATCCCTTCTTCGCCGAGATCGGTGGTGTAGACGTTAAGACCTTCGCTGCGCAGCATCAGTTCGATGCTGCGCGCCATGGCGCTGTCGTCTTCAATCAGCAGTACGCGCATCGGTAGGCCCCTTTTTCGCGTGCCCCACGGCCGGCACCGGCCGGATAGGGTTAATTCATTGCCGGACGGTAAGGGCAAATGGTTAACAGCGCTTTTAACGCCCTGTTCGCCTTTCAGTCCTTAAGCACCCCGGATTAACGGGACCCGGCCCTGGCCAGCCCCAAAACTTATCCCCAGACCCCTGATAGGGCCTTGATTCGGTTTGTTAAGTTTACCGCCATTTAAATCCTTGGCGGCAATATGGGGGCCGGCGGAAGGCCTTCCTCCCCGCCAAAAGGATTTTTGATGCTGTCTTTGCTCAAGGAAATAGAGGCTGTTCCGGCCCTGACCCGCTTTGGCCGGGTGGCCCGGATCGAGGGCCTGGGCGTAGAAATCACCGGTGCCCAGGGGGCTGTCCAGTTGGGTGGTCAGGTGCGCCTAAGTATCGGAAAGAACAAGAAAATTCCATGCGAAGTTGTTGGCTTTCGCGACGGCCATGCCCTTGTGATGCCGCTGGGTCCGCTGGACGGAATCAGCCTGGGCGCGCGCGCGGATTTCGATGACAGCCCGCCTGCGATCTATCCCTCACGCGCCTGGCTGGGCCGGGTGGTGGACGGCTTTGGCCGCGCCATGGATGACAAGGGTCCGCTGCCGCAAGGCGCAAAGGCCTATCCGCTGAAGGCGGCGCCGCCCGCTGCGACACGCCGCGGCCGCGTGGGCGCTAAACTGGATCTGGGCGTGCGCGCCCTCAATGCATTTGCCACCTGCTGCCGCGGCCAGCGCATGGGCATCTTCGCCGGCTCCGGTGTCGGCAAATCAACGCTTCTGGCCATGTTGGCGCGCTTTTCCGATGCCGATGCCATCGTCATCGGTCTGGTCGGTGAACGTGGCCGCGAGGTGAAGGAATTCATCGAGGACGATCTGGGCGAGGAAGGCCTGAAGCGCAGCGTCGTCGTCGCGGCCACATCGGATGAAGCGCCGCTGGTTCGCCGCCAGGCGGCCTATGTCGCCATGACCGTGGCCGAACAACTTCGCGACAGTGGCTTGAATGTGCTGTTGCTGATGGATTCCGTGACCCGTTTTGCCATGGCCCAGCGCGAGATCGGCCTGTCGGCGGGCGAACCCCCGGCGTCCAAGGGCTATACTCCAACCGTCTTTGCCGAACTGCCCCGCCTTCTGGAACGGGCCGGTCCCGGCGCCGATGGCTGCGAAGGCTCCATCACGGGACTGTTTACCGTGTTGGTCGAGGGCGACGACCATAATGAACCGATTTCGGACGCCGTGCGCGGCATCCTAGACGGGCATATCGTTCTGGACCTTGCCATTGCGGAACGGGGTCGATTCCAGGCCATTAACTTTCTTCGCTCTGTCAGCCGCGCCAGTGACTGTGACCAGCCTCTCGCAGCTTCTCGCGCTGCCCGCCGTGTCGGGCGCATTCACCAATGGCAATGTGAAAAAATCCGTGCAGGTAGCCGATGGCACGACCGTGCAGTTCGGCGTCACGGCGTCGGATGTCGGCACCGGCCTGATGCAGACGCTAAAAGATATTGCGGCCTTTGACGCGGGCGGCACCAGCAATTTCGCCGCCAACCCCAGCATGACCAAAGCGCAGGGCGATTTCCTAACCACCCAGATCACCAATACCGCCGATGTCACCGCCAAGATGAACACCGTCACGGCGGCCAACGGCTTTACCTATAACCGGCTGCAGGACGCCCAGGACCAGCAGACGTCCATGTCCACTTTTTACAAGGGCTTCATCTCTGGCATCCAGGACACCAACATGGCCGATGCCGCCACCCAGCTTTCGCTAAATCAGACCGCGTTCCAGGCTGCCCTGTCTGTCACGGCCGGGCTTAACTATTTGTCACTGCTCAATTATCTGCCGGTGGAATAAGCGACTTCTTGCGGTTCCGCGTCCTCGCGCCTATTAGAGCGCCCATGGACAATTCCAAGATCAGGATTGTTACGGCGATGTCTGGCGGGGTGGATTCCTCGCTGGCCGCAGCGCTTTTGAAGCGTCAGGGCTATGACGTTGTCGGCGTCACCTTGCAGCTTTATCCGGGCGATGTGTCCAAGGCCAAGGGCGCCTGCTGCGCCGGGCAGGACATCTATGATGCCTCGCGGGTCGCGCAGGAAATTGGCATTCCCCATTATGTGCTGGATTACGAAACCCGCTTTCGCCAGAAGGTGATCCAGGATTTCGCGGACAGCTACGCGCGCGGTGAAACCCCCATTCCTTGTGTGCGCTGCAATCAGAAAGTGAAATTCGCCGACCTGATGGACGCGGCGCGCAAACTCGGCGCCTCTGCCATGGCCACGGGCCATTATGTGCAGCGCATTGATGGCGCGCATGGCCCGGAGTTACATACTGCCGCCGACGCCGCCCGCGACCAGAGCTATTTTCTTTTTACCACCACAAAGGCGCAACTGGATTTCCTGCGCTTTCCACTGGGCGGCATGGAAAAACCGCAGGTGCGGGCGCTGGCCGCAGAATTGAAGCTGATCACCGCCGACAAGCCCGACAGCCAGGACATCTGTTTTGTGCCGGAAGGCCGCTACACATCCATCGTGGAAAAACTGCGCCCCGACGCAGCGCGGCCTGGCGAAATCGTGGACGCATCCGGCGCTGTGCTGGGCCGCCATGACGGCGTGATGCATTTCACTGTGGGCCAGCGCAAGGGCCTGGGCCTTTCGGGTAACGGTGAACCTTTGTTCGTACTGTCTCTGGATGCCGCCCGCGCCAGGGTGGTGGTGGGCCCGCGCGCTGCGCTGGCCGCCGCCAAGATGACCTTGCGGGAGATGAATTGGCTAATCACGCCGGACGCGCCGTTCGATTGCGAGGTGAAAGTCCGCTCCACCCGCCCGCCCGTTGCCGCGCGGGTCACGCCGCTCTTTGATGAAACGGGCGAGTACGGCGCGCAGGTGGAACTGCTGGGCCAGGAAGAAGCCGTGGCGCCGGGCCAGGCCTGCGTTTTCTATTCCCGGGGCCGCGTCCTGGGCGGCGGCTGGATCGCGGCGGTGGAGCGCGCAAGCGCCCCAACGCCGCGCCTGGAAGCCATGGTTTCCTGACATTTTTGCAGCATTTCCGGGCTAATCTTGACAGGAAAGCTCCCGGCACCCTACATGCCCGCCCCACGGCCTTCGGCCGTGTCTGGCACCGTAGCTCAGCGGTAGAGCAGGGGAATCATAATCCCTTGGTCGGCGGTTCAAATCCGTCCGGTGCTACCATTTTTCTTCCCCGCCATCGTTCGCAAGGCTGAGCGCCTTGCTCACCACCGCGCGGGGAGGAGAAAGCCAGTGTATGGTAGGGCATAACTTCTCTATCCATCACTCTTGACGATGTTCGCCGCGCCGCATCTGGACACGCTGGTGGTGCCGGTCGGTGGAGGCGGACTTATTTCCGGAATGTCCGTGGCAGAAAAAGGCATCAAGCCCGATATTTAAATCATCGGCGTGCAGACCGAACGCTATCCCGCCATGCGCGCCGCTTCCACCAGATGGCGTTCGGTGTGGCCGGTGACCATGATGTCGGGAACAAAGGGGTTGGCGCTGCGCGCGCCAGTGCGCACTTCGCGGGTGAATTCTATGCCGTCCATGGGCTTCATGCTCAGATCGCTGAGGATCAGGTCGCATTTCTTGTCGCGCATGACGTCCAGGGCGGCCTGGCCGTTTGCGGTTTCATGTACTTTTCGCGTATGCCCAAAGCGTTGAGCAGCGAGCGCAGGAGCGAGCGCATATGCTGATTGTCCTCGACAATCAGCACTTTTAGATTCTCTAATGTTGCCGCCCCCGACATATTCTTCCAAGCCCAATGAAACGCCGCGCCCTGTCCACGTGCGGACAGGCCGGGCAAAATGACCGCAGACGAAATAAAATGCTACCGGAGGTTACAGGACGCCGGTTATTGATCTCTTACCGGCCAATTTGGGCAACTTAACCCCGGAAAGGCTGAATTTTTGTCAAAAACACACCTTGTCCCCTGTCCACGGCCCTTGTTTTGGCTTGTTTTTTTGCAGGCCACCCTGTACCGGACCCGCCATGTCCAACCCTGACCAGTCCTGGACGATTCGGGCCGAGGCCCCCGCGGACGCCCCCGCTATCGAGGCCCTGAACAATGACGTTTTCGGTCCCGAACGCTTCGCCAGATCGGCCTACCGCTTGCGCGAAGGCTTGGCCCCGCTGGCGGAACTGGGCCTGGTGGCGGTGGAAAATGGAATCCTGCGCGGCTCGGTCCGCTTCTGGCCCATCCGCGTGGGCGGCATGCCGGCGCTGCTGCTGGGGCCGCTGGCAGTGCATGGCGACCAGCGCGGGCGCGGCATCGGCGTCGGGTTGATGCAGCAGGGCATCGAACAGGCGCGCAAGGACTGGGACGCCATCCTGCTGGTGGGCGACGAGCCTTATTACGGCAAGGTGGGATTCACGAAAATGCCCGAAGGCCGGTTGCAATTTCCGGGGCCGGTTGATCCGGCGCGGCTGCTGGGACTTTCGCTGAAGGATGGCGCGCTGGAGAAATTGTCGGGCGCCGTGACGCGGGCATAAAAAAAATAAACAAGCTGGATTCCCGCTTTCGCGGGAATGACAAGATAATGCCGAAGATTCCCGCTTATATCCGTGCTGCGCTTTGCGCGGCGGGGCGCGGGAATGACAAGATAATGCCGAAGATTCCCGCTTAAATTCTTGCCGCTATCCTTGCTGCGCTTTGCGCGGCGGCGCGCGGGAATGACAAGAAGATGAGCGTTATCGTCCTTCCATCTTCCACGCCAGCAACAGCGATCCCAATATCAGAAGCAACGCAGCCCAGGCCGGCAGCAAGGGACTCTGTTCCAGCGCCGTGACGCGATAGGCGCCGCTCTGGCGGATGCCGATCCAGTTCCGGCCACTGGCCGCCTGCCCCGGATAGACGCGCCGGATATCCGGCACGCCATCATTCAGCCAATGCACACTGCCGCCACTGGCCCCGGCAAACGGCGCCAATATCCTGTCGGTGGCGCGCATGTCGGCCACTTCCTTGGGGTTCAGCGGCCCCGCCGCCGTCACCGCCGACAATTCGCCGTCCGTCAGGCGGTAAAGCCCCAGCTCGCTTATTTTCGTGGCGATGCGCCAGATGCCAGGCGAAATCTTTTGCGGCGTCAGGGTCAGGATTTTTCCCGATGGCGTTGTGATGGTGACGGGCCGGGCCGCCGCGCCCATGGTGCGCCGCGTGATGATCAGCGCGCCATCCGCCGCTATGGCGGACAGGTTTTCCGTCTCCAGCTCCGGCTCCTTCATCAGCCAATGCGCCAGGCGGCGCAGCAATTCGGCTTGCGGCCCGCCGCCTTCAAAGCCGCGCGCCCACAGCCAGGCCTGGTCCGACATCAATTCGGCCACGCGGCCCTTCTGCACCTGGTCCAAAACCAAAAGCGGCTTGCCCGCCGGTCCGCTCATCACCGTCTGCCCGCTGATGGGATTGGCGCCGATCAGCCGGTACCAGCGGCCCCAGCTTGGCGGCGTGGTTTCGGTGTTGGCCCCCGCCAGGCCCCGCGTCACGGGATGGGCCAGGCCGGTCTCGGTCACCTGCGGCTTGAAGCCCTGGGAGATGATGTCGCCGGTTGGTTGCGCGGGCAGGACGCTGGCCAGCGGCGTGCGGTAGAGACTCTGTTCGCGCGCGAATTCCGGGCCGGAGGACACCAGCAGCGCGCCGCCATTCTGCACGTAATTGGCGATGTTCTGGAAATAGGCCATGGGCAGGATGCCCTGCTCGCCATAGCGGTCAAAGATCACCAGGTCGAAGGATTTCAGTTTCTCGCTGAACAATTCCCGGGTGGGGAAAATGATCAGCGACAATTCGTTGATGGGGGTGGCGTCCTGCTTGTCCGGCGGGCGCAGGATGGTGAAATGGATCAAATCCACCGACGGATCGGCCTTCAGCAAATTGCGCCAGACCCGCTCGCCCGCATGCGGCTCGCCCGAAATCAGCAGCACCCGCAGCCGGTCGCGCACGCCCGACACCGTCACCACGGCGCGGTTGTTCTGAAGCGTCAGTTCGGCCGGGCCGGGGGCGGCGGCCAGTTCCACGATATTCTCGCCCTCATGCGTCACCGGCACGGCGATGGTGGCGTTCGTGCCCAAGGTGACGACTTGCGTGGGCAGCGATTTTCCGTCCACCGAGATTTCCACTTCCGCCGTGCCGCCGCTTGCGGCCCCCGCGCCGAAATCATCCACGCGCAGCTGCATGCTTGCGCTCTGGCCCACGATTGCGAAACGCCCGGCGTTGAGGACGCTGAGCTTGCGGTCGCGCTCGTCACGTTTGCCTGCCAGCAACACCTGTAGCGGCGCTTTCAGCGGCGTTGTGGGCGCATCATGCACTTCGCCATCGGTCAGCAGGATGGCGCCCGCGATGCGGCCTTGCGGCACATCGCCCAGCGCGCTGCGGATGGCGGCAAAGGCCTCGGTGCCGTTATTCTCCCCGCTGGTGCTGGTGGCGATGCTGGTCTCGCGCACGATCAAATTGGGCTCGCGCGCCAGGCGCTGGCGCAAGGTGTTGAGTGCGGCGGCGGCCTGGGCGCTGCGGGTGCCGACCCCCATGCTTTGCGAACGGTCCGTGACCAGCGCCACCACATCGGGCAGCGGCGCATGGCTTTCGCGCACCAGCAGCGGGCCCGACAGCGCGAACAGCAGGATGGCAAAGGCCAGCCCCCGCGCCCAGGCCCCGCGCGCGCCGCGCCAGATGGAAAAGCCGGTGACAAGGATGGCGGCAACGCCAAGCGCAACCAGCAAGGCAAGCGGCAGGTGCGGATCAAAGGCAATGCGGGTCATTTGCCGTTCCCAAGCCGTTGCAGCAATGCGGGCGCATGCACCTGGTCGGTCTTGTAATTGCCGGTCAGGGCATACATCACCACATTGACGCCAAAGCGCAGCGCCATCTCGCGCTGCACCCGCCCGCCCGGCACCGGCTCGGCGATGGGCCTGCCGCTGGCATCCACCGCCCAGGCCGCGGCCCAGTCATTGCCGCCCACGATGACGGGCGAGACGCCATCGCCGCCGCGCGCGGTCGCGGTTTCGCCCTTGGCCGGGGGCGGCAGGGCTTCCACCCAGACATTGCCGCCGGTCCAGCGGCCGGGAAAATCGTGAAGAATGTAGAACGCCTTGGTGAGGACGTGATCGGCGGGCACCGGCTCCAGCGGCGGCAAATCAAGCCCGGCGGTGATGCGGCGCAAGGTCTGCTCGCCCGGCGAACCGGCGCCGCGCACCGCGCCCAGGGTCAGGTCACGCGTGTCGAACAAGACGGTGCCGCCCAGCCGCATGTAATTGACGACTTTTGATTGCGCCGCTGGCGACAGGCTTTTTTCACGCGGGTCCATGGGCCAGTAGAGCAGGGGATAGAAAGACAGGTCGTCTTTTTCCAGGTCCACGCCCAAGGGTTCCTGCGGTTCGTAAGACGTGCGTGATTTCACCGCCCGCGCCAGCCCGGTCAGGCCCGCCTGGCTCATGGCATCCACGTCCGATAGCCCCGTCACCACATAGGCCAGCCGCGTATCCAGCGCCGCCTTCATGTTGGTCTGTTCGTCGGCGCGGGCGTGTGCGGGAAACAGAAGGAACAAAGCCAGCAATGGCGCGGCGGGCTTGATCCAGCCCTGGGGCAGATATCCGCGCAGGCCCAAACTCAGCAGCGCATCCAGGCACAGCAAAGCCGCGCCCAGCGCGAGCAAAAATGGTTGCAGGTCAAGCGTGCGTGCGCCGCCATAATTTTCCGCGCCCGCAACATCCAGCTGTGTCAGCGTCGCTTCCGGGCCCAGCACATTCAGCGGGCTTTGCGCGCCCTTGGCCCCGTAAAGCCCCGGCGGATGCTTTGCCGACACGGCGGCGGTCACGAAATCCTTGGCCGCGATGGGCACGGAATCCGCCGGGGGCGGCTGGGTGCGGCCAAAACCATCCAGCACGCTGATGGGGGCCAGGTTGGACAGCGACGCCAATTCATTGGTGCGCGCGCCCGCCGACAAGGCCAGCACGCGCTTCAGCATCTCGACATAAAGTCCCGACAGCGGCAGCGACGACCAGCCGGGACTTGCCGTGACATGGAAGAGCACGATCCAGCCCGCGCCTTGCTGGCGCGCCGTGACCAAGGGCGTGCCATCGGCCAACCCGGCCCAGGCATGGTCGGCGGTTTCCGCGCCCGGTTCGGCCAGAATCTGGCGCGTCACGGTGACTTCCTGCGGGATGGGAAGGCCGTTGAAGGGACTGGTGGCGGAAAAAGGCGCCAGGCTTTGCGGCTTGTCCCATGCCAGCGCGCTGCCGATATAGCGCCCGCCAATCCGCAGCGGCACGGGCACCATGGCGTCGGTGCCATTGGCCATGCGCGGCCCCGCAAACCGCACCAGCACGCCGCCCGCGGCAATGAATTTTCCCACCGCGTCGGCATCGCTGCCCGCGATATGGGCGACATCGGCCAGGAACAGCACCGCCACATGCCGCGCCACCAAAGTGCCGATGGTGCCCTGTTCGGCTTGCGCGAAGGGCGCCAGTGCGCGTTGCAGGTAATAAACGTCGGACAGCAGCGGCTGTTCATTTTCCTGCACGCCGGCCGAGACGATGCCCACGCGCCGCTCGCCGCTGCCGGAGCTTAAAAGCTGCACCGCACCGGCGCTGTTCTCGCCCAGTATCTCAAGCCGCGCCACCTGGTTGCGGATTTCCATGGGCAGGGCGATATGGGCGGCGGCGTGGTCCTGGCCCGCTTCGAAATTCAGCGGCGCTTCGCTGAGGGTTTCGCCCCGTGCGCCAATGGCGGCAACGCGTGCCCGGGCGGGGCCAGTCGTTCCGGCGCGAATGGCGCTGAGGAGATAACCGGTGCCGTCCCGCGCCGATGGCAGCAGGCCCAATGTGGCGGCGGGTTCGGCAAAGACGCGCAAGGCGCCAAGACTGGCGAGGCGCTGGCGCAGCGCCGCGCCCTGTCCGTCTTCGATGCCATCGCTGAGCCAGAAGAAGGTGGCGTTCTTCAGATTGGCGTGCGCGATGATATCGCCCGCCGCCTTGCGGTCGCCGGGCCAGGCGGCGGGTTTCAGTTCGCGCGCACCGCGCACCGCAGCCCCGGCATCCAGCAAAGTCAGTGGCCCCGGTATGGCCGTTGAAAGAATGGCCACGGGCCGCCCGCCCGCGCTTTGCAGCGCCTCGGCGATCAGGCTTTGGCGTTTTGCCCAGTCGCGGGCGGCGGTCCAGCCATTGTCCACGATCATCACCAGGGGACCATTGCCCTTGATGGCAAGGCTGCGCCCGAACAGGGGCTGGGCCAGCGCCAATATCAACAGCGATGCTGCCAACACGCGCAGCACGATCAACCACCAGGGCGTGCGCGACGGCGTCTGCTCCTGGTCTTTCAAGCCCAGCAGCAGGCGCAGCGGCGGAAAGAAAATGCGTTTGGGTTGCGGCGGGGTGACTTTCAAGAGCCACCACAAGACCGGCAACACGGCGAAGGCTGCCAGCAGCAAGGGCGCGCCAAAATGAATCTGGGCGGGGAACAGCATCAGCCGGGGCCGATGGCGGAATAAAGCGCGATCAGCGCCGATTGCGGCGCATGATCGGTGCGGTGGCTGGTGGCGGTCCAGCCCAGGCGGTTGGCGGCATGGGCGATGGCCTCGCCATGGGCGGCGAAGCGGGCGCGATAGGAGTCTCCCACGCTTTCGGCGCGGCCGAACAGGGCGCTGTCGCTCTTGCCGGATTCAAAGCGGGCGCGGCCGGTATAGGGAAAGTCTTCTTCCGCCGGGTCCATGACGCGCACAAGATGGCCGCTGATGCCGGCGCGGGCCATGCGCTCCATGCGCTCCATCGCGCCGGGGTTCAGGAAATCGCCCAGCCAGACCAGTTGCGCGCCCCGCGCCATGGATGCTTCCGGCGGCAGGTCGGATTCGGATTGGCGCTTGTCGAAAAGATTATGCCCGATGCGCGACAGCGCGTAACGCGAGGCCGCGGGCAATGAATCCGCGCCCAGGAAACCCACGCGCTCGCCGCCCCGCACCAGCAGCGACGCCAGCGACAGCAGCAGAAGATTGGCGCGCTCGAGCTTGGAGATGCTGGCGGAAGCGAAGCGCATGTTGGGGCCGCTTTCGCGCCAGAACCACACGGTCTGGGCAGACTCCCATTCGCGCTCGCGCACATAAAGGTGCTGCGACTTGGCCGATTGGCGCCAGTCAATGCGCGCATAGGAATCATCGCCGCGATAGCGCCGGAACTGCCAGAAGCTTTCCCCGATGCCGGCCTTGCGCCGCCCATGCACGCCCAGGCTGACGGAAGCGGCAAGGCGGTCGGCGGCCACCATCAAGGGCGGCAGGCCCGCGCCCAGCGCGTCCGCTTCATGCTGGAGCCGCGAGAAACCCGTCACGCTTGCGCTCCTCCGGTGATCTACAACAGGCTCGCGCAAAGCCGCTCGATCACGCCCTGGGTGGTGGCCCCTTCGGCGCGCGCGGAAAAGCTCAAGGCCATGCGATGGCGCAGCACCGGGCCGGCCAGCGCCACCACGTCATCGGATGACGGCGCCAGCCGCCCATCCAGCAGCGCGCGCGCACGCGCCGCCAGCATGAAGGCCTGGCTGGCCCGGGGGCCGGGGCCCCAGGCGATCAGCCCGCGTGTCTCGTCATGTTCGGAATCGGGGCGGGCCGCGCGCACCAGGCGCAGGATGGCGTCCAGCACCTTTTCGCCCACCGGCATGCGGCGCACCAATGTCTGCGCCTCCAGCAGATCATCAGGGCCGCAGACTCTGCTGGCGCGGCTTTCCTCGCCCATGGTGGTGGCCAGCAGCATGCGCCGCTCCGACTCCAGGTCGGGATAGCCCACGTCAATCTGCAGCAGGAAACGGTCAAGCTGCGCCTCGGGCAGGGGATAGGTGCCTTCCTGCTCCAGCGGGTTCTGGGTCGCCAGCACATGGAACAGGCGCGGCATGTCATGGCGCGCGCCCGCCACGGTCACGTGCTTTTCCTGCATGGCCTGCAGCAGCGCCGATTGCGTGCGGGGGGAGGCGCGGTTGATTTCGTCGGCCATCAGAAGCTGGGTGAAGACGGGGCCCTGGATAAAGCGGAAGGCGCGGGCGCCGCCAGCCGCTTCCTCCATCACTTCGGAGCCGGTGATGTCGGTGGGCATCAGGTCGGGGGTGAACTGGATGCGGCTTGTGTCCAGCCCCAGCACGATGGCCAGGCTTTCGACCAGCTTGGTCTTGGCCAGGCCCGGCACGCCGATCAGGAGGCCATGCCCGCCCGCCAGCAATGTCACCAGCGCCTGTTCGATGACATCATCCTGGCCGAAGATGACCTGGCCCAGGCGTTTTTTCACGGCGGAAAAGGTTTCTGCTGCCGCTTCCAGCCGGGCGGGGGCGTCCTGGTCCGAGATGGCCTGGGCAGCGTCCTGCATGGTGCTTGTTCTCATGGTTTTTTCGCCGTTTGCCGCCCGGGACGCCACATTCTGCACCATGGCCGCGCCGTGGCAACTGCCCGCCGCGAGTGGCCTTCACATATAATGCAGAAGGGGCCTAAAACGGCGCATGACGGATATTTTGGCCAGGGACCCGGTGAAGGTGCTGCGCGCGGTGCTGGCGCAGGACGCGCCTTGCCCCGAGGTCGGTAGCGGTTTAGGCGCGGTCCTGGCGGCGGTGCTGGTGCCGTTAATCATGCGCCATGATGGCCCGCATGTGCTCTTCACCCGCCGCACCGAGCATCTGGCCCAGCATAGCGGGCAGGTGAGTTTTCCCGGCGGGCGGCGCGAGGCCGGTGACGCTTCGCCCATCGCCACCGCCTTGCGCGAGACTCACGAGGAAACCGGCATCGCACCGGAATTCGTCAAGGTGGCGGGTTACTTGCCGCGTCACATCACCGGCACCGGCTTTGACATCACCCCGGTGGTGGGCGTGCTGCGGGATGGATATGTGCTGACGCCCGATCCGCATGAAGTGGCGGAGATTTTCGACGTGCCGCTGCCCTTCTTCCTGGACCGCGCCAACCTGGGCGAGGAAACACGCGAATGGGACGGCAAGCCGCGCCGCTTTTCCGTCTACCGGCCCGGCCCGCATTATATATGGGGCGCCACGGCGGCGATCATGGCGGCGCTGGCAGAGCGGATGGCCTGATGAAGCTTGATCCCGCACAGCATCACTGGATGCACGCGCCCGAGACGCTGGCCGTCATGGCCGCGCTGGGTGAAGCGCGCTTTGTCGGTGGCGCGGTTCGCAACGCAGCTCTGGGCGCGCCCGTGGAAGATGTGGACATCGCCGTGCCGCTGCCGCCGGATCAGGCCATGGCACGGCTGGAAGCGGCGGGGATCAAGGTTGTGCCCACCGGCTTCGACCATGGCACCGTCACCGCCATTTGTGGCGGCAAGGTTTTCGAGATCACCAGCCTGCGCCGTGATGTCGCCACCGATGGCCGCCATGCCGAGGTCGCCTACACCGATGACTGGGAACTGGACGCGGCCCGGCGCGACTTCACCATGAACGCGCTGTACGCCGCCGCCGATGGCACCGTGTTTGATTATGCGGGCGGCGTGGAAGATTTGAAGGCGGGGCGCGTGCGTTTCGTGGGCGATGCGGCGGCGCGCATTGCCGAAGATTATCTTCGCATCCTGCGCCTGTTCCGCTTTCATGCCTGGTACGGCATGGGCGAACTGGACCGCGAGGCGCTGGCCGCCGCAGCGGCGGGGAAGGCGGGCTTGGCGCAACTGTCGGGCGAACGCGTGGCAAAAGAGCTGCTGCGGCTGCTGGAATGTCCCAACCCCGCGCCGGTTCTGCGCATCATGAGCGCTTCGGGAATCTTGCCGCTGCTGCTGCCTTTCGCGCTCAATATGCCCCGGCTGGAAAATCTGGTGCGGCTGGATGCGGATAATGATTTTCCCGCCGATGCGCTGCTGCGGCTGGGCGCGCTGCTGCCGGACGGTGCTTCCGATGCGGCGGCGGACAAATTGAAATTGTCAAATGCGGCGCGGACGCGGCTGAAGGACCTGGGCGGGCCTGCGGACATTGCCAGCCATGTGTCGGCAAAAGACGTGCGGCGCATTTTGTACCGGCTGGGCAAGGCGCGCTTTTGCGACGCCGTGCGCCTGCACTGGGCGGCATCGCCGCCGGAACAGCTGCATGGCGCGGGCGCGCTGTCCTGGAAGATGCTGCTGAAAATGGCGGATAACTGGGAACAGCCGCGCTTTGCCTTGAGCGGCCGCGATGTGATGGCGGCTGGTGTGCCGGAAGGGCCCCAAGTGGGCGTGATTTTGGGCAAGCTGGAAGACTGGTGGGCGGCGGGCGATTTTTCCGCCGACGAAGATGCGCTCAACGAAAAGCTCAAAAGCCTGATCGCCGATGGCATTTAGGCTTCTGGAGCAGATTTCGCTGGCGGCGGGCGGCGCCAACGAAGACGCGCATGCCCATGACGGCTATGCGGCGCTGGTGCTGGATGGCGCAACCCCGCTGGGGCCGTCGCTGCTGCCCGGCCCCAGCGATGCAGCCTGGATCGCGGGCTTTGGTGCGCGCCGCCTGATGGCGCATCTGAAAGAACATGGGGCACGCGAAGCCCTGCGACTGACCCTGGAAGACACCAAGAAGAGTTTTGAAGGCCTGACTCGCAAGCCCATCAAGGAGCGTTGGCAGATTCCTTGTGCAGCAATGATGTTGGTTGTTGAGACTTTTTCTGACCCCCTCCGCCTTTCGCACGCGACGACCGCAAGCGGTCTGCGTGCTACAGGCACCTCCCCCTCCAATGCTTCGCATGAGGGGGAGGCGGGTCCTGACTCGCGTCAACTAGAGTTTTTTTGGTTTGGAGACTGTGCGGCCATCGTCGCGTCCGGGGATGCGCCAGCCTTCATCGTGGGAGAGGGGGTGGAATCGCGGGGCCGCGAAGCCGCCCGCGCCCGCATCGCGCTGGATGCCGGCATCACGCCCACGGACCGGGCCAAGGTGTTGCCGCTGCTGCGGGCCGGGCGTGGCCGCATCAACAGCGGCAACAACTGGCTGTTTAGTCCCGAGCCGCGCGCCGCCGCCCATGCCCATCACGCGGCACATTCATTGGCGACGGGCACGAAGCTGCTGCTGGCGACGGACGGATTTTTGGCATTGGCCAGCGATTATGGCGCGTATGATTTGGACGGGCTGATGGCGGCAGCGCAATCAAAGGGTCTGGCGGCGATGGGCGCGGAATTGCGCACCATCGAGAAGGACGATCCCAAGGCGCAGAAATTCCCGCGCTTCAAAACGCATGATGATGCGACGGCGCTGTGGCTGGAAGTAATTTAGGCCAGCGCTCGCATCACTTGCTTGCCGCCTTCAAAGACCATGGACCCGGCGACGTACACCACAATCGCAAGGCCCAGGTAACTCAGCCAGCGCCAGCGTTCCAGCAAGCGCGCCACCATGTTGGCGGCAAGGCCCATCAGCACGATGGAGAGGATCAGGCCGATGGCCAGAACATCCAGGTGATCACGCGCCGCCCCCGCCACCGCCAGCACATTGTCCAGCGACATGGAAATATCGGCGATGGTGATTTGCCAGATGGCGGCGCGCAGGGACGCGTTGGCGTCCAGCGCGGGCGCTTCATGTTTGGCGGAATGGCGAATGTCGCGCCAGAAGCGCCAGCTCACCCACAGCAGCAAGATGCCGCCCGCAAGCGTCAGCCCGATCACCTTCATCAGCGAGACGGCGACCACCGCCATGCCCAGCCGCAGTATCACGGCAGCGGCCAGGCCCCAGAAGATCACCTTGCGCCGCATGGATTGCGGCACGCGCGCGGCGGCCAGCCCGATCACCACGGCATTGTCGCCCGCCAGCATGACGTCAATCATCAGCACCTGTGCGAGGGCGAAGAGGCCGCCGGAGTCGAACAAGGTCATATGCATTACGCGGGACTCACAGCAGGGAAACTATCAGTTTGGCGCAGCGCCTCGCCCAGCGCCATGGCCGCGGCCTGGGCCACATTGATGGAGCGCAGGCCCGGCTGCATGGGAATCAGCAGCCGCGCATCGGCGGCGTCATGCACATCGTCCGGCACCCCGGCGCTTTCCCGCCCCACCAGGATGGTGTCATCGGGGCGAAATTCGAACCCGGCATAGGGCTGGGCCGCCTTGGTGGTCAGCAGCACCAGCCGTCCGGCTGGTCTTGCCCCCTGGAACGTGGCCCAGGAAGGGTGGCGGGTGACCATGGCCAAAGCGGCATAATCCAGCCCGGCCCGGCGGAAATTGCGGTCGCTGACAAGGAACCCACAGGGTTCGATCAGGTCCAGCCCCACCCCCAGGCAGGCGCAAAGCCGGATCAGGCTGCCCGCATTTTGGGGAATGTCGGGCTGGTAGAGGGCCAGGCGTGGCTTGGGGGGCATGGAAAGCTTCTCAAGTTACGGACGGACAAGGCTTTTTCTGCGGCATCGTGCCGCAAGACCCTCGATATTCGACTCTCTATTTTACGGCCCGAACAGGCAAGGCAAAGCGGGGGCTTGCGCAAGCACTTTCCCAACCGTCATACACGCCTTGGCACAGGTTTAGACACGCGCATGGTTCGCCGGTTTCCCGCCAGGGGCCGGTGATTTCTGGAAGGAATGGATCAGGTGGCAGCACACACATTGGACGCAACGCGGCGCGATTTTCTTTACGTGGCATCGGGCGCCGTTGGCGCGGTCGGCGCTGCCGCCGCCGCCTGGCCCTTTATTGACCAGATGAATCCTTCCGCCGCCGTGCTGGCGCTGTCCACCGTGGAAGTGGATCTGGCCACGATCCAGCCCGGCCAGCAGGTGGTCGTGAAATGGCGCGGCCATCCGCTGTTCGTGCGTCACCAGACGCCCAAGGAAATCGAAGCCGCCGATGCGGTGCAGGTTTCCGAACTGCCCGATCCCGTGGCGCGCAATTCCAATCTTCCCGACAATGCGCCCGCCACCGCCGCCAATCGCGGCCTGAAGAAAGAGTGGCTGGTGCTGATCGGCGTCTGCACCCATCTGGGCTGCACGCCCACCGGCTTTGAAGGCGATTATGGCGGCTGGCTCTGCCACTGCCATGGCTCGCAATATGATTCCACCGGCCGCGTTCGCAAGGGGCCCGCGCCCGCGAATTTGCAGGTGCCGGTTTATTCCTTCCTGTCAGACACACGCATCAAGGTCGGTTGAGGAGCAATCATGTCGGGTCAATCGTCCTATACGCCGCGTTCGGGTCTTTCCAAGTGGATTGACCAGCGCCTGCCGCTGCCGCGCTTCATCAACGACACCATGATGACGTTCCCCACGCCGCGGAATCTGAACATCTGGTACACGTTCGGCGGCATCCTCACCTTTTGCCTGGGCGTGCAGATCATCACCGGCATCGTGCTGGCCATGCATTATGTGGCCAATGCGGGCATGGCCTTCAATTCCGTCGAAAGCATCATGCGCGACGTGAATTATGGCTGGCTGGTGCGCTTCATCCATTCCACCGGCGCGTCCATGTTCTTCCTGGCCGTGTATCTGCACATGTTCCGCGGGCTTTATTACGGGTCCTACAAGGCGCCGCGCGAGCTGATCTGGATCATCGGCGTCCTGATTTATCTCTTGATGATGGCAACGGCCTTCTTTGGTTACGTGCTGCCCTGGGGCCAGATGTCCTTCTGGGGCGCCACCGTCATCACCTCGCTCTTCAGCTCGATCGACCAGATCGTGCCGCATCTGGGCACGGCCATCACCACCTGGCTGTGGGGCGATTTCGCGGTGGGCGATGCCACGCTGAACCGCTTCTTCTCGCTGCATTACCTCTTGCCCTTCATCATCGCGGGCGTGGTTGGCTTGCACATCTGGGCGCTGCATGTGCCGGGCAACAACAACCCGCTGGGCATTGATGTGAAAAGCCCGCAGGACACGGTGCCGTTCCATCCCTATTACACGGTGAAGGACGCGTTTTACCTGTGCCTGTATGTGCTGCTGTTCGCGGTCTTTGTGTTCTATGCGCCGGACTTTTTCGGCAACCCGGACAATTACGAGCCCGCCAATGCGCTGGTGACGCCGCCGGATATCGTGCCGGAATGGTACCTCTTGCCCTTCTACGCCATGCTGCGCGCCATTCCGCAAAAGCTGATCGGCGTGCTGGTCCTGGGCGGCGCCATCGTCACGCTGGTGTTCATCCCCTGGCTGGACACCAGCCGCGTGCGCTCCTGCCGCTTCCGCCCGCTGATGAAGCAGTTCTTCTGGGCCTTTGCGGTGGATTGCCTGATCCTGGGCTATTGCGGTTCGCAGGGCGTGGATGCCGTGCTGTTCGGCGTGCCGCTGATCTGGTTGGCGCGCCTGGGTACGCTTTATTACTTCGGCTATTTCTGGGTGCTGATGCCGGTGATCGGCCTGATCGAAACGCCCAAGCCGCTGCCCGCTTCCATCGCTCAATCCGTGCTGGGCGATTCCGCCACAGCCCCTGCCGAATGAGAACCGATATGCGCTTTGTGACGAAAATCATTCTGGCGGGTTTGGTGATGGCGCCGGTGGCGGCATTTGCCCAGACGGCCCCGGCCATCAGCACCACGCGCCTGGCGCCCAAGCATGAAGAGTTCGCGTTCGAGGGGCCGTTCGGCACTTATGACCGCGGCGCGCTGCAGCGCGGCTTCCAGGTCTACAAGGAAGTCTGCTCGGCCTGTCACAACCTGGATCACATCGCCTTCCACAACATGTACGAGCCGGGCGGTCCCGGCTTTACTGAGGCGCAGGCCAAGGCCATCGCGGCGGGCTACCAGATCCCGGCCGATCCCAACGACAAGGGCGAGACCATGGACGAAAAGGGCGTGCGCCTGACCCGCGCCGGTACCCTGGCCGATCATTTCCCGCCGCCCTTCCCGAACGAGGAAGCGGCCCGCGCCAACAATTCCGGCGCGCTGCCGCCCGATCTGTCCATGATCGTGAAAGCGCGCGCGGGCGGTCCCCAGTATGTCTATTCCATCATCACCGGTTTCAGCGCCAAGCCGCCGGCCGGTTTCAAGGTGACGGAAGGCAAGTATTTCAATCCCTATTTCGAAGGCTGGAACATCTCCATGCCGCCGCCGCTGGTGGCCAATGCCGTGACCTATTCCGATGGCACCAAGGCCACCATCGAGCAGCAGGCCCATGACGTGACGGTGTTCCTGTCCTGGGCCTCGGACCCCAAGATGGAAGAGCGCAAGCGCACCGGCCTTGGCGTCTTGATCTTCCTGGTGGTCCTGTCGGGGTTGCTGTTCCTGTCCTACCGCAAGGTCTGGGCGAACATGCATTAAGCCTCGCGCTGCAAGGCAAGAGACTGTAAAAAGGCGCTTCCTTTTGGGACGCCTTTTTTCATGGCAAAAACCGTTCTGGGCATCATTGGTGGTTCGGGTGTTTATGAAATACCCGGCCTGGAAAACGCCCGCTGGCAGGATGTGAAAAGCCCCTGGGGGCAGCCTTCCGACCAGCTTCTCACCGGCACCTTTCATGGCGTGGACATGGTGTTCCTGCCGCGCCATGGCCGCGGCCATGTGCAGACGCCCACCAGCATCAATTACCGCGCCAACATAGACGCCCTGAAGCGGGTGGGCGTGACGGACGTGATTTCGGTGTCGGCCTGCGGCAGCCTGCGGGAGGAATTGCCGCCCGGCACTTTCGTGATGGCGGACCAGTTCATTGATCGCACTTTCGCGCGCGAAAAAAGCTTCTTCGGTCCCGGTTTCGTGGCGCATGTGCCCATGGCCCATCCCGTTTGCCCGCGCCTGGCGGGCGCGCTGACCCTGGCGGCGCGCGAGGAAAAGATCGACCACAGCGAAGGCGGTACCTATATCTGCATGGAAGGGCCGCAATTCTCCACCCGCGCGGAAAGCTTCCTGTATCGTTCCTGGGATTGCAGCGTCATCGGCATGACCGCCATGCCGGAAGCCAAGCTGGCCCGCGAGGCGGAGCTGCCCTACGCCATCGTGGCCATGGTCACCGATTATGATTGCTGGCACGACACGCATGAACATGTGACCGTGGATGCCGTCATCAAGGTGATGCAGAAGAATGCCGAAAATGCCCGCCGCCTGATCATGGCGGTGGCGCCCAAGCTGGGGCCGGTGCGCCAGCCCTGTCCGCTGGGCGTGGAGACGATGCTGGATTACGCCCTGATCACCGCCCCGGAAAAGCGCGATCCCGCCATCGCCGCCAAGCTGGATGCTGTCGCGGGCCGGGTTTTGAAAAGTTAGGCGCGGTTCGCGCAAGCGAACGAAATGGTCCGGTGGGCCATTTCGAGCGACGAACGCCCGGAGCGTAAGCGAAGGGCACAACGGAGTGACCAAACATGGATTTCAAGGCTTCCATCCGCACCATCCCGGACTATCCCAAAGCCGGCATCATGTTCCGCGACATCACCACCCTGCTGGGCAACCCCCGCGCCTTTCGCCGGGCGGTGGACGAGATGGTGCAGCCTTTTGCGGGTGCGCGCGTGGACAAGGTGGCGGGTCTGGAAGCGCGCGGCTTTATCCTGGGCGGCGCGGTGGCGCATCAATTGTCCACGGGCTTCGTGCCCATCCGCAAAAAGGGCAAGCTGCCCCACAGCGTGATCGGCGAGGATTACCAACTGGAATACGGCACGGATCGCGTCGAAATCCATACCGACGCCATCCAGAAGGGCGACACGGTGCTGCTGATTGACGATCTGATCGCCACCGGCGGCACGGCGCTGGCGGGCATCCGCCTGCTGGAACGGGCGGGCGCAAACGTGATCGGCTGTTCCTTTGTGATTGACCTGCCGGAACTGGGCGGATCGGACAAATTGCGCGCCATTGGCAAGACGGTTCACACATTGGTCGCGTTCGAGGGGCACTAAGCGATGAAGCTTTATACCAATCCCGCATCGCCTTTCGCCCGCAAGTGCCAGATCATCGCCAAAACCCTGAACGTGGCGATGGAGGATGTTCACACCATGCCGCTGACGGACGAGACCTTGCGCACGGTCAATCCGCTGGCCCAGATTCCGGCCCTGGTTCTGGATGACGGCAACGCGATGTATGACAGCCGGGTGATCTGCGAATATCTGGATCATGTCGGCGGCAACCAGTTCTTCCCGCGCGATTCGCGCCGCTGGCCCGCGCTGACCCTGCAATCCCTGGCGGATGGCATTGCCAGCGCCGCCGTGGCCTATGCTTTGCTGGGCCGCGAAACCCCGCCGCCCGCCGCCACGCGCGAACGCCATCAAGGCGCGATTTTGCGCGGGCTGGATGCGCTGGAGAAAACGGCACTCTCCGACACGCCGCTGATCGGCGAAGTCGCCGTGGTCTGCGCCATCGGTTACATCGAGCTGCGCCAACCCGATCTGGACTGGAAAGCCACGCGCCCGAAACTGGCCGCCTGGTATGCCAAAATCTGCGCGGTTCCCGCCATCGCGGCCACCGCGAAACCAAAAACGTGAAAATCAACGGCAAGCATTACCGTTCCGTCTGGCCCATGGGCGACGATGCTTTCGGCATCATTGACCAGACGAAATTGCCGCACGAATTCGTCACGCTCACCTTGCGGACGGTGGATGACGCCGCCCATGCCATTTCCAGCATGCAGACACGCGGCGCGCCCCTGATCGGGGCGGTTGCGGCGTACGGGTTGGCGCTGGCCATGCGCGCCGATGCGTCGGACGAAAACCTGGCCGCCATGCATGACATGCTGGCGGAAACCCGCCCCACCGCCATCAATTTGCGCTGGGCGCTGAAGCGCATGGTGGATGCGTTGCGCAATCGCCCGCGCGAGACACGCGCGACGCTGGCCTGGACGGAAGCCGCCGCCATTGCCGATGAAGACGTGGCCATGAGCCAGGCCATCGGCCAGAACGGGTTGAGAATCATCAAAGAGATCGCGGACAGGAAACCAGGCAAGACCGTCAACATCCTCACCCATTGCAATGCCGGCTGGCTGGCCACGGTGGATTACGGCACCGCGCTGGCGCCGATCTACCTGGCGCATGATGCGGGCATCCCGCTGCATATCTGGGTGGATGAAACCCGCCCGCGCGGGCAGGGCGCATCGCTGACCGCGTTCGAGCTGGGCGGGCATGGCGTGGCGCACACCATCATCGCCGACAATGCCGGCGGCCATTACATGCAGGCCGGCAAGGTGGACATGGTGATCGTGGGCACCGACCGGGTCACCGCCAATGGCGATGTCGCCAACAAGATCGGCACCTATCTGAAGGCGCTGGCGGCGAAGGACAATGATGTTCCCTTCTATGTGGCGCTGCCCAGTTCCACCATTGACTGGAACCTGGCGCATGGCCGCGACATTCCGATCGAGGAACGCAGCGCCGACGAAGTGCTGAAAATGACCGGCAGGTTGCCGGGCGGCGGCGTCGCCACGGTGGAAATCGCCGCCCCCGGCAGCCCCGCCGCCAATCCCGGCTTTGATGTGACACCGGCGCGGCTGGTGACGGGCCTGATCACGGAAAAGGGCACTTGCGCCGCCAGCCCCGAGGGATTACGCAGCCTTTTTCCCAAGGGTTAAGCCTGATGAAAAGTGGTTGGGACGACAAACACGCGCAGGATTTCATCGCCAAATACGCCCCCAAGGGCGTCAATGCGGACCTGGCGGTGCGGACCTATACCACGCGGCTGCTCGGCAGCGACCCGAAAATGGTGCTGCATGGCGGCGGCAACACGTCTGTCAAAACCACCATCAAGGATCAGTTGGGCGATGATGTGGATGTGATCTGCATCAAGGGCAGCGGCTGGGACATGGGCGTGATCGAACCGGCGGGGCTGCCGGCCGTGCGGCTGGAACCGCTTCGCAAGCTGCGCAAGCTGGACAAGCTGTCCGACGAGGACATGGTGAATTACCAGCGCATCAATCTGCTGGATTCCACGTCGCCCAATCCGTCCGTGGAAACACTGCTGCACGCTTTCCTGCCGCACAAATTCATTGACCATGTCCATTCGACCGCTGTCTTGGCCCTAACCGACCAGCCCGACAACAAGGCGCTGGTGCATGAAGTCTATGGCGACCGCGTCGCCTATGTGCCCTACACCATTCCCGGTTTCGCGCTGGCCAAGGCCGTGGCGGATGTGTTCGACAAGCATCCCAAGGCCGAGGGCCTGATCCTGTTGCAGCATGGCATTTTCACCATGGGCGACACGGCTGAGCAGGCGTACAGCCGCATGATCGAATTCGTCACCATGGCGGAAGAGCGGCTGAAGTTGCAGAGGAAGACGCTGGTCCCGGGCAAGCTGCCGGGCAAGCTGGCCTCGTTACCGGAAATCGCGCCGATCCTGCGCGGCGCGGTGGCCATCGAGAAAAACGCCATGGCGGGCACCGCCAAGCGCCAGATCCTGGATTTTCGCACCAACGCGCAGATTTTGTCTTACGTGAACGGCGCAGACCTGGCGCGTTACAGCCAGGTAGGGGTGGTGACGCCCGACCACACTATTCGCACCAAGAACTGGCCCGTGATCGTGCCCGCGCCGGAAGCCGGAAAGCTGGACGCGTGGGCGAAGGATGTGCACGCGGCAGTGGACGCGTATGTGGCGCGCTATCACCGTTATTTTGAAACCAACAATGCCAAGAGCGCGGTGAAGAAAAAGGAACTGGACCCGCTGCCGCGCGTGATCCTGGTGCCGGGCGTGGGCATGTTCGGCATCGGCGCGTCCGCGAAAGACGCGGCCATCGCGGCCGACATCGCCGAGAATGCCGTGGCGGTGATCACGGACGCGGAAGCGATGGGCGAATACCGCTCCATCAGCGAATTCGACATGTTTGAAGTGGAATATTGGTCGCTGGAACAGGCCAAGCTGGGCAAGTCGAACGAAAAGCCCCTGTCGCGCCAGGTGGCGGTGATCACGGGCGGCGGCTCGGGCATCGGCGCGGCGACGGCGCTGGCCATGGCCCGCCAAGGCGCGGAAGTGGCGCTGCTGGACCGGGACCTGGACGCGGCGAAAGCGGCGGCGAAAAAGATCGGGGCCACGGCATTGGCCGTGGAATGCGACGTCACCGATGCGGCATCGGTGCGCGCGGCGTTCGACAAGGTGGTGTCGGCCTTCGGCGGCGTGGACATTGTGGTGTCGAATGCGGGCGCAGCCTGGCAGGGCAATATCGGTACGGTGGACGACGCCACCTTGCGCAAGTCGTTCGAACTGAATTTCTTCGCGCACCAGAGCGTAGCACAGAATGCCGTCCGCATCATGCAGATGCAGGGCACCTTTGGCTGCCTGCTGTTCAATACCTCGAAACAGGCGGTCAATCCGGGCAAGGATTTCGGCCCCTATGGCTTGCCGAAAGCCGCGACCCTGTTCCTGGTCAAGCAATATGCGCTGGACCATGGCAAGGACGGCATCCGCGCCAATGCGGTCAATGCCGACCGCATCCGCACGGGATTGCTGACGGATGATATGGTGGCCAAGCGCTCTGCGGCGCGGGGGGTTTCCGAGGCCGATTACATGGCGGGCAATCTCTTGAAGCGCGAAGTCACGGCGGACGATGTGGCCGACGCGTTCGTCTATCTGGCCACGGCGGGCAAGACCACGGCGGCCGTGATTACCGTGGACGGCGGCAATATCGAAGCGAGCTTGCGCTGAAATTGTCATTCCCGCGAAAGCGGGAATCCAGCTTCTTTTGCGGACAAGTTGGATGCCCGTTTTCACGGGCATGACAAGAATTGCTATTTCGGCTTATGGGGTTTCTTGCCCCATTTCGGGTTTTTCCATTTCGGGCGTTCGTCCGATTTTGGCTTGCCGACGAAAGGCTTTGCTGTTTGCGGCGGCGCTGTCTTTTCAGGACTGGCGGGCGGATTTTTGGGCGGCGATTGTTCGCCATGGTTGCCCGGCGCAGGGAAGATGCGCACGCCGCCCTTCTGGCGCGCGGCCACCGCGGCGGTAAAACTCTCCGCCACATTGGCGTTCACGAAAAAGCGCGTCTCGGTATCATAGACGCGGATCGCGCCCACATCCTGTTTGGTGACGCCGCCCTGGCGGCAGATTTCCGGCAGCAGCCATTTGGGATCGGCGTTGCGCTCGCGCCCCACATTCAAGAGAAACCAGGCGACATCGGCCATGGTCTGGGGCTTGGCGTCGCGCCGTTCCGGGCGGGCTTCCGGCTTGCGCGGGCGTTCCTCACGCTCATGACGGGCCTTGTGCAGTTTTTCATCGCGCGGCTTGTGTTCGCGGGGCGCGGAGACATCTTCCGGCGCGGGCAATTGTGCCCGGTACAGCTTCACGAACGCCGCCGCCACGGCGCGGGGGCCATGGGCTGCCAGCAAAGTATCGGCGGTGGCGTTGATGTCATCGCTGGCCGGTTCGGTCAGGGCCGGGTTCTGCAGCAGCCGGTCGGTATCAAGCTTTGCGATTTCTTCGGGTGACGGCGGCTCGCCCCAGGTGAATTCGACGCGGGCGCGGGCCAGCATTTCCTCGGCCTTGCGGCGGCGGGACGGCGGCACCAGCAAAATACTGACGCCCTTGCGCCCGGCGCGGCCGGTGCGGCCGCTGCGATGCTGAAGCACCTGCGCGTCATTGGGCAGATCGGCATGGATCACCAGCGACAGATTGGGCAGGTCAATGCCGCGCGCCGCCACATCGGTGGCGACGCAGACCCGCGCTCTCCCATCGCGCAGCGCCTGCAGGGCATGGTTGCGCTCGCTCTGGCTGAGTTCGCCCGACAGCGATACGGCCGCGAAGCCGCGCTCCAGCAGCATGGCTTCCAGGTGGCGCACGGTCTGGCGGGTGTTGCAGAAGACCAGCGCGCTGGGCGGATCAATAAAGCGCAGCAGGTTGACCACGGCGCGTTCGCCGCCATGGGGGGCGACGCGGATGGCGCGGTATTCGATGTCGGCATGGCCGCTGGTTTCGCCGCGCGTCTCGATGCGCAACGCATCGCGCTGGTAATGCTTGGCCAGGGTGACGATGGGCTTGGGCAGGGTGGCGGAGAACAGAAGCGTGCGGCGTTCCGGCGGCGTCGCATCCAAAATGAATTGCAGATCTTCGCGGAAGCCCAGGTCCAGCATCTCGTCGGCTTCGTCCAGCACGGCGGCTTTCAGGCTGCCGACTTTCAGGGCGCGGCGTTCCAGGTGATCGCGCAGGCGGCCCGGCGTTCCCACCACGATATGCACGCCGGCAGCCAGCTGGCGGCGCTCGGCCCCCGGGTCCATGCCGCCGACACAGGCCACCACGCGGGCGCCCGCATACTGGTAAAGCCAGTTCAGTTCGCGCTGGACCTGCATGGCCAGCTCGCGGGTGGGCGCGATCACCAGCGCCAGCGGTTCGCCCGCCGGACCCAGTGTCTGCGCGCCTTCCAGCAGGGTTTCGGCAAGCGCCAACCCGTACGCCACCGTCTTTCCGGAGCCGGTCTGGGCGGAAACCAGCAGGTCGCGTTCATCGGCGTCGGATTCAAGGACCGCCGCCTGCACGGGGGTGGCGATCTTGTAATCGCGCTCGGTCAGGGCGCGGGTGATGGAGGCGTGGGCTTTAAGGAAGGGCAATGAGTACTTTCTTTTGTCGTGTCAGTTGTTGAAACGGAAATGCATCACATCGCCATCGGCGACCACATAGTCCTTGCCTTCCAGCCGGAACTTGCCCGCCTCGCGTGCGCCCGCTTCGCCCTTGCCCGCCACATAATCGGCATAGGCGATGGTTTCGGCGCGGATATAGCCCTGCTCGAAATCGGTGTGGATGACACCTGCGGCCTGCGGGCCTTTCGAGCCTTTGGTCACGGTCCAGGCGCGGGTTTCCTTGGGGCCGACGGTGAAGAAGGTCAGCAGGCCCAGCAATTCATAGCCCACCCGGATCATGCGGTTCAGGCCCGGCTCCTCCAGCCCGATGGAATCCAAGAAATCCTTGCGCTCTTCATTCGGCAGTTGCGCGATTTCTTCTTCCACCTTGCAGGAGATGGTCACGGCGCGGGCGCCTTCCGCCTTGGCCTTGGCTTCCACGGCCCGCGAAAACTCATTGCCGGCGGCGGCGGCGCCTTCCTCGACATTGCAGACATACAGAACCGGCTTGGCGGTCATCAGGCCAAGCTGGGAATAGGGTCCCTGTTCGTCCGCCGACAGTTGCGCCTGGCGGGCGGGCTTGCCTTCGCGCAAAAGCACGATGGCCTTCATCATCAGCGCCAATAATTCCCTGGCTTCCTTTTCGCCGCTATTGGCTTTCTTCTCCAGCGGCTTGATGCGCTTTTCCAGGCTTTCCAGGTCCGCCAGCATCAATTCGGTTTCCACAACCTCGGCGTCGCCGACAGGGTCAATGCGGCCTTCGACATGGGTGATGTCGTCGTCCTGGAAGCAGCGCAGCACATGGGCGACGGCGTCCACTTCGCGGATGGTGGCCAGGAACTGGTTGCCCAGCCCTTCGCCCTTGGAGGCGCCGCGCACCAGGCCCGCGATATCAACAAAGGTGATGCGGGTGGGAATGATCTCTTCGGACTTGGCGATGGCGCACAGGGTTTCCAGGCGCGGGTCCGGCACCGCCACATCGCCCACATTGGGTTCGATGGTGCAGAAGGGATAATTGGCCGCCTGCGCCGCCGCCGTCTGGGTCAGGGCGTTGAAAAGCGTGGATTTGCCCACATTGGGAAGCCCCACAATGCCGCATTTAAAGCCCATTATTGCTTGTCTTTCTGCTTGGTCAGAAGGGCGACCTTCGACATGAAACCGGCATCATCGTCCCCCGCCAACAACGGCGCGGCATCCACAACCGCATCCGCCAGCGGCTTCAGCCAGGCGATGTCATCCTTGCTGAAATTCTGCAGCACATAGGGCGCCACCAAATCCTTGTGGCCGGGATGGCCGATGCCGATGCGCACCCGCCGGTAATCCGCGCCCAGGGTGGCGGTGATGGAGCGCAGGCCGTTCTGCCCGGCATCGCCGCCGCCTGCCTTGGCCTTCACCTTGCCGGGGGCCAGGTCAATCTCGTCATGGATCACCACCAGCGCTTCCAGCGGCAGCTTGAAGAAGCGCAGGGCGGGGCCGACGCTGACGCCGCTGTCATTCATGTAGGTCATGGGCTTCAGCAGAAATGTCTTTCGTCCCGACAGCGTGCCTTCCGCCAGCATGCCGTCAAACTTGGCGCGCCAGGGGCCGAAACGGTAATGGGCATGCAGTTCGTCAGCGATGATGAAACCGGCATTGTGCCGGTTCTTCGCATATTGCGCGCCGGGATTGCCCAGGCCAACAATCAGAAGCGCGGTGCCGGACATGACGCCATCCTTCACGCGCGCATCCTGACGGATGCGGGCGTGTTACTTCTTGGGAGCGGCGGCGGGCGCAGCCTTGGCACCCGCAGCGGGCGCACCCTTGGCGGCAGCAGCACCAGCGGCGGGCGCGGCGCCAGCGGCAGGCGCGGCAGCGCCTTCGGCGGGGGCGGCTTCCACGACGGGGGCGGCGGCAGCGGCGGCGGCGGCCTTCTGCTCTTCGATGACGCTGGTGGGCGCAACGATGGAGCAGACGGTGAAGTCACGGCCGCGCACCACGACCTTGGCGCCTTCCGGCAATTCCAGGGCGGAGATGTGCACGGTGCCGTTGATGTCCAGCTTGCTGACATCCACGGTGATGGCGCTGGGAATATTGTCGGCCGAGCAGACCAGATCAATTTCGTGGCGCACGATGTTCAGCACGCCGCCCTTTTTCAGGCCCGGCGATTCGCCCTGGCCCACGAAATGCACGGGAATTTCCAGGCGTACTTTCGCGCCAGCGGCCAGGCGCATGAAGTCCACATGCACGGGTTTGTCGCTGACGGGATCAAGCTGAAGCTGGCGCGGAATGACGCGGGTTTTCTTGCCCGCCACGTCCAGCATGAACAGGGTGGTCAGGAAGCCGCCCTTTTCCAGGTGACGCTCCAGGGTGCGGGCATCCACATTGACGTTTTCGGGGGTGGCGTCGCCGCCATAAACAACGCCGGGGAGCTGGCCCTTGAGGCGCGCCTGATAGGCCGGGCCCTTGCCCGTGCCGGTGCGTGCTTCTGCCTTAAGTTCCTGAACCTGCGCCATTTTTCCGATTCCCGATGATGCCCGGCCTGATCCCCCAAAGTGCGGGATATGTGCCGGAAAGCGGGGCTTTTAGCGGATGGTGGCCGGTTTCGCAACCGGCCTTCTGGACCGTCCCCGGACGGGCTTCAGACCGGCTCCAGGCCCTCGGCTTTCAGGGTATTGGCCACGGCGGGGCGGGCCTGCATGCGGTCGCGGTGGGCGCGCACATGGGGCAGGTGGGCAGAGCCGCCCGCGCCCTCCCGCTCCAGCCAGCGGGAGAAGACATAAAGATAGGGGTCGCTGACCGTATAGGCGTCGCCATGGATCCAGGGGCGGCCATCGGCCAGCTGGTCCTCGATGATCTGGAAATGGGTCTTGAGGGCAGACGGCACCTTGGCGCGCATGTCGGCCTTGGCCGCGTCGCTGTCGCCATAACGCTCGGGCCGGAAGAGATGCGCGAAGGCGATATGGACGGTGGAGGCCAGATACGAGTTGAAGGACTGCATCTGGAAGAAATCAAACTGGTCGGTGGGGACCAGGGCGGCGGCGGGAAAGCTGCGGCCGATGTAACCCAGGATCACCGGCACTTCGGTCAGCATGCCGCGGTCGGTGGCCAGCGCCGGGACCTTGCCCTTGGGATTGATGGCAAGATAGGCGGGGGTGCGCTGCTCGCCGCCCCTGGTGTCCACCTGGATGGCTTCGTAATCCGCGCCCGTTTCGTTGAGCGCGATATGGGGCGCCAGGGAGCAGGCATTGGGAGCGTGAAACAGTTTGAGCATCAAGGGAAACTCCGGCTCCCTTCCCCCGCGATGCGGAGCATCTGGTGGGGGAAGGTGTCGCAGCGAGGTGTCGGCCCTTGCCGACCCGAGCTGTGACGGATGGGGGAATCAAAAAAAACTAATCAAAAAGACTCGACACGCTGGCTTCGTTATTGATCCGCCGCATGGCCTCGCCGATCAGGGGAGCGATGGAAACGGTGCGGATATTGGGGCAGGCGCGCATGTCGGCGGTGGATTCAATGGAATCCGTCACCACCATGGATTTCAGCTTGGAATTCCTGATGCGCTCCACGGCCTTGCCCGACAGCACGCCATGGGTGGCATAGGCATAGACTTCGGTGGCGCCGTTTTTCAAAAGCGCCTCGGCGGCGTTGCAGATGGTGCCGCCGGAATCCACGATATCGTCAATCAGGACGCAAGCCTGGCCTTCGACATCGCCGATGATGTTCATGACTTCGGATTCGCCCGCCTTGGCGCGGCGCTTGTCCACGATGGCAAGGTCGGTGCCCAGCCGCGTGGCCAGCGCACGGGCGCGCACCACGCCGCCAACATCGGGGGAGATGACCATGGGCAGCTTGTCGCCCAGCTGTTCCTTGATGTCTTTCACCATCACCGGCATGGCGAAAAGATTGTCGGTGGGAATGTCGAAAAAGCCCTGTATTTGCCCGGCATGCAAATCCACCGTGAGGACGCGGTTGGCGCCCGCCTCGGTGATCAAATTGGCCACCAGCTTGGCGGAGATGGGCGTGCGCGGGCCGACCTTGCGGTCCTGCCGGGCGTAACCGAAATAGGGGATCACCGCGGTGATGCGCCGGGCCGATGCGCGGCGCAGCGCGTCAATCATGATCAGCAATTCCATCAGATTGTCGTTGGCGGGAAAGCTGGTGGACTGGATCACGAACATGTCCTCGCCGCGGACATTTTCCTGGACCTCGACGAAGACTTCCATGTCGGCGAAGCGGCGGACATCGGCCTTGACCGGCGACAGGCCCAGATGCTTGCCGATGGCGTCCACCAAGGGGCGGTTGGAATTGCCCGCGATCAGGCGCATGCCGCGCGAACCGTTCAAATCCGTCATCGCTCGCCCCATCAGCTTTGTGACGGGCTTTTAGCCGCTGGGGGGCACCCCCGCAACCCGGTTTGGGTTTAGCTCAGGGCTTTATCATCAGGGCCGAGATTTGCCGCCCATAATCCGGCTCTCCGGCATGGGTGGTGCGCCGGAAGCTGAAAAAGCCGTTGCCGGGCGGGTAGGTGGAAAGCGCCAGATCGGTGATGTTTTCGATTCCAGCCCGCGCCAGCCGCATGGCGATATAGCCGGGCAGGTTGAACTGGAAATGCCTTGGCCGGATGGCGGGCGAAAAGTAGTTGCGGTCGGCGGCGGTGAAGGCGGTGCGGAAATCCGCGCCCACTTCGTAATCTTCCTGCGCGATGGTGGGGCCGATGGCGGCGTGGATGCGGGTTGCGCCCAATTTCTGCATGGCGGCGATGGCGGCTTCCAGGACTCCCCCCACCGCGCCCTTCCAGCCGGCATGGGCGGCGCCGATCACGCGCGCCTGCGAATCCGCGAACAGCACCGGCGCGCAATCAGCAGTGAGGATGCCAAGGATAATGCCGGGCTGGGCGGTCACCATGGCGTCGCCTTGCGGGCAATCCCAATCCGCGCCCACGACATGGACGATGGGGCTGTGGATTTGCGCCAGGGTGGCCAGCCTGGCGCGGGCATCGAATGTCGCCGTGACGCGCTTGCGGTTTTCGGCCACAGCCTTCGGATCGTCCTTGCTGCCCGGCCCGCAATTCAGGCTTTCATAAAGCCCCGCCGAGACGCCGCCAGCGCGGCCGAAAAAGCCGTGCGCGATGCCAGAAAGATTTGCGGCGCGGTGAATGTCCATGCTCATGCAAAACCGGGGGGCGTTGGCGCGGAAGGCGGCAGGATCGCCAGCGCCTTGAACAATTCGCCCATTTGGGCCGGGCTGGTCAAACGCGCCAGCGCGGCCTGCACATCAGCGGCGGCATTGGGATTTGCAGTGGCCAACTGCTGCGCCCGCGCACCCATGCCCAAACGGTTGAGGAACGCGCCCTGGCCCAGCGGACCATGCACGGCCGCGCCGGCGTGGCGGGCGGCGTCGGCCAGCGCCGCGAAATCCACATGCGCGGTAATATCCTGCGCGCCCGGCTGCGCCAGGACATCGGCGAAACCGCCGCCGCCAATGGCCTGCAGGGTTTCGCCATGGCCCGCCGCTTCGCCATGGCCGTAATCCAGGAACAGCGCCGCCCCGCCCTTGGCCGCGATCACGCGCGCAATCTCGCCCGCCAGCGCGGTGGAGGAAGCGGATACTTCATGTACGCCGCCATCGGGTGCGTCGGCCTTTGGGATCAGCGAGGGCGGCGTCACCAGCGGCGCCAGCGCGAAGGCCAGCTTGCCGCCAGCCTGCGTCACCATGCGCTCGCACCAGCCGCGCGCTGTCCTGACGAACTGGCGGATGGGCAGGGCATCGAAAAATTCATTCGCCAGAACAAACAGCGGCCGCTGCGCCATGCTGTCGTCGAAATGGGTGGCCCAGCGTATGTTCACATTCGCGTTTGCCAACGCCTTTTCCTGCAAAGCGCGCAGCACGGGGCTGGCTTCCACCATCACCAATTCCAGCCCGTCGCAGAAATCCGGCAGCGCCTTTTGCGCCCGCAAGGCCCGCAGCGCGTCGGCCATCAGGCTGCCGCGCCCCGGCCCCAATTCCACCAGCATGGGATTTTTGGGGCAGCCCTGGTCGCGCCAGGCTGCGGCGCACCACAGGCCCAGCATCTCGCCGAACATCTGGCTGATTTCCGGCGCGGTGGTGAAATCCCGGCCCAGCGGATCGCGGGTGGCGTAGTAACCGCCTTCCGCGTCATGCAATGCCATGGTCATGAACTGCGCCACGGTGATGGGGCCTTGCGCCGCGATCAGGGCGGCGATGCGGCCTTCAAGCCCCATCTTCAATGCTGATGTCATGTTTTCTTGCGACAGGCGACAGCGATCAGCGCGGCCGCCGTCAGCCACACCGGGATGGACAGCGCCATGCCCATGCTGACCGGGCCGAGAAAGGGCGCATCCGGCTCGCGGTAGAATTCCGAGACGAAACGGAAGCAGCCATAGAAGAAGAAGAAAATGCCCGCCAGCAATCCGGGCCGCTTCTGGGCGTGGAAGACGCGAAGCGCCACCTGCATGATGATGAACAGCACGATGCCTTCCAGCGCCGCTTCGTAGAGTTGGCTGGGATGGCGCGGGATGGGACCGCCGCGCGGGAAGATCATGGCCCAGGGCGCGGTCGAGGCGCGGCCCCACAATTCGCCATTGATGAAATTGGCCAGCCGCCCAAAGAACAAGCCGATGGGCGCGAAGGCGCAGGCCAGGTCGGCCAGCGGCAGCATTTTCAGTTTGCGCCGGCGGGAGAAAAGCCACACCGCCACCACCACGCCGAACAGCCCGCCATGGAAGGACATGCCGCCTTCCCAGGCCGCGAACAGCTTGATGGGGTTGGTGACAAAGGCGTAAGGCAGCCCCCGGCAGAAATCGGCATAGGGCGAAACGCTGCACAGCACGGTGCCATAGATCAGGTCCCAGCCCAGGCGCCCGCCCAGGATGACGCCGAAGGTGCACCAGACCACCAGGTCGCCGATCTGTTCTTCATTGGCGGGCGGCTTGCCGTGGAATGTGGTGTTGGCCCACAGGTTCGGCTGGCGCAGCGCCCGCAAAATCCCCCACCAGGCCAGCAGCAGCCCGGCGATATAGGCCAGGGCGTACCAGCGGATGGACAGCGGCCCCAGATGCAGCAGCACCGGGTCAATCTGGGGAAAGGGCAGGATGGCTTGATACATGGGTTGCATGGGCCAAGCTCGCGGCCATTTGGCCATTGTGTCAAGAGTTGTGCCCCGCCATACAGGCGTTTCAGGAGATCCCCATGGCACAGACTGACAACCCTTTCCTGGACGGCGTGGCCAAGGCCTTCACAGATGCCGCGGGCATGGCCCAGGGCGTGCGCGCCGAGATCGACAGCTTTGTCCGCCAGCGGCTGGAGAAGCTTGTGGCCGACATGGACTTCGTGCCGCGCGAGGAGTTCGAGGCCGTGAAGGCCATGGCCGCCAAGGCCCGGGCCGAGAATGAGGCCCTGGCGGCGCGGATAGCGGCCCTTGAGTCAAGTTCGGGCAAGCAGGGCTAGCCCCGCGAATCACTTGGCGTCATCAAAGCTGTGGAATCTTTCGCGGATACACATTCGCGGAGTCTGCGACTCTTGTGCCTGCGCAAAAGCCTGTGCCAGTTTGGGTCGCACTGCTTCGTTTTGCCCGGCGCGACGCATCGGGGTTTGGGAGTTCCTTGATGACCGTCATGCACCAGGACGAGTTCGCGCATGCGCCGCATCCCATCGATATGCTGGAACGCACGGTCGAGGATAATGGCTGGGCCTTTGAACGCCAGAACCGTGACGAGCTGAACCTGTCGGTGGCCGGCAAGTGGAGCGACCATCATTTCAGTTTCTCCTGGCGCGAAGATTTGAAGTCTCTGCATCTGACCTCCACCTTCGACATGCGCATCACCGACGATACCCGCCGCCAGAATGTCGCCGACCTTCTGATGTATGTGAATGCGCGGCTGTGGATCGGGCATTTCGACCTTTGGCATGAAGACGGCACCATCGTGTTCCGCCATGCCATGATTTTCCCCGGCGCGGAGGCCAGCGAAGCGCAATGCGAGGCGCTGCTGAATTTGGCGCTGGAAGCCTGCGAACATTACTACCCCGCCTTCCAGTTCGTGCTCTGGGGCGGCAAGAGCGCCAAGGATGCGGTGGATGCCGCGGTGCTGGAGTGCGCGGGGCGCGCGTGAGCCCCTCTTCAAATGGTAGCGTCCTTCTTATTGGCGCGGGCCGCATGGGTGGTGCGCTGCTCAAGGGCTGGCTGGCACGTGATATTGGCCCGGTGACGGTGGTCGAACCGAAACCTTCTGCAGACCTGAAAAACCTTGCCCGCAAGAAACAGATCACGCTGGTCGCCGCGCCGTCACAGGTGAAGGCGAAAAAGATCGCCGCCTGCCTGGTGGCTCTCAAGCCGCAGATATTGAAAGGCGAAGCGCCGGTGCTGGCAGGCTTCTCCAAGAATGGCGCGCTGATGATTTCCATTGCCGCCGGCACCCATACCGATGCGCTCTATAAAGCGTGGGGGCGGGATGCGCGCATCATCCGCGCCATGCCCAACACGCCGGGCGCAATTGGCCAAGGCATCACCGGACTGTATGCGGCGAAAAACGCCAAGCCCGCCGACATCAAAAAGGCCGATGCGCTGTTGAAGGCGCTGGGACAGACCGTCTGGGTAAAGAAGGAAGGCCTGATTGACAGCGTCACGGCCCTGTCCGGTTCCGGCCCCGCCTATCTTTTCCTGATGGTGGAAGCCATGACGGAAGCCGGTATCGCCGAAGGGTTGGCGCATGCAGAGGCCGAGCAGCTGGCCCGCGCCACGGTGGCGGGGGCGGGCGCCTTGCTGGCGGCGGACAAATCACCGGCGGCGTCCTTGCGCCAGGCCGTGACCAGCCCCGGCGGCACCACCGAAGCGGCGCTGAAAGTCTTGATGGCAAAGGATGGCCTGACGCCGCTGATGAAGCGCGCCATCCGCGCCGCCCGCAAAAGGGCAGAAGAATTGCGCTAAACTGGCAGTCGGATGGTTGCGGACAAACCGCCCATAGAGCTGTGGCCCAAGATCACTTCACCACCATGCGCGCGGGCGATGTCGCGGGCGATGGCCAGGCCAAGGCCGGAGCCGCCGCTTTGCAAATTGCGGCCTTCGTCCAGGCGGTGAAAGGGCCGGAAGGCTTCCTCGCGGCGGCTCTCGGCAATGCCCGGCCCGTCATCCTCCACCGCGATTTCCGCGAAGCGTTCGTCACGCGCCAATGTCACCGCCACCTTGCGGCCATGCTTGAGGGCATTGTCCACCAGGTTGGTGAGGCAGCGGCGCAACGCCGCCCGCTTGACGCTGAGCCGCAATCCATCGGGCGCATGCACGACAAGACGCGCCTCGCCGCCCGCCAGCGCCTTGGCGCTGGCCGCCGCCGCATCGCGCACCAGCTCGCCCAAATCCACGCCTTCCGATTCCTCGCCGCCTTCGCCGCGCGCGAAGTTGAGGTAATCGTCCAGCATATGCTCCATCTCGGCGATGTCGGCGCCCAGCGCCTTCAGGTCATTGGGCGCGGCGCCCTTGTCCATCATGGCCAGCGCCAGCTTCATGCGGGTCAGCGGCGTCTTGATGTCATGGCTGACGCCGGCCAGCATTTCCGTGCGCTGGCTGACATGGCGGTCAATGCGTTCGCGCATGGTGATGAAGGCCTGGGCGGCGCGGCGCACTTCGGTGGCGCCGTAAGGCTTGAAGTCGGCCACGGGGCGGCCCTTGCCGAACTGCTCAGCGGCGCGGGCCAGCCTTTCGATGGGGCGAACCTGGTTGCGCAAAAACAGGATGGCGATGGCCACCAGGATCAGCGCCGATCCCATCATCCACAGGATGAAAATGTCGGGCTGGGACACGGTGACCCGGTCACGCGCCGCCAGCACGTCCAGCACGCCGTCATGGGTTTCCGCCTTGATCAGGAAATCCTCGCCCACCCTGTCGGTGGTGAAGTTTCGATCCGCACCGATGCGGCGGGCCAATATGTCGTCCAGCGCGATATCAATCGTGTTGCGGGGCGGCCCATCGCTGGGCTTCAGATGCTGGCCGTCATGGAAGGTAAGGCGATAGCCAAGCTGGCGCGCGGACAGGGCGCGCAACCCGTCGCGTTCCAGCGCGGGCGTGGAATCTTCCAGCGCCACCAGCAGCGCAACATCGGCGGCGACATCGCGGGCGAGGCGCCTTGTGGTGGAATCCAGGTCGCGTTCAAAGAACACGTAAGTGACGATGCCCTGCAGCAGCACCATCGGCGCCACGATGATGATCAGCGAACGGCCGAACAGCCCGCGGGGCAGGAAACGCTTGATGAACTTGCCCGGTGCGAATTTTGGCGCGAAATCAGCCATCGGCGTTCATGTTCTTGCGATCAGGCACCAGCACATAGCCGGTGCCGCGCACGGTCTGCAGATACAGCGGCAGCTTGGGGTCTTCCTCGATCTTGCGGCGCAGGCGCGTCACCTGGACATCTATGGACCGCTCCAGCGCCACGCCCAGCCGGGTGCAAAGCTCGCTGCGGGAAAATGCTTGGCCAGCATTGGCTGCGAACAGCGCCAGCAGCGCCGCCTCCGATCCCGTCAGCCGCACCGGCTTGCCGCCGCGGGTGAGGCGCGAGGTGGCCGGATCATACAGCGCCGCCCCCATGCGCACAGGCTTGCCGGTGGGTTCGGGCGGCGCGGCGCGGCGCAGAAGGCTGGCGATGCGCAGCAGCAGCTCGCGTGGCTCGAACGGCTTGGGCAAATAATCATCCGCGCCCTGTTCCAGCCCGGCGATGCGGTCGGACGGATCGCCCCGCGCCGTCAGCATCAGGATGGGAATGCGCGACTGGCGGCGCATGTCTTTGGCCAGGTCCAGGCCGGATTCGCCCGGCATCATCACGTCCAGAATCAGACCATCAAAACTCATGCCCTTCATCAGCGCCCGCGCCTCGGCCGCGTCGGCGGCGGCGCTGACCCGGTAGCCATTCTCGGACAGGTAGCGTTGCAGCAGCGCGCGCAGCCTTTCATCGTCATCCACCACCAGCAGATGCGGGTCGCCAAGGGCCAGCGCGGCGGCGGGGCGGGGCGGGTTGTTCATGGCACAAGCTTCATGGCGGGCAGGTCATGGCTGCTATTCCCGGGCCTGGGGCAGAAAAAGGAACCCGGCTCTTGCGGTTTTTGCGCCCATCATGCTGACATACCTTAATGCCGGGCGTGGGCAGGGCAAGACCCCGCAAAGCCCGGCATGTGGCGTAATCCGGCCCGCATATGGGCAGCAAGGAACAGAGAAATGGCCGAGATCATTCCCTTCGACCAGCGTGAAGGCAGCCTTTGGTACGATGGCAAGCTGATCCCCTGGACGGACGCCAAGACCCATGTGCTGACCCATGGCCTGCATTATGGCTCGTCCGTGTTCGAGGGCGAGCGCATCTATAATGGCCGCATCTACAAGCTGAAGGAGCATACCGAGCGCCTGTTCCGCTCCGCCGAAATATTGGGCATGAAGATCCCCTTCAGCCAGGACCAGATCAACCAGGGCTGCATTGACGCCGCCGCGGCGCAGGGCATCGTGGACGGCTATGTCCGCCCCGTGGCGTTCCGCGGCAGCGAGATGATGGCCGTTTCCGCCCAGGCGACGAAAATCCATGTCGCCATCGCCGTGTGGCAATGGCCGTCCTATTTCGACCCCGCCGAAAAGTTGAAAGGCATCCGGCTGGACATCGCCGAATGGAAGCGCCCTGCCGCCGATACCGCCCCGACACAGGCCAAGGCGGCCGGTCTTTACATGATCTGCACCATCGCCAAGCACGCCGCCGAGGCCAAGGGCTTTGCCGACGCCATGATGCTGGATTATCGCGGCTATGTCGCTGAAGCCACCGGCGCCAACATCTTCTTCGTCAAGGATGGCAGCCTGCACACGCCCATCGCGGACTGCTTCCTGAACGGCATCACCCGCCAGTCGGTGATCGCCATCGCCAAGGATCGCCAGATCCCGGTGATCGAACGCCACATCAAGCCGGAAGAGATGTCGGGCTTCACCGAGTGCTTCATCACGGGGTCGGCGGCGGAAGTGACGCCGGTGTCCCTGATCGGGGAATACCGCTTCAAGCCCGGCGCGATTACCGAGAATTTGATGAACGCCTATGCCGATGAAGTTCGCGGCAACGTCAAGGTTTCTGCTTAAGGCTCAATCTTCTAAGGTTGGGAGCGGATCAGCAGGATCGCGCCCGCCACCAGTATGACAATGCCCATGGCTTCGCGCAGCGATGTGCGCTGGCGGAAGACATAGCGGCTGACGCCTTGCGCCAGCAGCACTTCCACCAGGGCAAGCGTGCGGACGCTGGCGGCGGTGGCCAGCGCGAAGGCCAGGAACCAGAATTGCGAAGCGGCAGCGCCCGCAAAGCCCGCGCCCAAGCTGGGCCGCCAGAGGCGGAAGATTTCGGCCAGGGTCTGCCGCCGGAAAGCCAGCAGCCAGATCATCAGCAAAAATGTCTGCAGGCCCAGTCCCACTGCCAGCGAGAATGTGGCGGGCATAAGATAATGCGGCTCATGCAGCGCCAGGATCGCGCCGCGATAGCCGATGGCGGACGCCCCGAACAAGCCCGCCGAGGCAAGTCCAAACGCGGCAGGACGCAGGCCGCCATTCAAAGTGCCGGGCTGTATTGAGATCAGCGCCACGCCGAACAGCGAAACCAGGATGGCCGCCGCCATGCCCATATTGATGGGATCATGCAGCAGCGCCAACCCCATCACAGCCACCAGCAGCGGTTCTGTCTTCAGGTAAGCAGTGACGACCACAAAAGAGCGCAGCTCCATGGTCTTCAGCATCAGGGCTGTGCCGCCAATCTGGGTCAGCGCGCCCAGCATGATCCACAGCGCAAAAGACGATGAAACATGGGGCAGGGGCGCGCCCGTGGCCGCCACCGCGGCCAGGAATAGCAGCGCAAAGGGGAAGCCGAACAGGAACCGCACCAGCGCCGCGCCGCCCGCGCCCAGCTGCGGCGTCAGGCCCCGCTGGGTGGCGTTGCGCACGATCTGGCCGATAGAGCCGATCAGGGTGAAGACGACCCAGAGCGAACCGATCATTTTTTCCAGCGCCGCGCGGCGTCGTCATCGCCCGCATGATGCTCGACCCAATGCTTCTTGCCGCCCCGGTCTTCCTCTTTCCAGAAGGGCGCATGGGTCTTGAGGAAATCCATCAGGAACTCGCAGGCCTGGAAGGCGGCCTGGCGATGCTCCGATGCTACCGCCACCAGCACAATGCGCGCGCCGGGGGGCAGGCTGCCGATGCGGTGGATGACGGTGACGCCGGTCAGCGGCCAGCGCGATCCGGCTTGCCTGACCAGGCGCTCAATCTCCGCCTCGGTCATGTGCGGATAATGTTCGAGGGTCAGCGTGGAAAGATCGCCTTCCTTGCGCACATGGCCGGTGAAGCTGGCCACCGCGCCCGCATCGCCGCTTTCCGTCAGCGCAGCGATTTCCGCATTCATGTCGAATTCTTCGGGCTGGATCCTGATGCGGGTTTTCATGTCAGCCGCCCGTGACCGGCGGGAAGAAAGCAATCTCGTCACCCGCCGCGATTTTCGCATCCAGCCCGGCGTGATGCTGGTTGACGGCGGCGCGGATGCGGCTGTGATCGGCGAAGGCTTCCGCATGGGCGGGACTCAATGTCTGCAGATGCGCGATCAGATCCTTCACCGTGGCGATGCCGGGCGGGGGCGTGATCTCTTCCATGCTCTTGCCGATTTTCTGCCGCAGCCAGGCGAAGTAAAGCAGGGTCAATGGATCGTCCGCTCCGGCCCGGCCGGGATATGCGTCAAGCCCCGGCGGAAATAGACATAGCCGGTGTAAACCGTCAGCCCCGCCGCGATCCACAACAGCCCATAGGCGATGGCCGAATAGGTCAGGGCCGGGATGCCGGGCGCCATGATGTCGGCCAGCGGCGTCAGGATCATGGCGCCGATGGCGATCATCTGCACCGCGGTCTTGAACTTGGCGATGGCGGTGACCGGAACGCTGACCCGCGTGCCGGCCAGGAATTCGCGCAGGCCCGACACCAATATCTCGCGGCTGAGAATGATCAGCGCCGGCACCAGCTTGAGCAGGCTGAGCGCACCTGTGTTGATGTTGTAGCGGGTGAAGGTGCCTTCCGCGACCAGCATCATCAGCGCCACCGCCACCAGAACTTTATCAGCAATGGGGTCCAGCATGCGGCCAAAGGCGGAACCGGCATTCAGCTTGCGGGCCGCGAAACCATCCAGCCAGTCGCTGACCGCCGCGATCACGAAAACCACGAAGGCCACCACCCGCCACAAATCGCCCGGCATCACGAAGGCGACGGCGAACACCGGCACCAGCGCGATGCGCAAGATCGTCAGGGCATTGGGCAGGATGGACGGCATGGCGCCGCCACTCTAGGGCGCGCCGTCACGCATTGGAATGGAAGAAGTCATAGATTTTCCGGGCCAATGTGCCGCTGACACCGGAGACCGATTCCAGGTCGGCCAGGCTGGCCGCCGCCACGGCGCGGGCCGAGCCGAAATGCTGCAATAATGCGCGCTTGCGGTTCGCACCCACGCCCGCCACCTCGTCCAGCGGGTTGGCGCCGATGGCGGCGCTGCGCTTCTTGCGGTGGCTTCCGATGGCAAAACGATGCGCCTCATCCCGCAACCGTTGCAGGTAATAAAGAACGGGGCTTTTGGGGTCCAGGCGGAAGGCCTCGCGCCCGGGAATGTGGAAATGCTCGCGGCCCGCATCGCGGTCAAAGCCCTTGGAGATGGCGGCCAGCGCCACGTCCTCCACGCCCAGATCCGCAAAGACCTGGCAGGCGATGGCCAACTGGCCCGGCCCGCCGTCAATCAGCACCAAATCGGGGCGCGGCCATTTGGCGTCGGGCGCCTGTTCGGATTCCTCTTTCACCAGCCGGGCAAAGCGGCGGGTCAGCACCTCGCGCATCATGCCGTAATCATCGCCGGGGGCCAGCTCGGCCGACTTGATGTTGAACTTGCGGTACTGGGCTTTCTCGAAACCTTCCGGCCCCGCCACGATGAAGGCGCCAATGGCATGCGCGCCCTGGATATGGGAATTGTCATAGACCTCGATGCGGCGGGGACGCGCGTCCAGGCCGAAGGTTTCCGCCACGCCGTCCAGCAATTGCGCCTGGGCGCTGTTCTCGGCCATGCGGCGGCCCAGTGTCTCGCGGGCGTTGGTGAGGGCGCGCTCCATGATCTCGCGCTTTTCGCCGCGCTGGGGCGTGGAGATTTCGACCTTGAAGCCGGCGTTCAGCGACAAGGCTTCGCCCAGCAAATCCTTTCCGGCGATTTCCTCGGAGGCCAGGACTAGGCGCGGCGCGCTGCGCTGGTCATAGAACTGGCCAATGAAAGACTCCAGAATCTCCGCCAGCCCCATGTCGCGGTCATGACGGGGGAAGTAAGGCCGGTTGCCCCAATTCTGCCCGGCGCGGAAAAAGAACACCTGTACGCATGTTTGCCCGCCCTGTTCGGCGATGGCGAACAGATCGGCTTCGTCGAAGGTGGACGGATTGACGCCCTGGCTGGCCTGAATCTGCGACATGGCGCGCAAGCGGTCGCGCAGGCGCGCGGCTTTCTCGAAATCGGTGGCATCGGACGCCGCCGTCATTTCCGTCACCAGCAGATCCTGCACCGCCCGGCTCTTGCCATGCAGGAAGTCCGAGGCTTCGCGCACCAGTTCGCCATAGGCCGCTTCATCCAGCCGCCCCACGCAAGGGGCGCTGCAACGCTTGATCTGGAATAGAAGACAGGGCCGGGTGCGCGCCGCGAACACCGAATCCGAACAGGAGCGCAGCAGGAATGCGCGCTGCAAGGTGTTCAAGGTGCGGGTCACCGCGCCCGCGCTGGCAAAGGGGCCGAAATAAATCCCCTTGGCGGTCTTGGCGCCGCGATGCTTCAGCAATTGCGGGAAGGGGTGATCCTGGCGCAGCAGGATGTTGGGGAAACTCTTGTCGTCGCGGTACGAAACATTGTAGCGGGGTTTCAGCTGCTTGATCAGGTTGCTTTCCAGCAGCAGCGCCTCGGTCTCCGATCCGGTGGTGACGAACAGCATCTCCGTGGTTTCGGAAATCATGCGCTGGATGCGCCCGGCCTGGGCGGCGTTGGGCTTGGCATAGGCCGCCACGCGCTTCTTCAGGCTCTTGGCCTTGCCCACATACAGGACATCGCCCGCCGCGTTCAGCATGCGGTAGACCCCCGGCCCGTCAGGGAGGGTCTTGAGATAGGCGCCGATGCGGGCGGCGCCCTTCAGGGGCGGGGAATCCATGCGGGTAATATATTAGCGCGTGCGCTCGATTTCGACCCCGGCGCTTTCGGCATTGGCCAGCGCCTCCAGCTTTTCCACCCGCACCCGGGCGGTTTTGACGCGAGGGTCCTCAAAACAGGCCTGGGCGATGCGTTCGGCCAGGGTTTCCACCAGCCGGACATGGCCTTCGTCAATCAGGCCGCGAATCTTGCTTTCGATCAGGCCGTAATCCACCACCTTTTCCAGGGCATCCCCCAGGTCAATCAGGTCTTCCACGGCCAGGTCCACATTGATGCGGATGGCCTGGCGCTTGCCTTCCTCATGGTGAAAGACCCCGATCTGGGCGGGCAGTTCCAGATTGCGGATAAAGACATGGCGAATGCCGCGCGCGGCATCGGCGATGATGAGCGGTTGTGCCTTTGTCATGGGATAAAGCTCATTCGCGGCCCGTCACGTCAGGGGTTTGCCAGATCAGATGCTGGCCGCCATCCACCGCCAGCATCTGGCCGGTGACGGCTTCGGCTTCCAGGAGATAACGGATGGCGGCGGTGATGTCGGCGGGGTCGGCGCCATGGCCCAGGATGGTGGCGTCACGCTGGCGGGCGAAGTCTTCTTCCGACTGGCGGGCATTCTTCAGGGTGGGGCCGGGGCCGATGGCGTTGACGCGGATGTCGGGACCCAGCGCCTGCGCCAGGGTGGTGGTGAGCCAGGCCAGCCCCGCCTTGGACAGGCTATAGGAGATAAATTGCGGCGTGGGTTTCAGGACGCGCTGGTCCAAGATATTGACGACGGCGCCTTTGTTGCCTTTGGGAAGCTGTCTGGCGAAAGCCTGGGACAGGATGAACGGCGCGCGCAAATTTGTTTCCATATGCGCGTCCCAGGACTGGCGGCTGGCGCTTTTCCAGTCGTCATTCTCGAACAGCGAGGCGGAGTTGATCAGGGCCGTCAGCGGCCCCATCTGCGCGGTGACGCGTTGGATCAAGCCCGCACTTTCTTCTTCATGCATGAAATTGCAGGCGAAGATGCCGGCCTTGACGTTCTTGGCGCGCACGTCGTTGGCCGTGGCGGCGGCGTCTTCGTCCGAGCCGTGATAATGGATGGCCACGTTCCAGCCCGCGCCCGCAAGGTCCAGGGCGATGGCGCGGCCCAGCCGCCTGGCGGCGCCGGTGACAAGAACGGTCTTGTTCATTCAGTGATATCCGATATCGCCGCGCGCCTTGCCGCGGAAAACCCAGTAGGACCAGCCGGTATATATCAGGATCACGGGCAGCAGAAACAGGGTGCCCACCCCCAGGAATATCTGGGTGTCGGGGGATGATGCGGCCTGCCACAGCGAATAATGATGCGGCACGATCATGGGCCAGAGGCTGATGGCGATGCCGAGATACGAAAGACTGAACAGCAGGACTGCATAGACAAAGGGCTTGAGCTGGGTTTTTTCATCGGTGATGGCGCGCCATTCCAGCAGCGCCAGCACAGCGGTCAGCAGCGGAACGGAGCTGAGGAAGGCGATATTGGGCCAGGAAAACCAGCGCTGCGCGATGTCGGAATCCATCAAGGGCGTCCACAGGCTGACCAGCCCCACCGCCAGTAGCGTACCCAGAAACGCCAACCGGGCATGGCGGCGGGCCTGGGTCTGCAAGCGGTCTTCCATTTTCAGGATCAGCCAGCAGGCGCCCAACAGGCTGTAGCCAAACACAAGCGCCAACCCGGTGAACAGCGAAAAGGGCGTGATGCAATCCAGCGAGCCGCCGGTGAAATGCCGTCCGTCAACCTGGAAGCCCTGGATGAAAGCGCCCAGCACCACGCCTTGCGCAAAAGTGGCGATGGTGGAGCCGATGCCGAAACCATGGTCCCAGAAGCCGCGATGCTCCCGGTCGCGCTGGCGGAACTCGAACGCCAGGCCGCGAAAGACCAGCGCCAGCAGCATGACCAGAATGGGAAAATAAACGGCGGGAATGATGATGGCGAAGGCCAGCGGAAACGCCGCCAGCAAGCCCAGCCCGCCCAGCACCAGCCAGGTTTCGTTGCCATCCCATACCGGCGCGATGGAGTTCATGAAAAGATTGCGGGCGTGCGTGCTGGACGCGAAATTGTAGAGAATGCCCACGCCCAGATCGAAACCGTCCAGCAGCACATAGAAGAACACGGCCAGTCCCAGGATCAGGGTCCAGATGGGAACGAAATCGAAAATCATGCGCCTTCTCGCGGTCTGACAGGCTGTGCCGGGCGGCCCGCGCCAAAGGGCGCTGCGCCCGTACCGACACCAGCCCGCACGATGCGAATGACAAGCCACAGCCCGGCGGGAAACATGATGCAATAGGCGGCGATGTAACCGGCCAGCGAAATCAAGACGTCCATGCCCGTCAGCGACGGCGTCACCGAGGCGGCGGTGCGCATGACGCCATAGACGGACCAGGGCTGGCGGCCGACTTCGGTGGTGGTCCAGCCCGCGATCACGGCGACGAAGCCCAAAGGCGACGCCAGCATCAGTGCGCGCAGGAACCAGGGGCGGTCATAAAGCCGCCTGCGAAAGCGCAGCCAGGTACCAGCGCCCACCAGCACCAGCATCAAAAGCCCCACGCCCACCATGATGCGGAAGGCAAAGAAGGGAATTGCCACGGGCGCGCGGTCGGCGCGGGGAAAATCCTTCAGCCCCGGCACTTCGCCATTCACATCGTGGGTGAGAATCAGGCTTCCCGTCAGCGGCACTTCGATGGCGAAATGGTTTGTCTCCGCTTTTTGATCGGGAATGGCGAAAAGCGCCAGTGGCGCGCGCGTCTCACGGTTCCAGTGCGCCTCGATCGCCGCCAGCTTGGCGGGCTGGTGCTGCAAGGTGTTGAGGCCGTGCAGATCGCCCAGCAGGATTTGCAGCGGCACCAGTGCTGTCATCAGCCACAGAGTGACCGACAGCATTAGCTTGGCCTCGGCCACGGATTTGTGGCGCAGCAACAAATACGCCGCCACACCCATCACCACAAAACCGGTGGTGACGTAAAAGGCCGCGACACTGTGCATGAAGCGATACGGGAAGGATGCGGTGAAGATGATCTCCATCCAGCTTGTGGGATAGAAGCGCCCGTCTTCCAGCCGGAAGCCGCCCGGCGTCTGCATCCAGCTATTGGTGACCAATATCCAGAAGGTGGAAATCAGCGTGCCCACCGCCACCATCACCGCCGAGAAGAAATGCGCCCAGCGCGGCACAAGGTTGCGCCCGAACAGCAGCACGCCCAGGAACCCTGCCTCCAGCGTGAAGGCGGTCAGCCCCTCATAGGCCAGCATGGGAGAGATGATGTTGGCGGTGGCGTCGGAAAAGCGGCTCCAGTTGGTGCCGAACTGGAACGGCATCACCACGCCCGACACCACGCCCATGCCGAAGGCGATGGCGAAGATGCGGGTCCAGAAGCGCGAGATGCGGAACCAGATTTCCTTTCCGGTGGCGAAATACACGCCTTCCAGCAGCGCGATATAGGAGGCCAAGCCGATGGTCAGCGCGGGCAGCAATATGTGCCAGGCAATCACCCAGGCAAATTGCAGGCGGGAAAGCAGCAGCGGATCAAGCGCCATGGCCCGACCATAGCGCCTATCAGGCGATAAAGCCGACCTTCTTTTTGACCTCTTCCATCACGGGCGTGGCCACTTCGCGCGCGCGCCGGGCGCCGTCCTTCAGGATGCGGTCAATTTCCGCCGGATCGGCCAGCAGGCGGCGCATTTCGCGCGTGATGGGTTCGATTTTCGCCACGGTCAGGTCGGCCAGCGCCGACTTGAAGCCGGAGAATTGCTGGCCCGCGAATTCGCCAATCACCGCGTCCTGGCTCTTGTCGGACAAGGCGGCATAGATGTTGATCAGGTTTTCCGCTTCCGGCCGCCCCGCCAATTCATCCTTGCCGGCGGGCAGGGGATGGGGATCGGTCTTGGCGCGGCGGATCTTGTCGGCGATGGCGGCGGCGTCATCGGTCAGGTTGATGCGGCTATTGTCGCTTTCGTCCGACTTGGACATTTTCTTGGCGCCGTCACGCAGCGACATCACGCGGGTAGCGGTGCCGGTGATCACCGGTTCGGGCAGGGGAAAGAAATCCGGCGCATTAAAGTCGTTGTTGAATTTCTGGGCGATGTCGCGCGACAGCTCCAGATGCTGCTTCTGGTCTTCGCCCACCGGCACATGGGTGGCTTTATAGATAAGAATGTCGGCGGCCATCAGCACCGGATAGGTGTAGAGGCCCACCGACGAGCGTTCCTTGTGCTTGCCGGATTTTTCCTTGAACTGGGTCATGCGGTCCAGCCAGCCCAGCCGCGCCACGCAGTTGAAGATCCAGGACAGCTCGGCATGTTCCGGCACCTGGCCCTGGTTGAAGATGGGCGTGCGCTTGGGGTCCACGCCGGCCGCGATATAGGCGGCGGCGACTTCGCGGGTGGATTGCGCCAGCTCGGCCGGCTTGCCGTAACCGGCATCGGCGGTGATGGCATGCATGTCCACCACGCAGAAGAAACAGGGCATCTCTTCCTGCATTCGCACCCAGTTCTTGAGCGCGCCCAGGTAATTGCCCAGATGCAGCGTGTTGGTGGGCTGCATGCCCGAAAGGACCAGAGGCTTGTGCGTCATGGCGGGGTTATGCCCCGGAGGCCAGCCCGCATCAAGCGGCGGGTGCATCCACGGGACCGGCCAGCGCCGCCTTCAGCCGCGCTTCCACCGCCGCGATGCGGTCGGGATGGGCGATCTTGTGGCCGAAGCCGTCGCGCACATAGAAAACGTCTACCGCCCGCTCGCCATAGGTGGCGATCATGGAATTGGAAATGGAAAGCCCGGATTCGAACAGGGCCTGGGTCATGTCATAAAGAAGTCCGGGCCGGTCCAACCCTTCCACCTCGATCACCGTGGCGATCTGGGACGCTTCATTGTCAAAATGCACCTTGGGCCGGATGGTGAAGGCCTGGGTGCGGCTGTGCAGCGGGCGTTTTTCGGTCAGGGCGCGGCGCGGCCAGATTTCGCCCCGCACGGTTTTTTCGATGGTGGCGCGCAGACGCGCCAGCCGGTCGGGATCGTCAAAGGCGTCGCCCTCCGCATCCTGGATGGAGAAGATGTCAAGTGCGAAGCCGTCCGTGGTGGTGGTGACCTTGGCGTCCACGATGCTGCCGCCCGACATGGCGATGGCGCCCGCGAATTGCGAGAACAAGCCCGCATGATCGGGCGTGTACAGCGCGATCTCGGTCACGCCGCGGAAGGGGATCACCTCGGCGGCCACCGCCAGCAACTCACCCGCCGCGTCCGCCTTCAGCATCAGGCGGGCATGGCGCTCAAGCTCCTCCTCGTCAAAGGCCAGCCAGTAATTGTCGTAATGCCGCGCCAGCAGGGAATTGCGTTGTTCCTCCGGCACATCGGACAGCCGCGCCGCCAATGCCGTCTTCGATGCCGCCACGCGCTGGCCGCGCGCAGGCGCCTGGTCGCCGCCCGACATCATCTGTTCGGCGGCGTAATAGAGTTCGCGCAGCAACTGGCCCTTCCAGCCATTCCACACGCCCGGTCCCACGGCGCGGATATCGGCCACGGTCAGCACCAGGAGCAGGCGCAGCATCTCGGGCGACTGCACCTGGTCCACGAAATCGCGCACCGTCTTGGGATCGGAAATGTCGCGGCGCTGGGCGGTGTCGCTCATCAAAAGATGGTGCTTGACCAGCCAGGACACGGCCTGGGTTTCCGCCGCGCTCAGGCCCAGGCGCGGGCACAGCGTCAGGGATATTTCCGCGCCGACGATGCTGTGATTGCCGGGAAGGCCCTTGGCGATGTCATGCAGCAGGATGGCGACATAGAGCGTGGCACGGGAGGGGATGCGCTTGATCACTTCGGTGGAGAGGGGATTGTCGTCCTTGTGCTCGCCCCTCTCGATGGAGGCGATATTGCCCACGGCCCGGATCAGGTGCTCGTCCACCGTGTAGTGATGGTACATGTTGAACTGCATCAGCCCCACAGCATGGCCGAATTCGGGCATGAAACGGCCCAGCACGCCGGCCTCGTTCATCCAGCGCAGGGTGCGTTCCGGGTCATGGCGGGAGGTGAGGATTTCCAGGAAGGCGTGGTTGGCTTGCGCGTCCAGCCGCAATTCCGGCGTGATGAGATCGAGCGAGCGGGTGATGGTGCGCAGCACATCGGGATGGATGTCCACCGACTTGGCGTCCGCCACCTGGAAGATGCGCAGCAGGTTGACGGGGTCCTGGCGGAAGACATCCGGCTCCGCCGTCAGGCGGCCATGCTCCACGTAAAAGACATCGCCCGCCGCACGCGGTTTCAGAAAGCCCGGCAGCATGCTGCGCAGGGACGGGCGAGCCTTCTTGTTCTGCTCTTCCAGCGCGGCGCAGAAAATGCGGGTGAGGTCGCCCACGTCCTTCGCCACCAGGAAATAGGCGCGCATGAAGGCTTCCACGGCGCGGCGCGGTTTTTCGGCATCGTGATAGCCCAGGCGCGCCGCCAAGCCCGCTTGCACATCGAAAGACAGGCGTTCTTCGGGACGCTCCATCAGATAATGCAGATGCACGCGCACATGCCACAGGAAGGCTTCTGCCTTCTGGAAGATGCGGTATTCCTCGGCCGTGAAGACATTCTTCTCGATCAGGTCGGAGGCATCGGTGACGCGGTACAGATATTTTCCGATCCAGTAGAGCGTCTGCAGATCGCGCAAGCCCCCCTTGCCTTCCTTGATGTTGGGTTCGACCAGGTAACGGCTTTCGCCCTGGCGCAGATGGCGGGCATGGCGTTCGGCCAGCTTGGCTTCCACGAAATCCTGGCCGCTGCCGGTGGCGATGTCGCTCCAGAATATCTTGCGCAGATCGTCAAACAGCGCCTGGTCGCCCCACAGATAGCGCGCTTCCAGCAAAGCGGTGCGCACGGTGATGTCCTGCTTGGCCAGGCGCACGCATTCGGCCAGAGACCGCGTGGCATGGCCGACCTTCAGCCCCAAATCCCACAACATGTAGAGAATGAATTCGATGACGCTTTCGCCCCAGGCCGTCTGCTTGAAGGGCCGCACGAACAGCAAGTCCACGTCGGAGCCCGGCGCCAGTTCGCCGCGGCCATAACCGCCCGTGGCCACGATTGCCAGGCGTTCGGCATTGGTGGGGTTCTGCGCGTAATAGACATGCTTGACCGCGAAATCATAAACCACCTGGATCACGGCATCCTGGATCGCCGACAGCGCCCGCGCCGCTTCGATGCCGGGCAAGGCGCGTTCTTCCACCGCCGCCCGCACGCGGCCGCGCGCGCTCTGGAAGGCGGCCTTCACCAGCACCAGGCCTTCGCGGCGCAGCTGGCCGGGATCGCCGCTGTCCTGCGCCAGCGCCGTCAGCGCATGGCGCAGCGCCACGGCGTCCAGTCCGGCAGGCAAATGGATATTGGGTTCCAGGCCCATAGGCCAAAGTTACGGGGTTTTGGCGCCCCGCACCACCACGCCGCACGCAATGCGCGCCCCGGCATTTCCGAAGGGCTGGGTGGCGTAATCATCGCCCCGCTGGGTCAGGATCAGCGACACGCCGTCCCGGTCGAAGATGGAACGCACGCCATCGCCCAGGCTGAAACCGCTGGTGATGGTGCTGGCATGAAGATGCCCGTCAGCGCCCGCATACTGGTTGGGCAAATCGCCCGTCAGCGGCCCCTTGCGCGCCAGGAAACCATGCGCGTGGCCAACGCTGAGCGCCAGGATGGGACCGGCGCTGGTGAAACCGGTCTTGGGATCGCAGTTGCCCGAGACATGCAGATGCATGCCATGCGGACCGGGCGGCAGGCCGGTCAAATCCAGCTCGATCAATACGCCGCGGTTGACGGTGGAGAATGTGACGGTGCCCATGGGCTTGCCGTCCAGCGCCTTGATCCGGGCCACAGCGTGCAGCTTCTGGGCGGCGTCCACGGGCGCGATCACCAACGCGGCCCCAAATAAGGCGGTCAAGAAAGCCAGCAGCAACAGGTTTTTTGGGACCATGGTGCGATTACCCCTTCCCGGCAGGGAACCGGGCGCACGCCCGGCGGGTTCATTGTGCGGGCATGGCGAAGGGCCGACAAGGAGATTTCACCATGCGTATTTCCAAAATTGCCATCCTGGCGTCCCTGGCCGGGGGCGTTGCCCTGTCCGCGCCGGCCCTCCTGGAGCCTGCTTTTGCCGTGCAGGACCAGCCCATGACCATGGGCGGGATCGAGGCGGTGTGTACCGGGGTCGGGTCCGCCAAGGACAATCCGGCCTGGGGCGGCTATCCCATCAAGCTGGTTTTCGCCAACCGGGCCGGCGAGAATTTGGCCCAGGTGCATGTGGCCCTGAAGCAGCGTGGCAAGACGGTTCTGGAAACCGATTGCGATGCGCCCTGGCTTTTGCTGAAGGCCAAGGGCGATTTCGCCGTCACCGCCATGGTGGGTGCGCGGGTGGGCAATGCCAGCTTTTCCAGCAATGGCAGCGGCCCGCAAAAGGAAATCACGGTCACGCTTCCGCCCGCCAAATAGAAAACAAAAAGGCCGGTGAGCATCGCCCACCGGCCTGATCGCATTCCATTCAAAATGCCTTAGACAGCCTTGAGATTGGTCGCCTTGGCGCCGCGGGCGTCGGGGACGATGTCGAACGACACCTTCTGCCCTTCGTTCAGGCTGCGCATGCCGGCTGCTTCCACGGCCGTGGCGTGCACGAACACGTCCTTGCCGCCGCCTTCCGGCGCGATGAAACCAAAGCCCTTGGAGGTATTGAAAAACTTGACTGTTCCGATGGTCATTCGTTCGTTCCTGGTCTTATTCCCCGCCACGGCGAAATGCCGGGACGGCGGGGGAAACGTTGTCACCAGGGAAGGAAGTTTTCTGTCTCGTCCAGGCGCGCACGGTAAGGCGGCAGGATTCTTCTACAGGTGCGCTTCGTCTGGTACGGGACGTTTCTCCACGTGCCGCCCAGATTAATCCAAAGGCCGTTTGTTGGCAATAAATGGCGCGGATGCTGGCTTAAACCGTTTTGGCGGCAGGCTTTTTCCGGGGCTTGGCGGGCTTCTTGCCGGCGGCGCCGGCGGCCTTGGCGGCGGCCTTGATGGTGTTCATGTGGGCCTTTTCGTCGGCCTCCATTTTTTCCTTTTCCAGGCGCAGCGCCTTCAGCTTTGCGGTGCGGATGTCGAAGGCGGCGCGCTCTTTCTCCGTCTCGCTGCGCACCATGGCGTCGCGGGCTTCAGAGGCGGTGAAATGGGAATCGGCGCGGCGGCGGGGCGTGTCGGCCATGGCTGGTCTTTCGTCTGATGGGCGGGCCGAGGGGGAGGGGCGGCGCCGGGAACTGGGGCCGAAACGGGCGGCCCGCGAATATGGAGGCCATGTTAGCACCCAAAAGCGGCGGGGGATACAGCGCGGCAAAAGACCGGATTTACGAGGTTAAACGCGTTTGGCAGGATGCGGCCATGAAAGTGAGCATGACCTACAACGCCCAGTGCGGCACGGCGCGGAACGTGCTGGCGATGCTGCGCGAAAAGGGGATCGAGCCGGAGATCATCGAATATCTGAGGACGCCCTTCACGGCGGCCGGGATCGCGGCGCTGGTGAAGCAGATGGGCGTTTCCGTGCGCGATGTTGTGCGGGTGAAAGAGCCGCTTTACGCCGAACTGAAGCTGGCCGGTGCCGATGACGACGCGCTGCTGGCGGCGATGGCGGCGAACCCTATCCTCATCAACCGGCCCATCGTGATCATCGGGAAGTGCGCGAAATTGTGCCGTCCCAGCGAAACGGTGCTGGAGTTCCTTCTATCCGCTATCCACAGCGATTGATCGGATTGGGTTTTTTCGTGCAGGATTTTGTTTTAGCCGGGCGCGGTGTGGATAGCGACGATTTCGATCTCGCCGAGAGGCTCCGGCGCTTCCACGACATCACCAACACCCGCGCCCATGATCGCCGATGCCAGCGGGCTGCGGAACGAGATCATGCCTTGCGCGGCATCGGCCTGGTCCACGCCCACGATGCGGAATTTCTGTTCCCGGTTGTTGCGCGTGATGGTGACGCTTGAACCCAGGCCGACCTTGCCCGGCTCGGCTGCGGGCGCGACAACGGCGCTGGCCTTTCGGATTTCCCAATAGCGCAGGTCGCGGGCCAGGGTCTCGCGCAACAACACATTCGCCTCGCCGCGCATGGCTTCCTCGATCCGCGCCACGTGCGCCGTGATCTGGGCCAGCCCTTCCTCCGTCACCAGGTTGGGGCCGTCGTCAATCATCCGCTCGGGCGGCGGGGCGGACTCGGCGGTTTCCTTGACGAAGGCGCGGGACATGATGGGACTCTAACTCGCCAATCGGCATTATGGTATGTTGGGCCATGTGGAAAATCCTGACGGCCCTGATGCTGCTTGCGAACGCGCCGGTACAGGCGGCGGAGCTGAAGCTGCTGGTGGGCGGCGCCATATTGGAAGAGCAAAGTAGTAAAGCTGAACCGGATTGGGACGATGATGGTTATCACGGCGGTGGTAGTCGCGCCGATTTCCAAGAAAGGTCGCGCGATATTTTCGACGATGTAGATCAGTGAATTTGATTATCGCTATAAGTTTTGCCTCTAACTAGCTGCAAACTTATGGCTCGCTGCTTACCGCGCCCTGGACCCAAACGTCTTGGGCACATTGGGGCGGCCGGCGCGCTTCATGCGGCTGCGGCCGCTCTTCCCCAAGCCCTTTGAAGGTCGGGCGTCGTCCGAAAGCGTAATGTCCGCGTCCAGGCTGGCGCGTTCGACATCGGACTGGCGGGCGAAAGGATCGTCGGAGACGGCCAGGGCCACGGATTGCAGCCTCTTCAATTCATCGCGCAGGCGGGCGGCAGTTTCGAACTCCAAATCCGCGGCGGCGGTGCGCATCTGCTTTTCCAGATCGGCGATGATGGCCTTGATATTGTGGCCCACGAATTCGCGGCCTCCATCGGCGGCCTGCAGCATCCCGGCATCCACCGTGACATGGTCGCGCTCATACATGCTGCCCATGATGTCGGAGATGCGGTTCTTGATGCTTTGCGGCGTGATGCCGTGCTCGGTGTTATAGGCTTCCTGCTTTGACCGCCTGCGGTTGGTTTCTGCCATGGCGCGTTCCATCGAACCGGTGATGCGGTCGGCATAAAGGATCACTTTGCCGTCCACGTTGCGGGCGGCGCGGCCGATGGTCTGGACCAGTGATGTCTCGGACCGCAGGAAGCCTTCCTTGTCCGCGTCTAGGATGGCGACCAGCGCACATTCGGGAATGTCGAGCCCTTCGCGCAGCAAATTGATGCCGATCAAAACGTCGAAAGTGCCCAGCCGCAGGTCGCGGATGATCTCGATCCGCTCCAGTGTCTCCACGTCCGAATGCATGTAGCGCACGCGGATGCCCTGTTCGTGCATGTATTCGGTGAGGTCCTCGGCCATCTTCTTGGTCAGGGTGGTGACCAGCACGCGGTAGCCGCGCTTCGCCACCTCGTGGCATTCGGCGATCAAATCATCCACCTGGCTTTCCACCGGGCGGATTTCCACCGGCGGATCAATCAGCCCGGTAGGCCTAATCACCTGTTCTGTGAAGACGCCGCCGGTGCGGTCCATCTCCCACGGCCCCGGCGTGGCGGAGACATAGACGCTTTGCGGGCGCATGGCGTCCCACTCCTCGAACTTCAGCGGGCGGTTGTCGATGCAGGACGGCAGGCGGAAGCCGTAATCCTGCAGCGTGAATTTGCGGCGATAGTCGCCCTTGTACATGGCGCCAATCTGCGGAACCGTGACATGGCTTTCATCGGCAAAGACCAGCGCATTGTCGGGCAGATATTCAAAAAGCGTGGGCGGCGGTTCGCCCGGCAGGCGTCCGGTCAGCCAGCGCGAATAATTCTCGATGCCGGCGCAGGAACTGGTGGCCTCGATCATCTCGAGATCAAAGGTGGTGCGCTGTTCCAGGCGCTGGGCTTCCAGCAGCTTTCCCTGTTCGCGGAATTCGGCCAGGCGCGTGATCATCTCGGCCTTTATGCCCTTCATGGCCTGCTGCAGGGTCGGGCGCGGCGTCACGTAATGCGAGTTGGCATAGACCTTGATGCTTTCCAGCACGCCGGCCTTCTGGCCAGTGAGGGGGTCAAACTCGTTGATGGTATCCACCACGTCGCCGAACAGTTCGACCCGCCAGGCGCGGTCTTCGTAATGGGCGGGGAAGATGTCGATGGTGTCGCCGCGCACCCTAAAAGCACCACGCGTGAAATTGTCGTCATTGCGCCGGTATTGCAGCGCCACCAGATTTCCGATGGCGGCGTTGCGGTCGATCTTGTCGCCGCGCGAGACCGAGACGGCGGTGCCGGAGTAAGTCTCCACCGAGCCGATGCCGTAAATGCAGGAGACAGAGGCCACGATGATGACATCGTCGCGTTCCAGGATGGCGCGCGTGGCCGAATGGCGCATGCGGTCAATCTCCTCGTTCACCGAGCTGTCTTTTTCGATATAGGTGTCGGTGCGCGGGATATACGCTTCGGGCTGGTAGTAATCGTAATAGCTGACGAAATACTCCACCGCGTTTTCCGGGAAGAACTGCTTGAACTCGGCATAAAGCTGGGCGGCCAGCGTCTTGTTGGGGGCCAGGATCAAGGCCGGGCGCTGGGTCGCCTCGATGATCTTGGCCATGGTGAAGGTCTTGCCCGAACCGGTGACGCCCAGCAGCACCTGGTCGCGCTCCAGCGCGTTGACGCCGGCGACCAGTTCGGGGATGGCGGTGCGCTGGTCGCCCGCCGGTTCGTAATCGCTGACCAGCTTGAAACGCTTGCCGCCTTCGGATTTTTCCGGGCGGGCGGGGCGGTGCGGCACGAAGCTGCTGATGGGCGTGGATTCGTACGCCGGGTCTATGGCCGGGGCGGCGGCGATTTCCACCGCGTCGGCTTTCGCGCGCAGGCGGGCGGCGGCGGCCGAGACAGACTTGGCCGAGCGCGGTTTGCGGGATTTAGGAACTATGCCGTTGTTGTGGGCCATAGGACCAATATAGGTCGGGCAAGGCGTTTGTGCAGGGGCAAAAGAGTGGTTTTCTGGCGGCGACGTTGAATCGCGGGAGCGGACAATGCATGATCGCAAGGCGTTTAAACGGGGACTGGAACAGGCGCTGTTCTAGTCGTGCTGGATCTTGGCGCCCTTCTATATAAAGATAGCGGTGTCGCTGCTGATGCTGCTGGCGGCATTTGTGGGCGAGCTGATGCACGGGCTGCCCCGCCTGCTCGGCCTGATGAACGTAGACCGCGAGAATGTGATCCCGACAGCGCTGGGGCTGATCAACTTGTCGCTGGCGGAGAATTACATGGAATTTAGCCTGCGGCGATAGGCTTTTATCAATCTAATATTCCGCCCGTAATCCACATCGCCGCTGCGTTTCTGGGCGCGAATGTCGAAGCGCGCGCCCATGCGGCCCGCGGGCCGCACCCGGATGGAAATGTCGCTGACCTGGCCGAACCAGAAGGAGGTGGAGGCGGCTTCGATGCGGCCTGCCTTTTCGTCCCAGGCCGCCAGCCGCCAGCCCATTTTCTTGGCTGTCTCAAAACATCGCCAGAACATGCGGTGCGGCGGCATGATCAGCGCCAGCGGCTTGGTCAGGGGATTGCCGCTATTGGGGCCGTAAAATGTGTGCAGGATGTAGCTGACATTACCGGTCTCGCCGCGCCAGGTCAGGTCATGGTTGTCGAAGACGGGCGCATTGTCATGCGGCCCGCGCTCTTTCAGCAAGACGACGAAGGACGGCGGATCATCGGGATCGCTGCTGACGTCATGGATGGCGGGCGATGTCAGGCCGCTGTAAAGCGCATGCAGCGGCGGCCACAGGAACAACAGACTGCCGACAAGCGCAATCAGCCCGGCGCGTTTCGCCTCGCCCTTGTTGCGGCGAAGGGCCGATACCATCCAGGCCAGCGCCAGCCCCAGCGCGATGACGCCAAACGCCACCGCCGGGATCATGATTTGGCGGGCGGAGGTGAAATCCATCGCCCCCAGACGCACGGTCATAATAGCCAGGGCGGCGATGGCGACGCCAAGCCCCAGGGCGGCCAAAGCCAGGCGGGCAGTGAGGGACTGAAAAGGCATGGAATTCCGAAGCCTGAAACGGGCCACAACCTAAAATCCGGCGCGCCTTGGCGCAACCGTTTTGGCTGACAATACGCATAGCTGATATTTAATTTTCGGGGGAAAGGTCTGGCTTCCGCAGTGCAAAGCTATAAAGTTTGATAGATGACAAACAGGGAATGTCATGACGCTCACTAATGCCCAGAAAAGCGATCTCAACGATCTCTTTCACCCCTTCACCAATTTAAAATTTCTCGAGGAAAAAGGCCCCCTGATCATCGAACGGGGCAAGGGTGTTCGTGTCTATGACACCACAGGCCGCGATTACATCGAGGCCATGGCGGGCCTGTGGTCCACGGCGCTGGGCTGGGGCGACGAGGAGCTGATCGAATGTACCGCTGACCAGATGCGTAAGCTTTCTTTTGGTCATGTCTTTGCCGGAAAAAGCCATGAACCGGCAGCAATGCTGGCCGAAAAGCTGAAAGAAATTTCGCCATTTCGCGTTGGCAAAATTTTCTTCGGATGTTCGGGATCGGAGGCCAATGACACGCAGGTGAAATTCGCCTGGTATGCGGCCAATGCCTCGGGCCAGCCTCGACGCAAAAAGATCATAGCCCGCAAGATGGGCTATCACGGTATGACATTGGCCTCGTCCAGCCTGACGGGCATTCCCGGAACACATGAAAGCTTCGACGCGCCGTTTAATTTTGCGCTGCATACCGAGCGGCCGCATTATTATCGCGACGGCTTGCCGGGCGAGAGCGAGGCCGATTATGTCGCTCGCCTGGCCGTGTCATTGGAAACGCTGATCGAGGCGAATGGCGCCGACACTATCGCCGCCATGATCGTGGAGCCGGTTATGGGCGCGGGCGGTGCGCTGGTGCCACCGGACGGCTACTTCTCCGCAATCACCCAGGTGCTGGCGCGGCACGGAATCAAGCTGATCTGCGACGAGATCGTCACCGGCTTCGGTCGCACCGGAGAATGGTTCGGCAGCACCAAATATGGCTTCACGCCCGACAGCGTATCGGTGGCCAAGGCGCTCTCCAGCGCTTATTTCCCCATTTCTGCCGTGATGATGTCCCCGGAATTGACTGAATTTGTTGACCAGGAATCGCACCGGCTTGGCACATTGGCGCATGGCCTTACCTATGGCGGGCATCCGGTGGGCTGCGCGGTGGCGCTCAGGACTCTGGAGATCTACCAGCGCCGCGACATTCTGGGCCAGGTGCGGAAAGTCTCCCCGCTGTTCCTGAAAAGGCTGGTGGCGCTGGGCGATCACCCGTTGGTTGGGGACGCCCGCGGCGTGGGCCTGATAGGCGGCATTGAACTGGTGGCCGACAAGAAAACTAAACGTAGCTTCGATCCCAAGGAGCAGGTAAGCCAGAAGGCGGTAGAAATCGCGCAGGCGCACGGCTTGATCGTGCGCGCGGTTCCCGGCGACCGCATCGCGCTTTGCCCGCCGCTGATCATCACCGAGGCGGAGATTGACGAGCTTTTTGATCGGCTGGAGAAAAGCCTGAACGCGGTATTGGACTGGGCGACGAAGGCGAAACTCTTTTAAGCCGGGAACCGCCGGATCATCTGCGGGCCTGACGCGTTTCTCCCCATATCAACGCCACCCAGGAGATTTCCATGACCGCACCCTTCTCGCTCGCACCCCTGCCCTGGGAAGAAAATGCGCTGGAGCCGGTGATCTCGGCCCGCACCATCGGCTTTCACTATCACAAGCACCACGCGACCTATGTGAAGACGCTCAACGAGCTGGTGGTCAAGACCAAACTCGCGGACATGAAGCTGGAAGAAATCATCCGCGCCACGGCGGGCGCGAAGGATGATTCCGAAAAAAATATTTTCAACAATGCCGCGCAGGTCTGGAACCATGATTTCTATTGGCGCAGCATGAACCCCACCAAGACGAAGCTTTCGGGAAAGCTGGCCAGCGCCATCACGCGCGATTTCGGCGGCACGGCGGAATTGATCGCGGCGCTGGCGGAAGCGGGCAAGACGCAGTTCGGCTCGGGCTGGGCCTGGCTGGTGTCAAAGGACGGCAAGCTCTCTGTCGAGAAGACCGGCAACGCCATGACGCCCATGGCGAAAGGCACCAACTGCCTTTTGACGGTGGATGTGTGGGAGCATGCCTATTACCTGGACTACCAGAATGAGCGGCCCAAATACCTGGAAAGCCTGCTGGGCAAGATCATCAACTGGGATTATGCGGCGGAGAATCTCAGCCGCGAAGGCGAGGCTGTGCGAGCGGCTGCTGAATAAGTGTGATTCCCGCTTTCGCGGGAATGACAAAGCAAACTCAGGCCACGAAAACTCAGACCGGCCTCCCCTTCGCGTGCGAAGCACGCAGGGAAGGGGGGGGTGGCCGGAGCATCCCGCCGCTTGCGGCGGAAAGATGCGAAGGCCGGAGGGGTTAAGGAATTGACGTAAACGTAAACAACCGCCAGATTGCCTGTGACAGTTTATCAGCGAGGCAGTATGGAAAGCCTAAGCTTCAGCATTCGCCAGCTCACCAAGGAGTTCGGCGTCACCGCGCGCACCCTGCGCTTCTATGAAGACGAAAAGCTGATCGCGCCCGGGCGGCGGGGCCAGACGCGCATCTACAGCCAGCGTGACCACAAGCGCATCACCATGATCGTGCGCGGGCGGCGGCTGGGCTTCAGCTTGGCCGAGCTGGGCGAGATGCTGGCGCTGTATGAGGGCGAGGATAACTGCGCCCACAAGATGGCCCATGCCCGGGCCAAGTTCATCGAGCGCCTGGGCGCGCTGGAGCGCCACAAGCACGATATCGAGGACGCGCTGAAGGAATTGCGCCAGCACATATCCGATATTGATGCGAAGATGGCGGCCTGCGAGACAACCAGCGAAGCGGCCTGACTACCGCCGGGAAAACAGCGCCATGAACCAGCGCAGCCAGTGGCGCTGCGTGCGCGGCGCGATGTCGTGGTGATGGTTGGTAACCAAGTGACCCAGCATGGCGGCGCTCCCGAAAAAGACCGTACACAGACAGTCACGCTGCGCCCGAAGGGTTAACCGGGTCTTAATGTCAAAATCGTCTTGTGCCCGGATCGGCGATGGGGCCGCGCCCCGGCATCTCGTTGCCGCCTGCTTGCGAAGAGCGGCAGGCGCTGAAGCCCAGGCCCCAGCCCGAGCGATAGGCCTTGTTGCCCCGGAACGCCGCATCATCGCGGATCACGCCATCGGACCCGCGCATGTTCGCCCCCCGGCTGCCGGCCGAGGCGCAGCCGTCGGAATAGCCCGCCTTGTAATCGGGGCTGCGGGCCAAGGCGCGGTCTGCACGTGTCTCGCACCCCCCCAGGAACACCAGAAAACAAAGGGCGAAAGCGGCTTTATAGGGCATGAAATCACTCCTGGTCGGTTCCATTTTTACCCCGTATTAAGGCGGATTGGCGATGATGCGCCCAAGGGAAAATTCCCAGGGGTGGGCAATGGACAAGAACGACCTTTCCGGTATCCGGGTGCTGATCGTGGGCGCGCGCGGGCATGGCGCGCAGATCCTGCGCACCGTGATGACAGCCGCCGGCATCAGCCGCATTGTCACTGTCGAGGAAACGCTGCCGGCCACGCATGGCGGCGAGGCGATGATGAGATCGGCCGTGGGCGTCGGCACCACCATGGATGTGCGGCTGCCTTACGCGGCGGTGGGCAAGGATGGCGCACGGCTGCGGCCGAAAGCCGAAGATCCGGGTGCGCGCATCCTGCCATTTCGCGGCGCGGCCTGAATCGTTTAAGTAGAGGCATGACGACGCCACGGCTGAAGGCTGGGATATTTGCACGCGCCTTGATACGGCGCGCCGAAGTCGCGGGCGCGCAGGCCTTCGTGGGGCGCAAGGGCTCGGAAGAAGCGGGCGCGGTGGTCTTGAAAGTGGCCCGGCTGGATGGGACCTGTTTGATCCTGAACCAGGTGCGCGATGGCAAGGGCGAGCTGGCCTGGGCAAAGGTGATGGACGGCGCCGAGGACAAGGCGGCTTCTTGGCTGGACAAGCAGGTCAAGTTCGACCCCGATCTGTGGATCATTGAAATCGAGGACCGGCAGGGCCGCGCCTTCGTGGACGAACCGATTATCTAAGCCATTTTTTCAGGGAAATTTGCGCATGGACCCCAAGCTTCTGCAGATCATCATTCCGCTCGCGATCATCGTGCCGCTGCTGTATTTCCGCATGCGCAAGATGACCAAGCCGCAGCCGCTGAAATGGCGGGGCTTGTGGATACGGCCTGCGATCATCGTGGGCGTGGCGGTTGCGGTAATGGCGGGCGCGCCGCCCAGCCAAACGCACTGGATATGGCTGGCGCTGGCGGCGGCGGCGGGCACGGTGGCGGGCTGGCAATGGAGCCGTACCATGGTGATCGAAATGCATCCTGAAAACGGCACGCTTACGGTCACGGGTGGACAGGCCGCCATCGTGGTGATGGCGCTGCTGATCCTGGTGCGGCTGGGGCTGCGCACGGGCCTGGCCATGGAAGCGCAAAGCTGGCATTTGCCCGCGGTCCTGATCACCGATGCCTCCATTGTCTTCAGCGCAGCCCTCTTCGCCATGCGCAGCGTGGAGATGTTTCTGCGCGCCAGAAAAGTGATGAGGGGCGGGTGATGGACGCCGGGCGTCCTTCCTGATATCGCCAGCGCCATGACTGACAATTCCCCCTCGGCGATACAGGCGAAACGGCGGCGCACCTTCGCCATCATTTCGCATCCCGATGCGGGCAAGACCACGCTGACCGAGCATCTGCTTTTGCTGGGTGGGGCCATCCACCAGGCCGGCCGCGTCAAGGCGCGCGGCGAGGCGCGGCGGGCTAAGTCCGACTGGATGAAGATCGAGCAGGAACGCGGCATCTCCGTCACCTCGGCGGTGATGACGTTCGAATACCAGGACGCGGTGTTCAACCTTCTGGACACGCCGGGCCATGAAGATTTCAGCGAGGACACCTATCGCACCCTCACCGCCGCCGACAGCGCGGTGATGGTGATTGACGCCGCCAAGGGCATCGAGGCGCAGACGCGGAAATTGTTCGAGGTCTGCCGCTTGCGCGACATTCCCATCATGACCTTCGTCAACAAGATGGACCGCGAAGCGCGCGATCCCTTTGAACTGCTGGACGAGATTTCCGACCAGTTGCAGCTCGAGATCGCGCCCATGGTCTGGCCCGCCGGCATGGGGCTGAACTTCAAGGGCCTGATTGAATTGGACAGCGGCGCTTTCATACCCTATTCCGGGGGCAAGCCCGATGTGGCGCTGGCCGAAAAGCTGGCCGAGGACGTGGCGCTGGTGCGCGAGGGCCTGCCGCGTTTCGATCTTGCTACTTATCGCGAAGGCCATTTGTCGCCGGTCTATTTCGGATCGGCACTGAAGAATTTCGGCGTGGCGGAATTGCTGAAGGCGCTGGCGCAATATGCCCCGCCGCCTCGTGAGCAGGCGGCGCTGGGCAAGGCGATGGCGCCCGGTGATGCCGAAGTCACCGGCTTTGTCTTCAAGGTTCAGGCCAACATGGACCCCAACCACCGCGACCGGGTGGCGTTCCTGCGCCTGGTGTCGGGCGAGTTCCGCCGCAACATGAAGCTGAAACAGTCCGGCACCGGCAAATGTATCGGGGTGCATAACCCCATCCTGTTCTTCGCCGCCGAGCGCGAGACGGTGGACCAGGCCTGGCCGGGCGACATTATCGGCATTCCCAACCATGGTGTCTTGCGGGTGGGCGATACCCTGTCGGAAACGGGCGGCGTGGTTTTCACAGGCATTCCCAATTTCGCCCCGGAAATATTGCGCCGGGTGCGCCTGTCCGATCCCCTGAAGCAGAAGCATCTGGCGCGGGCGCTGGAAAGCCTGGCCGAGGAGGGCGTCACGCAACTCTTCAAGCCGGAAATCGGCGCGCAATGGATCGTAGGCGTGGTGGGCATGTTGCAGCTGGACGTTCTGAAATCGCGGCTGGTGGCGGAATATGGCCTGGAAGCCGACCTGGAGCCTGCGCCCTATGACAGCGCCCGCTGGCTGGCGGGAGCCGAGGCCGAGGTCGAGAAATTCGGGGGCGCCAACAAGGGCGGCATGGCGCGCGACCGCGACGGCGCGCCGGTGTTCTTGGCCAAGAGCAGTTGGGAACTGGGTTACGTGGCCGAGAAATTTCCGAACGTGAAATTCCTCAAGACCCGCGAACGCCACGACGTTCAGTCCTAGTTTTGCCCCCATTTGTGCGGCACGCGGGCCCCTGGCGCGAAGAGCCAAAAACAAGAGGGCCCGCTACCGCACATCTTCCTCCGTCATGCGGCTTTCACGGCCGGCACATGGTCATAGGCCGCCAATAGTTCAGAACCGGCCGACATGTCATCAGCTCACAGCAGCGCCAGCGCTGAAAATGTTGCGCGCGACACGCCCAGCGATTTGCAGGCGGCGGCCAGCGAACGGCCCGTGGGATCAGACATGATCTCGGCGGCGCGGGCAGCGTTTTTCATGCCGATGGCAGCAAGGTGTGGGACCGCCGCAGCCGCGACGACAGCTAGTCCACGATAGCAAACGTATCGGGGTAATAGCCGTTGAAAGGCGAGCGCGAGGATATCGTGTAGGCGCCCATGCCTTCGAACAGGATGAAATCGCCATTGGCGATGCCTTCGGGCAGCATCTGGGGCCGGGGCAGCACGTCGGCGCTATCGCAGGTTGGACCGAAAACGCGGAAGGGCCGCTTTTCGCCGGTCACGGCTTTTGCCTTGCCCTTTGCATCCAGCGTGATGGCGGTGGCGGGATAATCCTCGATGAAGGACGCAAAGCGTTGTTCGTCGAAGCTGCCGTAAATGCCGTCATTCAGATAGAGCCGGTCGTCGCGGCGCAGCACAAGCTGCGTCACCAGCGAGAAGCCCTGCGTGACCAAAGCGCGGCCGGGCTCGCACATCAGGTTCAGGTTCGGACGGTTCAAGGTGCTGACCGCTTCCCTGATCATATCGAAATACCAGTGCCAGGGCGGCGGTTCCTGGCCCGCATAATGGGCGGGGAAGCCGCCCCCCACATCCAGCGCCGCGATCTCCACACCCGACTGGGTGATGCAGCGTTGGGCAATCTCAACCGCCTGCGCGTAGGAAAATGGCGACAGGCATTGCGAGCCGACATGGAAGGTCAGGCATGGCTGCACGCCCGATGTCTGGACTTTCTTCAGCAGCTTGGCGGCGGGCGCGGGACCCAGGCCATACTTGCTGGACATTTCCAGCAGCGCGCCGCCCAGCGCCGCCACCAGCCGCACAAAGACGCGCAGCTTCTTGCCGCCGCCGGTTTCGGCCAGCAGCTTTTCCAATTCGGATTCGCTGTCCACCACGAAATCGGTGACGCCATGTTTCTGGAACGCCGCACGGGCTTGTCCTGCCAAACGAACCGGCGCCATGAAATGGCAGATGGCGTCTGGCAGCACGCTTTTCACCAGCTCGATTTCGCCCAGCGACGCGGTGTCGAAATGGCGAACGCCGGCATCCCACAGATTTTGCAGCGCCAGCGGATGGGGATTGGCCTTCACCGCATACAGCGTGTCGCCGGGAAAGCGGTCCAGGAACTGTTTGGCGGCATCGGCAAAGCGGGCGGGGTGCACCAGATACAGCGGCTCGGACGGCCTCAGGCTTTCTATCACCTTTTGGGCAGAAGCGAAGCGCGGCAGCGTCTCGAAACGGGCAGGGGCGTTCATTTGGTCCTTGCCGGACTGGTTGAAACGCGTTTTGGGGCAAAGGACAGTTGATAGCAAGAATAAAAGCCAGCACAGGCCCGCCTCCCCCTTTGCGCGAAGCGCATCCAAGAGGGGGTGGTTTCAGCGCGCGCTGGCGACCTTTTCGGGAGCCGAGCGAAAGATGAAACCGGAGGGGGTTCGAATAAAAAAAAGGCCGCTGGGGAACCGTGGCCCTTTTCTCAGTCACGTCACGCCTGGCTAGATAGGCGCCCGATCATTGTCGGGACCACCGCGACGTTCCATGCCGGGACGGGCAAAGCCGCCACGGTTGCCACGGCCACGTATGCCGCGCTCACCGCCGCGGCCGCGATCCTGGCCAAGAGCATTCTTCTGCTCCGGGGTCAGGCTGGCATACAGGGCTTCCAGCGCCGGACGTTCCTGGCTGAGATCGGCCAGGCGCTTCTTCAGCCGGTCTTCCATCTTCGTCATGCGCTCGCCGGGCGTGGGACGGTTCGCAGCGTCACGCTGGGGCATCGGCCGGGAAGCGCAGGCCGCGGCCTGGCGTTTGGCGATATCCGTCTTCACGGATTTCCAGCGTTCGAACGCGCCCTGCTGGGACGGGGTAATCGCCAGCTTGGTCTGGATGTAGGCAAGACGGCCCACCTGCTTGGCAAAACGATCGTCGCAGCGCGCTGTCATGCGGGCGGCGCGGTCTTCGGGGGATCGCATGGGACGCGTCTGCTGGGGCAGGTTGCGCGCGCCCGGCGGCGGGGTCTGCGCCTGTGCGGCAAAGATGGCGGCGCCGCCAAGGGCCACCACCGCCATCAGGGGATAAAAGATCTTACGCATAAAAAGTCCTTTCTGGTTGGGAATGCCCAAGCCGAACTTAAGCGATGACGGCATTTCCGCTTAGTAAGGATTCCGTCAGGCGGATGAAATTTTGCCATTCATCTGGCGTTCATTTTGAACCCCATTCGGCCTTCGCTTGCTTAACCGGCTTCGCCTGACCAGCTACGGCCACCTCCCCCGCCAGCGCGCTTCGCGCGCGCAGGGGGGGGGCGGGTCTGTGTTTTCGTCTGCTCGCTAGTTTCGCTGAGACAGCGCAGATTCGTGCCAATTTTTGAGAAGAGCCCATTCCAGCAGGGACAGCACCGCGAAGATGGCGATGCCCAGCGAGGCCAGTAGCGCCAGGGCTGCGAAAAGCATGGCGATTTCCAGCCGGTTGCCGGATTCCACGATGCGCCAGGCAAGCCCCGTGGCGGTGCCGGACCCGGCCACGAACTCGGCTACCACGGCGCCGATCAGTGAAAGGCCGCCCGCGATCTTCATGGCGCCCAGGAGATATGGGAGCGCGGTGGGAAATTGCAGCCGCCACAATATCTGCCAGCGGCTAGCGCCATAGAGATGCATAAGCTCCAGCAGGTTTTGGTCGGCGGATTTCAGGCCTAAGGCCGTGTTGGAGAGAATGGGAAAGAACGCCACCAGCGCGGCGATCAATGTCAGCGCCAGATTGATATGCTCGAACCCCACCCAGATAAGAATGAGCGGCGCGATGGCCACGATGGGCGTTACCTGCAGGATCACGGCGTAAGGATAAAGCGCGCGTTCGGCCAGGCGGCTCTGGCTGAACAGGATGGCCAGCGCAGCGCCCGCGACCAGCGCGGCGATGAAGCCTTCCATGGTGACGGTGAGGGTGGTGAGGAGCGATGCCATCAGGGAGCCGAAATTGCCGGCAAGCGCGGCGGCGATGGCGCCGGGTGCGGGCAGCACATAGGGCGGGATATGCCGCGCCGTGACGATCCACTCCCAGAAACCCAGCACGGCGATGGCCAGCAGCAGCGGCAGGATGAGATTGAGGGCGCGCTTCATTCTGCGCCCCCTTGAGAAAGAGCGATTTGCGCTTGTAGTGCGGCAAAGCCCGGTGTCACCCGCCAGGCGGCGTTGCGCGTTGCGGGCTGAGCTAGCGCGATATCGGCGGCGACTTTGCCGGGGCGGGGCGTCATCACCAGCACGCGGTCCGAAAGATACGCCGCCTCCGCCAGCGAATGGGTGACGAAGATCACCGTGATGCCGTCCTGTTTCGCCAGGGCGATGAGGTCGTCATTGAGGGCGAAGCGCGCGGCTTCATCCAGCGCCGCGAAAGGCTCGTCCAGCAGCAGCAGCTTCGGGCGGGCAACCAAAGCGCGGGCCAGCGAGACGCGCATCTTCATGCCGCCGGAAAGCTCGCGGGGATAGGATTGTTCAAAGCCGGACAGGCCCAGCCGGGCCAAGGCCTGTGCGGCGCTGGAATTGCCTTGGGCGTGTGGGACACTTTGCAGGTCCAGCGGCAGGCGCACGTTTTCGATGGCGCGCGCCCAGGGCATCAGGGTCGGCTCTTGGAAGACAAAGCCGATCGCCGGAGCAGGGCCATCAAACGTGATTGTGCCGCTGTTGGGCTGGATCAGGTTCGCGATCAGCCGCAGCGCAGTGGATTTGCCGCAGCCGCTGGGGCCCAGCAGGGTCACAAATTCGCCGGGCGCGATGGTGAAATCAAGATTGTCCAGCGCGATAGTGCCGCCCGCAAAAGTCTTGGTGACGCCACCGGCACGGATCATCGGAAATTCTGCAAGGCGCGGCGCATGAATTTCAGATCATAGGCGCGGGTATAATCCAGCCCCTTGGGATACAGCCCCAGCGATTGCATGGTCTGGTAGAATTCGCGCCAGCGTTTTTCCGTCATGCCGCCAATGCCGAAAGCGGGCGCATCGCCGCTGGTGACGAGCTGGTATTGCTTCATCTTGGCGATGGACTGGGCCAGGAGCGCGTCCGTCATGTCGGGATTGTCGCGCTTGATCAGGGCGTTTGCGGGCGCAGGGTCCCCGGTCAGGTAATCCTGCCAGCCTTCGCGCGACGCGTCATAGAAGGCCTGCACCGCGCGCGGGTTGTTGCTGATCCAGCCTTGTGGCGCCAGCACCATGTTGGCGTAGCCGGGATAGCCATAATCGGCCAGCAGGAAAACCTTGGGCGCGAAATGGGCCTGTTGCTGGATCGTGAAAGGCTCGGAGGTGAGATAGCCCTCCTGTATCGCGTTGGGGTCCACCAAGAATGGCGCAAGATTGAAGGTGTATTTGCGGATCTGGGTGTCGGAGAAACCGAACCTGGCCCGCAGCCAGGGCCAGAAACTGGTCATGGCGGCGTCGGAAATCAAAATCGGGCGGCCTTTCATCTCGGTCAGGGATGAAAGATCGCGGCGGGGATGGCTGATCAGGACCTGCGGGTCTTTCTGGAACACGGCCATAACGGCGCGCAGCGGAACCTGCTGGCGCACAAGGTTCATGGTGATGAAACTGTTGGAGCCGATGCCCAGGTCGGCGGCGCCGCCCGCCAGCAGTTGCGGCACATTCACCTGCGGGCCGCCGGCGCGGATGGTGACATCCAGCCCGCGCATCTTGTAGCGGCCTTTCGCCAAGGCCTGGTAGAAGCCGCCATGTTCGGCCTGCGCCTTCCAGTCGGTGACAAAAGTAATGTGGACCGGCTTTTCGGGGACAGACAAAGAAGGCGGCGGCGCGGCCCATGCGGGCAAAATAAGCGTGGGCGTGACGATAGCGGCCAAAAGAAAGCCCAGAACGGCGCGCATCAGTTTCGCTCCGGCCTCGGTGGCAAAGGCGGCGGGGGCGGTGCTTCGTCCTCGTCCCGGCCGAACAGCCAGCCCAGCAAGCCGCTGCGGCGGGCGCGGGGCGCTGGCGGCGTTTCAGCGGGTTCGCCGCGAACAAGGGGCAGGCCGGATTCGTCATCGCCATGGCTGGGCGCGGGCTGGAAGTAATTCATGTTGTAATTGACATTCTGGTCCATCATCACCTGGGGCGGGCTGCGGTCCAGCGGCGTCAGCTTGTGGCCCATCTCGGCAACATGCATGGCGTCGCGCCAAATGGTGGTGGGCAGCGCGCCGCCGGTGATGCCGCGCGTGGGCTTGGAATCGTCATTGCCCACCCAGACGCCGGTGACATAGTCGGTGGTAAAGCCCATGTACCAGGCATCTTTATAGTCCTGCGTGGTGCCGGTCTTGCCGGCGCTTTCACGCGGCGTCAGCGATGCGGCCCCGCCCGTGCCCGCCACCACCACGTTCCACAGCATGGCCAGCATGTCGCGGTTCACGTCCGGGTTGATGACGCGCCTGGGCTTGGGCGCCGCGCGGCGATACAGGACCTGGCCGGGCTTGCCATTGATGTCGGGCGTGCTGACTTGGGTGACGAAATAGGGCTCGACCCTGAAGCCGCCATTGGCAAAGGCGGCATAGGCGCCGGTCAGTTCCAGCGGCGTCACTTCATTGGTGCCCAGCGCCAGGCTGGGATTGTTTTCCAGGGGCGAGGTGATGCCCAGCCGCCGCGCCGCTTCGATCACGCGCGGCATGCCCACTTCTGCGGCAAGATTGACCGCGATGGTGTTGACCGAATGGGCCAGCGCATCGGCCAAGGTGAGCGTGCCATAATCATGGGCGCCGAAATTCTGCGGTTCATAGCCGTTGATGTTCACGGCTTCGTCCTCGCGCTGGTCCCAGGGCGTGATGCCCGATTCCATGGCGGCAAGATAAACGAAAGACTTGAAGGCCGAGCCGGGCTGGCGATGCGCCTGCACGGCGCGGTTGAAGACCGAGTTCTGGTAATTGACGCCGCCCAGCAATGCCGACACCGCGCCATCCGGTTTCATCATCACCACGGCGGCCTCGCTCACCCGGCTGCGCTTGCCCGATTTCTCGATGGCGCGGGCGGCGGCGGCGCGCGCGCCTTCCTGCAATTTCGGCTCCAGGGTGGTGCGTACCACCAGGTCGGCATGGTTGCCGTTGCCCGCCAGCTTCTTCGCCAGGTCGGCGGCCACGTCCAGGAAATAATTGCGCGCATCGGTGCTGGTCTGGTCCATCACCAAAGCGGGATGGGCGCGGGCTTCATCGGCCTGGGCATGTGTCACCGCGCCGGTTTCCTCCAGCGCATCCAGCACCAGGCTGGCGCGCTGCTGCGCGCGGAGCAGATCGCGGCGGGGCGAGAAGACGGACGGTGCGCGGGTCAGCGTGGCCAGCATGGCGGCCTGGGCCAATGTCACCTTGTTGGCGCTGGCGCCGAAATAAATCTGCGCCGCGCCGTCAACGCCGTAAGCGCCCGAACCCAGATAAATGCGGTTGAGATAGAGTTCCAGGATCTGTTTCTTGGTCAGCGCCTTTTCCAGCCCCGCGGCATGGACCAGTTCCGACAGCTTGCGCGAGAAAGTGCGTTCCTGTCCTGAATAGACAATCTTCGCCGTCTGCTGGCTGATGGTGGAGCCGCCCGCCACCAGATGGCCCGCGCGCAAATCCAGGAACATGGCGCGCGCCAGCCCGCGCGGATCAATGCCATTGTGGGAATAGAAGCGCCGGTCTTCCATGACGATGAAGGCGGCGGGAAGATAGGCGGGCATTTCGTCAAGCGTCAGCCGCGCCCCCACCACCGCGCCGCGATGGCCCACCTGGTTGCCATCGGCATCCAGGAATGTGAACGCCGCCGGGCGGTTCACGGCATAAAGATCGCTGCCCTTGTCGGGCGCGGGCGCGAAGACACCCAGAAGCGCGGGCAACAGCAACAGCAACGCCACCGGCACGGCGATGGCGGCGGTGACAATGGCGAAAATCCGCACATGCGGATCGGTGAAATGCCGGACGCGGGTTTTCCATTCCTGGAATTGCGCGTTTTGCTCTGGGGACAGGAAGGGCATAGCGGCGCGGATTTTGCGGCAGTTTCAACGCCCGGGCAATGGATAGAAGAGGGAAATCGCGCCATATCGTTTTTTCGCGTTGACCACCGCGCGGCCAAAGCATACACCAGCGTCATCCCCCGAATTCGGTCTTGTCCGGTGCCTCTGGCGCCGCTCGTTCCATTACGCGGGCTTCACAAGGAATTCACATGACGGCCCCAAAGCCTTGATCTGCCCCCTTCCAAGTGGTCCAGGGACTATCATATTGGAACCTTGGAGGGAGATTTGGAATGGGACGCAGGCATCAGCCTGAGGAAGTTATTGGCAAGCTGCGGGAGGCGGAGATTGTGCTTTCGCAGGGCGGGTCGGTTGCG
>CANIAL010000009.1 GCA_947465395.1 Alphaproteobacteria bacterium | reverse complement strand
CCGCCGGATGTCCTTCACCACCTGCACTGCAGGCTTCTTGGCGCTCAAGGGTTTTGGTCTCATCTTCGTTCCTTCGTCACTACGACGAGACCAAAACCCTCCTTAAGTCACAACCTCAAATCTGGGCCACAGGCGCTGACGGCGGACAGCTGACAATCGTCTGTGCCCTGCCGCGCCACCGGGTTCGGAGACTCGATCACGCTCCTGCTTCTGGGGCGCGTGGATTTTGGTAGCAATTTAGAGCTTGCTAATAGGTGAGATGTGTCACTCGCTACACATTATGGATTATCGGCAAGAGTTCGGCGGAACTATAGACCTCCTCCTGCCCGTGTCATGGGGTATTTTCTGACAGCTTGGCGGCGCGGGCTTCAAAAGCCTCGGTCATTTTCGTCAGCGCCCGGCCAAAGGCCGGTCCCGCCGCCATCGCCAGGATGGGACTGGAAAAGGCGAAGCTCAGGGAAAAATCGATGCGGCAACCTTCCCCCTCCGGCGTAAAGCGCCAGTGATTTTCCAGAGTGTGAAAAGGCCCCTTGATGGCGGCGACATCGATGGTGCGGGCCTGCGCGTCCAGCACGACCTTGCTAGTATAGCGTTCGCGCAAGGCGCGGTAGCCCACCGCCATTTCGGCGGTGATGTTTTCTTGTGGGCCTACGACATCGCGCGACAAGATCCGCAAAGCCACCACCCAGGGCAGGAATTGGGGATAGGCTTCCACATCCGCCACCACGGCATACATGAGATCGGTCGTGTACGGAACGATGCGGGTCTCGCGATGCTCCGTGACCTCAGCCACGCGAGATGCGCGCCGCCTTCAGGGCCGCGAAGTCGCTGTCGGCGTGGTAGGAGGAGCGGGTCAGCGGCGTCGACGACACCATCAGGAAGCCCTTGGCGCGGGCCACCTGTTCCAGCCCGGCGAATTCATCCGGCGACCAGAAGCGTTCCAGCTTGGCATGTTTCCGCGTGGGCTGGAGATATTGCCCGATGGTGAGGAAGTTCACGCCCGCGGCGCGCAGATCGTCCATCACCTGCATGATCTCCTCGCGCGTCTCGCCCAAGCCCACCATCAAGCCGGACTTGGTGAAACCCGTGGGCATCAATTCCTTGGCGCGTTCCAGAAGGCGCAGGGACGCGAAATAGCGCGCGCCGGGCCGGATGCGAAGATACAGGCGCGGCACGGTTTCCAGATTGTGGTTGAAGACATCGGGCGCCGCCGCCATCACGGTTTCAATGGCGCCGTCCTTGCGCAGGAAATCGGGCGTCAGGATTTCGATGCTGGTGCCGGGGCTTTCGCTGCGGATGGCGTTGATCACGTCCGCGAAATGCTGCGCCCCGCCATCGGCCAGGTCGTCGCGGTCAACGGACGTTATGACCACATGCTTCAGCCCCAGCTTCTTCACCGCCGCCGCGACATTGCCGGGCTCGGCCGCATCCAGCGGGCCGGGCAGACCAGTCTTCACATTGCAGAAGGCGCAGGCGCGGGTACAGGTGTCGCCCATGATCATCATGGTGGCGTGCGCCTTGGTCCAGCATTCGCCGATATTGGGACAGGCCGCTTCCTCGCACACGGTTTTCAGATTGTGCGCGCGCACCACGTCGCGGGTGGCGGCATATTCCCTGGACACCGGCGCCTTGACGCGGATCCAGTCCGGCTTGCGCGGAATCTCGCTGTCGGGCCGATGCGCCTTTTCGGGGTGCCGGGGCGCCGTTCCGTTGATGCGGTCAATCACCACTGTCATGGGCAAAACATATAGGGCGGGCGGGGGTTAAAATCACGGTCTGAGTTGCATTATCGGCCAATTGCGGCCCCAATGCCCCCTGAAAAACACGGGGAACGGGCATGCGCGGATGGATGATGGCGGTGGTTTTGATGACCTTGGCGGGATCTGCCCAAGCGGGGACCAACCTGCCCGCGCTGGCCGATTACCCTGCTGCCAACTGCGTGCGGCCGGAAAAACCGGCAAAGCCCGGCAACCCGTCCGATGGCGCCGAGATCACCCGCTACAACGCCAAGATCGCCGCCTATAACCGGGAGGCGCAGGTCTTCGTGGCCTGCGTCAACACCTATGTCGCCAACGCCAATGCCGACATGGCGTTGATCCATGCCAAGTCGCAGGCGGCCAGCGACGCGGGCAACGCGCCTTAAGTTACTTTTTGGGAGCGGCGCGACGGGCGGGAGCAGCCGAGGACGGCGCGTTGCCCTGTGCCTTTTCGCGGGCCAGCTTGCGTGTTTCGGCGTGGCGGCGGCGTTTGTCTTTTTTGCGGGCATTGTTGCGGCGGGCGGCCATGGAGGCTCCTGAAGGTGATTTGCGGGCGCGAACCTAGGGCAAGGCGCTTCCGGGTTCAAATGGTCACTTTTGAACCTTTTGGGCGGACCTGCGTTGGGAAACCAGGAGATATCCATGACCGCCCGCCGAGCCATTGCCAAGTCACGCCTGCCCCTGCGGGCGCGCATCTGGGCCGCCGCCGCCAGCCCGGCCGCGCGCAAGACCTATATCGTGGTGGGTGCCGTGGGCCTGGCGGGTATCGCGCTGGCCATTTTCGGGCCGCGCCGCTTCCAGCGCGAAGTGCTGAAGCGCTTGGCCCGCACCGCCGCCAGCGAAAGCGAGAAGCTCTGGAACGACACCCAATCCCTGCGTTCGCAGTTTCGGGGAATGATCGGTCGCGTTGCCGACCCCAAGGGCCGTGAAGCCATGGTACGCGACTTCCAATCTTAAATTGGACACTTCCGAGCCAGTTAAGCGCCGGCGTTTTCGTATTCACGCCGTTTTGGTTTAGAAACGGCGTCATGACCAGCGCGCATATTCCCTACAACAAGGCGGCGACCCAGCGGACGATCTTTGCCGCGTTGCTATCGGCGCGGAGGCAGTTCGGCGGCAGCACCGCCGCGCTGGTGGATGGCGATGGGCGCGCCCTTACCTATGACGCCATCCTGCGCGCCGCATTCGCGCTGGGCCATGCGCTGAAAAAAGGCACCAGGCGCGGCGAGGCCGTGGGCGTGCTGCTGCCCACAGGCGCGGGCGCGACCATCGCCTTCCTGGCCATCAGCGCGTATGGCCGCGTGCCGGCCATGCTGAACTTCACATCCGGCGCGGCAAGTCTGCAAAGCGCGATTCTGACAGCGCAGGTGACGCGCGTGGTGACGGCGCGGCGGTTTATCGAGCTGGGCAAGTTCGAGGCGCTGGAAGCCGTGCTGTCGCAGAACGCCACGCTGATATACTTGGAAGATGTGCGCGACGGGCTGGGCCTGTCGGACAAGCTGGCCGCTGTTGCGGGCGGGTTCGTGCCGCGCATGGTGGCCGGGCGCGATGCGCCGGAAAAAACCGCGGCGATCCTGTTCACATCCGGCACCGAAGGCGCGCCCAAGGGCGTGGCGCTGAGCCACCAGAATATCCTGGCGAATGTGGCGCAGGTGCGCGATTTCCTGGCGATCTATCAAACCGATGTGCTGTTCAATCCCCTGCCCGTGTTTCACTGTTTCGGACTGACGGTGGGAACGCTGCTACCGCTGATCGCGGGCGTGAAAACGGTCTGCCATCCCACGCCCTTGCAGCCGCACGAGATCGTCAAGCGCATCCGGGAGAACAAGGCCACCATTCTTTTGGCCACCGACACCTTCATGTCGCAATACGCCCGCGTGGCGGAGCCGGGCGATTTGGACACGTTGCGCCTGGCGGTGTGCGGCGCGGAACGGCTGCGCGAGGAAACGCGCACGCTTGTCCGCAAGGCCTCATCCGTGGAACTGCTGGAAGGTTATGGCGTCACCGAAGCCGCCCCCGTGGTGGCGGCCAATCCCGTGGAAGACAATCGTCATGGCACGGTAGGAAAATTGATGCCCGAAATCGAAGCCACGCTGGAGCCGGTGGAAGGCATCACGGGCGCGGGCCTGTTGGTGATACGCGGCCCCAACATCATGCAGGGTTACATCCATGCCGATGCGCCTGGGAAAATCGTGCCGCCCGTTGACGGCTGGTACAACACCGGCGACGTGGTCAGCATGGACGGCGACGGGTTCGTCACCATTCGTGGCCGCCGCAAGCGTTTCGCAAAAATCGCGGGCGAGATTGTCTCCCTGACAGTGGTGGAGAATTGCGCCGCCGCGTTGTGGCCCGACAATCATCATGCGGCGGTGGCGATTGCCGATCCGCGGCGCGGCGAACAGGTGGTGCTGGTCAGCGATGCGGCGCATGCCAAGCGCGCCGATTTGGTGGCATGGGCTCAGCACCATGGCGTAGCCGAGATCTCGTTGCCGCGAAAGATAATCACTCTCAGCGCCCTGCCCGTGCTAGGCACCGGCAAACTCGATTACCCGGCCATCCAGGCCCTGGCGGAAGCCGCGGAATGACTGGGTTTTAGTATAACATTAACAATCATTCGCAACTAAGACAGGATGGGGACGCTTCAAAGGGCACCCCTTGGATGATCGTCTGTGTCTGCAATAGGCTGAACGAGGACCGGATTCACGCCGCCATTTGTGGCGGTGCGTGTTCGGCCGATCAGGTCTATGCGCGCTGCGGCGTGAGAAAGAATTGCGGGCGACGCCAAGAGACAATCGAAACAATGCTGGACGAAAAGCCGCAATCTCTGGAAAAGGCCGCGTAAGACAAGCTGCCGCCCCTGGCCCTGCCCCGCATGCATCCATTGCGGGCGATCCCGTCACCATCCGTTCCCTCAATGCCGCGCTCAAGAATGAGCTGACGGCCATCAACCAGTATTTCCTGCATTCGCGCATGTTGAGCGATTGGGGCCTGAGCGAGCTGGCGGCCAAGGAACATGCCGAATCCATCGACGAGATGAAGCATGCCGACCGGCTGATCAAGCGCATACTGTTCCTGGGCGGCCTGCCCAATCTGCAGGATCTGGGCAAGCTGATGATCGGCGAGAATGTCGAGGAAGTGATAACCTGTGACCTGTCGCTGGAGATGCGGTCCCTGCCCGATCTGCGCATGGGCATTTCGCATTGCGAGAACATCAATGGTTTCGGCAGCCGCGAACTTTTCACCGCCATCCTTGAGAGCGAGGAAGAGCATATTGACTGGCTGCAGACGCAACTCCGCCTGATCGAACAGATGGGCTTGCAGAATTTCGTGCAGCTTCAGACCAAGCCGAACGCCACAGCTTCCTAAAGCATACGGTTCAGCAGCGCCGCCAGCCGCAGGCCCGCTTTTGCGAGCCTGTCCTGCGTAAGGCCGCGCTGGCTGTCAGCATAATTGTTGGGCAGCCGCCCATTGGCGGGCAGTCCCGCATAGATGGTTTCCGCCGCGCGCAGGCTTTCATTGGCCCAGTCGGCGGGATTGCCGCCCGACATGGCGGCGCGCGCGCGGATCAATATTGCGTTCCATCGCCGCCGCAACCGCAAGCGGATCGCGGCCCAGGGCCCGCACCGCATCCTGGTCCCACAGCCCATGCAGGTTCATGCGCTTGCCGCGATAGTAAAGGTAACGGCTGTTGCCGCCCCGGTCATGATCATCGGTGGCATGCAGCGGCTGATGAATGTCGGCCACGAAATGGATCAAATACCGCAGCGCCTCTGTCCGCTCCAGACGCGGCGTACGGGCATCGCCCACCAGCCGGGCCATGCGGTCAATCACCGCCACCACGCAATCATTTTGCTGGCAATCGCGCCGCGCATCATAGCCGCGCACGCCAAGCGGAATGTTCACATAATGCCAAGGGCCGGTTTCCGGCCGGTCAGAGCGGACTTCATCGGCCCAGCTTGAATCCAGGATCATCAAGGCGCGGGCATCGCCGCCCAATATGGCACCCACTTTTGCCCGCGCTGATGCGGTGAGATTGTCGGCGGCGATGGCGGCGGCGATCTCATGCCCGCCCGGCCCCCAGGCAAAAGCGGGGGACGCGAGAAAAATGAAAAGAAATGCCAGAAGGCAGCGCATGGCCGCGCTGTCACCCTTCCCGGCTATAGCGGTCGAAGTTGGCGGCGACATTGTTCCAGTTGATCGCCGCCATCACGGCATCCACATAGCCGCCCGCGCTGGCGCCATAATCCATGTGATAGGCATGTTCATACATGTCCAGCGCCAGGATGGGCCGCCCGCCCGCCAATGTGGTGGTGTGGTCCGACGCCCATTGATTGACAAGTCGCTTGTCATGGGGCGAATAAGTCAGCAGCACCCAGCCCGAACCGCCGCCTTCGGCCTTGCCCATGGCGGTAAACTCGGCCTGCCAGCGCGCCACGCTGCCGAAATCGCGCGCAAGAACCGCTGCCAGATTGCCGCCGGGCGCGCCGCCACCGCCAAGTCCTGCGAAATACAGATCATGCAGGATCATGGAATTCATGGCCATCAGCTCTTCGCGCTTGAGGCCGTTGATGGTGTAGACCGGCGCCTTGGCCACATCCAGCGCCCCGAATTCCGCCGCGATCGCATTCAGGCGGCGCACCGCGCCCGCGTAATTGTTGTCATGATGGCTGACGAGAATCTTCTCGGACAGGCCCTTGATGCTCTTGGGATCAAAGGGCAGCGGCTTGATGGTGTAGGGACCCGTGGGCGCGGCGATTTGCGCCTGTGCCCCGGTTGACGCGGCCAGCATGGCGGCGCCCATGGCGATGCCGGCGCCGTTCACGAAATCCCTGCGGTCAAAGGTATTTGTCATGCGCGATCCTTTCGAAAATGATTTCCGTGGCCGGCAAGAGTCGTGATACGATCAGCCCGCGAAGTCAATCTGGGGGCTGCCATGGCCGTGCTTGATCGCCGCACGCAGATTCAATCTGCCGTCGCGATGCTGATTGCAACCCAGGCCCATGCAAAGCCATGCCCCGTCCGCCACGTGCTTTTCATCTGCCCGCTGGGCGTGGTGCAAAGCGCCATCGCGCGGGAGGAATTGCGGCGTGCCGCCAGGGCGCGGGGATTTTCGGTGATCGTGCAATCGCGCGGCGTCGAGCCGCCCAGGGACCCTTCCAGCGATATCTCCCCCGCGCTGGCGTCGCATCTGCGCGGCGACGGCATCAACACCATCGCCGATCCCTTGCGCAAGATGACCCGCGAGGACGTAGCCAAGGCCGACATCACCATCGCCTTCAACGAAGCGGCGCAGGCGCCGGGCCTGGAAGGCGCGCGGCAATGGAAAAGCCCGTCCTGGAACAGCAAGTATGACGAGGCGAAAGCGGCCTTGGCGGTAAATATTCAGGCGCTGATGCAGGAGTTGGCGGCGCAGAACTGCTGACGCCAGGTCGCGTAATGGCCGCTACAACCATGATTACGCAAGGCCAGGCGATTCATGGAAATTTCAAACGCATAAAATCCTGAAGCTTCGAACAATTACACGCGGTTTGCATCACCGGAAACGGCGGTCACTGTGACGCCTCTGTTTTCATTGGAGGTTGTTATGCGTTTGCTTGCCACGATTTTTGCCGCCGGACTGATGACCATGCCGGCTTTGGCCGCCCAGGCCGCGGAGACGCCCTATCAGGTGGAACGGGTCTATCACATCCAGTCCGGGCACGAGGGCGAATGGTGGAAGCTGTTCCAGAAATACCAGATCGCCATTCTGGACCGCGAGAAGCAGCTTGGCTTTGTCACTAACTACATCGTGGAGAAGCCGGGCCTGCACACCAGCGAGGATGCGCGCTGGAATTACCGCATCGTCATCACCTTCCCCAGCTATGAAGCCTCGCGCCACAGCGGCGAGGTGGAACGCCAAGTCTTTCCCGACCGCGCCGCCATGCACCGCGACGAGGACCGGCGCGGGGAATTGACGGTCAATCACTGGGACCTGCCCATCCGGCAAATTGATCCGCACCAGGTCAGCGATTAGCAATTCTTAAGGCAGAACAGGGTCTTGGCGCGAAATGCCTTGACCCTGCCCCGCCCCAAAGGCTTAATCGCCGCGCCTGCTTCGACCGGACCCCAATTTGGCCCAGCGCCGTCTTTCCATTTCTACGCGCCGCCCCCTTTCTGCGAGGAAAATGGGCGAGGCGCTGGCCAGCACCGATGGGCGCTGGGCGATTGTCTCCACGTCCCTGACGGCACTGGTGGCGGGCGCGGTGGCCTGGATGGCCATCGGCACCATGCCGCCCACGCGGCCCATGGTGGGCCAGCCCAACCACACCGCCATGGCGTACGAGCTTTTCACCGCGCTGATCGAACGCGCCGATCCTTTCTCCACGCCCATGCCTGCCTTCCATCCCGGCATGAAGGGCAACGAGGATTTCGCCAACCCGAACCCCGGCGTGGAAACCCGCACCATCACGCTTGATCCGGGCGACACGCTGGCGGGCGCGATCGAGGATGTGGGCGTGTCCCCCGCCGACGCCAATGCCGTGGTGGTGGCGCTGGGCAAGGATTTCAATCCGCGCGCGCTGAAGGCGGGCATGTCGCTGGACCTGACCTACACCCTGGCGCCCACCATTGGCGCCAGCGGTGTGGCGCCCAAGCCCAAGACCATGATCGTGATGGTCAACAAGAAGCCGGTGGAAGTGCCGGTGGAAGAAGACAGCGAAGTGGGCGCCACGCCCGCCAGCAGCCAGGCCATCCAGCGTCTGCTGTCGGTACATTTCTCGCCCAGCATCCAGCAGGAAATCACCGTGACCCGCGCGCCCACGGGCGTCTTCACCGCCACCACCACGCAAAAAACGCTGGAGGTGCATCGCCACCGCGCCGGCGCGACCATCGATTCCAGCCTTTATCTGGCGGGCATGCAGGCCGGCATTCCCGCCGACATCGTGGTCGAGATGATCCGCATGTTCTCCTACAAGGTGGACTTCCAGCGCGATTTGCAGCCGGGCGACGCGTTCGAGGTCTATTATGATTATTACTACACGCCGCAGGGACAGCCCGCCAAGATCGGCAACATTTCCTATGCGCGGCTGACCTTGGGCGGGAAAGACATTGTGCTGTACCGCTACCAGACTGATCCCGACCAGCCCGCCGATTATTTCGACGCCAAGGGCCAGAGCGCCAAGGGGGTGCTGATGAAGACGCCGGTGGACGGCGCGCGCATCTCATCCGGGTTTGGCGCGCGCTTCCATCCCATCCTGGGCTATACCCGCATGCACAAGGGCGTGGATTTCGCCGTTCCCATCGGCACGCCGGTGATGGCGGCGGGCGGTGGCTCCATCCAGTTCATGGGCCGCGCCAGCGGCTATGGCAATTTCGTCATCATCAACCATGGCAACAATTACGCCACCGCGTATGGCCATCTGTCGCGCTTTGCGCCCGGCATGCGGGCGCGCGCGCGGGTACGCCAGGGCCAGGTGTTTGCCTTCAGCGGCATGAGCGGGTTGGCGACGGGGCCGCACCTGCATTACGAAATCCGCCTGAACGCGGCCCAGGTCAATCCGCTGAAGGTGAAGATGGCGGACGGCCGCATGCTGTCTGGCAAGGAACTGCGCGAATTCCTGGACCAGCGGCTGAAGACCGATGCCGTGATCGCGTCGCTGCCCTTGGAGACCAAGGTGGCGGACAATGGCAATGGCCTTCGCCAGGCGCGGACCAAATAGCTAGTTCAGCGCCGTGCCGCTGGGCGCGGTCTGCGACAGCTCGTCCGGCGCGGCAGTGTATTCCTTGCCATTGATGGTCAGGCCCGTCTTGCCCGCACCCACCTTCACCGTGCCGCCATCGGCAATGCCGCCTTCCAGCAGCAGCTGCGCCAGCGGGTCCTGAAGCCTGCGCTGGATCACGCGCTTCAAGGGGCGAGCACCATAGACGGGATCGTATCCCGCCTGCGCCAGCCAGGCCCGCGCCTTGGCATCCAGTGAAATGCCGATCTTGCGGGCCGCCAGAAGCTGCGTCAGCCGGTCCATCTGGATATCCACGATGCGGTCCATGTTGCCGCGCGACAGGCGGTGGAACAGGATGATCTCGTCCAGCCGGTTGAGGAATTCGGGCCGGAAATGGCCGCGCACGGCATTCATCACCTGGGCGCGGGCGTGGGTCTGGTCGCCCTCTTCCCCGCCCAGGAACTCGGTGCCGAGATTTGAAGTCAGGATGATCACCGTGTTGCGGAAATCCACCGTGCGGCCCTGGCCATCCGTCAGGCGGCCATCATCCAGCACCTGCAGCAGCACGTTGAAGACATCGGGGTGGGCCTTTTCCACTTCGTCGAACAGGATGACTTGATAGGGTCGGCGGCGCACGGCTTCGGTCAAGACGCCGCCTTCTTCATAGCCCACATAGCCCGGCGGCGCGCCGATCAGCCGCGCCACGGCATGCTTTTCCATGAATTCCGACATGTCGATGCGGACCATGGCGGTGTCGTCGTCGAACAGGAAGGCGGCCAGCGCCTTTGTCAGTTCGGTCTTGCCCACGCCCGTCGGGCCCAGGAACAGGAAAGAGCCGATGGGGCGGCCCGGATCCTGCAATCCTGCGCGGGCGCGGCGCACGGCATTGGATATGGCGCGCAGGGCCTCGTCCTGGCCCACCACCCGCTTTTCCAGGCTGGCTTCCATGTGCAGCAGCTTGTCGCGTTCGCCTTCCAGCATCTTGTCCACGGGAATGCCGGTCCAGCGCGAAACCACCTGCGCGATATTTTCCGGCGTCACGGCTTCATGCACCAGGTTGGCGACATTCTTTGCGTCAATGGCGGCGATCTGTTTTTCCAGGCCCGGAATGACGCCATAGGTCAGCTCGCCGGCGCGGGCAAAGTCGCCCTTGCGCTGGGCCACGTCCACGTCTTGCCGGGCACGGTCCAGCTTTTCCTTCAGGCCCTGCACATCGGAAACGGATTTCTTTTCTTCCTGCCATTTGGCGGTCATGGCATTGGACTTGCCTTCGATCTCCGCCAGTTCCTTTTCCAGCGACGCCAGCCGGTCGCGGGAGGCGGGATCGGTTTCCTTTTTCAGCGCCTCGCGCTCGATCTTGAGCTGGACGATGCGGCGGTCCAGTTCGTCCAGCGCCTCGGGCTTGGAATCCACCTGCATCCGCAACCGCGATGCCGCCTCGTCCATCAGGTCAATGGCCTTGTCGGGCAGGAAACGGTCGGTGATGTAGCGGTTGGAAAGCGTGGCCGCCGCCACAATGGCGGAGTCCGTAATTCGAACGCCGTGATGGACTTCGTATTTTTCCTTCAGGCCGCGCAGGATGGAGATGCTGTCTTCCACCGTAGGTTCGCTGACAAAGACGGGCTGGAAGCGCCGGGCCAGCGCCGCGTCCTTTTCGATGTATTTGCGGTATTCATTGAGCGTGGTGGCGCCCACGCAATGAAGTTCGCCCCGCGCCAAAGCGGGCTTGAGCAGATTGGAGGCATCCATCGCCCCTTCCGCCGCGCCCGCGCCCACCAGCGTGTGCAGTTCGTCAATGAACAGCACGATCCCGCCCGCAGCGGAGGTGACTTCGCTGAGGACGGCCTTCAGCCGCTCCTCGAACTCGCCGCGGAACTTGGCGCCCGCCACCAGCGAGCCCATGTCCAGCGCCATCAGTTTCTTGCCCTTCAGCGATTCCGGCACATCGCCATTGACGATGCGCAGCGCCAGGCCCTCCGCGATGGCGGTCTTGCCCACGCCGGGTTCGCCGATCAGGACGGGATTGTTCTTGGTGCGGCGCGACAGAACCTGGATCGTGCGGCGGATTTCCTCGTCCCGCCCGATCACCGGGTCCAGCTTGCCGCTTTGGGCAATCTCGGTCAGGTCGCGGGCATATTTCTTGAGCGCGTCATAGGAATTTTCCGCCGTGGCGCTGTTGGCGGCGCGGCCCTGGCGCAGGTCCGCAATGGCCTTGTTCAGGCCCTGGGGCGTTACGGCTGCGTCCTTGAAGATTTTTCCCGTCTCGCCCGGAGCCATGGCGAGCGCCAGCAGCAAATACTCAGCAGTGACGAAACTGTCGCCTGCCTTCTTGGCGGCCTGTTCGGCGCCATCCAGCAAACGCGCGGTTTCAGCGGAGAGATAGACCTGGCCCGAGCCGCCTTCGACCTTGGGCAATTTGCCCAGCGCCCGTTCCACATTGGCGCGCAGCATCGCGGCATTGCCGCCCGCCGCCGTCACCAGGCGGGCGGCCAGGCCTTCCTCATCGTCCATCAGGACCTTGAGAAGGTGGTCCGGCGTGAATTGCTGGTGGCCAAGGCGAAGCGCCAGGGACTGCGCGGACTGGATAAAGCCGCGGGCGCGTTCGGTGAATTTCTCGATATCCATTTTGCCTCTCGTTCCCGGCAAATATGGGTCGTAGATACAGGCGCTACAAGGGCTGCAAAAGCAGGCGCCGTCTTTCTTCCCCCGTCAGCGTAGCGAATGACGGGGGAAGATGTCCGCTAGGGGGCTTGCCCCCGTGGCGGACAGATGGGGGTAACAAAGATTAATTCGCTTCTGCCTCTTCTTCGCCTTCGTCCTCTTCCGATTCATTAAGAGAGAAGGAGGGAGATTCCGGCTGGCCGGGCTGTGCGCCCGGCTGCGGCTGCTGGCCCGGCTGGCCATTCTGCTCCGGCGGGCGGGGATTCTGCGCCGCCAGCTGGGCCTGGTGCTGCGCCGCTTGCGCGGCCGCCACGGCCATGATGCGGTAATAATGCTCCGCATGCTGAAGATAATTCTCGGCCATGACGCGGTCGCCGCCGGAATTGGCGTCGCGGGCAAGCTGGAGATATTTTTCATAGACATGGCTGGCCGAGCCGCGGATCTTTATCTCCGGGCCGGAGGAATCAAATGTGCGGTTGGGGTTGTAGCCGCCACCGCCGCCATTGTTGCTGCTGTTGTGCTGGCCGCCGCCACCACCATTGTGTTGAGGCCTGCGGCCGCCTCTGCGTGAGCGTTTCATGTTCAAGAAGTGCCTTGTCTAAGGCGGCAAACGCACTTGCGTATCGCGAAGCCGGCCTGTTTTCGGTTTTTAGCCCCGTTTTCCCGCTTAAAAGGGGCCGGTCGCTTTTCGCAAACCGGTCCGCGCCTTTTCAGGCCATGCGGGTGGAATATACGATTCCCTGAAAACCAAACTAGCCCATGAATGGAGCTTTTCCAACCTTATTCTGGAGCGGAGAGGACCATGGCGCGGCCAATACCGGCCAGGTCCGGCACAGTCCGGACATGGTTTAACCCTGCAAAACGGGGTTCCTGACCCGCGCCCAGTTCCAGGATGGCAAAGGCGCCGGGGGCAAGGATACGGGGCAGCAATGTTGACAGGGATTGATAACAGGCCAGTCCGTCGGGCCCTCCATCCAGTGCCGCACGGGGCTCGAACTGGCGAACGTCCGGTTCCAGAGTTTCGATCTCGGCGCTGGCGATATAGGGCGGGTTGCAGAAAACAAGGTCGAAAGGGCCGGTGGCCGTGTTCCAGTCGGCCAGGCGGATTTCGGCACGGCTTGGCGCGATGCGGGCGGCGTTGCGCGCCGCATAGGCATGGGCCAGCGGCGAGGATTCAAAACCGATGCCGGTGGCGTCCCGGTATTCAGACAGCGCCGCCAGCAGCAGCGCACCGCTGCCGGTGCCAAGGTCGGCTATGCGTTTCGCCGTCCTTGTTTCTGCCATTGCGGCTTCGATCAGGGTTTCGGTTTCCGGGCGCGGGATCAGCACGCCGGGACCGACATCCAGGGTCAGCGTCCAGAAGTCACGCTTGCCGGTGATATAGGCGTATGGTTCGCGGGCGGCGCGGCGTGTCACCAGCACATCGAATGTCTTTTGTTGGTCTGGCGTCAGCGATGGCTCGGCCAGGACAGCATCGCGGCCCACGCCCAGCACATGCGCCAGCAGCAGCCGCGCCTCACCCCGGGGATTTTCGATGCCCGCCGCAGCCAGGCGGGCGGCGGCGCTTTCCAGCATCAGTTTTCCGACGCCTCATATTCCGCCAGCCGGTCGGCCTGGTCCTGCGCCACCAGCGCGTCAATCACCTGGCCCAGCTCGTCGCCGCTGACGATGCGCGGCAGATTATAGAGCGTCAGATTGATGCGGTGGTCCGTAACGCGGCCTTGCGGGAAGTTATAGGTGCGGATGCGCTCGGAGCGGTCGCCCGATCCCACCAGCGACTTGCGCTCGGATGCGCGGGCGGCGTCCACCCGGCTGCGTTCGGCGTCATAGATTTTCGCCTTCAACAGCATCATGGCCTTGGCCTTGTTCTTGTGCTGGGATTTTTCTTCCTGCATCGCCACCACCGTGCCGGTGGGGATGTGGGTGATGCGGACGGCCGAGTCGGTCTTGTTGACATGCTGGCCGCCCGCGCCCTGGGCGCGATAGGTGTCAATGCGAAGGTCCTTGTCCTGCACATCCACGTCCACGTCTTCGGCCTCCGGCAGTACCGCCACCGTGGCCGCCGAAGTGTGGATGCGGCCTTGATTCTCGGTGGCCGGCACGCGCTGCACCCGGTGGACGCCGCTTTCGAATTTCAGTTTCGCGTAAGCGCCGCGCCCCTGCACTTCCAGGGTCGCATCCTTGAACCCGCCCATGTCGCTGTCCGACAGGGACATGATTTCCGTCTTCCAGCCCTGCAGCCCGCAATAACGCTGGTACATGCCCAGCAAATCGCCCGCGAAAAGCGCGGCTTCATCGCCGCCGGTGCCGGCGCGGATTTCCACGATGGCAGAAGATGCATCCGCCGCGTCGCGGGGCAGAAGCTGGACCTTCAACTGCCTGTCCAGTTCGGCCAGCTGGGTGCGGAGATCAGCGCGTTCCTGTTCCGCCAGGCTTCGCATTTCACTGTCGCTGGCGGCATCGGCGATCATGGCCTCCGCCCCTTCCAGCTCGATCTGGGCGGCGCGCCATGACCGCGCAATGGCGATCACGGGCGCCAGTTCGGCATGTTCCCGCGACAGCTTGACGAAAGCCGGACCGGATGCGCCAGACGCCATCTCGCTTTCCAGGGCGGAAAAGCGGTCCAGCAGGCGCTCGATTTTTGCGGTTGGAATCATTTGAACTCTGTAAAAACGAAAAGGCAGCCGCGAGGGTTCGCGGCTGCCCCGTCAATGTCGGTCGCTACTGTGCGGCTTCGAGGGGTTCGGCGGCGCCGCGGGCAGCTTCGATCTCGGCGGCTTTTTTCTCGCAAAGCTCGACCACATGCTCCAGCAGCTTTTCATTGCCCAGCTTGTAGGCGGGCTTGCCGTTCAGATAGATCATGCCATGGCCCTTGCCCGCGCCGCCGCCGGTAAAGGCCATGTCGGTTTCCTTGGCTTCGCCGGGGCCGTTGACCACGCAGCCGATGATGGACAGCGACATGGGCGTGGCGATGTGCTTCAGGCGCGTTTCCAGTTCGCGCACCGTCTCGATCACGTTGAAGCCCTGGCGCGCGCAACTGGGGCAGGAAATTATGTTGACGCCGCGATGGCGCAAATTCAGCGACTTCAGGATGTCGAAGCCCACCCGCACCTCTTCCACCGGATCGGCGGACAGCGAAACGCGGATGGTGTCGCCAATGCCGCTCCACAGCAGCATGCCCATGCCGATGGAGGATTTCACCGTGCCGGAAATCATGCCGCCGGCTTCGGTGATGCCCACATGCAGCGGGCAATCAATCGCTTCCGACAGGGCCTGATATGCGGCCACGGCCAGGAAGGGGTCCGACGCCTTCACGGAAATCTTGTATTCGCGGAAGTCGAGGTCATCCAGGATCCTGGCGTGGTTGAGCGCGCTTTCCACCATGGCTTCGGGGCAAGGCTCGCCATATTTCTCCAGCAAGTCGGGCTCCAGCGATCCGGCATTGACGCCGATGCGCATGGAACAGCCATGGTCCTTGGCGGCCTGCACAACCTCGCGCACGCGGGCGGCCGAGCCGATATTGCCGGGATTGATGCGAAGGCAGGCGGCGCCGTTCACCGCCGCCTCGATGGCGCGCTTGTAGTGAAAATGAATGTCGGCGACGACGGGAATGGTGCTGGCCAGGCAAATCGCCTTCATCGCCCGGGTGGCGTCTTCGTCGGGGCAGGACACGCGCACGATGTCGGCGCCCGCTTCTTCAATCTGCCTGATCTGGTCAATGGTGGCGCGCGCATCACCGGTGATTGTGTTGGTCATGGTCTGCACCGTGATCGGCGCATCGCCGCCCACGGCTACCTTGCCCACCATGATCTGGCGCGATTTGCGCCGGTGAATGTCGCGATATGCGCGAATGCTCATCGTACGTCCTTCAGTTCAGCGGCGACGCCCGCGGTCCGCGATCGCCTGCGGGTCCAGCGGGATGTCGCCCACCGTTTGCAATTCGGCCCCGGCCCGGCCCATGGCGGTTCCATCCAGCAGCAACTCCACCGCGCCGGCATTGGTGGTGGTCAGCGACAATCCCACGATATTGGGCAAGTTATAGGAATCGCCCGGCTTCAGGTTGCGGTTGATATAAACCATCCCGTCCCGTCCACGCACCAGTATATGGGTATCGCCCCGGGCTTTAAGAATGACCCTGGCATCATGGTTGAGGGAGCCGAAAACCCGGCCATTTGCCGGAATTTCCGCGGTAACCGCCGGAACTGCCGCGCCCGTGACGGGCGCTGCGGGGGACGGGGTTGCGGTTTGCACGGGTGTTGGAACTGGTGTGGCGGCAGCGGGCGCATTGGTAGCCGGCATATTGGCTGAAGATTGGTCCGGCGCGGGCGCGGCAGGTTCCGGTGCGGGCGGCGGCGCGGCGGGACGCGGGGCAACAATCACGGGCGCGGGCGGCACGGTCTGTGACGGCGTGCCGGGCGAAAAAATGTGCCAGACGCCATAGGCCAGCGCCAGCACCACGATGCCCGCCACGATGCGCCAGCCATTGGGCAACCGGCGCTCCTCCACCATCATGGAGCTGGAGGGCAACTGCTGTTCGTCGTGACGGCCCGCGATTTCCAGCTTGAAACGGTCCACCATCTGCGTGGTGTTCAGGCCCAGGTAACCGGCATAGGAGCGCACAAAACCGATCGCATAGGTCTTGCCCGGCAGGTTTTCCATATTGTCTTCTTCGAGCGAGGTCAGGTGATCCTTGCCGATCTTGAGGGCGCGCGAGACGGTGGCGATGTCGTCGCCCCGGCGCAGCCGCGCAGCGCGCAGGTCCTGGCCCACCGTTTCCAGCGGCGCTTCGCTGTCGCCGGAAATCTCCCGCAGATGGATGCGGCGTGCGCCCGGTTCTTCCATGATGGGTTGCATGACTTTCACAGCATAAGGATGACGGCGCCGCCCCGGCCCCCGCAGGTTTTGGCGCTAAACGTCTATTCTGACTACCTTATCCCAAAGGATTGGGGCGGAACAACCCGCGATGGCGCTTAAAAGCGCCCCAAAAACCAGCAATCGTGGAAACTTCACTATTTCAGCACAATGCCGCGCTCGGCGGCGAAGGCCGAAAGCCGGGTCCGCAGGCTGTGGTCGGTGCGCCCGCACAGCCGGTCCACAAAGGCGGAAACTTCAGCCAGGTTGATGCTGCGGATCATGTTCTTTACCGGCCCGATCTGGCTTGCCTGCATGGACAGCGTGCGAAGACCAAGCCCCACCAGCGCCATGGCGTCCAGCGGGCGGCCCGCCATCTCGCCGCAGAGGGACAGGTCACCGGAATTTTCCGCCGCGCTTTGCACGATCAGCCGGATCAGGGTCAGCGCGGCGGGGTTGAGATTGTCATAGCGGCGCGCCACGCGGGGGTTGGTGCGATCCACCGCGAAAGCCAGACTGAGAAGATCGTTGGAGCCGATGGAGACAAAGTCGGCCGAGCGCATCAGTTGCGGCAGCATGAAGGCCAGAGCGGGGACTTCCAGCATCGCGCCCACCTGCACCTGCACGGGCCGCGTCAAATTCATCAGCCGCGCCCGTTCCAGCTCGCGGTCCACCAGGGCGCGGCCACGGTTGAACTCGTCCACATTGCTGACCATGGGAAGAAGAATGCGAAGCGTGCGGCCGGTATGCGCCGCCAGCAGCGCGCGCACCTGGTAGCGCAGCAGTGCGGGACGGTCGAGCGCGATGCGGATGGCGCGCCAGCCCAAAGCGGGATTTTCTTCCCGCTCCCAGCGCGCATAGGGAAGAACCTTGTCGCCGCCAAGATCAAGCGTGCGGAAGACCACCGGCTTGTCGCCCGCCGCGTCCAATATCGATTTATAGAATTTCGTCTGGTCGGCCAGGCGCGGCATGGTCTCGCCCAGCATGAATTGCAGTTCGGTGCGGAACAGCCCGATGCCGTCGGCACCCGACTCCGCCAGATGCGGCATGTCGAAGGCCAGGCCCGCATTCATCAGCAGCTTGATGGCGACGCCGTCCTTGGTCACGGCGGGCAGTTCGCGGATGGCGGCAAAGCGCGCCTGCTCGGCCAAACGCAATCCGCGCTTTTCTTCAAAGACGGTGATGATGTCGGCGGGGGGCCGCAAATGCACTTCGCCGCTGTCGCCGTCCATCACGATGGCGTTGCCGCTGCGCGCCGAATCCACCAGCCCGTCCAGCCCCGACACCACCGCCAGCCCCATGGAGCGGGCGACAATGGCGACATGGCTGGTTGCGGCGGCGTCTTCCAGCGCCAACCCGACAAGACGCTCGCGGCCATAATCCAGAAGTTCGGCGGGACCCATGTTGCGGGCCACGACAATGGCGTTTAGCGGCATGGCCTCGACCTGGCTTTCGCCGGTCAGGTGCCGCAGCAAGCGGCGGGCGAGGTCATCAAGGTCATGCGCCCGTTCGCGCAGCAAGGGATCGCCCATGCGGGCAACACGCAGCCGCGTTTCGTCCTGCACGCGCTCGACCGCGGCTTCTGCCGTCAGGCCCGTACGCACGGCGTCACGCATGCGATTGCGCCAGCCCTGGTCATGGGCGAACAGGCGATAGGCTTCGATCACCTCGCGCCCCTCGCCCGACAAATCCAGTTCGCTGGAGGCCAGCATTTCGTCCACCGCAACGCGAAGGCCGCTGATGGCGTCTTCCAGGCGCTTCAGTTCTTCCACGGGATTGTCGGCGATCATGCGCTCGACCTTCACGCGCGGTTCGTGCAGCACCACCTGGCCCACGGCCACGCCTTCGGAGAGGCCCTCGCCCGTGAATTTGCGGGGCCGGTCCACCCGCAATTCGGGCTCGTCCAGTTCGGCGACATTGAAGAAGCTGCCCTGCGCCACCACTTCGGCCAGCACCATGGCGACGGTCTGCAAGGCTTCGACTTCTTCTTCGGCGTAAACGCGCTCGGCCTTGTTCTGCACGGTGAGAACGCCAAAGACCTGCCCGCCGCGCACGATCGGCACGCCCAGGAAGGCCTTGAACGGGTCTTCGCCGGTTTCCGGGCGATAGACGAAATGGGGATCGGCGGGCGCGTCCGACAGGTTCACCGCTTCAGCGCTCTCGGCCACCAAACCGACAAGCCCCTCGCCTTCGCGCAGGCGCGTGTTGTGCACGGCGGCGCGGTTGAGGCCTTCGGTGGCGAAGAGTTCCAGGATTTTCCCGGCGCGGCGCAGATAGATGGAGCAGACTTCCGCCACCATGTTGGCCGCGATCACGCCGACCAATTTGTCCAGCCGGGCCTGGGCGGAAGACGGCTCCGCCATGATCTCGCGCAGGCGGCGAAGCAGAAGACGCGGGCCGCCGGCACTGGGCATCAATTATGGTCCTTCGGGGTCAGGCGGCGTCCAGTTCATAGGCCGTGTGCAGCGCGCGCACCGCCAGTTCCACATATTCTTCCTCGATCAGCACGCTGACCTTGATCTCGGATGTGGAGATCACCTGGATGTTGATGCCCTTGTCCGACAGCGTCTTGAACATGGTCTGGGCCACGCCGGGATGGGCGCGCATGCCGATGCCGATGATGGAGACCTTCGCCACCGCCGCATCATGGGTGATGTCGCGGAAGCGGATGGTGTCGGCGTGCGTCTGAATCGCGCCCAGCGCACGCTTCAGTTCGCCCCGCGTCACGGTGAAGGTGAGATCGGTGGTGCCGTCTTCCGACACGTTCTGCACGATCATGTCCACATTCACGCCCGCTTCCGCCAGCGGGCCGAAAATGGCCGAGGCGATGCCGGGGCGGTCGGGAATCTTGTGCAGGGTGATCTTCGCCTCGTCGCGCGAATAGGCGATGCCTGTGACCGGTTTCTTTTCCACGATTTTTTCCTCGTCGCATAAAAGCGTGCCGCCCGCTTCGGGCGTGAAGGTCGAAAGAACGCGCACCGGCACCCGGTGCAGCATGGCGATTTCCACCGACCGCGTCTGCAGGACCTTGGCGCCCAGCGACGCCATTTCCAGCATTTCCTCGAAGGCGATCATGGGCAGGCGGCGCGCCTTGGGCACGATGCGCGGGTCGGTGGTGTAAACACCATCCACGTCCGTATAGATGTCGCAGCGTTCCGCGCCCAGGCCTGCCGCCACCGCAACGGCAGAGGTGTCGGAGCCGCCACGGCCCAATGTGGAGATGCGCTCGCCATCGGCCACGCCCTGGAAGCCCGCGACCACCGCGACTTCACCGGCGGCCATGCTCTTCTTCATCGCCGCCGCGTCCACGCCTTCGATGCGGGCGGCGCCATGCACCGATGATGTCTTCATCGGGATTTGCCAGCCCAGCCATGACCGCGCCGGAACACCCATGGCGTTCAGGGTCACGGCCAGCAATCCCGCCGTCACCTGCTCGCCCGCCGCGACAACCACGTCATATTCGCGCGCGTTCGCTACGCCATGGCCATTGCCACCTGGCGGATTGGCGGCATCATTGGTCCAGGCCACCAGCTTGTTGGTTTCCCCCGCCATGGCCGACACCACCACGGCGACCTGGTGGCCGCGCTTGACCTCGCCCGCCACCAGGGTGGCGACGTGACGGATGCGGTCCAGGTCGGCGACGGAGGTGCCGCCGAATTTCATGGCGATCAGGCCCAAGCGATTTGCCCCTGCAATTGCGGCGGCTTACATAGACGGGGTGCGCCCAACAGCCAAGCCGGAATAGATATGGCCCATTCTGCCTCAATCGACCCGGCTGAAATCGCCAAATTCGAGCGGATTGCGGCGGAATGGTGGGACCCAAAGGGCAAATTCGCCCCCCTGCACAAGTTCAACCCCGTGCGCCTGTCCTTTATCCGGGACCAGGCCGCCGCCCATTTCGGGCTTGGAGGGAGCGGCTTGCGCCCGTTCGAGGGGCTGACCCTGCTGGATATCGGCTGCGGCGGGGGGCTTTTGTGCGAACCCATGTCCCGGCTGGGCTTTGCCGTCACGGGGGCGGACGCATCTGCCCGCAACATCGCCACCGCCAGCGCCCATGCCGCCCAGACGGGGGTCACCGTGAATTACCGCGCCGCCAGCGCGGAGGTTTTGGCGGCGGAGGGCCTGGCCTTCGACATCGTGCTGAACATGGAAGTGATCGAGCATGTGGCCGACGTGGCGGGGTACCTGGCCGCCTGCACCGCGCTGGTGAAGCCGGGCGGGATCACCATCGTCGCCACGCTAAACCGCACGCTCAAATCGCTGGCCCTGGCCAAGATCGGGGCGGAATATGTGCTGGGCTGGCTGCCGCGCGGCACCCATGACTGGACGCGCTTCGTGCCGCCCGGCAAGCTTAAGAAATCACTTGAAGAAGCCGGATTGAACATCCTGAAAACACAGGGTGTTTCATTTGATCCGCTGGCCTGGGACTGGAAACTCAGCGCCGATGTTGATGTGAACTACATGATTGTCGCAAAGCGCTAATTCTTCGCTGCTGAAACCTGCGTATAGACCACCCGCCAGACGCCACCGCGCCTGGCCCAGACATCCGCGAAAAGCAGGAGCTGGCTGGTGGGCTTGCCATGTTCGATGGTGCGGTACTCCACCTGCCCGCCCAGCACCGCGCCATCGCTCCAGACCGTGTGCAGGGGCGATTCAATGGTGAAGGGCAGCAGCCTGAAATCCGGGTCCACGGAATGGGCCACGAACTTGGCCTTATCCAGCACGACGCCGCCACGGGCCACCAGCCGATAGTCGTCGGCCAGCAAACGGTTCAGCGCCGCGCCGTCTTTTTCCAACTGGGCGTTGTCATAGGCGATCGCCGCCTTGGCCAGATCGGCGGGCACATCCTTGTATTCGTCGGGCACGGCGAAGGCAGGGGTCACAAACAGCGTCAGAAGCGCCGCGCAAAACAGCCGCATCAGTTGGCGCCGTCCAGATCGGGCGGCAGGGCGGCAACATCAACGCCCTCTTCCGCCAAATCTGCCGCTTCCTCGATGGTGGTCTCGCCATAGATGTGGCGTTCCACGCCATCGCCATAATAAATCTTGCGCGCTTCTTCCGCGAAATCCTGGCCGACATATTCGGCATGTTCCTGAACGTATTTCCGCAGGCCCGTCACAAACTGGCGCATCTGGCGCGTCTTGGCGGCGTCGGGCTTCTTCACGCCGGACAACGCGGGCGCCATCATGGATTTTTCGACGCGGGAGGTGTTGCAGGTGGGGCAGCAGAGCAAGCCGCCCATGGCCTGGTGGTCAAAGGCGGCGCTGTCGCGGAACCAGCCCTCGAACTCATGCTCATTACTGCAACGCAGAGAATACACAATCACGGATTAGCTCCCCCCGGGCTTCGGCCAGAGTGGCGGCTGCCGCTTTTGTTGGCAAGCCCGGCCAGTGACCAATTAGTGACCAGAATTAAGGCTGAATTCCCGGTCATGCTTGAGGCTGGGCAGTTCCGCCCGCGCATTTCTCGACAGTTGCGGGTCAATCTCAGCCAGGAAGATGCCGGGGTCCGTACCGCCTTCCGCCAAAATCTCGCCCCATGGTCCCACGATCAGGGAATGGCCATAGGTGCTGCGGGTATTGGCATGGGCGCCGCCTTGCGCGGGCGCGATCATGAAGGCGCCGTTTTCAATGGCGCGGGCGCGCAGCAGCACATGCCAGTGCGCCTTGCCAGTGGTGACGGTGAAAGCCGATGGCGCGGTGAAGGCAAACGCGCCCGCATTGGCCAGCGCGCGGTAAAGCTGCGGAAAGCGGATGTCGTAACAGATGCTGAGGCCGAGTTTTCCCCAGGGCGTATCGGCGATCACGGCTTCATCGCCGCCCGCCACGGTATTGGATTCGCGGTAGGTCTCGCCCGAGGGCAGATCAACATCGAACAGGTGAATCTTGGAATAGCGCGCCGTCACCTTGCCATCCGGCGCGATCAGGAAAGTGCGGTTGGCGGTTTTTGTCTCGCTGACTTTGATGGCCAGCGAACCCACCAGCAGATGGATTTTCAGTTCCGTGGCCAGGGCGCGGAAAGCGGCCAGCGCCGTGTCCTTGTCTTCCGATGTGCTGTGCGCCAGCTTTGCGCCGCCATCCGCCGCCATCAGGCTGGTATTTTCCGGCGTGGCGATGAATTGCGCGCCCGCCTTGGCGGCTTCGCGGATCAGTTTGCTGGCAGATGCGATATTCTCGACAATGTCCTCGCTGGAGCGAAGCTGGACACAGGCAGCGGTGAACTTGCTCATGATGCCAGCAAGGGATCGAGCGCGCCCTTGCTTTCCAGGGCGTAAAGCTCGTCACAGCCGCCCACATGCGTCTGGCCGATGAAAATCTGCGGCACGGTGCGGGCGCCGCTGCTGCGCTGCTGCATGTCCCGGCGCGCGTCCAGGTCCATCATCACGTCCACTTCTTCATAATCCACGCCTTTGCGGTCCAGCAGCGCCTTGGCGCGGACGCAATAGGGACACATGCCGGTGGTGTAGATCTTGACGGGTTGCATAAGCGACTCAGGGAAACACGGCGACTGTCTTTATATAAGCCCTTCCGCCGCCCGGACAACGCGGGCCAGCGCCAAAATGCGTACGGATTTCGCCCCTGCCCGATTCAGCGCCCGGGCCGTGGCGGCGGCCGTGGCCCCGGTGGTCAGGACATCATCCACCACCAATATGTTTCGCCCCGCGACCAAAGCGGCGTCGGGAACCTGGAAGGCGGAAAGGACATTCCGCCGCCGCGCCTTGGCGGAGACCATTTCGCCCTGGCTGCGCGTGGCGCGGGTGCGGACCAGCGCCGTCATGCTGGCGGGCTTGCCGGTGTGACGGGACAGGGCGCGTGCCAGCTCGGCTGCCTGGTTGTAGCGCCGCCGCCACAGCCGGGACCTGTGCAGCGGCACCGGCACGATCATGTCGCTGGCGGCGATGATGTCGGCGCCGGTGCGGGCCAGCCAGCGCGCAAAACCCGGCACCAGCTCCAGCCGGTCGGCATGTTTCAGGCCCAATATGGGCGCGCGGCTGTGATCGTCATACGCCAGTATGGCGCGGGCGCAGGCATAGGCGGGCGGCTTGGCCAGGCAGACGGCGCACAGCATGCCGGGTCCGGCATCGGCGGCAAACGGCACGCCACAACAGACGCAGCCCGGCCCGTCCAGGAAGGTGACATTGGCCCAGCAGGCGGCGCAGAAGCCGCCGGCCTCGCCCACCTCCTGTCGGCAGGCGATGCAGACCGGGGGGAAGAGAAAATCCAGAAGTGTCATTTAACTTCTCCTCCCTTATCCTAGCGCCATGCCGCCCTCCCGTCTTTTTGATTCCCGCGCCGCCAACACCGCCAAGGGGCGCGCCCAGCGCTTGGGCGGCGACATTTTCCTGGCCCGCGCCGCCGCCGAAGGCATCGCCGACCGGCTGGAGCCGGTAACGCGCAAGTTTGCAAAGGGCCTGATGGTGGGGGGGCCTGTCCCCGATGCCCTGAAGGGGTTTGCTGCCGACTGGCAGGTGGCCGATTTCAACAGCGATGATTTTCTGGACGTGGCGGCGGAGCGTTTCGATCTCGCCCTCAGCGTGTTTTCCTTGCAGACCGTCAATGACCTGCCCGGGGCGCTGATCCAGATACGCCGCGCCCTGAAACCGGATGGCTTGTTCCTGGGCGCGATCCTGGCCGGATCAACCCTGCACGAATTGCGGGAAAGCTTTGCCGCCGCCGAGGCTGGCACGCTTGGCGGCATCAGCCCGCGCGTGGCGCCGTTCGGTGATGTGCGCGACCTGGGCGGGTTATTGCAACGGGCGGGCTTTGCCCTGCCGGTGGCGGACCTGGAACGCACCCTGGTGCGCTATTCGGACGTGGAATCGCTGGTGCGCGATTTGCGTAGCCACGCCTTGAGCAACACCATGACAGAGCGGCGGCGGCGTTTCCTGCCGCGCCGGACATGGAACGCATTGCGCGATTATTACGCGGCGCATCATGCCGCGCAGGGAAAGCTCAACGCCACCTTCGAGACGGTTTATTTGATGGGATGGGCGCCGCATGAAAGCCAGCAAAAGCCGCTGAAACCCGGCAGCGCCAGGACACGCCTCAGCGATGCGCTGGGAACGGTGGAGCAGTCGGCGGGCGAAAAGCCGCGCTGAACCTCAGCCCAGCTTGTTCACGACCTTCATGAACAGGTTGACCGTGGCCGTGCCGACATTGGTGACGGCGGTCAGGATGAAAACGGACACCAGCGACGCGATCAGCGCATATTCGATGGCGGTAGCCCCGCCCGTATCGGTCACAAAAGATCGCGCAACATGGGGATAAGCGGCAAGTCGGCCGCGGGCATGGGATAATCCGCGTTGCCAACAAGATCGCGCGGCCTGATCCATTTGAGCGCCGCGTGTTCGAGCGGCTGCGGCGTGCCGTCCCAGCGGCGACAGACGTAAAGCGGCATCAAAAGGTGAAAGCCGGGATATGCATGCGAAGCAAAGGTGAATGGCGCGAGACAGGGCAGCTTGACCGTGATGCCAAGCTCTTCCTTCAACTCGCGGATCAGCGCCGTTTCCGGCGCCTCGCCCGTCTCGATCTTGCCGCCTGGAAATTCCCATAACCCCGCCATCTCCCTGCCCGGTGGGCGTTGTGCGATCAGCACGCGGCCATCCGGATCTATCAAAGCCGCAGCCGCCACCAGCAAGAGACGTTGCGTTTCGTTCATTTTGACGATCCAGGACTAAAGTGGGGTTAAGCGGCAGGGTTAACATAGTCTTGCCACCATGCAACTTTAGGGTTGGAACAATGGCTTGGCACAGGATTTATTGCCAGCACAGCAAGGGAGTTTGCCATGACGACATTCGGGACAGCGGTTTGGCGGGGCGGGTTGAAGGACGGCAAGGGCGCCATTTCCACCAAGAGCGGCGCGCTGAAGGATTATCCCTATGGCTTTGCCGCCCGCTTTGAAGGCCAGCCCGGCACCAACCCGGAAGAGTTGATCGGGGCGGCGCATGCCGGCTGCTTCACCATGGCACTGTCGCTGATTTTGGGCGAAGCGGGACTGGTGGCGGACGAGATGAACACCAAGGCGGACGTGACTCTGGAAAAGCAGGGCGACGGTTTTGCCATCACCAAGGTGCATCTCACTCTAAAGGCGAAAATCCCAGGCTGCGACGCCGCGAAATTCGCGGAGCTTGCGGGCAAGGCGAAGGCGGGATGCCCGGTGTCGAAACTGCTGAAGGCGGATATCAGTCTCGACGCAAGTCTGGTTTAACTTGGCCCCCATCTGTCCGCCACGGGGGCAAGCCCCCTAGCGGACATCTTCCCCCGCCGTTCGCTACGCTGGCGGGGGAAGAAAGCCTGTGCGCGCTACAAAAAGGTTTTGGAGACGATTTTGCCGATCTCAGCCCAGGTCGCCGCTGTCGTCTTGTCGTCTTTCTTGTTCCCCGTCGTGTAACAGCAAACCAGAATTGGCTTGCGATTGCCCGGCGGCCAGAGGATGGCGATGTCGTTGAGCATGTCGAAGGCGGAGCCGGTCTTGTCGCCCGCCTGCCAGTCTTTCGGAATGCCGCTGCGGATGCGTTCCTTGCCCGTGCTGCTGTCGCGCATCCACTGGGAAAGGCGCGCACGGGAGCCCGGCTTCAGCACATCGCCCAGCAGGACTTTCCGCATGCTCTGCACCATGGCGGCGGGCTTTGTGGTGTCCTTGTCGCCGTCCGGCACGTTCAGCGCGCCTTCGATGCGGTCATGGCGGGTCTCATGGTCGCCCAGCCCGCGCACGAAGCTTTGCAGGGCGGGCGGCCCGCCGATCACGTTGAACAAGAGATTGGCACAGCTGTTGTCGGAAAGCTCGACCGCCGCCTGGCAAAGCTGTTCGATGGTCATGCCGGTGGCGATGTTCTTTTTCGCGGCGGGCGCATAATCCAGAAGATCACTGGGCTTGTAACGGATCACCCTGTCCAGCCTTTCCTGGCCCTTGTCCACCTTCGACAAAACCGCCGCCGACAGCATCATCTTGAAGGTGCTGCACATCACGAAACGTTCATTCTGGCGGTGCATCAGGGTGCGGCCGCTGCCGGTGTCCATCGCCGCCAGGCCAATCTTCAAGCCGCGCGCTTTTTCCAGCGCCGTGATGGCGTCATCGGCGGCCCAGAGCGGTGTCGGCAACAGCAACGCCGCGCCGCCCAGGATAATACGACGATTCAATTTTTCAGCAGCGACGGATGGCATGGTTGTTTCCGCTATCGTGAATATCAGAATGAATGGGAACAATATGCAAAGATACTAGCTAGCGGGGAAATTCATGTCCTCGTCCCAACGTAAGTAATTTTTTTGACGCTTGTATTCATCGAAAAACAACTCAAAGAGCTTGATTAGAAGCCCCGCTAAATCTGAGTTGATTTTTGTATATTCAGCCTTTTTGCCGGTGATAAAATCGCGCAGATGGTTAGCACGGAACATTTTAAATTGCTCCTTTTTTCTCAGCGGTATCGCCCAGCCCATCATCGTTCAGATAAAGCATCTCTACCTTTCGCAAATCTTCGTCGAGAAGGGAGTGTTTGTGCACTAGCTCGTGACGAGCCTGTGCACTTGGTTCAATCTTTTTCTTAATCGCCCTGAGTGCAGCTTGCACTGCTGGGCGATGAGCGATCTTATAATTGTTTAAGATGATGGCGTGCCGAACATGATCCTCACCTAGACACAGGTGAAAAGTAGAATTTGTAAGCTGAAGCGTTCGATCATAAACAGAATTCAACCGAATAAGATAATTTTCAACATTGTAAATTAAATGATCGGCACGATTGGATGATTGTTTTTTTGAATACTCGTAATTCGATAAAAATTCGATAGCCAAGTCTAATTGCTTGAACCAAGTCAGCGCATGCGAAACATGAAACCCTAGCCGCTGGACGTAAAATTGGCTTTCAAGCAATGGGGCAGATTCAGGCCATTCGAAACTGCCTGGTTCTACGTTAAACTTCTTCCAGACCTTGCTAGCATCGTCGAACACCGTTTGAACAAAGGGTGATTGGAGAAGTTTTGCAAAATTCTCCATGCGTTTTGTCCCCGTGATGATGGCTAACTTCTGTAGGAGCCATTGATGTCTATATATCCGTGTGTGAAGTCACAGGTGTAAATCCGCGCCGCGCCCTTGCCCAGCCCAAGATCAACCGCGATCTCGACCTCGCGGCCCGACACGGCCTTTGTGGCGGCGGCTTCGTCATATTTTGCCGCGCGTGCGCCCTTCTCGGCCACCAGCTTGCCGCCGAAGGAGATTTTCAGCTTGTCGCGGTCGGCCATTTCGCCCGCCTTGCCCACCGCCATCACGATGCGGCCCCAGTTGGCGTCATTGCCGGCGATGGCGGTTTTCACCAGCGGCGAATTGGCGATGGAAAGACCGATGCGGCGCGCCGCGGCGTCATTTTCCGCACCCGTCACATCCACCTGGATCAGTTTCTGCGCGCCCTCCCCGTCCTTGACCACGGCCAAAGCGAGATCGAGCAGCAGCGCATCCAGCTTGCGGCGGAAATCCGTCAGCCGCTTGTCGGAGGCTTTTGCGATGGCGCCATGCTTGGCGCCCTTTCCTGTGGCGAACAGCAGCAGCGTGTCGCTGGTGGAGGTATCCGAATCCACCGTGATGGAATTGAAGGACGGCCCGGCGCCTGCTTTCAGCATTTCTGCCAGCACGGGCGCGGGCAGCGCCGCATCGGTGAAGACGAAGGCCAACATCGTAGACATATCCGGCGCGATCATGCCGGACCCCTTGGCGATGCCGTTGAGGGTGACCTTCACGCCGTCAATCATGGCGCTGGCGGTCGCCAGCTTGGGGAATGTGTCTGTGGTCATGATGGCTTCGGCGGCGGCGCGCCAGTTGCCCGCCGCCCCTTCCGACACCAGGCCTGACAATACGCTGGTGATTTTCGATATGGGCAGCGGCTCGCCGATCACGCCGGTGGATGCCATGAGAACGTCTTGCGGACGGCAGCCCATCACGGCGGCGGCGCTGTCCGCGATCTCGCGCACGCCATCAATCCCCGCCTTGCCGGTAAAGGCGTTGGCGTTGCCGCTGTTGACCACCAGCATGCGGGTCGTGCCATGGAGCATCTGCTTCTGGCACCAAAGCACGGGGGCGGAGGCGGTTTTCGACTTGGTGAAGACCCCGGCCACCTGGGTTCCGGGGGCAAAGACCGCCATCATGACGTCCGTGCGCTGCTTGTAGCGGATGCCCGCCGCCACGGTGGCCAGCCGCACCCCCGCCAGGGGCGGCAGGGTGGGGAAGGATTTTGGGGCCAGGGGAGATACAGCATGGCCGGATTTGGAGGCAGGCGCTTTCTTGCCGGACGCCGGTTTTTTCAGGCTGGCCATGGATTTTCCCCAAATACCCTTTAACCCCCACGATGTTCGGGAATCACGGCTTTTGACAAGGCCCAAAAGGGGCTGAAAATCGCTGAACCCCTTTATTTGACAATGAGCTAACCCGTTCTTATGTCTCCGGCGCGCGCCCCCATGGCCCGCGCGGGTCGCCCGGGCCGCCATAAAGGCCCGGACAGAGGATTTCATGCTGGGTATCAGCGCGCTCGCCAAACAGCTTTTCGGCTCGGCCAATGAGCGGAAGATCAAGCCTTACTGGTCCATGGTGGCCAGGATCAACGCACTGGAGCCGCGCTTTGCCGCGCTGTCGGACGATGAGCTGAAGGCCATGACCCCGGCCTTCCGCGAACGCCTGGCCGCGGGCGAGACCGAGGACGATCTGTTGCCCGAAGCCTTTGCCGTGGTCCGCGAGGCGGCCAAGCGCACTTTGGGCCAGCGCCATTTCGACGTGCAGCTTGTAGGCGGCATGGTCCTGCACGAAGGCCATATCGCCGAAATGCGGACGGGCGAAGGCAAGACCCTGGTCGCCACCCTGCCCGTCTATCTGAACGCGCTGGCTGGCAATGGCGTGCATGTGGTGACGGTGAATGACTATTTGGCCAAGCGCGACGGCGAATGGATGGGCCAGATCTACCGCTTCCTGGGCCTGACCACGGGCTGCATCGTGCATGGCCTGGATGACGAGGAGCGCCGCGCCTCCTACGCCGCCGATGTCACCTATGGCACCAACAACGAATTCGGCTTCGACTATCTGCGCGACAACATGAAATACGCGCTCAACGCCATGTCCCAGCGCGGCCATGCCTATGCCATCGTGGACGAAGTGGACTCCATCCTGGTGGACGAAGCCCGCACGCCCCTGATCATTTCCGGCCCGACCCAGGACCTGACCGAAATGTACAAGGCGGTGGACGCCACCATGTCCAGCCTGGTGCCGGAAGATTACGACCTGGATGAAAAGCAGCGCCAGGTGACGCTGACGGAAAACGGCGCCGAGCACATGGTGCAGTTGCTCAAGGCCGCGGGACTTCTGGAAGTCGGCGATCTTTACGACACCGAGAATATCTCGGTCCTGCATCATGTGAACCAGGCGCTGAAGGCGCACAGGCTGTTCTCAAAGGACAAGGACTATATCGTCAAGAATGACCAGGTGATCATCATTGACGAATTCACCGGCCGCATGATGGAAGGCCGGCGCTATTCCGACGGCTTGCACCAGGCGCTGGAAGCCAAGGAAGGCGTCAAGGTCCAGCCGGAAAACGTGACCCTGGCTTCCATCACCTTCCAGAATTATTTCCGCCTGTATAAAAAACTGGCGGGCATGACCGGCACGGCGCTGACGGAAGCCGCCGAGTTCATGGATATCTACAAGCTCGATGTGCGCGACATTCCCACCAACGTGCCGGTGGCGCGCCTGGATTATGACGACGAAGTCTATCGCAGCGCGGACGAGAAGAATGACGCCATCGTCAAGCTGGTGGAAGAATGCATCGCCCGCCGCCAACCGGTGCTGGTGGGCACCACCTCCATTGAAAAGTCGGAGCATCTCTCCGAGCTGATGAAGGCGCGCAAGATCAAGCATCACGTGCTGAACGCGCGCTACCACGAACAGGAAGCCTTTATCGTCAGCCAGGCCGGTGTGCCGGGCGCCGTCACCATCGCCACCAACATGGCGGGCCGCGGCACCGACATCCAGCTGGGCGGCAACCTGGACATGCGCATCCGCCACGAACTCGAAGGCATTGGCGACGAACAGGGCCGCCAGGCCGAGATCGCGCGCATCAAGGGCGAAATCGCCGCCTTCAAGGAACAGGCGCTGGCCGCGGGCGGTCTTTACGTAATCGGCACCGAGCGGCATGAAAGCCGCCGCATCGACAACCAGCTGCGTGGCCGTTCGGGCCGCCAGGGCGATCCCGGCGCGTCCAAATTCTTCCTGTCCTTGCAGGACGACCTGATGCGCATCTTCGGCTCGGAGCGGATGGACGCGATCCTGACGCGCCTTGGGCTGGAGCCGGGCGAGGCCATCACCCACCCTTGGGTGAACAAGGCGCTGGAAAAGGCGCAGCAGAAGGTCGAAGCGCGCAACTTCGAAATCCGCAAGAACATCCTGAAGTATGACGACGTGCTGAACGACCAGCGCCGCGTCATCTTCGAACAGCGCCGCGAGATCATGTCGGCGGACGATGTTTCCGACCAGATCGCCGATTTCCGCGAGGACGTGATCGAGGAACTGGTGGCGCGCCACATTCCCGAAAAGGCCTATGCCGAGCAATGGGACGCGCCCGGCCTGGAAGCCGAAGTGCAGAAGATTTTCGGCGTGGAATTGCCGGTGGTGGAATGGACCAAGGAAGAAGGCATCGCCGACGAGGAAGTGCGCGAGCGCGTCCTGAAGGCCGTGGAGGCGCGCGCCGCCGAGCGCACCGCCAATTACGGCACCGACGTGATGCGTTACGTGGAAAAGGCCATCCTGCTGCAGACGCTGGATACCAACTGGCGCGAGCACATCGTCAACCTGGATTATTTGCGCCAGTATGTGGGCCTGCGCGGTTACGGCCAGCGCGATCCCCTGAACGAATACAAGTCGGAAGCCTTTGAACTGTTCGAGGCGCTGCTGGCCAAGCTGCGCGCCGATGTGGTGCAGCAGCTGATGCATGTGCAGATTTCGCAGAACGAGCCGCCGCCGGATTTGGGCCCAAGCGAATTGCCGCCCATGCAGGCAACCCACATCAATCCTCTGACCGGGGAAAATGAATATGGCGCGGGCATGCCGGAAGAAGACCTGCCCGTTGACCCCAACAATCCCGCCACCTGGAAGAAGGTGCAGCGCAATGCGGCGTGTCCGTGTGGCAGCGGCAAAAAGTATAAGCACTGTCACGGAGCTTTGGTCTGACAGCCATTCCCGTGCGTTATAGTGCCATGCGCATGAGGGCTTCGCTTTGCTGACCGTCTATCCCGAACACGGCAAACCCATATGGGTGGATCTGTGCCAGCCCACGGAAGACGAGCTGGCCAAGGCTTGCCGCGACTATGGGCTTGAGATTCCCCGCCGCGAGGAACTGGACGAGATCGAGTTCTCCAGCCGTCTGCAGTATGAAGACGACGCCTTCACCATTTCGGTTCCCGTCACCTCCGTGACCGAAAAAGGCGACTGTTTCGTCACCACGCCGCTGGGTTTTGTGCTGACCAAAGACATGCTGGTCACCATCCGCTTCGCGCATTTGCACACCATTCCCGCCATCCTCAAGCGCGTGAAACGGCGGGAGCGCAGCGCGCCCGACATTTTCCTGGTGATCCTGGAGGCGCTGGTGGATTTCGGCGCCGACCGGCTGGAGGAATTGCGGGACGGCGCCATGGGCGTGTCGCAGCGCATTTTCCACAAGCAGTTCGGGCATCACCGCGACGTCAAGCGTACCAATGCCATGCTGCGCAAGACCATGGTGGATATCGGCGACATGGGCGAACGCCTGTCGCATATCCGCGATACGTCACTGGTGTTGCAGCGGGCCATTCCCTTCCTGGTCGAGCATGGCGATGGCTGGATGGAAAGCGCCGTCAAGGCGCGTCTGAAAATGGCGGCCAGCGACGTGCAGTCGCTGAACGATTACGAAGTGCATTTGACGGACAAGCTGCAATTCCTGCTGGATGCGGCACTGGGCTTCATCAGCATCGAGCAGAATGACCTCTTCAAGGTCCTCACCATTGCGTCCGTGGTGGGAATCCCGCCCACCTTCATCGCCAGCATGTATGGGATGAATTTCCACTTCATGCCGGAACTGGCCTGGCATTATGGCTATGCCTGGGGCCTGGGGATGATCGTGCTGTCCACCGTGATTCCCATCGCCTGGTTTAAATATCGCGGCTGGTGGTAATCCCGGCTTCGGACTGGATTGCAAAAAAGCAATAATTTGATAATCCTTGGGACGGATTTGCGCGGGGGGCCGCGCGGGGATTTTTCAAGGGGACTTCATATGCGTTTGGGGCAGTTTACGGCCGTAGTGGCGGCTTTGGCGTGCGCGACATCCATGCTGGCGCCCGCGCCGGGTTTCGCCGCTTCCATCCAGAGCAAGACCGCCGAGAAGCGGTCCGAGATTCCGGTCTGTTCCCGCAAGCTGGGAACCATCGCCGTGCGCGAGCCGGAGAACAAATGGTGGGAAGGCCTGCACCTGGAATCGCCCGAGGCGCTGCTGAAGGCCTTCGTGATGAAGTCCAACTGCTTCACCCTGCTGGACCGGGGCAAGGGTTTTGAACTGGCGCAGCAGGAACGCGCCCTGGCCAGCAGCGGCGCGCTGCAGGGCGGATCGAATGTCGGCATGGGCCAGGTCAAGGCCGCCGATTACATCCTGGTCCCCGACATCACGTCCAAGAACGCCGATTCCGGCGGCACCAATGTCGGCGCCTTTGCCGGCGCGCTGTTCGGCGGCATCGCCGGCGCCATCGTTTCCAACATCTCCATCTCCTCCAAGACCGCCGACGTGATCCTGACGGTCACCAATGTGCGTACATCGGAACAGCAGGCGATGGCCGAAGGCCATGGCTCCAAGACCGATGTGGGCTTTGGCGTGGGCGGCGGCGGTTTCGGGCTTGGTGCTTTTGGGGGCGCGGGTGTCAGCAACTACACCAACACCGCCATCGGCCAGGTCGTGATCCTGGCCTATATCGACGCCTATGCGAAGCTGGTGGGCGACATGGGCGGGCTTTCCGAATTGTCCGGCAACGCCTCGGCGGAAGCGGGCGGCCAGTCTGTCACCATGTCGCGCGCGGGCCGCATGTATGAGCGCGCCTCGGACAGCTCCAAGGTTGTACGTCCGCTGGACAGCGGCATGATGCTCTACCCGACCGGCAACAAGGATGGCGTCTGGTGGGAAGTGAAGGACGAGCTGGGCAATGCCGGCTGGGTCTCTTCGCTGTCCTTTAATCTGGCGAAGTAGGGTTGCTCCAGAGGAAGACCCACTTCGTCTCGTCCGCCTCGAAATCATAGACATACCAGCCATTCAGGTTGAACGGCGGCTTGGACAGCTCGACGGCGCGGTAATCGCCCACCGCGATGTCCTGGTTGCGCCGGGCCAGGGCATTGGGGTGAAAACCGTTGGTGATCAGGGCGGCGCGGTAATTCTTCAGCCTGGGCAGGAATGCCAGGATGTCGCCATTGGGCCAATGCTGGAAGACATCCTTGGCGATCAGCAGGTCGGCGGACGGCAAGTCATCCGTCACCGCATTGGCGCATAAAAATCGCACGCCGGGCTTTTCAAATTCTCGGGTCTTTTCCAGCACCACCTTGGAAACATCCACGCCCGTGTAATCAATGCCGGTCCAGTCCATGTGCCGGGCGATTTCCCAGTCGCCGCAGCCAAGGTCCAGCACGCTCTTGATGCGATTGACGGTGAGAAAGACCTTTAGAAAAGTGCGGTAGTCGCGCGAGGTGGCTTCGCTGGAGCCCGCGCCCGAGCCGCCGCCCCAAAGCCCGCGCTGGTAGATGGAATCAAACGTCTGGGCGTGGGTCGCCATGATGGTTCCGGGCGATTAAAGATGCCGGCCCATGGCCAGGAATTTTTCCCGCCGGGCGCGCAGCAACTGTTCGCCGGTCATGCCGTCCATTTCCGACAGGCCCGCCGCGATCTGGTCCGACACCGCCGCGATGGCGGTTTCGGGGGCGCGATGGGCGCCGCCTTCGGGTTCTGGGATGACGGCGTCAATCACTTTCAAATTCAGAAGGTCCTGCGCCGTGATCTTGAGCGCGGTGGCCGCTTCCTGCGCCCGCTCGGCATTGCGCCACAGGATCGAGGCCGCCCCTTCGGGCGAGATCACCGAATAGATGGAATGTTCCAGCATGTAGACGCGGTTGGCCGCCGCGATGGCGATGGCCCCGCCCGACATGCCTTCGCCGATGATGGTGGCGATGAAGGGCGACTTGATGGACAGGCCCGCTTCGATGGAGCGGGCAATGGCCTCGGCCTGGCCGCGCTCCTCGGCGCTGATGCCCGGATGCGCGCCCGCCGTGTCGGCGAAGCTGAGGACCGGCAGGCCGAAGCGATCCGCCAGTTCGAACAGGCGCACCGCCTTGCGGTAACCCTCCGGCATGGCCATGCCGAAATTGTGCTTGATGCGGCTCTTGGTGTCGTTGCCTTTTTCATGGCCGATAAAGGCGATGGCACGGCCACGGAAACGCGCCAGCCCCGCGATCACGGCCTGGTCCTCGCCAAAGCCGCGATCACCGGCCAGCGGCGTGAATTCGTCGAACATGCTGCGGGCGTAATCAAGAAAATGCGGCCGCCCGGGATGGCGCGCCACCTGCACCTTTTGCCAGGGCGTCAGCTTGGCATAGGTGTCGCGCACCATCTGGCCCGCACGGCCGGACAGGCGCGCCACATCGGCGCTGATGTCCATGCCGGGATCGGTTTCCGCCAGCTTGCGCAGTTCCACGATCTGGCCTTCCAGATCGGCGATGGGGCGTTCGAAATCCAAATAATGCATGGTTTCTATTACCCTTTTTGGGCTTTGGGCCGCAAGTATTAAGGAAACACAGCCCCGCCTCCCCCTTCAGTGCGAAGCGCGTAGGCGCGAGCCGGAGCGCCAAAAAGCACCTGGAAGGGGGAGGTGGTTTCAGCGGACGAAGGCGACCACTTGGGAGCCGAGTGAAAGCTGAAACCGGAGGGTTCAAAAATTTTCTCTATTATGCAGCAAGCACACCTAGAACGAACCTAAGACCGCCCATAGGCCCCCAAGGACCAAGACCACAGCTACCGCTGTGTCTGTCCATTGTTCCATTCTGAAGAGAATGGGGTTGGAGTCGCGCCGCAAGGGAAGGTACCCGCGTCTAGTTGGCAGATAACCGATTAGACTTTCCCCGCATTGCCAGCCTTTGCGGGCAACGAAGCCGTACAGGGCACCAACGGCTAGCGCGAAGAGCCCGACAAGAAACCTTTCCACCGAACACCCTCCCCAGAAGCCAGGACAGGTTAGCCTAAGTGGATTTTGGGCGCTTGGTGCATAATACCGAAAATTTCGAAAGAGGTTAACGTTTGCGAGCCAAAGGGTGCGCTTTGTTCATGACGCGTTTCAAATGCCCTTTCGCCACATGGGTATAGATTTCGGTGGTCGCAATATCCGCATGGCCCAAGAGGGTCTGAACGCTGCGAAGATCGGCCCCCCCTTCCACAAGATGGGTGGCGAAGGCATGGCGCAGCACATGGGGCGAGACCTTGGCGGGGTCCAGGCCCGCCTTGAGCGCCAGCGCCTTCAGGAGCTGGTGCAGCCGCTGGCGGGTGAGAAAGCCTTCCGCAGCCCGCGAGCAGAAAAGATACTGCGCGGCTTTCTTGTGCTGCTTGGGAAGAAACTCTTCGCGCACGCCCAGATACGCGGTGATGGCGTCGCGGGCCGATGCGCCCAGCGGGGCAAGACGTTCCTTGCCGCCCTTCCCGCGCACCAGAATGAAACCGGGATTGCCGCGCACCGCCGCCAGCGGCAGGCCCGCCAGTTCCGACACGCGCAGGCCCGCGGCATAGAGCATCTCGATGATGCAGAGCAGACGCCGGGCTTCCGGTGTCTCGCCCTCCCCCGCCACGCGCAGCATGGCGTCCATGTCATCGGTGGAAATGATCTTGGGCAGCGGTCGGACACGCCTGGGCGCGTCCACCGCATCGGTGGGATTGTCTTTGCAGATTTCCTCGCCATAGAGGAAGCCATAGAATTGGCGCAGCGCCGACAGCTTGCGCGCCTGGGACGATGCTTCCAGCCCGCCCAGGTTCGCAAGCCAGTCCCGCACCGTCTGGCGGGTGGCAAGTGTCAGGTCAATCTTGGCAAACCGCGCGAAATCCATCAGGTCGCGGCGATAGGCGGCCAGGGTGTTGGCCCCTGCCCCCCGCTCGGCGCTCATCATTTCCAGGAAGGCTTCGATCAGGGCCGGTGTTGACGGTTTGGAACGCGGATTCATGCCCCCATCTAGCACGGCGAGACTTTTTATTCCTGCTTGTGTATGGGAACGGTCATGGGATTGAACCGCACCATAGCCCTGGTTGGCATGATGGGCGCCGGCAAGACCGCCATCGGGCGGCGGCTGGCGGCGCGCCTGAACGTGCCCTTCCGCGACGCCGATCACGAGATCGAGGCGGCGGCGGGCCTGACCGTGGCCGAGATTTTCGCCAGGCATGGTGAGCCGCATTTCCGGGATGGCGAGCGGCGGGTGATCGCCCGCCTTCTGGGCGAGGAACCGCATGTGCTGGCCACGGGCGGCGGCGCCTTCATGGACCCGGAAACGCGGGCGGCGCTGGCGGGTGCGGCCATCACCTTCTGGCTGAAAGCGCCGCTGCCGCTGCTGCTGTCGCGGGTAAAAAAGCGCGAGACGCGGCCTCTCCTCAAAGACGGCGACATGCGCGAAACCATGGAAAAGCTGCTGGCGGCGCGCGAGCCCATCTATGCCCTGGCCGATGTCACCCTGGACAGCCTGGACGAACCCCATGGCGCGGCGGTGGACAATATCGTGGCGATGCTGACGGAACGCGGGCTATACAGGGACGCATGAGCGAGAAGATTACAGTGGGGCTTGGGACCCGCGCCTATGACATCCATGTCGGCAGCGGGCTGCTGGCGGATGTGGGCGCGCTGGTGAAAAACGCCGGTGGCAAGGCCGCCGTTCCGGTTGTGACCGATGCCAATGTGGGCGGGCTGTACCTGGAGCGTTTGACCAACGGGCTGGCGGGCGCGGGCATGAAGGCCAGGCCCATCGTGATGCCGCCCGGCGAAGGATCAAAAAGTTTCGCAGGCCTGGAAAGCGTTTGCGGCCAGTTGCTGGATGCGGGCATTGACCGGCAGGGGCTGGTGATTGCGTTCGGCGGCGGCGTCATTGGCGACCTCACGGGTTTCGCGGCGGGCGTCCTGAAACGCGGCGTGAATTTCGTGCAGATCCCCACCACCTTGCTGGCGCAGGTGGATTCGTCGGTGGGCGGCAAGACCGCCATCAACGCGGCGCAGGGCAAAAACCTGGTCGGCCTGTTTCATCAGCCGAAACTTGTGATCGCGGACACGGCGCTGCTGTCCAGCCTGCCCAAGCGCGAAATGCTGGCCGGTTATGCCGAAGTGGTGAAATATGGCGCGCTGGGCGATGCCGCATTTTTCGGCTGGCTGGAGAAGAACGGCGCTGCCGCCATCGCGGGCGACCAGGAAAAACTTATTCACGCCGTGGCCCATTCCTGCCGCATGAAGGCCGACATCGTGGCGCGGGACGAGCGCGAGACGGGCGAGCGCGCCTTGCTCAATTTAGGTCACACATTCGGCCATGCGCTGGAAGCGCAAACCGGTTTCTCGCAACGCCTGATCCATGGCGAAGGCGTCGCCATCGGCATGGCGCTGGCCTTCCGCCTGTCGGCACTTCTGGGCATCTGCCCGCAAGGCGATGCGGAGCGGCTGGAAGCGCATCTGCGTAGCGTCGGCCTGCCCGCCGCCATTGCCGACATTCCGGGTTCCATCGGCAACGCCGATTCGCTGATCGCCCACATGGCCCATGACAAGAAGGTGAAGGACGGCAAGCTCACCTTCATCCTGGCCCGGGGCATCGGAAAGACCTTTGTTACCACCGATGTGCCGCTGGAAGCCGTGAAAACCGTGCTGGCGGCCTGAAAAGCTGGCATGATGCGCCCTGAGACTTCAGGGCCATCCCATGATCCTATTACCGCTACTGGCGCCGCTTGCCGCCATTGCGCTTCTGCTGCTGGTATCCGCCTTCTTCGCAGGCTCCGAAACGGCGCTGACCGCAGTTTCGCGCGGCCGCATGCACCAGCTTGAGAAGGATGGCAGCAAGGCCGCCCATCATGTCAACAAGCTGGTGGCCAACCGGGAAAAGCTGATCGGCTCTGTCCTGCTGGGCAACACCTTCATCAACATACTTGCATCGTCCCTGGCCACCGAGACTTTGGCGCCGCAACTGGGCGAGCGGGCAGTGTTGATCGTCACGGCGGGCATGACGATGGCGGTGCTGTTCTTTGCCGAAGTGCTGCCCAAGACATTGGCCATCGCGCGCACCGACCGTTTCGCGCTGGCGGTGGCATGGCCGCTTCGCATCCTGATCACCATCCTGTCGCCCATCGTGGCGGCGGTGCAGTTCCTGGTCTGGCGGCTGCTGTTCCTGTTCGGCGTGCGGCCGCATGAAAATGACGATGCCGACGCCGCCCATGACGAGATACGCGGCGCGGTGGCCCTGCATCACCAAGAAGGCATGGTCGAGCGCGAGCATCGCGACATGATTGACGGTGTTCTGGATTTGCGCGAGCTGCGGGTGGGCGATGTCTTCATGCACCGAAAGCACATGACCGCCATTGACCTGGACCAGCCGCGCGACGCCATCATCCAGGCGGTGATGGAAAGCGAGCATACGCGGCTGCCGCTGTGGCGGGACGAGCCGGAGAACATCATCGGCATCCTGAACACCAAGCATCTAGCGCAGGCATTGGTCGAGCGGCGCGGCGATTACCGGGACCTGGACATCGCGGCCCTGGCGACGCCGCCCTGGTTCGTGCCCGACACCACGCGGCTGGAAGAATTGCTGGCCGCATTCCGTTCGCATCGCAGCCAGTTCGCGCTGGTGGTGGATGAATATGGCGCGCTGCAGGGACTGGTGACACTGGAAGACGTGCTGGCCGAAGTGATCGGCGAATTGCCGGATGAAAGCCAGGCGCAGCAGCGCAGCGATGTGCGCCGCCGCCCGGATGGGTCATACCTTGTGGATGGCACGGTGCCGGTACGCGATTTGAACCGCGAGCTGGACTGGTCGCTGCCGGAAGAAGACGCCACCACCATTGCGGGGCTGGTGATCCAGGAAGCCCATGCCATCCCGGAACCCGGCCAGCGTTTCGCGTTTTTCGGCTATACGTTTGAAGTGTTGCGGCGGCAGAGGAACCAGGTCACCGCGCTTCGGGTGACGCCGCCGAAGAAGACTCCGAAGGCGTAAGGGCCGCGATCACCAGCGCATGCACCGGGCCCGCAAGCTCGGCGGCCAGCGCCGCATGCACGGCGCGCTGGCGTTCCACCCGGTTCATGCCGGTGAACCGTTCCGAGACAATGCGGACGGAAAAATGGGTTTCGCCGCCGGGCCGCGCCCCGGCATGGCCGGCATGGCCAGCGCTGTCGTCATTCACCGCCAGGCTGGCGGGCGCAAAAGCGGCCTGCAGCTTTTGCGCGATAATTTCAGAAACGGGCATAACGGGCGACTTCGCGTTTCCGCCCCCGCAAAGTCAAGCATTTCGTTTTCTTGTTTTTTGGCCGCCCCACCCCATAATCACTCTATGACTCCACCCCGCCCACGCTTCAAAAGCGACATCCGAATCAAGAAGGATGCGCCCGCCAAAAAGGCGGTGGAGGCCGAAGCGCGCCCCTGCGCGGTCAAGGATTGCGCCAAGCCGGGCAATTGCAAGGTTCCCCTGTCGCGCGAAAATCTGGGCGAATATCTGTGGCTTTGCACGGCCCATGCCCGTGCGCGCAATGAATCTTGGGACTTCTTCAAGGACATGGGCGATGGCGACATCCGCAAATTCCGCGACGAGGCGATTTTCGGCCATCGCCCCACCTGGCCCATGGGCAAGCGCGGCGCCGGGATGCCGGGCCAAGCCACGCAGACTTTTCATGACGGCTATGCCGTCTTCGGGGAGGATGACGAAAAGGTCCAGGTCCGCCGTCCCGAGCGGCAACTGACGCGGTTGCAGAGCATGGCGATGGACACGATGGCGCTCTCCCACAACGCTACCTTGATCGAGATCAAGGCGCGGTATAAGGAACTTGTGAAACGGTTTCATCCCGATGCGAATGGCGGCGATCGGGGCGCCGAGGAACGCCTGAAACAGGTCATCAAGGCATATGGCGTCCTGCGCGCCTCGGGCCTGGTGTAAGCCCTGGTCTGACGGCGCATCCCAGGCGGCTTTTCGCCGGGAAAAAATACATGAGCGACAATACAGGTTTGGATGTTTCGGCGGCGCCCGACACGGTCGTTGATGCGGGCGCGCTGTTTGGTATCCAGACAAAGATGAAGGTGCCCGCCTTCAAGAAGACCAGCGAGCATGTGCCGGACCGTGACGAAGCCTATCGCTTCGACCGCGAGACCACGCTTGCGATATTGGCGGGCTTTGCCTTCAACCGCCGCGTCATGATCCAGGGCTATCACGGCACCGGCAAATCCACGCATATCGAACAGGTGGCGTCGCGCCTGAACTGGCCCTGCATCCGCATCAACCTGGACAGCCATGTCAGCCGCATTGATTTGATCGGCAAGGACGCCATTGTCCTGAAGGACGGCAAGCAGATCACAGAATTCCGCGAAGGCCTGCTGCCCTGGGCGCTGCAGCGCCCGGTGGCGCTGTGCTTTGACGAATATGACGCGGGCCGTCCCGACGTGATGTTCGTGATCCAGCGCGTGCTGGAAGCGCAAGGCAAGCTCACCCTGCTGGACCAGAACAAGGTTATCCGGCCGCATGCCGCCTTCCGCCTGTTCTCGACCACCAACACCATCGGTCTTGGCGACACCAGCGGGCTTTATCATGGCACCCAGCAGATCAACCAGGGCCAGATGGACCGCTGGAACATCGTCACCACCTTGAACTATCTCAGCCATGACGCGGAGGCCGAGATCGTTCTGGCCAAGGCGCCGACCTATGACAATGCCGAGGGCAAGAAGGTGATCGCATCCATGGTGCGGGTGGCGGACATGACCCGCAACGCCTTCATCAATGGCGATCTTTCCACGGTGATGAGCCCGCGCACGGTGATGACCTGGGCGCAGAATGCGGAAATCTTCGGCGATGTGGGTTTCGCCTTCCGCGTCAGCTTCCTCAACAAGTGTGACGAGCTGGAGCGGGCGGGCGTTGCCGAATTCTACCAGCGCGCCTTTGGCCAGGAATTGCCCGAGAGCGCCGCCAAAGTGCTGGTGGCGTGACAAAGCCAGAGAGTCCTGCCGAGCCGTTTAAAAGAGCGGTGGCGATGGCCATTCGCTCCATCGCGGGCGAACCGGAGCTGGAAGTCAATTTCTCCGCCGATCCGCCGTCCCTGAAGGGCATGGTGGCGCGCCTGCCCGCGCCCGCGCGCACCTTGCCCGCCCATGACGTGGCGCTGGTGCGGGGCCTGGGCGATTCCTTTGCACTCAAGAAGGCGTATCACGACGAACGGCTGCACATGCGGCTGCGTCCAGCCAACCCGGAATCGCAAACCCTGTTCGAGGCGGCGGAGAATGCGCGGGTGGAAGCCATTGGCGCGCTGGCCATGACCGGCGTGAAGCAAAACTTGAGCGCCATGCTGGAACAGCGGCTGCTGCAAAAGGGTTTGGGCAAGGCCAAGACCCGCGAAGACGTGCCCGTGGCCGATGCCCTGGGCCTGATGATCCGCGAGACATTGACCGGCGAAGCGCCGCCCGCGCCGCTGAAAGCCGCGCTGGATCTGTGGCGCGATATCTTCAACGAACGGGCGGGCGAACAATTCGCCAGGCTGCCCGCCGCCATCCGTGACCAAAAGGATTTTGCGCGCCTCACCCGCGACATTTTGAAAGACCTGGCCGGCAAGGACGACAAGGGTGAAGATGGCGACGATGCCGACAGCGAAGACAGCGAACAGCAGAATGAAGGCGACAGCCCGGAAGACGCCGAAAGCGAAGGCGAAACCTCCGAGACCGAGGCCGCCCAGGAAGGCGAGCGCGAATCCGAAGACGGCATGGACCAGGACGGCGATGTCGAGGAACTGACCGACGATGCGCCGCCGGACGATGATGCGCGGCCCAACCGGGGCGAGCTGCCTTTCGCGCACCAGGACGAATGGGGATACAAGGTCTTCACGCCCTTGTTCGACGAGGAAATCTCCGCCCCCGATCTTTGCGACGCGGAGGAGCTGGCGCGGCTGCGCGGTTTCCTGGACCAGCAGCTTGCCCAGATGCAGGGCGTGGTGTCGCGCCTGGCCAACAAGCTGCAGCGCCTGTTGATGGCGCAGCAGAACCGGCAATGGGAATTCGATTTGGAAGAAGGCATGCTGGACACCTCCCGCCTGCCCCGCATCATCATGGACCCCATGTATTCGCTGTCCTTCAAGCGCGAGAAGGACACCAATTTCCGCGACACGGTGGTGACTCTGCTTTTGGACAATTCCGGCTCCATGCGCGGGCGACCCATCATGGTGGCGGCCATGTGCGCGGACATATTGGGCCGCACGCTTGAGCGTTGCGCGGTCAAGACCGAGATACTGGGTTTCACCACCCGCGCCTGGAAGGGCGGCCAGGCCAGAGAGAAATGGGTGGCCGACGGCAAGGTGCCGCATCCCGGCCGCCTGAATGATCTGCGCCACATTGTCTACAAGTCGGCGGACGAGCCCTGGCGGCGGGCGAAGAAGAATCTGGGCCTGATGATGCGCGAAGGCCTGCTGAAGGAGAATATAGACGGCGAAGCCCTGATGTGGGCGCACAAGCGCATCATGGCGCGGCCCGAGCAGCGCAAGATATTGATGGTAATTTCCGACGGCGCGCCGGTGGATGATTCAACCCTGTCGGTGAATGCGGGCAATTACCTGGAGCGGCATCTGCGCCGCGTGATCGAGGATATCGAGGGCAAGTCGCCGGTGGAGCTGGCCGCCATCGGCATTGGCCATGACGTGACGCGCTATTACCGCCGCGCCGTCACCATCGTGGATGCGGAACAGCTTGGCGGCGCCATGACGACGCAGCTTATTTCGCTGTTTGAAGAAGACGAGATCAAGGACCGGTTTCAAGCTCGCAAGCGGGCTTAGTTTTTTGGTCGCCGGGCGCGAATGCGCCCTTTAATTAAATGGCGCGCTATGCGCGCCGGGCGACGCTCCTCGCTTCGCTCCGGGCTGCCCGTCGCTCCTAATAACCATTCAAGCCCTCTAGCGGCCGCATGGCCGGGCGCAGCAGCGCATACGGCACAAGCAAAGCGATGCTGACGGCGAAGAAGACAACGTCATGCACCCAGGCGGACTCGGTCCAGCCTTCATAGACACCCGCGAAAGCCAGCGGATAGAAGATGGCGTTGTAGGTAAGCGTCACCGCCAGTGACGCGATCAGCGGCGCTTTCCACCAGCTTGGGCCTCGTGCACCGTCAAACACCAAGACGCCGATGAAATTGGCGGCGGCGAAGGCAACACCAAAGGCCAATGCGGCGCGGATGCCTGGCGCCGGCAAGACCGTCAGCCAGGCATCAATATTGTACGGGTTCACCAGCATCACGGCATAGCAGACGAAAAGCGCCAGCCCCAGTTGCGCCATGGCATGAAGCGGGCCGTAACGCCGGTTGGTGAGGTGGATGGAAACCCATGACATGGGCAAAATCAGGTCGCCCATGGTGACCAGGGCATGGCGCACCAGCAGCGGCATGGAATCGGCGGGCAGGATGGCATCGCCGTAAAGGAACGCCGCGCCCACCAGGATCACGGTCAGCGCCGTCGGCAAGGCCAGCCGCGCCAGGCCCATGAACGCCCAGGACCAGCGCCGCCACAATGTCTCGACCTTGCCGCCATAGGCACGCTCCACCGGCGGCCAGACGGCATCATCGCCCGCACGCAGCCGATAGGGACCGAAGTCCGGCTCGGCGGCCGCCACGGGCAGGTTTGCACTGTTTCGGAACGACAAGGCCCGCAAAGCATCCAATCCCGGCCGCTCCGCCCAGGGCAAATGGGCGGTTTGGCGCGTTTTGAGACAATCATGGGAGGCATACGCAAGGCCCATGCCTATGCGAAAACACCGGCTCCCTCCCCCTGCGCGGCGGTGAGCAAGGCGCCCAGCCTTGCGAACGCTGGCGGGGGGGGTGTCTCAGCGAGGTGTCTACCTCTTGGCAGACCCGAGCTGTGACGGAGGGGGGCAACAAAAATAGGCCAAAGCGCCGAACCCTGATAGCATCCCTGCAAATCACGAAAGGGTCGCCGTGCAGGACAGCAAACTCACGGCCCATAATGCCTACCTGACCGAAATGCTGCGGCAGGCGGGGTTGGACGCGGAAGCGCAAGTCGTGGCGGCGCGCATCCAGACCGTCCTGACCGACGAAATCCATCACCGCATGAAGAACATGCTGACCATGGTGACCGCCGTGGTGCGCCAGAGCATGCGATCTGCCGCCAACTTGCCCGACGCGGAAGCCGCCATCGGCGCGCGCCTGATCGCCATGGCCAAGGCGCATGATTTGCTGCTGCGGGCCGACTGGCAATCCGCCAGCCTGGCTGCGGTGATCCATGGCGCCATCGAGCAGCACGACACGGTGATAGGCCGCATTTCCATCGAGGGGCCGGAAACCGAAATCATTTCCGCCGCCATTCTTCCCCTGTCGCTGCTGCTGAACGAGCTTTGCACCAACGCGACCAAATATGGCGCGCTGTCACGCAGCGGCGGCATGGTCGCCCTGTCATGGGACAAGACCCCGCAAGACCTGATCCTGCATTGGGCGGAAAGCGGCGGGCCACCCGTCAAGTCGCCTGGACCCAAGAGTTTCGGCACGCGGCTGATCGAAGGCGGCATCCCGCGCCAGTTCGGCGGCACGGGCAATCTGACCTTTGCGCCGGAGGGCGTGCGGTTTGAGCTGAGCGTGCCGCTGGCGCGGATAAGGCCCGTGATCGCCGCCTAGGATTCCTTGGCGGCCTTGGCGACAGCCATTCGGGCAAGGAGCTGTTTCTGCATCACGCGGCCATGCAACTGGCGCATCTCGGCCGCGGAAAAGCCTTCGCGGCCCAGGAACTGGTGCAGGTCGTCCATGGTGAGGGCGGTGCCATTCTCGGCGAGCGCAAAGGCCCGCTCCAAGATTCGCGCGTCGCTGTTCAGGCGGCCTTCTTCGCCGTCTGGGCGGCCGTCTTCTTGGCCACGGCGCGCTTCAGGCGCAGGGCCTTGGCGGACAGGTTGGCGTCCTTGGCCTTGAGCAGGAAGGAATCCAGACCGCCCTGCTTGTCCACGGTGCGCAGCGTGTTCATGGCGATCTTCAACTTGTAGCTGTTGCCCAGCGACTCGCTGACCAGCGCGATGATCTGCAGATTCGGGCGGTAGATCCGCTTGGTCTTGTTGTTGGCATGGCTCACATTGTTGCCAACAAGGGTGCCTTTTCCGGTCAGTTCGCAGCGGCGGGCCATGGCAGTCTTCCTTACGATTCCAGCGGTTTTTCGGCTTTAGAGGGCCGATCTCATAGGCGAGAGACCCTGCCCGGTCAAGCGTTGCGGGCGGGGCCGGAAATGGGGCCTTATGGGCCCCTCAAGCGGGGGCTGGAGACCAGAAATGCGCCATATCGCCCTCTTCCTTGTTTTCAGCGGTTTTCTGGCCGGTTCGGGGCCTGTAATGGCGGCGGGCGGGGCTGGCGGAACCGCCACCGCCGGATCGCGCATGCAGATGGCCATGACCATCTTTGCGGGCGGCATCCAGCTGGGAAAGCTGGACATGGACGCCACCATCACCGCCACCGACTATCACATCGTCTCGAACCTGGAGACATCGGGCGTGGTCAACGCCTTCTGGCAGGCGCAGATCCAGGCCACGTCAAGCGGCAAGCTGGCGGCCAAGGGCCTGGCGCCGCAATTATACGACAGCTTCGACATCGCCCGGGGCGGCAAGAAGCAGCAGGTTTCGCTCAGCTATGCCGACGGCCAGCCGCGCCTGTTCGCGGACCCCGCCTATTCCACCACCGGTTACGATGTGAAAGCCGAAGAGCAGAAAGCGACGCTCGATCCCCTCAGCGCCGTGATGTTCATTGTTTCGGGCCTGGGCGCGGAAGGCGATCCCTGCAACGTCACCGCGCCGGTGTTCGATGGGCGGCGGCGCTACAACATCGAGATGCACAAGGTGCGCGACACTGACATCAAGATGGACAATGGGCTTTATGCGGGGCACGCCCTGCTCTGCCAGGTGAAGTATCGCCAGCTCTCCGGCTTCAAGCCCAAGGTGCTGAAGGCCAATGAGAGCTTTCCCATCATCAACGCCTGGGTGGTGCGGTACCCCTCGTCCGTTGCCGGGCGCGATTATGTGGTGCCTGTTCGGGTCTGGGCAGACACGTCTTATGGCGTGATTTCGGTAGTTGCCAACTCCCTCAAGATTGACTGACTCGCTGCCTTTGATTGAACCCCCTCCGGTTTCAGCTTCCGCTCGGCTCCCAAAGAGGTCGCCCTCGCCCGCTGAAACCACCTCCCCCTTCATGGTGCTCCGCACCGAAGGGGGAAGGCGGGCCTGCGCTGGGGATAAATCAGCCTACGGAGTAAATGGAGTCCCCCGTTAGGCCTTCGACTCCAAGCCTGCCACCAACCACTAAATCTGGTGGTTAACGCGCCTTGACAACTATCTAAATGTATGAGAACAAAGGCAGATATCAAAATCGTTGGTGATTCGGGCGCGCTTTGTTCCCACACTGTTCCCTTTGTTTACCGGGCATCCACAGAGGCCCCACACAAGCCCTTGATCCCCCGCCCTGAATCCAGACCATAGCCGCTGATGGCCCTCTCCTCCCGCAATTCGGCGCGCGTCACCGCCATCCTTGGCCCCACCAACACGGGCAAGACCCATTTCGCCATCGAGCGGATGCTGGCGCACAAGACCGGCATGATCGGCCTGCCGCTGCGCCTGCTGGCGCGCGAGGTCTATGACCGCATCGTGCGGCTGCGGGGGCCAGGCGAAGTCGCGCTGATCACGGGCGAAGAGCGTATCATTCCAAAATCCGCGCGCTTTTACGTCTGTACCGTGGAAGCCATGAAGCTGGACATTCCCGTCGCCTGCCTGGTGGTGGACGAGATCCAGCTTTGCGCCGATCCCGAACGCGGCCACATCTTCACCGACCGGCTGCTGCATGCCCGCGGCGAGGAAGAAACGCTGTTCCTGGGCAGCGACACCATGCGCGGCATGATCCAGAAATTCATTCCGCGCGCCTGGTTCATTGCCCGGCCGCGTTTTTCCGATCTGGCCTATGGCGGGGCGAAGAAGTTGACGCGGTTGCCGCGCCGGTCCGTGGTGGTGGGATTTTCGGCGGAAGATGTTTACGGCATCGCCGATATCGTGCGCCGCCAGCGCGGCGGCGCGGCTGTGGTGCTGGGCGCGCTGTCGCCCCGCACGCGCAACGCACAGGTGGCGCTGTACCAATCCGGTGAAGTGGATTTCCTGGTCGCCACTGACGCCATCGGCATGGGGTTGAACATGGATGTGGACCATGTGGCCTTCGCGGCGCGGGAAAAATTTGACGGCAGCACCATGCGGGCGCTGTCGCCGCAGGAACTGGGACAGATTGCCGGCCGCGCCGGGCGCTATATGAATGACGGCACCTTTGGCGTCACGGGTGATTGCGAGCCGTTCGACAATGACCTGGTGGCGCGCATCGAAAGCCATCATTACGACCCGGTGCGGTCGCTGAAATGGCGCAGCGCCGACCTGGATTTCCGAAGCATCGAGGCCTTGCTGCAAAGCCTGGATGCATCGCCGCCGGAAAAGGGCCTGGGCCGCGCGCGCCCGGCCAGCGATGCCATGGCGCTGGCGCAGCTGGCGCGGGACGAAGACATCAAAAAGGCGGCGACGGGAAAAGTGCGGCTGCTGTGGGATGTCTGCCAGTTGCCGGATTTCCGCAAATTAAGTGCGGACGAGCATAGCCGGCTGGTGCGGACGATCTTCATGTTTCTGGCGGGCGAGAAGCACATCCCCGCCGACTGGATGGCGCGGCAGATCGAACGGGTGGACGTGCCCGAAGGCGATGTCGCCACCCTGTCGGGGCGGCTGGCGCAGATCCGCACCTACACCTATGCCGCGAACCGCCCGGGATGGACGGACGATCCCGCCCATTGGCAGGCCATGACTCGGGCCGTGGAAGACCGGCTGTCGGATGCGCTGCACGAAAAACTCACTTTGCGTTTCATTGACCGGCGAACATCGGTGCTGATCCGGCATCTGGCGGCGGAGGATGCGGCGGATTTGAGCGTGGATGAATCCGGCAGCGTCGCCATAAGGGGCGAGGCGCTGGGGCGGCTGGATGGATTCCGTTTCGCGCCATTTCATTATCAAGATGGCCCGCGCGGCATTGGTGACAGCGGCATTTCCACGCGCATCCTGCGCGCCGCAGCGGCACGCGGGCTGGAGCCGGAATTCGCCGCGCGCGCCAAACGCCTGGCGGATGCGCCCGACAGTGTCATCACGCTGTCCGAACATGGCAAGCTGTGGTGGGAAAGCGCCATCGTGGGAAACCTGGCGCGTGGGGCCAGTCCCCTGTCGCCGCTGGTGACCGTGTTGGCGGATGATCTGTTGAAGGGTGCGGCGCGCGCAGCCGTACAGGCGCGGCTGGATGCATTTGTTGCCGCGCGCATTGCCACGCGGCTGGAGCCGCTGCTGGCGCTGGGCCGGGCGGCAGAGGCAAAAGCGGGCAGTGAATTTTCCCTGCCCGCACAAGCACGCGCCATCGCGCACCGGCTGATGGAAAATTTCGGATCGCTGGACCGCGACCGCATTGACCTGCCCGAGCATCTGGGCGCGCTGATTAAGGCGCTGCGCCCCTTTGGCGTCTGGCTGGGGCGGCGCAGCATCTATCTGACGCGCCTGCTCAGGCCCGATGCGGCGGGATTGCTGGTTCTGTTATGGGGTGTGTGGACACAGCAGAAGAACCTGTTGGGGCCGCCGCCGCCCGGCCTGACAAGTTTTCCGTACACGGATGAAAGCGCAGCTTACCTGAGCGCCGCCGGTTTCCACGGTTTCGTCTTTTCGTCTGGAGGGGGGCGCGCCATCCGCTTCGACATGCTGGAGCGGCTGGAAGATGAACTTGAAAAGGCCGCGAGTGCCAAGGAAGCCAGCGCGGCGGTTTTCCCGCGCCTGATCTCGCTGCTGGGCATCAGCGTGGCGGATGGCAATGCCGTTCTGGATGCGCTGGGCTGGAAAGACGCGGATGGCGTCTGGAAAAAATCCGTACCCAAGCGCCGCCGTCCACAACGCGCCAGGCAAGCACCGCAGCCGGATTCGCCTTTCGCGGAACTGGCGCGCCGATGAGCGACACGTCCGACAATGAACGCCTGGACAAATGGCTGTTCCATGCCCGCTTCTATCGCACCCGTGTCCTGGCCCAGGCGGCGGCGCGGTCCGGCAAAGTGCGGCTGAACGGGGCGCGGGTGGAAAAAGCCGCCCAGCTTGTGCGGCCCGGCGACATTCTCACCATGGGGAAAGGCGCCGATATGGTGGCCGTGAAGGTGCTGGCCCTGGCCGACCGGCGCGGCCCGGCGCCCCAGGCCCGGCTGCTCTATGAAATCGTCAAGGACTAGAAGACTCTTGCCTTGGCCCGCCACCACGCGTTAAGCACCAAGCCGCCTGACGGAGCCTGCCCGCATGACCTATGTCGTCACCGAAGCCTGCATCAAGTGCAAGTTCATGGACTGTGTCGAAGTCTGCCCGGTGGACTGCTTCTATGAAGGCGAGAACATGCTGGTCATCCACCCGGATGAATGCATTGATTGCGGCGTCTGCGAGCCGGAATGCCCCCCGGAAGCCATCAAGGCCGACACCGAATCCGGCCGGGAAAAGTGGCTGTCGGTGAACGCCGAATACGCCAAGGTTTGGCCCAATATCGCCCAGAAGGGCGACGCCCCGGCGGATGCCAAGGACTGGGAGGGTGTTCCCGACAAGTTCGAGAAATACTTTGATCCCAAGCCGGGTTCGGGCTCTTAACCGCCAGTTTTCGATAAAACTCCACAGTTTCAACGGTTTGAGCCGATTTCCATTGCCTTTTTCGCAAAAGCGTGATAGGCAAGTAAAATCAGAGCCATAGCCCCTATCCCCGCAACCGCCGGTCCGCCCGGCGCGTTTTATCCCTGTGTTGAGATTCGTGCGTCCCCGCACCCCCAAACCGGAACCCATATGACCATCAAGCACCCCGCCAAGCCTGCCGCCCCTGCCGCCAAAGTCGCTGCCAAGCCGGTGGCCGCTGCCGCCAAGCCTGCCCCTGTCGCCGCCAAGCCGGTGACTGCCGCCGCTGCACCGGTCGTGGCCAAGAAGGTGCCGGCCAATTCCAACCGCAAGCATGAATTCAAGACCAACGACCATGTGGTCTATCCCACCCATGGCGTGGGCAAGGTGTCTGGTGTCGAGGAAAAGGAAGTCGCCGGGTTGATGATGGAACTTTTCATCATCGATTTCGAAAAGGACAAGATGACCCTGCGCGTCCCCACCTTGAAGGCCAAGGCCGTGGGCATGCGCAAGCTGTCATCGCCCGAAGTGGTGGGCAATGCGCTGAACACGCTGAAGGGCCGCGCCCGCATCAAGCGCACCATGTGGTCGCGCCGCGCCCAGGAATACGAAGCCAAGATCGACTCCGGTGACCTGATTTCCATCGCCGAAGTGGTGCGCGATCTGCACCGCGCCGGCGGCCAGCCGGAACAGTCCTATTCCGAGCGCCAATTGTATGAAAAGGCGCTGGCCCGCATGGCGCGCGAAGTCGCCGCCGTGGAAAAGACCGACGAGCCCACCGCCGTGAAGCGCATCGAGGGCATGCTGGTGAAGAAGGCAGCAGCCGCGGCGTAGAAATACGCGGCGCACGAAAATTGAAAAGGCCCGGAGCGATCCGGGCCTTTTTCTTTAGTCGAGTATTTCGACCTGGGCTGGGTGCGTCAGCGCGATCTGGGCGCGGCCATCCAGCACTTGCACGATCCCGCGCAGGCGCACCTTGTGGCCGGCCAGTTGCGCGGGCGCAAAACGCGGTTCGCGGAAGGCCTTGCGGTCTTCGGGCTGGATGATGGCAGAAAAGCCTTTGCGGAAATCCAACGCGAAATCCAGAAAGACGCGGCCATCGGCATTGCCGACATTCACGACCTTGCCTTCCACCAGCACATAGCGCCCGATGTCTGCGGCAAGATTGGTTGCAGGGCGCACGGCAAAGGCGGGAAGCGCCCACAGGCCCCTGCCCGCCCCGCGCGCGTCACGTTCCGCCGCATAGAAATCCACGGCGCATTCGGAACGGTCGGGCGATACTTCCACCCGCGCCAGGCCCCGGCGCAGCAATTCATCCTGCAGCCAGACATTGCCAAAGGCCTGCACCCGCACCCGGTCGTAGCGATCCTGCTTGGGCGGGGTGGAAGCCAGGGTCAGCGGCGCGGCGGTCGCCATTTCGCGCAAGGCGGAAAGCGCGCGGTCACCAATGGCGGACGCGTCGTCGGCGGAGGCCAGTCTTATGCCTTCCAGCAGCACGGCGCGGCCGTCAGACAGGATCAATGCGCCGTTCTTTTCCACCCGCACGATCTTGGCGCGCGATATCTCAACCTCGCCCGCGCAGTCGGGAACCGGCATGGCCAGGGCCGTGCCGGTGGAAAAAAGCAGAAAGCCAAGGGTTAAAAATCGCATGCATTCACCATGGCACGGGGCAAGGATGATTTCATCCCGCCAATCGCGGCAAAGTTAACCGCGCGCCGCCCCGACAGCATCAAGAGTGACACCCGGCGGCGGGACCGCGTCATCCGGCACAAAGAAATCGGGATACAATTCCGCCGACGGGTCCATGCGGTACGGGTCGAAATCCCGCACCCCCTCGCCCCACAAAAACACATCGTCGATCAGGAAATTGCCGCTGAAGCTTTTGGGCTTTTGAAACACGGCATGGGCGGCGTCGGCCAATATGTCCGGCTTGCGGCAATGGCGCATGGCGTCCGCCCCGAAGGTGTTGGCGATGGCGCTGGTGGCAATCGCCGTGCGCGGCCACAGGGCATTGAAGGCGATCTTGCCCGCAAACTCCGCCGCCATGCCCAGAACGCACATGCTCATGCCGAACTTGGCCATGGAATAGGCGGTATGGGGCGCGAACCATTTGGGTTTCATGTCCAGCGGCGGCGACAGCATCAGCACATGCGGGTTCTGCGCCTTCAAAAGATGCGGGATCGCCGCCTGTGACACCATATAGCTGCCGCGCGCATTCACCTGCTGCATCAGGTCGAAGCGTTTGGCGGGCGTTTCCAGGGTGCCGGTCAGGGCAATGGCGCTGGCATTGTTGACCACGATGTCGAGGCCGCCGAACCGCGCCACGCAGGCATCCATCGCCGCCGCAATCTGGTCTTCAAAGCGGATGTCGCAGGCAACCGCCAGCGCCTTGCCGCCGGCCTTTTCAATCTCCTCCGCCGCGCCTTGCCGCTTGCCTTAAAGCGCCTATAGTTTCGGGCACACGGCGCGTCTCGCGCCGCAGGGGGACACCGCATGACAACCGCCAAGAACAATTATGTGCGTTACGGCACCGTGGCCATGAGCTTTCATTGGATCATCGCCATCCTGATCATCACCAATGTGGTGCTGGGCGTATGGTTCGTGGGCGTGATGGCCCCCAAGGACGCCATGCGCCGCGCCGTGGTGGGCTGGCATGAATCCATCGGCATCACGGTACTGATCCTTTCCATCCTGCGGCTGGGCTGGCGCCTGATGAACCCCATTCCCAAGCTGCCGTCCGATTTCAGCCCCATGAAGCGCATGCTGGCGCGGGGCACGCATTATCTTCTCTATGCGCTGATGATCATCGTGCCGTTCCTGGGCTGGGCCTTTGCGTCCGCGCCCGCAAGGCCGCTGATGATTTATGGCCAGGTGTTTCCCAAGCTGTGGTTCATGACCGGCGTCACCGACCCGGTGGCGCTGCGCGCCATGGTGGGGCCTTACGTCCAGGGCCATATCGTCCTGGGCTTTGGCCTGTTCGCGCTGGCCGTGGCCCATATCTGCGCGGCGGTCTTCTATCACTACATGATCCGCAAGGATCAGATCCTGCAGCGGATGATCCCCGGTACCGAGGTGTCCCCCGTGGGCATTGACCATCCGGCTACGTAGCAAAGAAAAGCTGACCCGGCGTGGCGAACCCGCTAAAAGGCGGGCATGGACAGGCATGTCGGATTAAACGGGGCCACCCTGACGGTTGAAAGCGAAGCCGCGCGCATCCTGCGCGGCGGCGGGCTGGTCGCGTTCCCCACGGAGACGGTCTATGGCCTGGGCGCGGATGCGGGCAATGACCGGGCCGTGGCCGCCATCTTTGCCGCCAAGGGCCGGCCCAGCTTCAACCCCCTGATCGTGCATGTGGCTGATGTGGGCGCGGCGCGGATGCTGGCGGAATTTTCGCACGAGGCGGAGGCATTGGCGGCGCGCTTCTGGCCGGGGGCGCTGACATTGGTGCTGCCGCGCCTGGCGGATGCAGAACTGTCGTTATTGGTAAGCGCAGGACTGGACACGGTGGCGCTGCGCGTGCCGGCACACCCGATGGCGCTGGCGTTGCTGCGGGAGACGGGATTGCCGCTGGCAGCCCCCAGCGCGAATGCATCAGGCAGCATCAGCCCAACGACAGCCGCGCATGTGCGCGAGAGTTTGGGCGGGACGGTGGATTTCATCATGGATGGCGGGCCGACGCAGTTGGGACTTGAATCCACGGTGATCGGCTTTGATGGCGCGAACGCCGTGCTGCTGCGTCCCGGTGCGATCGCGCGCGAGGACATCGAAGCGGTGACCGGCCCTTTGCAGAAAGCGGATGGCGAAATACGCTCCCCCGGGCAACTTCAAAGCCACTACGCGCCCCGTGCCAGGCTGCGGCTGGACGCGCAAGAGGCGCACGCTGGGGAAACTCTTTTGGGGTTTGGCGATGCGCCTGGGGCGGCGATGAATCTTTCCCCACGCTGCGACCTGAAGGAAGCCGCCGCGAACCTGTTCGCCATGCTGCGGGCGCTGGATGCGGAGGCAGACGCCATCGCGGTGTCGCCCATTCCGCAACACGGGCTGGGTGAAGCCATCAATGACAGGCTGACCCGCGCCGCGCATGGAAAATCCCCATGAACGAGATTTATGAGCGCCTGAAAGAGGCCGCAGGCAATTTCAGCGTTGATCAGAAAGAGATCGCGCCGCATTTGCGCGAATGGCGCAGCAAGTACGAAGGGCACAGTGATTTATTGCTGCGGCCATCCACCACGGCGCAACTGTCGGCCATCCTGCGCATCTGCCATGAGTCCGGCACTGCCATCGTGCCACAGGGCGGCAATACCGGGCTGGTGGGCGGGCAAATTCCGGGCAACGGCGAAGTGCTTCTAAGCCTGTCGCGCATGAACAAGATACGCGCCGTTGATCCCACCGGCATGACGGTGACGGCGGAAGCCGGCGTCATCCTGGCCGATCTGCAAAAGGCGGCGGATGAACGCGGGCTGCTGTTTCCACTGTCGCTGTCATCGGAAGGCTCCTGCACCATCGGCGGCAATATTTCCACCAATGCGGGGGGCAACCATGTGCTGCGCTATGGCATGACGCGGGCGCTGGTGCTGGGCCTGGAAGTGGTGCTGGCCGATGGCACCGTGCTGGACATGCTGAAAAGCCTGCACAAGGACAATACGGGTTACGACCTGAAGCAGCTTTTCATCGGCGCGGAAGGCACCTTGGGCGTGATAGCCGCCGCCACGCTGAAACTTTACCCCAGGCCGCTGCAGATGGTGACGGCGCTGGCGGCCACCCCCTCGCCCGGTGCGGGCCAGAAACTGCTGGGCCATATGCAGTCGCGCACCGGCGGATTGCTGTCGTCTTTTGAACTGGTCAGCCGCCCGGCGCTGGAGCTGGTGCTGAAGCATATTCCGAATACGCGTGACCCGATGGGTGCATCGCCCTGGTATGTGCTGATGGAAGTCTCCGGCGGCGCGGGCGATACACTGGACGCGCTGACCCTGGCGGCGCTGGAAGACGCCATGGGTGACGGCATCGCCAGCGATGTGCTAGTGGCGCAAAGCACGGCCCAGGCGCGGGAGCTGTGGCGGCTGCGCGAAAACATCTCCGAGGCGCAGAAGCTGGAAGGCGCTTCCATCAAGCATGATATCTCGGTGCCGGTGGCCTCCATTCCCGCCTTCATCGAACAGGCGACTGCCGTGGTCACCAACCGCTTTCCGGGCTCGCGGCCCATCACCTTTGGCCACATGGGCGACGGCAATTTGCATTTCAATTTCAGCGGCCCGAAAGGCCAGGACAAGGAATTTTTGGCCCATTGGGATGAGATGCAACTGGCCGTGCATGACATCGTGAAGGACTATCAAGGTTCCATCAGCGCCGAGCATGGCATTGGCGTGATGAAGCGGGACATACTTCCCCGCTACAAATCCAGCGAGGAGCTGGATGCCATGCGCGCCCTGAAAAAGGCGCTGGACCCGAAAAACATCCTGAATCCTGGCAAGACGATTCCCGCTGTGCGTCGCCTTTAGGAAAACTCAGACCCGCCTCCCCATCGTGCGCGGCACGCGCACAAGAGGGGGAGGTGGTTTCAGCGAGCGAGGCATGTGCGAAGGCCGGAGGCCGAGCAGCCGAGCGGAAGCTGAAACCGGAGGGGGTAAAAAATAAAAAGGAAACAAGCTCAAGCCGCTTTGGAAAGAACCGTTCCGGTTCTTTCCAAAGTCGGCGCTGCCTTCTTGTTCGATAGCGCCGAGATGGTCGCAAAGGCGAAAGTGGCGGCGTAGGGAAGACTCTGCACGCCCAGCATCACCATCCACAGGCTGACCGCCGGGTCCTGGAAGCCGCGGTCGAAGCCCATGGACACCATGGCGGCCAGCAGCAGCACCAGCAAAGACGTTTCCTGCCACACCACCCGCAGCACCTGGCTGAACTTGGCGCTATCTTCGCATTTGGGCGTGCGCAGGAACGGCTTGCCGGATGTGAACAGTCCCGTCCACATGGCCTTGCTGACGGAATGGGTCAGCGACAATCCCGCCACCGAGGCCAGCACCGCGCCGCGCAAGCCGGACCGCACCTTGGGCGGATAGAGCAGCAGGGTTTTCACCATCTTGGTGGCGAACAGCGCCAGCGCCGCCGCCGACAAGGCGGGCATGGGCACGTCCACATAGGACGGGAAGGCCCACATGGCCGCCGTCCAGCACAGCGCCGTCAAGGTCACCACCATGCCCAGCCCATCGGAAATCCAGGGCAGCCAGCCGGACAAAAACTGGTACCGCTGTTCCCAGGTCAGCTTGCTGCGGCCCAGGAAAATCGCGCCCGCATGATGCTTCAGCATCTGCATGGCGCCATAGACCCAGCGGTAACGCTGGGACATGAAGGCTTCCAGCGTGTCGGGAATAAGTCCCCAGCCCATGCTTTGCGGAATATAGGCGGCCTTGTACCCGGCCTCGAACAGCTTCAGGCCCAGCTCGGTATCCTCGGTGATGCACCATTCGCTCCAGCCGCCCACTTCCTCCAGCGCGGCGCGGGTCACCGCCGTCATGGTGCCGTGCTGGATGATGGCGTTGTGCTCGTTGCGCTCCACCATGCCGATATGGAAGAAGCCGCGATATTCCTCATACGCCATGGATTTGAAGATGTTTTCCTGCGCGTCGCGGTAATCCTGCGGTCCCTGCACCAGCGCCGTGCCGGGGGCGGCGAAATGCGGCATCACCCGGCGCAGCCAGAAAGGCTGCACCTGGTAATCGCTGTCGATCACCGCGATATGGGTGGCGGCGGGATCGGTCAGCGCCAGGGCGCGGTTCAGCGCGCCGGCCTTGAAACCCTTCACATTGTCGAAATGGAAAAAGCGGAATTGCGGGCCCAGTGTTTTGGCAAAGGCTTCCACAGGCCGCCACACCGCCGGGTCCGGCGTGTTGTTGTCCAGGATGATGACTTCATAGTTTTCATAATCCAGCCGCGCCAGCGCCGTCAGCGTCTCGATCACCATCTGGGGCGGTTCGTTATAGGTGGGCAAATGAATGGACACGCGCGGGCTGATTTCCGCGATCACGGCATGGTGCAGCCGCCGGTCCACCCGCCACATGCTGGCCGCCAGCTCCACGCCCTCGGTCAGGATGATGGCGCAGGCCAGGATCACCAAAGGCGACATGGCGATCATGGCGATGATGTCGGCGGGGTCTATATATTCCAGCGCCGTGGCGTCTATCAGCGCCAGCAATCCGGTTGAGACCAGCGCAATCAGACCGCCCATCACCAGGTAACCGGTCTGGCGCACGCGCGGCATGCGGCTGAGGATGAACAGTCCCAGCGCCAGCGTGATGATGGCCGCCACCAGCGCATAGCTGCGCCATTCGGGGAAGGCGCGCAGCAAGCCCGTGAAGAAGAATTTGGGATTGCCGTTGGCGTCGAACAGGCCCCAATAGGCGCCCACCGCGCCCTCGCCCCGGTTCTTCCAGGGCTGGTCGAAGCCTTCCATCAGGTAATAGTCATACCCTTTCTCCATGGCGTCATGGACAAAGGCGCGCACGAAATAGGCCTCGTTGGCGGTGGAGGCTTCGGCGCTGCCGCGCGTACGCCCTTCCGACGGCCAGCCCGCTTCGCCGATGACGATGGGCGTGGCGGGAAAGGTCTTCTTCATGGTGTCAAAGGCGCGGTCCACGAAACCGATGGCGCCGGTGATATGCGTGTTCTCCCAATAGGGCAGCAGATGGACGAAAATCACGTCCACGCTTTCGGCGACTTCCGGGTTCAGCAGCCAGGTGGTCCAGGGCTCGGCCGTGGTCACCTTGATGCGGGCGGGCAAGGCGGCGCGGACGCGGGCGATATATTCGATCAGCTGTTCGGGGGTGACGTAACCTTCCAGCTGGGTTTCGTTGCCCACGATCACCCGGTCAATCACCCGCCGGTTGGCCAGCGCGGTCTTGATGCCCAGGGCGATCTGTTTTTCATTCTCGTCCAAATCCTGGGAAATCCAGATGCCCATGGACACGATCAGGCCATAGCGCCGCGCAATCTCCGGCACACGGTCCAGCCCGCTATCCACGGTATAGGTTCGGATATGGCCGGTGATGCGCGAGAGCTGGCGCAGATCGCGGTCAATCTGCTCCGGCGGCACATGCATGCGCTGGTAGTCGTTGAACGTGTGGCTGGGCGAATAGGCGACGGCGCGCACCTGCCCGTCCCATTCGGGCGCCGCGATGGTGTAGTCGCGGCTGACCCAGAACAGGGCGGTCGCGCCCAGCACCATCACCATGGCGATGCCGATGCGGATGCGCCCGCCGCGGCTCTTCCAGCGTTGCGCCAGGAATTTGGGAAGCCTTTTCACCGCTTCATTCCGCGAAGGCTATTGCTGCTTTTCATCCGGGTCGTTGGGATCGGGCTGGTAGCCAGGCTCGCCCTTCTTGGGCAGGGCCGTGGTGGCGACCAGGGTGACATCGAACACCAGCACCTGGTTGGGCGGGATCATGGCGCCGGCGCCACGCGGGCCGTAACCCAGGTTGGGCGGTATCACCAACTGCCAGTGATCGCCTTCGCGCATGATGGTCAGCGCCTCGGTCCAGCCTGGGATGACGCCATTGACCTTGAAGGATGCGGGCAGGCCCGGCGAGGTGCCGTCGAAAATCTTCCCGTTGATCATGGTGCCCGTGTAATAGACTTGCACTGTGTCGGTCAGGCCCGGGCGCTTGCCAAAACCATTCTGCAGAATCTTGAACTGAAGGCCGCTGGGCCGCTTGATGACGCCCTGCCGCTTGGCGTTATTGGCAAGATAGGCCTCGTTGGCGGCCTGGCTGAGCGGGTCGGCAGCAGCGGCGGCGGGCGCAGCCGCGGGCATGGATGCAGGCGGCGGGGTCGGAGCCTTCTGCGCCAAGGCAGGTGTCGCCACCAGGGTCACCGCCAGAATTGCCCAAATCCGCATGATATCCGCTCCAGGAAAGGCCCTATTTAGCCCCCCCTTATTGCAGAAGCAAAACGGCACTTTAAAGGCTCAGAAAAACAGTTTGCGGGCCAGATTGCCCAGGACCGCCAGCCCGAACAGCCCCACCAATATGCCGGAACCCTGGTTGATGCGCCGGATGGCGGTGTCGCTGATTTTTGTGTGGAACAGGCCGATGATCATGGTCAGGACCAGCCACCAGCCGGCCGAACCGCCCACCACGCCTGCCACCACCAGCCCGGCATCCAGGTAGCTGCCCGGCCCGCCCGCCAGGCCGCCCACGCCCGAGAACATGGCGGTGAAGGCCACAAGCGTGGCGGGATTGGTGACGGTAAGGACAAAGGTGGAGGCCATGGCCCGCACCAGGCCGGAGCCGCCCGTGCCAGACCCTTCATTCACTTCGCAATCAAGATTGCGGGCGACAGGCGGCGCGGTCAGGGAATGCCAGCCGAAATACAGAAGGATGCAGGCGCCGACCAGCTCGATGACAAAACTATAACCTTCGATCAGCTGCGCCACCCAAGTCAGGCCCATGCCCACCACGATGGCGAAGACGCCGTCGCCCAGCGCCGCCCCCAACCCGGAGACAAAACCGTTCAGCGGCCCGAAGGCGAAGCTGCGCCGGATGCAGATGAGATTGACGGGGCCGATGGGCACCGCCGCGATCAGCCCCATGGCGACGCCGGACAGGATCAGGACAAGATAATTCATTAAGCGGCTTCGGGCGTGAGCGTTTCCACGAAACGCAGCGGCTCGCCCGACGCCTTGGCCACCAGTTCGCAATCGCGCATCACGATTTGCCCGCGCAGGATCGCAGCCACCGCCCAGCCTTGTGTCTTCATGCCGTCAAAGGGCGTCCAGCCGCAGTGGGATGCGATCCATTTATTCTCGATGGTGCGGCTGTGTTTCAGGTCAATGATGGTGAAGTCGGCGTCATAGCCGCGCGCGATGCGCCCCTTGCCCGCGATGCCGAAAATGCGCTGCGGGCCATGGGCGGTCAAATCCACGAAGCGTTCAAGCGTCATGTTGCCCTTGTTGACGTGATCCAGCAGCAAGGTGACTAGGGTCTGCACGCCCGGCATGCCCGATGGCGTGTCGGGATAGGTGCCGTCTTTCTCGGCGCGGGTGTGCGGGGCATGGTCGGAGCCGATCACGTCAATCACGCCGTCGCGCACCGCTTTCCACAAGGCTTCGCGGTGGCTGGCGTCGCGGATGGGGGGATTCATCTGGGCATAGGCGCCAAGCCGCTCGTAACATTCCGGCGCGGCCAAGGTGAGATGCTGGGGCGTGGTTTCGGCGGTGGCGAAATCCTTGGACGCGGCCAGCAGCGGAATCTCGTCCCCCGTGGTCACATGCAGCACATGCAGGCGGCGGCCGGCTTTCTTGGCCAATGCCAGCACGCGCTCGGTGGAGCCGCGCGCGGTTTCCACGTCGCGCCAGACCGGATGCGTCCAGGGCTTGCCGCGTTCCGCAAAAGGCTTGCGGGCGATCAGCCGGTCTTCATCTTCGGAATGAACGGCGACGCGGCGCTTGCCCGCACGCAACGCCGCCAAAATGTCTTCGGGGCTGGAAAGCAGGAGCGTGCCGGTGGAAGACCCCAGAAACGCCTTCACGCCGCAGACGCCGGGCAGTCTTTCCAGTTCGGCAAGCGCGCCGATATTGGCCGGTGTCGCGCCCACGTAAAAAGCATAATCGCAATGCATCCGGCCCTTGGCGCGGGCGAGCTTGTCTTCGATGGCGGCGCGGGTGGTGGTGGGGGGCGCAGTATTGGGCATTTCGAAAATGCCGGTGACGCCGCCCAGGATGGCGGCGCGGGTGCCGCTTTCCAGGTCTTCCTTGGCCGGATTGCCCGGTTCGCGGAAATGCACCTGGCTGTCTATGACGCCGGGCAGGACATGCAGGCCCTTGGCCTCGAAAATCTCGGCGGCCTTGGCCCCGGAAAGCGACCCGATGGCGGCGATGCGCCCGCCAATGACCCCAATATCGCCGGGGGCAATGCCATTGGAGGTGGCGATTGTGCCGCCCCGGACCAGGAGATCGAATGTGTCAGTCATGCGGTTACCGGGTTACCCCCTCCCCCCTCATCTTGGCAAGGTTGGCGGGGGGGATTAGTTGGTAGGGATGGAACCAGCCCATTTAACAGACCGCGCCGTCATTGCCCTTGCCGGGGCAGAGGCGCGCAGCTTCCTGCAGGGGCTTGTGACCAATGATGTCGAGGCGCTGGTCCCCGGCAAGGCGCTGTATGCCGCGCTGCTGACGCCGCAGGGCAAGATTCTGTTTGATTTTTTTGTCGTGGAAGGCGAAGGCGCGCTGCTGCTTGATTGCGCAGGCGTGGCGGCCGAGGCGCTGGTGAAGCGGCTGAAGCTGTACCGGCTGCGGGCCAAGGTGGAGATCGAGCTTCGCCCCCAGCTTGGCGTTTATATTGTGCTGGCGGGCCATCCCGACAATCGCCCGGTGCCATATGCGGACCGCGCCGTCAGTTTCGACGATCCGCGACTTGAAGGCTTGCCGCGCCGTTCGATTGGCGCGATTGCCGAAATGCCCGCAGGCTTGCCGGGACCGGAAGCGTATCATGCGCTGCGCCGCAAGCTGGGCGTGCCGGAGTCGGGCGATTTCGGCAGCGATCACATTTTCGCGCTGGATGCCGGGCTGGATGAATTGCGGGCGGTGTCGTTCGACAAGGGCTGTTATGTGGGCCAGGAACTGACCGCGCGCATGAAGCATCGCGGCACGGCGCGCAAACGCCTGCTGATGGTGAAAGGTGCGGGCGCGTTGACGCTGGGCGCGCACATCACCGGCAAAGGCGAGATTGGCGAGATCGCGGCGGTGCATGACGCAGAAGGCTTTGCCCTGATAAGGCTGGACCGGCTGGCGGAAGATGCCGGACCGTATGCTGCGGGCGATGTCGCCGTCACGATCAGCAAGCCGGCCTTCCTGTGAGCAAGGAAAAAATCCGCTGCGCCTGGCCGGGTCTTGATCCACTTTACATGGACTATCACGACAGTGAATGGGGCGTGCCGGAACATGATCCCCGCGCCCTGTATGAAAAGCTGGTGCTTGACGGTTTCCAGGCCGGGCTTTCCTGGATCACCATCCTGCGCAAGCGCGACAGTTTCCGCGCCGCCTTTGACAATTTCGCGCCGGAGAAGATCGCCCGCTATGGCAGCCGCGACATCAACCGGCTCTTGAAGAATGAAGGCATTGTCCGCAGCCGCGCCAAGATCGAGGCCGCCATTCGCGGCGCGAAATTGTGGCTGGAGATCGAGGAAAAAGAACCGGGCGGCTTTCACGACCTGATCTGGAAGCATGTGGACGGCAAGCCGAAACAGAATCGCTTCCGCCAGCGCACCCAGATTCCCGCCCAGACGGAGATGAGCGAAGACCTGGCCAGGGAATTGAAACAGCGCGGCTTCAATTTCTGCGGCCCGGTGATCGTCTATGCCTTTGCCCAGGCCGTGGGCATGGTCAATGACCATGTCACCACCTGTTTCCGGCATGACGAATGCGAAAAGCTGGCGGGAAAGAAACGCTGATCCGAATCGGCGCGCGCTTCGTATACCAGCCATGAAACCCGTCCTTGTCTGGTTCCGCCAGGACTTGCGCCTGTTCGACAATCCGGCCTTGCACGCGGCGGCGGCAGCGGGCGCGCCCGTCATTGCGCTGTTCATCCTGGAGGATGCTGCGCCCTGGGTGCCGGGCGGCGCAGCGCGCTGGTGGCTGCATCATTCCCTGGCCGCGCTGGACAAATCGCTGGACAAGTCACTGGGCGGGCACTTGGTGCTGAAGCGGGGTGATCCCGAAACCATCATCCCGGCGCTGCTGCGTGAAACCGGCGCCGACAGAATTGCATGGAACCGCTGTCATGAACCGCATGCCCTGGCCCGCGATGCGCGGCTGGCCATGTCGCTGGAAAAAAGCGGGGTGCGCGTGGAAAGTTTCAACGCCGCGCTGCTGCATGAACCGGATGCGTTCAAGACACAGGCCGGAAAGCCGTTCCGGGTTTTCACGCCCTTCTGGAAGGCCATGCGGCTGGCCGATGTTGCAATGCCCCTGCCCGCGCCGCGCAAGCTGGTCTTCCATCCCGTGGCGGGCGATACGCTGGAAAGCTGGAAGCTGCTTCCCACCAGACCGGACTGGGCGAAAGGCTTTGACTGGACACCGGGCGAAGGACCCGCACAGGCGGCGCTGTATGATTTCCTGGATCGCATCGCCGATTACAAGACCGCCCGCGACATGCCGGGCGTTGGTGGCACCTCGCGCCTGTCGCCGCATCTGCACTGGGGCGAGATTTCGCCGCGCCAGGCCTGGCATGCGGTACGCACGCATGGCCATGGCGAAGGCGCGGAGACATTCCTGAAGGAACTGGGCTGGCGCGAATTCTGCGCGCAGCTGCTGTTTCACAATCCGAACCTGCCGGAAAAGCCGCTGGACACGCGCTTCGGAAATTTCCCATGGCGGCACAGCCCCAAGGACTTTCGCGCCTGGACACGCGGCATGACCGGCATTCCCATCGTGGATGCGGGCATGCGCCAGCTCTGGCAGACGGGCTGGATGCACAACCGCGTGCGCATGATCGTGGCCAGCCTGTTGATCAAGCATCTGCTGATCGACTGGCGGGACGGCGAAAAATGGTTCCGGGATTGCCTGGTGGATGCGGATTTGGCCAGCAACAGCGCCAACTGGCAATGGGTGGCGGGCTGCGGCGCCGATGCCGCGCCTTTTTTCCGCATCTTCAATCCGGTCTTGCAGGGCGAGAAGTTCGATCCCAAGGGAGATTATGTCCGCCGCTTCGTGCCGGAGCTGGCGAATTTGCCGGACAAATACATCCACCATCCCTGGGACGCGCCGCAGCCGCCCAAACATTACCCCGCGCCCATCATGGACCTGAAAGCGGGGCGTGAACGGGCGCTGGCGGCGTTTCGAGCCTTGAAGGGCTGATGCCGGGCCTTTAGGTTCGGAGCCATGCCGGATATCAAACAGGATGTTACCGCCGCCATCGGCAACACGCCGCTGATAAAGCTGCGGCGGGCGTCTGAAATCACCGGCTGCGACATCTGGGGCAAGGCCGAGTTCATGAACCCCGGCCTGTCGGTCAAGGACCGCGCCGCGCTTTACATTATTAAAGACGCCATCGCGCGCGGGACCCTGAAACCCGGCGGCACCATCGTCGAAGGCACGGCGGGAAATACCGGCATCGGGCTGGCCATGGTGGCCAATGCCATGGGCTTTCGCACCGTCATCGTCATTCCCGTCACCCAGAGCCAGGAAAAAAAGGACGCGCTGCGCCTGATGGGGGCGGAATTGATCGAGGTTCCGGCCGTGCCCTACCGCGATCCCAACAATTATGTGCGCCTGTCCGGGCGGCTGGCGGAGCAACTGGCCGCCACGGAAAAAAATGGCGCCATCTGGGCCAACCAGTTCGACAATATCGCCAACCGCCAGGCCCATATCGAAACCACCGGCCCGGAAATCTGGGCCCAGACGGGCGGTCGGATTGACGGCTTCATCTGTGCGGTGGGATCGGGCGGCACCTTGGCTGGAACCGCGATCGCCTTGAAGACGCGGGCGGCAAGCGTAAAGATTGCCGCCGCCGACCCGGACGGCGCGGCAATCTATTCCTGGGTCAAGAAAGGCACCTTGGAGATGCAAGGCTCCTCCATCACCGAAGGCATTGGCCAGGGCCGCGTCACGGCCAACCTGAAAGACGCGCCGATTGACGACGCCTATCAAATTCCCGACGCCGAAGCCCTGCCGGTGCTGTTCGACCTGCTGGAGCATGAAGGCCTGTGCCTGGGCGGCTCCAGCGGCATCAACGTGGCGGGCGCCATCCGCATGGCGCGCGAGATGGGGCCGGGCCACAGCATCGTCACCATCCTGGCCGACGGCGCCAGCCGTTACCAAAGCAAATTGTTCAACCCCGAATTCCTGAAAGGAAAGGGATTGCCGGTGCCGCCGTGGCTGGAACGCAGCCACGCGCCGACGGCCATCCCTTACGCAACATGAATCCACTTGTCTCGACGGAATGGCTTGCCGGTCACCTGGATGAAGTGGTGACGGCCGACGCCAGCTGGTACATGCCCGCCGACAAGCGCGACCCCCGCGCCGAGTTCGAGATGGGCCATATTCCCGGCGCGGTCTTTTTCGACATTGACGGCATTTCGGATCAGGGCAATCCCCTGCCCCATATGCTGCCCAGCGCCGAAGTGTTTTCCGCCAAGCTGACCGAGCTTGGCGTCAGCACCACCGACATGATCGTGGTCTATGACGGCACGGGGCTTTTTTCCGCGCCGCGCGCCTGGTGGATGCTGAAGGCCATGGGCCATGACAATGTGCGGGTGCTGGATGGCGGTTTCCCGAAATGGAAAGCGGCGGGCCACCCCATCGAAGGCGGCAAGGCCTTGCCCCGTTCGGGAAAATTCAGCGCCCGGCTGGATGCGCCGCAGGTGCGCGACTTTGCACAAGTAAAAGCGGCGCTGGGCCAGACCCAGATACTGGATGCGCGCGCCGCCCCGCGTTTTGAAGGCAGCGTGCCGGAGCCGCGGCCGGGCCTGAAAAGCGGCCACATGCCGGGCGCCCGCAATCTGCCATGGAATACGCTGCTCAATCCCGACAACACCATGAAAGACGAAGCGGCGCTGAAAGAGATTTTCGCGAAGGTGGACATCAATGCGCCCATCATCACCACCTGCGGCACCGGCGTCACCGCCGCCACGGTGGCGCTGGCGCTGGCCAAGCTGGGCGCGCGCGACGTGGCGGTTTATGACGGCTCCTGGACCGAATGGGGCGGGCGCGATGACGCGCCGATAGTGACAGGTCCATGAGCGCCGAAGCACGCCGCCTGCCGATGACCGTCACCTTCCTGGAAATGACGGCGCGGCCCAGCGTGACCATCGCGCCGAACCCACGCGGCAAGGTGGCATTGCTGCGCAGCGAAAAGCCGCCGGTGCATTTCTACCGTTATCTCTACAACACCATCGGCGAGCAATATTTCTGGGTGGACCGGCGCAAGCTGAATGATGCCGACCTGGGCGCGATCCTGGATGCGGAGCGCACCCAGGTCTATGTTCTGTACACGGAAGGAACCCCGGCCGGGCTGGCCGAACTGGACATGCGGCCCGACGGCGACGCCAACATCGCCTATTTCGGGCTGATGCCGGAAGCCATCGGGCGGCGTCTTGGCTTCTTCTTTTTGTACCAGACGGCGCTGATCGCCTGGTCGCAGCCCATCAAGCGGCTTCTGGTCAACACCTGCACCCTGGACCATCCGCGCGCCCTGCCGCTCTACCAGCGGCTGGGCTTCACGCCCTATGCCCGCGAAGAGCGGTATGTGGAATTGCCCTGATAGCGCCAGCGTGCCAACCTGATCCCTCCCCTGCGTGTGCGAAGCACACAGGCGGGGGAGGTGGCCGCAGCAACGCGAGGCGCGCAGGCGTTAGCCGAGCACCGAAGCAAAGTTGCGTAGGCCGGAGGGGGCAAAAATATGCAGGACAAGGAACTGACGGTCAGAGGATTGGCGCTTGGCGCGTCCCTCACCCTGCTTTTCACCGCCGCGAACGTCTATCTGGGCCTGAAGGTCGGCCTCACCTTCGCCACCTCCATTCCCGCCGCGGTCATCTCCATGGCGCTGCTGGGATTGTTCACCGGCTCCAACATCCGCGAGAACAATATCGTGCAGACCGTCTGTTCGGCGGCGGGCGCGATGGCGTCCATCATCTTCGTGCTGCCGGGGCTGGTGATCGTGGGCTGGTGGACGGGTTTTCCGTTCGTCACATCCTTCCTGCTGTGCGCCTCGGGCGGCCTCTTGGGCGTGCTGTTCACCATCCCCCTGCGCCGCGCCCTGGTCACCCATTCCGACCTTCCCTATCCCGAAGGCGTGGCAGGCGCGGAAGTGTTGCGCGTGGGGGCCGAGAGCCGCGCCGATGATCCGCAGGCCCGCGAAGGCCTGATGGCGGTGATATATGGCTCGGTGGCGTCCACCGCGCTGGCCTTGCTGGCCGCCATGCGTCTGGTGCTGGACGCGGTGTCGGGTGCGTTCCGCACTTTCATCGGTGGGGGTGCGGGCGCCAGCGGTTACGGATTTTCCTTTTCGCTGGCGCTGGTGGGTGCGGGACATCTGGTGGGCATATCGGTGGGCGTGGCCATGACCATCGGCATCCTGATCGCATGGGCGGGCGCGGTGCCGATCCTGACGGCGATGACGCCGCAAACCGGAGAACTGGCGTCGTTCGTCACCGGCATCTGGCGCAACCAGGTGCGTTTCATCGGCGCGGGCGCCATGGCGGTGGCCGCCATCTGGTCGCTGGTGCGGATGCTGGGGCCGATCCTGTCCGGCCTGTCCGAAATGGTGTCGGTGCAAAACATCCTGGACCCGCTGGATCACAGCGACCGCGACATTCCCTTCAACCTGATCATCGCGCTGGCGGCGCTGGGCACGGTGGTGACCACCTTCATCGTCTGGAAATTCGCCGCCGATGCGGGATTGGGTACCATGGCCATCGGCGTGGCGGCGCTGTCCATCCCCGTGATACTGGGCGGCGGATTTCTGGTGGCCGCCATCTGCGGCTACATGGCAGGGCTGATCGGATCGTCCAACAGCCCCATTTCCGGCGTCGGCATATTGGCGGTGGTCTTGTCGGCCATCGCGCTGGCATTGTTTTTCGGCGGGGCTGCGGAAAAGCCGCTGGTGGCGCTGGCGCTGTTCATCACCTCCATCCTGTTCGCGGTGGCGTGCAGCTCCAACGACAATTTGCAGGATTTGAAAACCGGGCAGCTTGTGGGCGCGGCCCCCTGGCGGCAGCAGGTGGCGTTGCTGGTGGGCGTGGCGGCATCGTCCGTCACCGTGCCATTCGTGCTGAACCTGTTGGCAAAGGCCTATGGTTTTGCGGGCGCGGCAAACCTGGGCGCGGTGACGGCGCAGCCGCTGGCGGCCCCACAGGCCAATCTCATAAGCGCGCTGGCGCAGGGCGTGATCGAAGGCAAGCTGAACTGGACCATGATCGGCATCGGGGCGGCCATCGGAATCGCGGTGGTGCTGCTGGACGAGTTGATGCGGCTGAAGGGCTGGATGCGGTTGCCGCCGCTGGCGGTGGGCTTTGGCATCTATTTGCCCATGGAAGCGACAGCGCCCGTGGCGCTGGGCGCGATCCTGGGCTGGCTTTATAACCGCCGCGCCAAGAGTGAACGCAATATCAGGCTGGGCGTGCTGGTGGCGTCGGGCATGATCGTGGGCGAAAGCCTGTTCGGGGTGTTGAACGCAGGGCTGATCGTGGGCTTCAACCGCGACGCGCCACTGGCCATTTTCGGCAGTAATGGCATGGCCCTGCCCGCCGCCTTGATTGGCTTTGGCGCGCTGCTGGTGCTTTTGTATGGCTGGATGCTGAACAAGGCGCGCAGCGCGTGAGTTCATCCGGTGATCTTTTCGGCCATCCGCGCGGGCTGACCACGCTTTTCGGCACCGAGATGTGGGAGCGTTTTTCCTATTACGGGATGCGCGCACTCCTCATCCTGTATCTCACACTCTATCTGTTGCTGCCGGGGCGGGTCGAGCATGTGCTGTTCTATCCGCAGGTCAAGGCCATGTTCGAGTGGATGGCCGGGCCGCTGAATGTCCAGCAACTGTCATCGCTGATCTATGGCACCTATACCGGGCTGGTCTATGCCACGCCGCTGCTGGGCGGCTGGGTGGCGGACCGTTTCCTGGGCCAGCGCCGCACGGTGACGATCGGCATCGCCACCATGGCCGCGGGCCATTTCATGATGGCGTCGGAAGCGCTGCTGTTTCCCGCGCTGCTGCTTTTGATTTTCGGGGGCGGCTTTTTCAAGACCAACACCTCCGCCCAGGTGGGCATGCTGTATGCGCCGGGCGACAGCCGCCGCGACCGCGCCTATTCTATTTTCTATGTGGGCGTGAATATCGGCGCGTTCCTGGCACCGCTGGTGGCCGGCACATTGGGCGAAAAGGTGGGCTGGCATTACGGCTTCGCCTCTGCCGGGGTCGGCATGCTGCTGGCGCTGGCGGTCTATGTGCGCGGCTGGCGCAATTTGCCGCCGGAAAAGCGCGACGAAAAGGTGAAGACGCCGCGTGCGCCGCTCACCATGCCCGAATGGAAATCGGTGGGGGCGCTGGTGCTGCTGGTGATCCCCTCCACGCTCTGGTGGGCCTGTTACGAGCAGCAGGGCAACACGCTTGCCCTCTGGGTGAATGACAACACCAACCGCAGCCTGATCCCGGGCCTGGTGGATTGGCAGATACCCGTGACCTGGTTCCAGGCCATCAATTCGCTGATGATCTTCGCATTCACGCCTTTCCTGATCGCGCTCTGGGCGCGGCAGGCGAAGCGCATAAGCGAACCCAGCTCCATGATGAAGATGGTCTATGGCTGCGCCATGCTGTCGGTATCGTACCTGGTGCTGGCCTTCTCGGCTTGGTGGGGCAACAGCCTGCAAGTGAGCTGGTTCTGGATCCTGCTCTATTTCGCCATTCTCACCACCGGCGAAATCTATCTCTCGCCCATTTCCATGTCGCTTTATTCCAAGGTCGCGCCGGTTCGCATCGCCAGCTTCATGATGGCTGTCAATTACTTCCCCAATTTCCTGGGCGGCGGCTTTTTGCAGGGCTGGCTGGGGACCTATTGGTCGGTTTTGAGCAAGACCGATTTCTTCCTTATGATGGCGGCCATCGGGCTTTTGTCGGGCGCTGGCATGCTCCTGATCGAAAAGCCCCTTCGCAGCCTGCTTCGGGACCAGAGATGAAAAAGAAAAATACCGGCACGCATCTGTCCAGCGCCGGGCGGATGAGCAAGGACCATTTCGGCGCCGTCAACACGCCGGTCTATCGCGCCTCCACCATCCTGTTCCCGGACCTGGACACGCTGGCCAACCAGTCCCAGCCTTATTATTACGGCCGGCGCGGCACGCCCTCGTCCCGCAGCCTGGAAGAGGCCATCAACGGGCTGGAAGGATCGGCGCGCACGGTGCTGGTGCCGTCGGGCCTGGCCGCCATCGCCACCGCCATCCTGTCGCTGGTGCAGGCGGGCGACCACATATTGATGGTGGATTCCACCTATGAGCCCACGCGTCTGTTTTGCGATCAAACCTTGGCACGTTTCGGCGTCACCACCGAATATTACCCGCCGCTGGCCGACATCGCGCCGCTGATGAAGCCCAACACGCGGCTGGTGTTCTGCGAAAGCCCCGGCTCGCTGACATTTGAAATTCAAGATATCGCCGCCATCGCAAAAATCGCCCATGCAAAAGGCGCGTCGGTCCTGATGGACAATACCTGGGCCACGCCGATTTACTTCCAGCCGCTGGCGCATGGCGTGGACCTGTCCATCCAGGCGGCCACCAAATATGTGGGCGGGCATGCCGACCTCAACATGGGCTATGTCAGCGCCAACGAAACCCATGCCGAGCGGCTGTTGCAGACGCATGGAAACATGGGCCTTTGCTCCAGCGGCGATGACTGTTTCCTGGCCCTGCGCGGGCTTCGCACCCTGCCCGTGCGGCTGGCGCAGCACCAGAAGACCGCCATGACGCTTATCAACTGGCTGAAGGCGCAGCCCGCCGTGGCGCGGGTTTTGTATCCGGCGCTGGAATCCGATCCCGGCTACAAGCTCTGGAAGCGTGATTTTTCTGGCGCCACCGGGCTATTTTCCTTTGTCCTGAAGCCCGCCTCCGACAAGGCGGTGGCCGCGTTCGTGGACGGGTTGCACCATTTCGGTATCGGCTATTCCTGGGGCGGGTTTGAAAGCCTGATCGTTCCCACCCATATCAACCGCACGGCGGCGGCCTTCGCGGCCGAAGGCCCGGTGCTTCGCATCCATGCCGGGCTGGAAGACGTGGAAGATCTGATCGCAGACCTGGATGCCGGGCTGAAAAGACTGAAAGAAACAAAGTGACAGATACGCTGACCCAAGCCGCCTTCCTGGACGCCGTGGCCTTCAACGCCGACGGGCTGGTGCCGGTAATCGCCCAGTCCGATGCCACCGGCCAGGTCCTGATGATGGCCTGGATGAACCGCGACACCCTGGCCACCACCCTGGCCAGCGGGGAAGCCACCTACTGGTCCCGCTCCCGGGGCAAGGTCTGGCGCAAGGGCGAAAGCAGCGGCCACACCCAGCGCGTGGTTTCCGCCCACCTGGACTGCGACGGCGACACGGTGCTTTTGAAGGTGGACCAGATGGGTCCCGCCTGCCACACCGGGGCGCCAAGCTGCTTCTTCCGCAAGCTGGCCTAAGCCAACCCCTGTTTCATGCGTTATAGTGGAATCGCGCCCGGCTTCCCGGACGTGGGGAGTCCCGCATGGCCGATGTCAAAATAGCGCCGATCAGCCCGCCGCCCGTTCCGGCGACCAGCGGCTTGACCACCAAATTCATGATGGCGGTGATCGCGGCCATCGTGGTGGGCGGGCTTTACATGGGCCGCCCGGTGCTGATGCCGCTGGCGCTGGCCGTGCTGATGTCATTCGCGCTGGCGCCGCTTGTCACCTTGCTGCGCTATACCCGCATGGGCCAGATGCCCGCCGTTCTGGCCAGCCTGGCCATGGTGCTGGTGCTGGTGACGGGACTGGGCATTTTCGTGGGCACCCAGATCACGGGCCTGGCCGCCGACCTTCCCAGCTACCAGACCAACCTGGCCGCCAAGATCAAGCTGGTGCAGGGCGCCACCGGGCGCGGCGTCTTTGCCCGCCTGAACCAGACCGTCCAGCAACTGGCCGACCAGATCGCGGGCGAGCGCGAACAGCGCGTGCAGGTGACGGCGCAGCAGACCGAAAAACCCATTCCGGTGGTGATCCGCCGGTCCGTGGTGACGCCGGTGGAAATGGCGCAGGCTTTCTTGGGGCCGCTGCTGGAGCCGCTGGGCCTGATCGCGCTGGTGCTGGTGCTGGTGGGCTTCATCATGCTGCAGCGGGACGATTTGCGCGACCGTTTCGTGCGGCTGGCCGGATCGCGCGACATGCAGCGCACCACCGTGGCGCTGGACGAAGCCGCCACGCGGCTATCGCGTTATCTCGCCTTGCAGACCGCCATCAATGCCTGTTTCGGGCTGGTGATCGGGGCCGGGCTTTATTTGATTGATATTCCCAATGCGGGCCTTTGGGCCATGCTGGCCATGCTGATGCGGTTCGTGCCGTATGTGGGCGTGCCCATCGCATTCGTGTTTCCCGCCGTGCTGGCGCTGGCGGTGGACCCGGGCTGGGCGCAGCTGGCCTGGGTGGCGGCCCTGTTCGCATCCATCGAGGCGGTGGTGGGCCAGATGATCGAACCCTTCGTCTATGGCCGCAGCATGGGGCTTTCCGCCGTGGCGGTGGTGGCGGCGGCCGTGTTCTGGACCTGGCTGTGGGGACCGGTGGGGCTGTTGCTGTCCACGCCCTTGACCATGTGCTTCGTGGTGCTGGGCCGCCACATCGAGGCGCTGAAATTCCTGGACGTGATGCTGGGCGATTCACCGCCGCTGGCGATCGAGGAAAGCCTTTACCTGCGGATGCTGGCGGAAGACCCGGATGATGCGACGGACGACGCGGAGGATTTCCTCAAGTCCAACACCCTGTCGGTCTATTACGATGAAGTGGCGGCGCGGGCGCTGATGCTGGCGCAGCATGACGTCAATCGCGGCGTGCTGGACCCGCTGCACCAGGCGCGCATCCGCGACGCCATCAAGGGGCTGATCGCCAATCTGGGTGAGCGGAAGGACAAGTCCATCACCAATGCGCTGACCGATCTGCCCGCGGCCTGGAACAACCAGCCGGTCTTGTGCGTGGCGGGCCGTGGGCCGCTGGACGAAGCCGCCGCCATGCTGCTGCTGGACATGCTGGCGCGGCATGGCGTTTCGGCGCGGATCGTGTCGTCCGACCAGACTTCGGCGGCGCAGATCGAGGGCCTGGACGTGGAGGGTGTGAAAGTCGTGTGTGTTTCGTATCTGGAGCCGGGCACGTACAAGAATGCGCGCTACCAGGTGCGGCGGCTGCGGAAAAGGCTGCCGGATGCGCCGGTGCTGGCGATCTTCTGGGGACTGGGCGCCGATCATTCGCGCTATCTGGACGGGATCGAGGCCACGGAATGCGATGCGGTGACCACGGGCCTTAAAGAGACCATCCGCCATGTGGTAGGCTATGCCACAAAGGCACGCACGCAGTTTGCGGCGGAGTAGAAGAAGCTGGATTCCCGCTTTCGCGGGAATGACAAGACAGGAAACACGATGCACACGGTCGTATGGACGTTTAAAATTCCCAGCAGCATGACAAAGGCCGACGTTATCAAGATCGTCGCCGACAGCGCCCACACCTATCAGGGCGTTCCCGGTCTGATCCGCAAATATTATGGCGTCACCGAGAATGCCGGCGAGCTGGTGGGTATGTATCTGTGGGAAAGCCTGGCGAAGGCCAATGCGTTCTACACGCCGGAATGGCGCGCCAAGGTGGAAAAACGCTGGGAGTCGCCGGCACGGCGGCAGGACTGGGAAACGCCGATGGTGGTGGAAGCCGCCGAGAACCGGCTCGTTGCCGCAGAATAGATAAGGCACCTCCCCCTTTAATGCGCTATCGCGCAAAAGGGGGAGAATGACCTGTATGGCTACTTGACCTGGGTGGTGAGGGCCTGGCCCTTGGGCGTGATGAAGGTGGCGATGCCCACGAACGGCACGGCGCCGCGATTGATGCCTTCATGCACCTTGCCGGATTCCACGAAGAAGGTTTGTCCCGGCTTGTAGGTGATATTGGCCTTGCCTTCATGGTCCAGCGAGACCGCGCCGGAAATCACATACAGCGCCAGGGGACCGGGATGGGTGTGGCGGCCTTCGCGGCCACCCACGGGAATGGTCACCTCGACCACCGTCAGGGTCTGGCCACCGGCAATGTCATTCTGCTGCAGCACCTTGCGCACGACGGCGGGCGCATCGGCGGCAAAGGCGGGCAAGGCGGACGCGACAACCAGCGCCAGCGCCAAAACGGATTTACGCATGTGATTCTCCCCATAGGACAGCCGGTTGATCCGGCCCGGAATGCATAGCGCAGATAAAAAGAGGGCGCAAAACACTGGTGCAAAACACCAAGGCAAAGCCCGGATATGCAAAAGTTGCGAAGGCCGGAGGGGTTGAGTAACAAGAAGTATTGGGGGGCCAAATGACGACAGAACTGACCGTTGCCGAGGGGCGAAGCGCCGTGCGCCGCCTGATGATCGCCCAGGCCCTGGCGGGCGCCAATTCCACCGTCATCTATGCCACCGGTTCCGTTATCGGCGAAGGCATCGCGCCCAATCCGGCGCTGGCGACCTTGCCCATTTCCATCCTGGTGGTGGGGATGGCGTCGTCCACCCTGCCCGCCGGCATGATCGCCGAGCGTTATGGCCGGCGCACGGTGTTCCTGATTGGCAACGGCTTCGGCATGGCGGCGGGGCTTTTGGGCGCGCTGGCCATCACCATGGGCAGCTTTGCGTTGTTTTGCCTCGCGACATTCTTCGGCGGCGTCTATGCGGCTGTGGTTCTAACCTTCCGCTTTGCCGCGGCCGATTGCGTGCCGGCGGCGGAGCGGCCCCGGGCGCTTGCCATCGTGCTGGCGGGCGGCGTTGCGGCGGGCATAGTCGGCAGCCAGCTTGTCACCGCCACCATGGGCCTGGTGGCGGGGCCGGTTTTCGTCGGCACCTATACCGCCAGCGCCGTGGTGGCGCTGCTGTCGGCCATCGTGCTGGGCGGGATCAAGCTGCCGCGCCTGCGCGCGCATGGCGCGGACCGTGGCCGCCCCATCGGCGAGATCATGCGCCAGCCGCTTTTCATTTCCGCCGCCATCTGCGGCATCATCAGCTACCTGCTGATGAACTTTTTGATGACATCAGCGCCGCTGGCCATGCACATGGAAGGCCACCAGCAGGCGGCGGCCGACGACGTCATCCAGTGGCATGTCATCGCCATGTATGCGCCCAGCTTTTTCACCGGGCGGCTGATCACGCGCTTTGGCGCGGGAAAAATCACAGCCGTCGGGCTGGCCCTGATCGCGGCGGCGGCGGCGGTGGGCTATTCCGGCATGACCGTGCCCCATTTCATGGGATCGCTGATCCTGTTGGGGCTGGGCTGGAATTTCGGCTTCACCGGCGGCTCGGCCATGGTCTTGAACACCCACAGCCAGGACGAACGCGCCCGCGTGCAGTCGGTCTATGACTTTCTGGTGTTCGGCAGCGTGGCGGTGGGGTCGTTCCTGTCCGGTGGGATATTGGTCAGCTATGGCTGGCAGGTTGTGTGCGCGCTGGCGATACCGCCGGTGATCGCCGCCTGGGCGGCGCTGATGCGATTTCGGGCTGCCGCGCCGATGGCGGCGTAAAAAACAAGTTGGATTCCCGCTTATTTCCTTGCCGCGCTGTGCGCGGTGGGGCGCGGGAATGACAAAAAGGGAAACTCCGGCCCACCCTCCCCTTTGCGCGCAGCGCATCTGAAGGGGAGGTAGCCGTAGCACGGCGAGAATGGCGGAAGCGCGAACGCGCTTTTGCCATCGAGCGAACGTGCGAAGGCCGGAGGGGTTTAGGAGATAGCGGACCCTTCCCATTCCTTGGCGCGTTTTCCATTTTCCACGACATAGACGATCACCTTGATGTCGGTGGTGGCAGATTCCTGGCGTGCCGCCCGGCAAGCCTGGCCAACCGCGGCGCTTCTGCGGGGAAAGGCGCCTATGGGCTCATCGGCCCGCGCAACAATCCACCTGCCGTCGGGGTCCTTCCTGACTTCGTAGATGATGCCGATTTCCGGTTTTGGGGCAGGCATGTCAGGGGTCTTCCTTCCGGCCACAACGCGCATGATATGAAATGGCGACCCCGGCTGGATTCGAACCAGCGACCACCGGCTTAGAAGGCAGGTGCTCTATCCAACTGAGCTACGGAGTCGTTTGCGGCGCCTAGTGCGACCAAGGCTGTTTTCTATCGAACCGGAAATTGTCGGAGTAGGATTTCGGTCTGGGCTTGGGCTGGTGCGGCTCGAAGACCTGGAATTCGATGCCATGCGTCTTGGCATAGGCCACCGCCTCTTCCCGGGTCTCGAACTCCAGGGTGATCTGCTGGTTCATGTCGTCCGAGCCGGTCCAGCCGGTGAGCGGATCAATCATGCGCGGGGTCTGGGGTTCAAACTCCAGCAGCCAGGCCTTGGTGCGGGCGCGGCCCGACTGCATGGCGTTCCTGGCCGGATTGTAGATACGCGCGCGCAACGGCAACTCCCTTTAATAATGGTCGGAGCGGCTGGATTCGAACCAACGGCCCTTAGCTCCCAAAGCTAATGCTCTACCAGGCTGAGCTACGCTCCGATTCTTATGCCAAACGGGCGCGGAAAGCAGCCCATATGGCCGCTTCCTATACCCCAAAAGGTGTCAAAGAAACGGCTAATTTCGCAGCTGGGCGGCGGAAACCCGGTCGCCCGCCGCGATGCCAAGCTGGGCGGCGCGGCCTGCGTTAAGCTCGATCACCAGCTGGATCTTTTCGCCGGAGGGAATCGATTCGCGTGAATAAGGCGTGGCATTGGCCTTGATGCGCGCGATGGTGCCGTCGGCCCGCACGAACAGCATGTCCAGCGGCAGGACGGTGTTCTCCATCCAGAAGCTGACAAATTGCGGTTTCTGGAAATCGAACAGCATGCCCGCATCCGGGGCCATTTCCTTGCGGTACATCAGGCCCAGCTCGCGGCTGGCTTCATCGGCGGCCACTTCCACCTTGAAGACGTGGTGGCCGGTCTTGGATGCCACGGTGATGGTTTCCACCGGCAGATCGGCCGCGAAGGCGGGCGCACAAAAACCGGCGATCAGGATTACGGGAAGCATGAAGGAAAGGCGCATGGTTTTTTCCGCAGGACGGGACGGCCCCATTTTGCGGGCGCAAAAAGGCAAATGCAATGCGGCCTCCCCTGCGCGGCGGTAAGCAAGGCGTCCAGCCTTGCGAACGCTGGCGGGTCAATCCAGCAAGGTTACTTCCGCAGCCAATTCGCCCTTGGGGCCGTCGCCAATGCGAATGCGAACCTTCTGGCCGTCCTGCAATTCCGCCACGCCGCAGCGGCGCAGGGTTTCCATATGCACGAAGATGTCCGCGCTGCCGGGGCCGCGGGTGAGAAATCCGTAACCCTTGGCGCGGTTGAACCATTTCACCTGGGCGTCGAAGGCCGGGCCCTTGGGTTCGGCGACATAGCGCGGCACGCGGTCGGGCGGCGGCGCCATGATGTGGGCGGTGGAGTTGTCCAGCGAGATCAGTCGGCTTGCCTGAAGCCCGCGCGGGCCTTCCACGGCGTCACAGACAACCATCGCGCCTTCCTGCACCGTCTTGAAACCGGAAATGCGAACACAGGCCTGGTGCAGGAGAATGTCGCCCGCGCCGCTGTTGGGCGTGATGAAACCATAGCCTTTTGCGTGGTCGAACCATTTGACGTGCCCGCAGACGCGCACGGCGCGGATGTCGAACTGTTGGCTTTTGCCAAAGTCGAGCTGCACGGACGAAGGCGTATCACTGTCCATTCCGTCGGCCTCCCATAATTTTTTTTCTTAATTTTGCCACAATTCGCCCAGTTTGGAACTAGCCAAATGTCGCGCCCCGCCTGTTTTTTCGGCAATGTCTTTTGTCCAAGAGTACAAATCGGAGCCATGATGCCCAATTCCCCCTCCTCCAGCGGCGCCAGCAAAACCTGGCTGCTGGGCCTTGCCGCCAGCATGGCGATCCTGCTGTTGTTTTTCCTGGCCGTGATCTGATCCGGCCGGCGCATCCGATGGATTTTCCCCTTATGCCCCCCGTAATGGATGACGCAATTGCCGCCGCCGCCGCCTGGCTTGCCGCTGGCCACCGCGTGGCGCTGGGCACGGTGGTGGCAAGCTGGGGTTCGGCCCCGCGCGGCCCCGGCAGCCAGATGGCGGTGCGCGATGATGGCATCTTCGCGGGTTCTGTCTCCGCAGGTTGTGTCGAGAATGAAGTGATCGCGGCGGCGCTGGAGACCCTCAAGGACGGCAAGCCCCGCAACCTGGAATTCGGGGTGACGGACGACATGGCCTGGTCGGCGGGGCTGGCCTGTGGCGGGCGCATCGGCATTTTCGTGGAAGCCGCGGATGCGGCGCTTTTGGATGGCCTGCGAACGGGCAAACCCGTCGTGCGGGCGCTGGATTTAAAGGGCCAATACCGCTTTATTGATCCGTCCACGGACAAATTCGCCGCAGAGGCCGCCCGGGCCGACAAGAGCGGCATGGCGGAAAATGGCTGGTTCCTGGAAGTCCACAACCCGCCGCTGGAGCTGGTGATCGTGGGCGCGGTGCATATCGCTCAGGTCCTGTGGCCCATGGCACGGCTGGCGAATTACCGTGTACGGATCATTGACCCCCGCACCGGCTGGGCCAATGCAGCGCGTTTCGAGGGCGCGGCTTTGGTGCATGCCTGGCCTGGGGAGGCGCTGGCGGCAGAGCCGCTGGGGCCGCGCTCGGCGCTGGTGGTCCTGGCCCATGATCCCAAGATTGACGATCCGGCGCTGCTGGCAGGCCTGGCCTCGCCCGCCTTTTACCTGGGCGCGCTGGGGTCGAAGAAATCCCATGCCGCGCGGCTGGAGCGGCTGGCGGCGGCGGGCGCCACGCCCGAGCAACTGGGCCGCATCCATGGGCCGGTGGGCCTGGCCATCGGGGCGCGAAATCCCGGTGAAATAGCGCTTTCGATTTTGGCGCAAATGACCCAGACTCTGCGAAACTGACAGGGTTTGCGACAAATCCTTGTTTGCGCGGGGAGCAACGTGGCCTCAAAACTGCCTGCGATGGTCAAAGACGACGCAAAACCGCACATTCTGCTGGTCGAGGATGCGCGCGACATTCGCGAACCCCTGGCGCGGTATCTGCGCGAGCATGGCTATCGCGCCACCACTGCCGCCGATTCCGCCAATGCGCGAAAAGTCCTGAAGGCCGCAGCGATAGACCTGATCGTGCTGGACATCATGATGCCGGGTGAAGACGGGCTCAGCCTGTGCCGCTCGATCCGCGAGACTTCGCAAATTCCCGTCATCCTGCTGACGGCGCGCGGCGAGGAAGTGGACCGCATCATCGGGCTTGAGATGGGCGCGGATGATTATATCGCCAAGCCGTTTTCACCCCGCGAGCTTATCGCGCGGGTCACCGCCGTGCTTCGCCGCACCCAGGCGCTGCCGCCGCGCCAGAAGCCGCCGGGCGCGGACCGCATCCGCTTTGGCGACTGGACGCTGGATACCGGCCAGCGCGAGTTGATCGGGCCGGATGGCCTGGCGCTGCCGCTGTCCAGCGGCGAATTCCGGCTTCTCAGCGCACTTCTGGAACGGCCCAAGATTGCGCTCACCCGCAACCAGCTCCTGGACCTGACCAAGGGCCGGGATGCCGACCTGTTCGACCGTTCGATTGATAACCATGTCAGCCGGCTTCGGAAGAAAATCGAACCGGACCCCAAGAATCCGCGCTATATCAAGACGGTCTGGGGAGGCGGCTACATTTTCGCGATGGAGCCGGAAGCGGCATGAATTTGAAAATCGGCCGGCTGAAATTGTGGCCGCACACATTGAGCGTGCAGTTGATCGCCGTCACCGCCGCCGCGGTGCTGGTGTCCAATGTGGGCGTGGCGCTGTGGTTCGCCCATGGCAATGAGCGCCAGTCGGAATCCTCGGTCAATGAACGCGTGCTGGACCGTGTCGCCGCCGTGGCCACCACCCTGGCTTCGGTGCAGCCGGAAGCGCGCAGCATCGTGATGAAGACCATGAGTTCGCGCATCTGGCAGTTCGCCGAGGTGCCGCGCCGCAAGACCCCCGGCTCCATGACGCCAGCGGAACGGCAAATGGCGGCGCGCATGTCCGCCATGCTGCCCGCCAGCTATGCCCTGCCCGTGACGGTGCAGTTGAACCAGAAGGTCGCCGACATCGGCAAGGAGCGCCTGCCGGAAGAGGCCGACCAGAACGCCACGCCCATCCAGATTTACGTGCCGGTGGACGAGCATACCCGCCTGTCGGCCGTGTTCCTGAAAATGCCCACGCCCTGGCCCACGGAAATCGTGGTGGCGGCGCTGGCCGCGATCCTGCTGGCGTCCGTCGCCGCCGCGCTTCTGGCGCGCCGCGTGGTGCGGCCTTTGCAGGAACTGACCAATGCCGCGGCCTTGGTGGCGGCGGGCGCAACCGCCCCCAAGGTGGAAGAGAACGGCCCCGACGACGTCCGCAATGCCGCCATCGCCTTCAACAAGATGACCGAGAAGGTCACCCGCACCCTGGAAAGCCAGCGCCATCTTCTGTCGGCGGTGGGCCATGACCTTCGCACGCCCATCACCGCCATGCGCATCAACCTGGAATTCATCGCGGACAGCGAGCTGCGCACCGGCCTGCAGAAAAACCTGGACGAGTTGCAGCAGATGACCGAACAGGTCCTGTCCGCCGCGCGCGGCACCGGCGGCGAAAGCAAGCGCAACGTGGATCTGTCGGCGCTGGTGGAAAGTCTGTGCGCGGATTTGGACGAAATGGGCGAGCCGGTCACCTGGACCAACCACACCCCGGCGCCGGTGCTGTGCCGTCCGGGCGAGATCCGCCGCGCCGTGCGCAACCTGGTGGAAAATGCCGTGGCCTATGGCCAGAGCGCCGAAGTGCAGATCCATGACAGCCCCAACGGCTATGACGTGGTGGTGGTGGACCAGGGCCCCGGCATTCCCGACGATGAACGGACGCGGGTGTTCGAGCCTTTCGTGCGGCTGGAAAGCTCGCGCAATGCCGCCACCGGCGGCACGGGGCTTGGCCTGACCCTGGTCAAGGCCATCGCCGAGGGGCATGGCGGGGGCGTGGTGCTGGAGAACCGGCATGGCGGGGGCCTCAGCGCCCGGCTGCATTTGCCGCGCGTGGCGGCCACCGCCTAGACTTCATTCATGAGCTTCAGGATCGCGGCGCTGGTGCTGGCGGCGGGCCGTTCCAGCCGCATGGGCAGCAACAAGCTGCTGGAGGCGGTTGGCGGCCAGCCCATGATCCGCCATGCCGTGGCGGCGGCGATGGCAGTGGCAGATCCGGTGCTTGTTGTCACCGGCAACGAGGGCGCTAAGGTCCGGGCGGCGCTGGCGGATATTGCGGATGTTCGGTTCGTGGAAAACCCTGACTATTCAAATGGCTTGAGCACGTCCTTGATATGCGGGATTAACGCCCTTCCCGGTGATTGCGACGGGGTCCTGATGCTGCTGGGCGACATGCCCGGGGTGGATGCGGCGTTGCTGGAGCGGCTGGTTGCCGCCTTCGATCCGGCGGCTGGACGGGCCATCATCGCGCCGGTCCATGACGGCAAGCGGGGCAATCCGGTGCTGTGGGGCAAGGAGCATTTCGATGCCCTGCGGGGCCTGACCGGGGACACCGGGGCGCGGGCATTGCTGGCGACGAACCCGGTCTTCACGGTCCCCGGGGGCGCGGGCGCGCTGGCCGACCTGGACACGCCGGAGGCGCTGGCGGCATGGCGGGCCCCATCTTCACAATCAGAAAAATCATGAGTGATCCCATCTACAGGAAAGAAGTGCTGCGGCTGGCGGCCGACGCCACCGGGGCCGGGACCCTGCCCCGCGCCGATGGCACTGCCAGCGCCCACAACCCCGCCTGCGCCGACAAGGTGACCATGGCGGTGACGATGGAAGCCGGGCGCATCACCGCCATCGCGTACCAGACCCAGGCCTGCATATTGGCCCAGGCCTCTGCGTCTATCCTGGGCGGCACGGCGGTGGGGCAGAATGCGGGCGGGCTGGCGGCGCTGGAAGGCAAGGTGCGGATGATGCTGGAAGGCGGGGCCACGCCGGATGACACCTGGCGCGCCTTTGACGGCGTCGGCGAAATACGCGGGCGGCACACTTGCGTGCTGCTGCCCATACTGGCGCTGCGCGAGGCGCTAGAGGCTGCCGAAAAAAGCTGACCAGGGACCCAGCACCAGCGTCTGCCCGCGAATTGCGGATTGGCCCGTTCCGAAATCCAGCGGCGTCACGGTTGCAGGCAAGGTCCATTCCATCGCCACAGGCCCCAGGTTGAAGGCGCACAGCGTCTTGCCGCGCCGGAACATGATCAGCGGCAGCGGTGCCTCCAACAAAATCTGATCGCCGTCACGCAGATCAGCATACGCACGGCGCGCCGCCAGCATCTTTTTCGCATAGGCCAATGTGGAGCCAGGATCGGTTTGCTGGCGTGTCACGGACAGCGCCGCGTGACCTTCACCCAGCGGCAGCCATGGCGCACCACTGGTGAAACCCAGATTTGGCTTCGCATCATCCCAGGGCATGGGCGTGCGGCAACCATCGCGGCCCTTGAACAGGGGATAATAAAGATCGCCCACCGGATCGCGCAGCTGGTCGCGGCGCAGATCGACTTCCGGCAGGCCCAGTTCTTCGCCCTGGTAGATCAGCGCCGTGCCGCGCAGGGACAGCAGCAGCGCCAGCATGGCCTGTACCGCTTCCGCGCCAAAGCGGCTGGCGGTGCGCGTGACATCATGGTTGGAAAAAGCGATGGCGGGCCAATGATCGGGGTGCTTCGCCAGCTCTTCCATATGCGCGCGGATGCCGGCGGCATCACGGGCCAGCAGCAGCGCGAAATTGTAACCGGCGTGAAGCCCCTTGTCGGGCGGCAGGTAACAGCCGGAACGTTCGAATTCCTCTGAAAACTCGCCAAGCACAAAACGATTGTCGAACGCTTCCACCGTCTGACGTATTTCGCCCAATACTGCGCGGTTCTCTTCCAGGTTTGAATCATGGATATGCCGTTGCATGTTGGCGGCGGCGGACCATTCGACTTCACCGCGCGGGCTGACCGGCGGATTATCGGTGAGTTTTTCGTCATGCAGGAAGGCGTTGGCGACATCCAGCCGGAAGCCATCCACGCCGCGCTTCAGCCATGTCGTCAGAACATTCAGCGCCGCCTTGCGGGCATCGGCGTTGCGCCAGTTCAGCTTGGGTTGCTGGCGCAAAAACTTGTGGTGATAATATTGCCGCCGCGCCGGCTGGTACGCCCAGGCCGGTCCGCCGAACACCGACAGCCAGTTGTTGGGCACGGTGCCATCCGCTTTGGGGTCGGCCCAGACATACCAGTCGCGCTTGCCCGCATCGCCATCGCGGCTGGCGGCGAACCAGGCATGTTCGTCGGAGGTGTGGGCCAGCACCTCGTCCAGCATGATCTTCAGCCCGCGCGCATGGGCACCGTCCAATAATTTCTGGAAATCTTCCAGCGTGCCGTAATCGGGATGGACCTTGTCGTAATCCGAAACGTCATAGCCCCAGTCGCGGTCCGGCGAGGGATGCAGCGGCGACAGCCAGATGGCGTCCACGCCCAGGGCTGCGATGTAATCCAGCTTGCCGACCAGGCCGGGAATGTCTCCCTGCCCGTCGCCATTTGAATCGCAGAAACTGCGGATATAGACCTGATAGATGACTGCGCCGCGTCCCCAGGGACGCACTGCTCAGACCTCTTTGGCGCTGGTGATGATCTTGGACACCAGGCCATAGGCCTTGGCCTCGTCCGCGCCCATCCAGAAATTGCGCTCGGTATCCGTCACGACCTTTTCATAAGGTTGCCCGGTTTCCACCGCGATCTCTTTGATAAGGCGCGCGCGCATCTTGATGATCTCTTCCGCCTCGATGGTGATGTCCGAAGCCTGGCCCTGCACCCCGCCCAGGGGCTGGTGCAGCAGGAAGCGCGTGAAGGGCAGGCAGAAGCGGTTTTCCTTTTTCGCGCCCAGGAAAATGTGCGCGCCAGCGCTGGCGACCCAGCCGGTGCCGATGATCTTCACCTTGGAGCCGACGAACCGGATCATGTCATGGATGGTGTCGCCGGATTCCACATGGCCGCCCGGCGAATTGACCAGGACGCGGATGTCGCCATCGCTTTCGGCATAGGCCAGGAGCTGGGCGGTGACCCGCTCGGCCATCTTCATGTTGACTTCGCCGAAGATCAGCACCGTGCGCGACTTGAACAGCGCCTTGGCGATGTCCGAGGATTGGGCTTCCGGCGCCTTGTCCTTGTCGTCGTTTTTTTCGTCCTGGTCTTCGTCTGCGCGGTACAAGTGGATCACTCCAAAAACAGGGATTCGAAGGGCATACTAGCGATCCAAAGCGGGGGGGCAACCTTGCGCCAAAAGCCCCAAAGCCGCCTCCAGAGTAGGGCCAATTTCGTGGTTCAGCACCAGGTCGGCGGCCCGGTCCTGTGGCGTGGGCTCGCGGTTCAGAATCACCAGCCTGGCCCCTGCCTCCTGCGCCAGCAGCGGGAATGACGCCGCCGGATAGACCGACAGCGACGACCCCGCCACCAGGAACAAATCAGCGTGCCGGCTGGCGGCATGGGCGCGGGCCATTTCGGATTCCGGCATGGCCTGGCCGAAGGAGATGGTGGCGGTCTTGATGATGCCGCCGCAGAAGCGGCAATCGGGCGCTTCGCCATGGGTGTCAAAATGGCGGCGTATGTCGGCGATCTCGGCCCGCGCCCCGCACGTCAGGCACCCTGCCCTGCGCGTGTTGCCATGCAGTTCGATCACCTGTTCGTCCGTCATACCGGCCGCCTGGTGAAGGTTGTCTATGTTCTGGGTGATGACGGCTTTGACGATGCCGCGCGAAGCCAGGTCGGCCACCGCCTTGTGACCCGCGTTCGGCTTGACCGCGTTCCAGGTTTCTTCCATCTCGAAACGCCGCACCCATGACAGGCGTCGCGCCTGTGGGTCCGCGAGATAATCGGAAAAATGCACCGGCATCATCTTGGTCCAGATGCCGCCGGGTGAGCGAAAATCCGGTATCCCGGATTCGGTGGAAATGCCCGCGCCGGTAAAGACCACCATGTGGCGGGCCTTGGCGATCCATTCGGCAAGCTGTTCGATCTGGCGGTCCAAGGCGGCGTCCCTGACAGGCTTTGGCAATCCTGCCATGCCAAACCGGCCTTTTACAGGCTGGCAATCCCGGGGACCCGACTGTAAGTTCTTACCCTGTCAATAATGACTTCATGGGGGATTTTGATGCGCCGCATTTTAGGGACCTTGACCAGCGTTGCCTTGCTTTTCACGCCCGGTATCGGGATGGCGCAAACCGCGCCCTCGCAGGTTTCCGAATTCAACGGCGCCGATGTCTCCCTGAAATTTCCGCCGCCGGTGGAATCGCGCAACGCCATGGCGGTCAGCTCCCAGCATTTCGCAACGCAAGCGGGCGTGGACATCATGGCCGCGGGCGGCAACGCCATTGATGCGGCGGTGGCCATTGGCTACGCGCTGGCGGTCACGCATCCGTGCTGCGGCAATATCGGCGGCGGCGGTTTTGCCACCATCCATCTTGCCAATGGCAAGGACACCTTCATCAACTTCCGCGAAAAGGCGCCTGCCGCCGCCAGCGCCAACATGTACCTAGACGACAAGGGCAATGTGATCCCCAACCTCTCCTTGCATGGCTACAAGGCCGTGGGCGTGCCGGGGTCCGTGATGGGCTTTGAGCGCATGCTGACCAAGTATGGCACCAAGACGCGCGCCGAAGTGATGGCGCCCGCCATCAAGCTGGCCGCCGACGGTTACAAGCTGGATGAAGGCGATGTGCGTACCTATGGCTTTGCCGCGGCGGAATTCGCCAAGGAGCCGAACGTGGCCGCCGTCTTCCTGAACAATGGCCAGCCCTGGAAGGTTGGCGAAAACCTGGTGCAGAAGAATTTGGCCGCCACCTTGCGCGAGATTTCGGCCAAGGGCCCGGACGTCTTCTACAAGGGCGACATTGCCGAGCGCGTGGTCGCCGCCATGAAGGCCAATGGCGGGCTTGTCACCATGAAGGATTTCGCCGATTTCACGGTGACGGAGGGCGATCCGCTGCGCTGTTCCTATCGCGGCTACAACATCATCTCCTCGCCGCCCCCGTCATCGGGCGGCGCTTCCATGTGCGAGATATTCAACATCCTGTCCGGCTATCCCATGGACAAGATGCCGGTGCATTCGGCGAAAAGCATTCACCTGATGGTGGAAGCGATGCGCCATGCCTATGTGGACCGCAATTTCTCGCTGGGCGATCCGGTCTTCGTGAAGAACCCGCTGGACAAGCTGCTGTCGGCCAAGCACGCCGCCGCCATCCGCGCCAAGATTGACCCGGTCAAGGCGACGCCGTCTTCCGAAGTGAAGATCGGCACCGTGCCGCATGAAAGCGACCAGACCACGCATTATTCGGTGGTGGACAAGTTCGGCAACGCGGTTTCCGTCACCTACACCATCAATGGCGGCTTCGGCTCGGGCGTGATCGCGGGCGATACCGGCTTCTTCCTGAACAATGAAATGGACGATTTCACATCGAAGGTGGGCGCGCCCAACCTGTTCGGCCTGGTGCAGGGCGAAAGCAACGCCATCGCCCCCGGCAAGCGGCCGCTGTCATCCATGAGCCCCACGCTGGTGACCAAGAATGGCAAGGTGATGATGGTGATCGGCAGCCCCGGCGGCTCGCGCATTATCACCATCACGCTGGAATCCATCCTGAACGTGATTGACCACAATATGGACATCAAGGCGGCGGTGGACACGCCCCGCATCCATCACCAGTGGATGCCGGACACGGTCTATGCCGAGGACAACGCCATGACCCCCGCCGTGCGCAAGGAACTGGAAGCGGCGGGCTACAAGTTCACCAGCGGACGCCCCTGGGGTTCGGCGGAAGGCATCATCATCGGCACCAAGGATGGCAAGCGCATCCTGTATGGCGCCAATGACGCCCGCGCCACCGCCGGCGCGGCTATCGGGAATTAAGGGAAACACATGACACGCTTTTCACTGACGATGGCGTTGCTTCTGGCGGCGCTTCCTGTTGCAACGCCCGTGCTGGCACAGGAGACCGCATTGCTGGACGCGACCATTCCGCCCGGCGCCAATTTCGACAAGGCGAATTTCCGCCTGTGGGTGCCGGAAGGCGCGGGCAAGCTGACCGGCACGCTTGTGCTGGTGCCCGGATCGAATGGCGATGCCCGCGACCAGGTGAAGGACCCGGCCTGGCAGGAATTCGCACGCAAGCACAAGTTCGCCATCATGGGCGTCCAGCTCACCGACAAGGTGCCGTCCATTGTCGAAGACTATGCCGACATGAAGCGCGGCAGCGGCCAGGCGATCCTGGATGCGCTGACCGATCTGGCCAAGCGGTCGAAGCATGACGAGATCGCCGCCGCACCTTTGGTGTTCTGGGGCATGTCGGCGGGCGGCGAAGTCAATTACGAAATGGCCGCTTGGAAACCGGAACGCGTGGCAGCCTTTGTCGTCAACAAGGGCAATTTCTATTACACCGCCATGGTGTCCAAGGAAGCCCGCGCCGTGCCGGGGATGCTGTTCACCGGCACCATCGACCTTCAGTATCGCCAGATGGCCGTGAAGGGCCTCTACGCCATGAACCGGCGCGGCGGCGCGCTGTGGGCGCTGGTGGAAGAGCCGGGCGCGCCCCATGCGGTGGCCCGTTCCGCCGACCTGTCGCGCATCTTCTTCGACGAAGTGCTGCCGCTGCGCATGAAGCCGGGTTCCAACACGCTGATGCCGCTGGACCCGGCCAAGGGCTGGCTGGGCGATGTGGAAAAAAAGACCATCGCGCCCGTGGCCCCGGGAAAGCCGCCGGAAACCCCCTCCTCCTGGCTGCCCACGGAACGCACGGCAAAGGCCTGGGCAGCGGTGGAAAACGGCACGCCTTTTGACCAATAAGGCCGCCGGAATAACGGCTTGCAAAAACGGGGTCTGGCCGGTATAGCCCGCCTCCGGTAAGCGCCCTTCGTCTATCGGTTAGGACTCAGGATTTTCATTCCTGCAAGAGGGGTTCGACTCCCCTAGGGCGCACCATTTCAATCCATTCGCGGCGCGAATGGATTGAAATGCCAAGCCCGCCGCGCGGCAGCGCAGTAAGGCGGGCGCGGCAGTCTCAAACACCACTCCGCAATTGTCGAAAAGCCGCTCAAAGGCGTGTCTTTTGGCGCCAAACCGCGCGAAAACACCCCTCGCCGCCGCCTTGAACCCCTCTTCCGACAGGAATAGCCTTTCGGCCAGCAGGGCTGCTTCGATGCGGCCCAGGGGAAGCCGTTTCATCGCGCCAAAACCAGAACAACACTTTAGGGGAGAACGCCGAATGACACATTTGATCAAGCCGGAAATCCAGGACGACCTGCTCAGCCGCGGTTACTCGCGCCGCCAGATGATGCGCACTGCCATGCTGTTCACCGGCGGCGCCGCCGCCATGCTGAACATCAGCGGCGAAGCTGCCTTCGCGCAGGCCGAAGACGATGCCGCGCCGGGCGGCAAGATGATCCGCATCGGCCTGAATGAATGCTGGACCGGCCCGATGGAGCCGGCGCAAAAGGCCGCCGCCGCCACTTTCGCCAATGCCAACCGTTATTCGCCCAGCGGCGAGGCGGAACGCCTGATCAAGACCATCGCCACCGTGGAAAATGTGCCGGAAGCCAATGTCGCGGTTTATCCTGGCTCGGGCGGCATCCTGTCGCGCACCATCGTCGCCTATTGCTCGCCCACGCGCGGCATGGTGATGGCCGACCCGTCCTACAACAACGTCGTGCGGGTGGCGAAATACGTCAAGGCGCCGGTGGCGCTGGTGCCGCTGTCATCCGACTATCGCCATGACGTCAAGGCGATGCTGGCCGCCAACCCGAATGCGGGCATGTATTATGTGGTCAACCCCAACAACCCCACCGGCACCATGACGCCGATGGCGGAAATCGAATGGCTGGTGGACAACAAGCCCGCCGGTTCGATCGTGCTGATTGACGAAGCCTATATCCATCTCAGCAAGGGCTATCCCAACAATACCGCCGTCCACCTGGTGCGGGCGGGCAAGGAAGTCATCATCGCGCGCACCTTCTCCAAGATTTTCGGCATGGCGGGCGCCCGCGCGGGCTTCCTGCTGGCCCAGCCGGATGTCCTGAAGAAGATCCAGCTGTACGAAGGTGACCGTCCTTCGGTCGCCACCGTGGCCGCCTGTAACGCCAGCCTGACGGCGACGGACATCATCGCCGCCCGCCGCAAGGAGCTGATGGAAAACAAGGCCATGACCATCGCCTTCCTGACCAAGCGTGGCCTGCGCGTGATCGGCCCCAGCGAAGGCAACATGGTGATGGTGGACTGGAAGTCCAAGTCCAACAAGGAAATGATCGCCATCTACAAGGCGCAGGGCGTGCAGATCGCCGCCGACCGCTGGCCGATCTGGCCCACCGTGGGCCGTATCTCCATCGGCAACAAGGCCGACATGGAAGGCTTCTTCAATGTTTCCGGAAAAATCCTTACGTAAACACCGAACCCTCCTCCCCTTCGTGCGCGAAGCGCACAAGAGGGGAGGTGGTTTCAGCGAGCGAAGGCGACCTCTTGGGAGCCGAGCGGAAGCTGAAACCGGAGGGGGTCATTAAAAAGCGCCTCATCGCAAGATGGGGCGCTTTTTTCTTGCCTCACCAATTATAGGAGAGCTGCACAAAGGCGCTGTCCGGCGTGGCCTGCAGGCTGGTGTTGATGTTGTAGCGCTGCTTGAACGGCGTGGTGAAGACATAGGCATAGCCCGCCGCCATGGCCGAACTGGCCAAGGTGTCGTACCAGTGATGCTTGTCGGCCTGCACCCGCGAATAGGACACGAACTGCGTGGCGGCCATGGCGGGCAAGCCATAGCGCCAGCCATAGCGCGCCCACAAAAAAGCCGAGCCAGAGGCCGACAGCGCCGTGGTGTCGGACGGGAAGGACTGGAAGTCAGACCCGTCGGGCCGCCGCTCCCGCACGATTTCCTTCAGCGCCAGCGCCGTTCCCACCGTCAGGATGGTCTCCACGCCCAGCTGCGCGGTGCCTTTCCAGTCGTGTTTTTCAATGGTGATAAAGCCCGCGATCACCGGCACGGCGATGGCGACGCCGGTGCCAAGCGTGGTGATGGTCTTGTTTTCCTTCGCAAGCGCAGGCGACGCCGCCAGCAGCATCATCGCACATGCCAATATTCGCCGCCGCATATCCGGGTTCCTTTTCAAGCGCACAAGCTATGGCGCAAATGCTAGCGGCGGAACAGGCCCTGCAGCCCGTTCAGGTCCTGTGACAGGATCAGCTTGAGCGTCAGATTGTCGCTTCCCGGCGTAAGCCCGAAGCCGACGCCGCCTTCCACCGCAAGCGCGCCGAAATTATGGTCCACCACCGCGAACAGCTGGTGGGATTGCTGGTCGCGGGGCGTGAAGCCGCGCAATTCGCCGAAATCGTCATATTCCTCCAGCGCGATGCTGGTGTCCCTGCTGAAGGCATAGTCAATGCGGGTGGCGGGCGAGAAGTCCAGCCGCGACAGGCCATGATAGCTGTTGTCCAGGATGGGATTGATGGTGATGCTGACGTCGCCGAAATGATAGCCGATGATGGGGCGTATCTCGCCGGTCATGCGATCTTCGTCCCAGTGCCGGGCGTTGTAGCTGAACTCGAAATTGATCCCGTAATAGAAATTGCTGGTGGGATTGTCCGGGTTGACGAACAGGGTACGCAGCTTGAAGCCGTTGACCTGCGCGCCGCGATTGCTGGATACAGCATAGAGCGGCAGATAAAGCCCCGCCTCGAACCAAGGCGTCACGCCATAGGCCCATTCGGTGACGCCGCTGAAAGAGCGGTTATCCACCAGCCCGGCGGGAAAATCCGGCAGCTTCAATCCATCCGGCGTGTAATTGTTGTGCCAGGTCAGATTGAACACGCCCACCGGCGCGACATCGCCGGTATAGACCTGTATCTCGTCGGACAAGGCCCATGCGGGCGCGGACACGGCCAGCAGGAAAACCACCGGCATCGCCAGCAGATTGCGTTTTGTCATGTGATGCGCCCCGCTTCGGGGCAATGCTATCGCAGGTCGAGGCGCGCGCAAAATAGTCGCGCCAGAAACGATTGAGACGCATTAGCCGGTGGCGGGGGCCGCGTCTTCGACCTGAAGCTGCGCGCGAATTCTTCCGTTCCATTCATCGGCTTTCAGGCGGCCCGCGACATGGATCGCCTTTCCCCGCGACGCCAGCAAGCCCTCGCCCAGCTTTGTGCCCATGGCGCGAAAGGCAATCGCGTCCATCATGGTGCCGTCGCCGCCCTGCAGGCGCAATTTCACATGATCGCCGCCCACCACATCGGCATAGGCCACCTTCACATCGGCAAAGGCCAGCACCGGCTCGGCATTGCCCGCGCCATAGGGACCGGCGGCGGAGATTTCTTCCACCAGCGCAGGCGTGGCGGCAGCGGGCGACGACACCGCGTCCAGCGCCAGTTCATGGGCGGCATCCAGCGCCGCATCGGCACCCGTGAAGGCGGATTCCAGGAATTTGCGAAAGCCATCCAGTTGTTGCGCGGCCAGGGTGAAGCCCGCCGCCATGGCATGGCCGCCGCCCGCCTCGATCAGGCCCTGCTCCCGCGCCGCGCGGACCATGCGGCCGATATCAAGGCCGGGAACGGAGCGGGCAGAGCCGCGCCCCATGCCGCCTTCAAACCCGGCCACGAAAGCGGGCCGCGCGAAACGCTCTTTCAGCCGCCCGGCCACGATGCCCACCACGCCGGGATGCCAGCCGTCATTCGACACCAGCAGGAAAGGCGCATTGCCCTGGATGGCGGCCATGGCGATGGCCTCTTCCAGGATCAGCTTCTCGATCTCGCGGCGCTCGCGGTTGTGCATATCAAGCTGGCCCGCGAAGCCCGGCGCGGCGTCGGCCTGCGCTGTCAGCAAATCCGCGCCAAGCGTGGAACGCCCGACCCGGCCACCCGCATTGATGCGCGGACCAAAGACAAAGCCCAGGTGATAGGGCGTGAAGGGCGGCGATGCTTTCGCCACGGCCGCCAGTGCGGCGAGGCCCGGCCGTTCCAGCCGCGACAGCACCGACAGGCCCTGGCGCACAAAGGCGCGGTTGACGCCGGTCAGCGGAACCACGTCACAGACCGTGGCCAGCCCCACCATGTCCAGCAACCGGCGCAGGTCGGGCTTTTCCAGATTGCGTGTCGCATAAAAACCGTTTTCGTCCAGCCGCCGGTTCAGCGCCACCAGAAACAGGAACACCACGCCCGCCGCGCAAAGATGGCCCAGCCCCGATGTGTCGCCCGGACCGTTGGGGTTTACATGCGCCAGGGCATCGGGCCGCATTTCCACCCGGTGATGATCCAGCACCGCCACATCCATTTGAAGCTCACGCGCCGCCGCGAAAGGCGCGCCGCCCGCCGCCCCGCAATCCACCGTTATCACCAGCGATGCGCCCTCGGCCTTCAGCGCCTGCATGGCCGCAACCGAGGGGCCATAGCCTTCCGACATGCGGTCGGGAATATAGATGCGTGGGCTAGCGCCGATGCCGCCCAGGAAATCGCCCAGCAATGCGGCAGACACCGACCCGTCCACGTCATAATCGCCCAGCACGGCGATGCGCTCACCCGCCGCCAGCGCGGCGGCGGCGCGGGTCACCGCGATGTCCATATCCTGCAAGCTGAAAGGATCTGGCAAGAACTTGCGAAGCGTGGGACCCAGATAATCCGGCGCATCGGCCAGCGACACGCCCCGCGACGCCAGCAGCCGCGCCAGCACCGGCGACAGATTGAGTTCGCGCATCAGGCTGGTGGCCAGCGCCTCATCGCCCATGGGCAGATGCCAGCGCCTGCCGGAAAAGGACCGCGCCACGCCCAGCGCGGCATCAGGCCGGGGAGCGGTATCAATCACTGCGGCGATGGCGGGCCCGGATCCAGCGCACCGTGCCGGTGGCCGAGCGCATCACCACGCTTTCGGTGGTGATATATTCGCCCACACGGTGCACGCCGCGCAGCATGGCGCCGTCGGTGACGCCGGTGGCGGAAAAAACCACGTCGCCCGACACCAGCTCGTGCAGGGAATATTTGCGGGCCAGGTCCGTGACGCCCCATTTTGCGGCGCGAGCGCGCTCATCATCGTTGCGGAAAACCAGGCGGCCCTGCATCTGGCCGCCCACGCAGCGAAGCGCCGCCGCCGCCAGCACGCCTTCGGGCGCGCCGCCGGTGCCGATATAGATGTCCACGCCGGTCGAGGCATCGGTGGTTTCGATCACGCCTGCCACGTCGCCGTCGGTGATCAGTTTGACCTTCGCGCCCGCCTTGCGGATGCGGGCGATCAGCGCCTCGTGCCGGGGGCGGTCCATCACCATGGCGGTGATCTCGTTCGGCTTGACGCCTTTGGCTTCCGCCAGGGCGTTGATGTTGTCGCCCGTGTCGGCATCCAGGTCCACCAGCCCGTCTTTAAATCCGGGGCCAATGGCGATCTTGTCCATATAGGTGTCGGGCGCGTTCAGCATGGTGCCGGGTTCGGCCATCGCCATCACCGCCAGCGCGTTCGCCATGGCTTTTGCGGTCAGCGTGGTGCCTTCCAGCGGGTCCAGCGCGATATCCACCGCCAGGCCGCCCTGCCCCACTTTTTCGCCAATGAAGAGCATGGGGGCTTCGTCGCGCTCACCCTCGCCGATTACCACCGTGCCGTCGATGGGCAGCGCGTTAAACGCGGCGCGCATGGCTTCCACGGCAGCCTGGTCGGCGTCATGTTCGTTGCCGCGCCCGATCTGGGCATAGGCGGCGATGGCGGCGGCTTCGGTGACGCGCACGGCCTCCAGCGCAAAGGCGCGGTCCAGGGGCGAAAGCATCTCGGGGGGGCGAACAAGCGTCATTTATGCTGCTTCCATTATTTCTGTGTCGGCGGCTTACGCCGCCTCCATGGGAATCATACACGGACGTGCGCGCACCTTGTCCGAGCCGGCAATGGCCTTCAAGGCGCGTTCCACGCTGTCCTGTGCGGTTTCGTGGGTAATCATGACAATCGAGACAGGTTCGCCATGGGCACGGCCCCGCTGGATCATGCTTTCGATGGAAACCTTGGCCTGGGACAGATGGCCCGCGATTTCCGCCAGCACGCCCGGCAAATCCAGCACTTCAAAGCGCAGATACCAGGCCGAGACAGTGCTGCCCGCCGCGGTGGGTTTGGATTCCAGCGTGTCGGCGGGGCGGCCAAAGACGGGCGCAAAGGCACCGCGCGCCACTTCCACGATGTCGGCGATGACGGCGGATGCGGTGGGCGCCTCGCCCGCGCCGCGGCCGGAGAAAAAGAACGACCCCGCCGCGCCCGCATCCACCAGGACGGCATTGGCTGCGCCTTCGACATGCGCCAAAGGCGAGCGCGCCCGCACCATGGACAGGTGCACTTTCTGGTCAATGCCGGATTTGGTGCGGCGAGCCACGCCCAGAAGCTTGATGCGGAAACCGAACTCGCGCGCAAAACCGATATCTTCGGGCGTGATGGCGCTGATGCCTTCCACCGTCATGCTGCCCGTGTCGGGCACCACGCCAAAAGCCAGGGTGGAAAGCAGCGCCAGCTTGTGCGCCGTGTCGCCGCCGCCCACGTCCAGCGCCGGATCGGCCTCGGCATAGCCAAGGCGCTGCGCCTCGGCCAGCACTTCGGCGAAAGGCGCGCCACTGGTTTCCATTTCGGTGAGAATGTAATTGCAGGTGCCGTTGAGGATGCCCTTGACCGCATTGACCGGCTGGGAGATCAGCGCCTCGCGCAAGGTCTTGACGATGGGGATGCCGCCCGCCACCGCCGCCTCGAACTTCAGCTGCACGCCATTCTTTTCCGCCAGCAGCGCCAGCTTGCGGCCATGCTTGGCCAGCAGCGCCTTGTTGGCGGTCACCACATGCTTCTTGTTGGCCAGCGCCGCTTCCACCAGCGCCAGCGCCACGCCGTCCTCGCCACCGATCAGTTCCACGATCACATCGGCATTGCCCGACGCCAATGCGACGGGATCGGCGGTGAAACCGGAAACGGCAAAGCCGCGCGCCTTTTTGGGATCGCGGGCGGAAACGCCGACAATCTCAATCTTGCGGCCTGCGCGCGCGAAAAGTTCGTCCCCGCGTTCGGCCAGCGCCTTGACCACGCCGCCGCCCACGGTGCCAAGGCCCGCGATGGCGATTTTCAAGGGCGCTGTCACTTCGCTTTGACCAGTTCAGCGGGAGCAGGTTCAGCCGGTGCGCCATTGCCGCCCATGGCCAGGAATTTCTTCACGTTGCGCGCCGCCTGGCGGATGCGGTGTTCATTTTCCACCAGCGCCACGCGCACATAGCCTTCGCCATATTCGCCAAAGCCGATGCCGGGCGACACCGCAACCTTGGCATGGATCAGCAAGTCCTTGGCGAACTCCATCGAGCCAAGCTCGCGGTATTTTTCCGGCACCGGCGCCCAGGCGAACATGGAAGCCGGGGGCGCTGGAATGTCCCAGCCCGCCTGCGCCATGCTTTTCACCAGCACGTCGCGGCGCGATTTATAAAGTGCGCGCACATCATCCACGCAATCCTGCGACCCGTTCAGGGCCGCGGCGGCGGCCACCTGGATGGGCGTGAAAGCGCCATAGTCCAGATACGACTTGATGCGCGCCAGCGCGCCGATCAGCTTTTCATTGCCCGCCGCGAAGCCCATGCGCCAGCCGGGCATGGAATAGGTTTTCGACAGCGACTGGAATTCGATGGCGATATCCTTGGCGCCATCCACTTCCAGGATGGAAGGTGGCGGATTGTCGTCAAAATAGATGTCGGCATAGGCCAGGTCCGACAGCACCCAGATCTCGTGCTTCTTGGCGAAGCGCACGATCTCTTTGTAGAAATCCAACCCGACAACTTGCGCCGTTGGATTGGAGGGATAATTCACCACCAGCGCCAGCGGCGACGGCACCGAATGGCGCGCCGCCCGGCTGAGGGCGCTGAGATATTCTTCCGGCGAGGTGGCGGGGATATGCCGAATGGCAGCGCCCGCCAGGATGAAACCGAAAGCATGGATGGGATAGGCGGGATTGGGCACCAGCACCACGTCACCCGGCGCGGTGATCGCCATGGCAAGGTTGGCGAAGCCTTCCTTTGATCCCAGCGCCGCGATCACTTCGCGGTCGGGATCAAGCGTGACGCCGAAGCGGCGCTTGTAATAGGCGACATGGGCTTTCCTCAGCCCCTTGATGCCGCGGCTGGCGGAATAGCGATGCGCACGCGGATCGCGCGCCGTCTCGCAAAGCTTTTCCACGATATGGTCGGGCGTGGCCATGTCGGGATTGCCCATCCCGAAATCAATGATGTCTTCGCCGCGCGCGCGCGCCTGCGCCTTCAGGCGCGTGACCTCTTCAAAGATATAGGGCGGCAGCCGCTTGATGCGGTAAAAATCGGAATTCATGGGCATTGTCCTGATAACGCCTGAGAATCGGGGATTTGGCGCTCAGACGCAATCATTTTTCGATTGATTTCGGCGCTTTACCAGCAGGGCTTTTATTCACGCCCTGCAGGGCTCGTTGAAAGTCCGCCACCGCCTCTCCGGCCGCTCGCCCTAGCTCGCGGCGTTCGCGCGGGCAAAAGGTCCACTGGACCTTTCGCCAAGGCCGCGCTCACCCCTGCACATAGATTTCGGTACGCCGGTTGCCGTCTTCGCCCTTGGGCATGGATTCGAAATAGACGGGCTGGCTGTCGCCCACCGCCTCGACCAGCACCCGGCCCGCCGGAACGCCTTGGTGGATCAGTTCCTGCGCCACCGCATTGGCCCGCGCCTGGGACTTGGCGAAGATCGTCTCCAGGTGCTTTTCCACGCTCATGTTGGGCGTACGGCTGGCGGCATGGCCCACCACCCGGATGGTGCCCATGCCGCCATCGGCCTTGAAGGCGTTGACGGCGGCGCGGATCTGGGTGCGGCCAGCGGCGGTCAGGCTGGCGCCGTCGCCCGCGAAAAAGACAACGGCCGTGGGGGCCATGCCGCCGCTGATGGCGGCGATGGAGGCCGTCACGGAATTGGAGCCGCTGTCACGCTGCGCGCCCGGCACGGCGGGAACCGCCGCATTGGCGACGCCGGCATTGGACGCGGTCTGGCGATAGCGCGCCACGATGGGCGCGGAAACCCACTGGTTGATGGAAGAATTGAGCGGCGGCGCGGCCGAGGGGCGGAAACCCAAGGCAGCGTCCGACGCCACCATGGAAGCGCCACCACCACGAACCGGCGTGTTGGCCGGAACGGCGGGTTCGGCGCCGGGACGGCGCGGTTCAACGGCGCGCGCAACAGGCGCGGAT